>UQBE01000025.1 GCA_900539155.1 uncultured Porphyromonas sp.
CGCTAGACACTCTCGAGCGTCCCTACAGGATTCAGTCACGGCTAGTGTCGTCAAGATCGTTCGACAACGGACGCCCTCCCGCTAGACACTCTCGAGCGTCCCTACAGGATTCAGTCACGGCTAGTGTCGTCAAGGTCGTTCGACAACGGACGCCCTCCCACTAGACACTCTCGAGCGTCCCTACATTATCGTTGCCCGTCAAGGGTTACCTCGGTCACTCCCTTCGCCCTCCCCAGGGAGTTCTCTTTTTGGCATCTGCTTTCTTTTCGGTACTTTTGTGGAGATGCAATCAAAGAGTTTCTTGATGGATAAGCATAGGGATGGATAAGCATAGGATAGAGACGATAGCTGTGTACGGTAGTCACGCTACGATGCGTCTTACGGACGATGTGACGGCTCTACTGACGGCTCTGGCGGAGCGTGGCGTGGAGCTCTATATAGAGACTTCGCTGTGGGACGCGCTACAGTCGGCAGGTCTCTTGGAGCAGGAGCCTCATAGGTCTCAGATGAAACCAGGCGGGGAGACTCCCTATGGGGACATTGCGCTGAGTCTCGGTGGCGATGGTACGCTGCTGAGAGCCGTTCACAAACTACGGGATGTGGAGCTCCCGATATGGGCGATTAACTGTGGCCACCTGGGCTTTATGACAGAGATGGAACCACAGGAGGCTCTTCATCATCTTGACGAACTGCTCGCAGGGGCGTATCATATAGAGACCCGCTCGCTGATAGATGTGAGTGTCGCTGGCAAGCATGTGGGCACGGCTCTCAATGACTTGGCCATTCAGAAGCGTGAGACTGGCTCGATTATCAAGATACGTGTGGATCTGGACGGCGACTTACTGGCTGAGTACGCTGCCGATGGGCTAGTCGTGAGTACACCCTCGGGGTCTACCGCCTACGCCCTGAGCTTAGGTGGTCCTATCGTGACTCCTCAGTGTGAGACGCTCCTGCTAGTCCCGATAGCTCCTCACACACTGAATATGGCTCCGCTGATATTCCCCGATAGGAGTGTCCTGACGATGAGTGTCTCGTCTCTACACCCTACCTTCTCTATCGTAATAGATGGCAATCTGCGGGTCTACGACTGTGGCGTCGAGATTGTGGCTCGTCGGAGCGACAAGAGAGCGCATCTGGTACGTCTCTCGACAAAGCCCTACGCACAGGTCATCCGTGAGAAACTCCTCTGGGGCCGTGATCTGAGATAGAGAAGTTGGCTGCTGGATATTTAGCTGCAAAAGGCTGTATAGCAGGTCATTTGGGGGTGATTCATCCTCTCTGGAGGTATGCTTGAATAAAATTCTTTGCATTAATCTTTGGTCAGTCCAAAAAAAAGTATTACCTTTGCATCACAATTGCCCGAGAGACGAACTTCTCGGACGCGCGAGCGGTAGCAACTGGCCCTTTCGTCTAACGGTTAGGACGTCAGATTCTCATTCTGAAAATAGGGGTTCGATTCCCCTAGGGGCTACTAAGCACATAATATATACTTAAAGAGTAGATGTATCGCGTTCTCGCTAGTCGAGATGGGTATATCGCAGTATATTCAGTAATCAAGTACCACAAGAATGGCAAATCATAAATCAACGCAGAAGAGAGTTCGTCAGAGTGCCACTCGTCGTCTCCGCAATCGCTATGCGAGCAAGACGTCGCGTACGATGGTCAAGCAGTTCCGCGCGACGACTGACCGTCAGGAAGCGGAGCAGGCTTTGCCTAAGCTATACTCTACGCTCGATCGCCTGGCACGCAAGAACATCATCCATCGCAATAAGGCTGCTAATCTGAAGTCTAAGATGGCTCTTCGCCTCAAAACTCTCTAGTCTATTACGACGTACCACCGCAAGACTATATCAGTTAGCTGAGGACACACATACTATAATTAAGGATGCTGGCGTGCGATTTGGCCCTTTCGTCTATCGGTTAGGACGCCAGGTTTTCATCCTGGAAAGAGGGGTTCGACTCCCCTAGGGGCTACTAATCCGAGTGCCTCGCCAGCTACCTTTCTTTCCTCTAGTTACCTATCAGTAGCGCAAGGCTGACAGATATTGCGAGCATACATCAGAAATAATATGAGGAGTGTTCTTGGATGAAGTCGAGAGCGCTCCTTTTCTTTTTGAAAGCGTGTGTGGACGGAGGATGTGGCGCACTTTGCGTATCTTTGTCCAGACAAATAGGTGTGACCCAGCACCCATCACCGGAAATCATTACATAGACCCACGACTAAGAATACATGACTAAAGCAGAAGTTGTAAAGAGCATCGCCGAGACGACGGGCATAGACCGACAGGAGGTCTTGCAGGTCGTAGAGGCTTTTATGGATACTGTGAAAAATGCTATGAGCCAGGGGGAGAACGTCTACCTACGTGGCTTCGGTAGCTTCGTCGTTAAGGAGCGCGCAGAGAAGACCGCTCGCAACATATCCAAGCAGACGACCATCATCGTACCCGCTCACAAGGTGCCCACTTTCAAGCCCTCCAAGGCTTTCACAGCCATAATTAAGTAATCCAGCCAAGACGACAGAGCTGCCTAGTCGTTGGCGCATCCGCAGTAGGAGCACTCCTTGAGAGAGTGTCAGACGCCTCCGAACTACAGTGAGCTAGAGACTTGGACTCAGTATAGACTAATCCTAAAGAAGTAATTATGCCAAACGGTAAGAAGCACAAGCGTCGCAAGATGTCGACGCACAAGCGTAAGAAGAGACTACGTAAGAATCGTCATAAGAAGAAGTAGTCGGAGGGAGGACCTCCCGCAGGTCTCCTCTGCGAGCCTATAGAGTGACATAGTCGTCTCACTAGGCTCACTACGTCTAGAATGCCATCCATCGAGATGGTCATCTATATGGACGAGAGATACAGATGAAGTAGGCCGTCATGATTAGCCTCTCATGAGTGGGAGGCTAGTCATGGGTGGCTTCGTCGTATAGCTACACGTCCTACTCGAGACTACTGGTTCGCCCAGCAGGCTCCCCCCACGGGAGTAGTCTTACATAGCCACAGCTGGAGGTTGTCGCATTCGGACAATAGGCTCCATAGGCACAAAGACTACCGCCCGACATGTAGACCGCCCCTCTATCTATAGGAGACTGTTGCCACAGTCAGCAGGCTCATAGGCACGCATCTGCGACCGCCTACGGATACAGATAGAGACCCGCTACCCAGACGTAGAGGTGTAGCGATGAGGTACTCCCAGACTTCGTCTAGGCTCGTCAGTGCAGCGGCACGATGTGGCGTAGCGATGGCAGGAGATAAGAGGTGGGTCATACTATACCTCTACACGTTTCCAATCTATTTAATGCACAGATTATTTGAGACACCGTGAATAGTGAACTAATCATCGACGTAAAGCCCAAGGAGGTGTCTATGGCAGTGCTTGAGGATGGCGAGCTCGTAGAGCTACAGACGGAGAATAAGAATATCCGCTATGCCGTCGGAGACATACTGCTTGGCGAGGTGGACAATGTAGTCCGAGGCAATAATGCAGCCTTCGTCAACATAGGCCCGATGAAAAACGGCTTTCTCCACTACAATGATCTAGGCAAAGTGTTTGGAGCGACCACCCACTTATTAGAAGAGATAGCGACAAAAAAGAAGGTACCCCCCATTGACAAAGTCAAAGAAGGGGAGCCTCTCCCGAAAGATGGCAACATCATCAACTCCGGTCTTAAGAAAGGCGACAAAATCCTCGTGAAGGTCACCCGCGAAGCCTTCGGAACTAAGGGACCGAGTCTCTCCGCAGAGCTATCGATAGCTGGACGCTTTCTGGTATTAGTGCCTTTTAGCAATCAGGTAGCAATCTCGAGTGAGATACGATCTACCGAGGAGCGCACAAGGCTCAAGACCATCGTCCAGAGCGTCATCAAGAGTGGCTATGGAGCGATCATCAGAACTCAAGCCGCAGGTAAGAAGACCCAAGAGCTAGTCGAGGAGATGACCGACCTGATAGACCGCTTTGAGACTAGTATCAAGAAGCTGCTCCGAGGCAAGGCTCCCATGCAAATCTATGAGGAGCGTAGTCGAGCCATCAATCTAATCCGAGACTCCTACAACAAGAGCTTCACCAAAATTATAGTCAACGACCAAGACTATTATAAGGAGCTCCGAGGATATGTAGCCGATATAGACCCGGGCAGAGAACAAATCGTGACACTCTACGAGGATGATGGCAAGCGTCCACTGTTTGACGCCTGTGGTGTGACAAAACAAAAGAAGACTCTCTTCGGGCGTAAGGTCACACTGCGCAATGGTGCCAACATTATCATCGAGCAGACGGAGGCGATGCACGTCATAGATGTGAATAGTAGCAAGAAGGCGCGCCGCACCTCAGGACAAGAGGAGACAGCCTTTGATGTCAATATGGCTGTCGCAGACCTCATAGCACGTCAGATACGTCTGAGAGATTTGGGAGGGATTATTGTGATAGACTTCATCGATATGAATGAGGCTGCGCACAATAAGGAGCTCTATGAGCATATGGTACAGCTTATGTCCAGTGATAGGGCCACACACAAGATACTTCCTCTGAGCAAGTTTGGGCTCATGCAGATTACTAGACAGCGAGTCCGTCAGGCTACCATCATACCTACCGAGGAGACCTGCCCCACCTGTCAGGGTACGGGTAAGATTAAGACCTCCATTACCTTTATGGACGACCTCGAGGAGATCATCGCGCAGCTCACCACAGGAGACAAGCCAGTGCGCAACTTCACCATGCACCTGCATCCCTACGTGGTCGCTTATATCAAGAAGGCTCCTCTCCTAGGCTCCTCTCTCTTTACTAAGTGGAAGAAGAAATACTCCAAAAACATCAAGCTAATTGAGGATCAAGATGTAGCACTCCTAGACTACAGAATTTATGACAAGGATCATAACCTTCTGAAGCTAGACAAGTGACAGTGAGCTAGCCCTCACGCCACCGTGAGTAGCTCCGACAGATCAAGGAAGAGTCCCCACACGAGCCATCGAGCTCCTCGTGGGGACTTTTTTTTTGAGACGGTTGCAAAAGTCAATAGTCTCATAATATAATATAGAGTCCCCTAAAGGTTATAGAGTCCCCTAGAGGTAAGAGCCGTGCTCAGGACCACTAGGGGACTCTATTACGTGTAGCGATATGTAGGGCGACGTGGGGAGACGCACGCACTATGACTCGATACTAGCCGTGACTGCGCCGTGTAGGGACGCACGAGAGTATCTAGCCAGAGGGCGTCCGTTCCCGTTAAAACCATGTATCTAGCCGGAGGGCGTCCGTCCCCGTTAAAGTGAAACGTCGAACGACCTTGACGATAATAGCCGTGACTGAATCCTGTAGGGACGCTCGGTCTGAGCGTCCGTCCGACTCGACAATAGCCGTGACTGCGCCGTGTAGGGACGCACGAGAGTATCTAGCCAGAGAGCGTCCGTCCCCGTTAATACCATGTATCTAGCCAGAGGGCGTCCGTCCCCGTTAATACCATGTATCTAGCCGGAGGGCGTCCGTTGTCGAACGACCTTGACGATAATAGCCGTGACTGAATCCTGTAGGGACGCTCGGTCTGAGCGTCCGTCCCCGTTAAAGTGAAACGTCGAACGACCTTGACGATAATAGCCGTGACTGAATCCTGTAGGGACGCACGGTCTGTGCGTCCGTCCCCGTTAAAACCATGTATCTAGCCGGAGGGCGTCCGTCCCCGTTAAAACCATGTATCTAGCCAGAGGGCGTCCGTCCCTCCGACTCGACAATAGCCGTGACTGAATCCTGTAGGGACGCACGGTCTGTGCGTCCGTCCCCGTTAAAGTGAAACGTCGTCAAGATCGTTCGACAACGGACGCTCAGACCGAGCGTCCCTACAGGGCGACGTGGAGGGAGGGCGTCCGTCCCCGTTAAAACCACGATGCTGTAACTTTTGACACGACGGACGCACAGAGACGAATCCTGTAGGGACGCACGAGAGTATCTAGCCAGAGAGCGTCCGTCCCCGTTAAAACCACGATGCTGTAACTTTTGATACAACGGACGCACAGAGACGAATCCTGTAGGGACGCTCGGTCTGAGCGTCCGTCCCCGTTAAAGTGAAACGTCGAACGATCTTGACGAGACTAGCCGTGACTGAATCCTGTAGGGACGCACGGTCTGTGCGTCCGTCCCCGTTAAAGTGAAACGTCGTCAAGATCGTTCGACAACGGACGCTCAGACCGAGCGTCCCTACAGGACGACGTGGAGGGAGGGTGTCCGTCCCCGTTAAAAACCACGATGCTGTAACTTTTGATACAACGGACGCACTCCCACTAGGCACTCCCGAGCGTCCCTACAGGGCGACGTAACGGATTACCTCCGATACCTCCAATCGCCAACCACTAAAAGCCAACAACCAACTCAAAAATAACGACTTTGTTAAAAGAAATACCGATTTTGCAAACAACCGTTTCAATAAATGTTTATACCTTTGCCCTTGAAAGTGTACATAAGACCCATATAAAACTATGCGATCACGCATTCATAACATAGTCTTACTCGCTAGCATGCTACTCACCATCGTAGCAATCACTAGCTGTAACAACTCTCCCGAGGAGAGCGATCAGGAGCTGACACTCCTCATCAAGCTATCACCTAAACAACCATTCCGCGCCATCGAAGAGCATGCCAATCAGAACGCCTACGAGGTAGGCGACTTCCAGACCATCACCCTCTTCTTCTACGACGCCCAGGACAACCCCACCGAGCCGTACCGTGTCGAGCTCAAGAAAGAAGCCGACATCAAGAAAGCTATGAGTGACGAGGGCTACGAGATTAAGGTGCGCCAGGCTGTCAGCAAAGTCTCTGCCGTCGCTGGATATCCAGGTGTCTGGAAAGCTACAGACCTAGATAAGGTAACCATCGACAAGCTGCAGGAGCTCAATGGTGCCGAAGCCCAGAAGGATGGCTTCCTATATAAGGTACCCTACGTAGCTCCTATGACCGAGATAGTGCCTGACCAAGCCAATGCCGAGCGACTTGTCGTCACCCTCCAGCCGGTCCCCAACGTAGCACGTCTAGAAATCTCGGGCAATATAGAGGTACCTACAGAGTCGCAGGAGAGCACTGTCCAGTGGATCATCAAAAACAAGATGAAGAGCTACACTGATGATCAGACCGAGTACTCTTGGCTTCCCACTCCAGAGGACCTCATGCTGCGCTCCATCTCGGATGTCACCATCCGAGGCATCTATGTCAATAATTATAAGGAGAAACCCAATGTCGCCAATGACAAGCGCACACGCCTGACTGATGAGGACTGGAAAAACGGTGAGTGGACTGGACACAACGCCAAGATGCACACCCTCTTTGACGCACTGGACGGAGCCAATCCGTACAGTAAGGTGATGACCGCCGGCAAGGTAGACGCTTATCAGATCTACCCTGGCGGCACTACAGCTGACAAGGCCGAGGCACTAGACCACATCATCGTAGCGGTTGACTACAAAGTGCACGTCAAGGTAGGACACTTTAATTATAAGGTGTACAACGCTACCGCGAAGAAAGATGTATACGCCTGCACCAGTGTAGAGGATCGAGGCGTGCAGACGAAGACGCGCTTCATCACCATACGTAAGTTCCTCGTCACCGACGACGAGTCGCTCGTCTCCTTTGACGCGGGCAAGATATACCGCATCAACCTGAAGGACCTCAGTCCGCTCTTCTCGACAAATACCAACCCAGGTATCAAGGGTACGGAGGATATCAAGGTGATAGCGCCACGTCCCGAGCGCACCGACGAGCGTCCCGAGGAGGAGACCAACACAATCCCCGTATCCGTCGTCGACTGGACACACATCAACATCAACACCGAGCTAGACTAAACACAAAGACCCAAACGAAGAACGAGACGAATAACGAAATGTAGGGACGCCCTCCCCCACGTCGCCCTGTAGGGACGCTCGGTCTGAGCGTCCGTTGTATCAAAGGTTACAGCGTCGTGGTTTTAACGGGGACGGACGCTCAGGCCGAGCGTCCCTGCAGGACTCTTTTTCCCAACCAGACAATAACCAAACAGTATATTCACTTTTAATCAACTAAAAAACTTTATGAAGTACATGAAGATGGCCGCCATCGCCATGATGGCACTAGCTCTGTTCTCCTGCAACAAGAAGGACGAGCCAAAGAACGTTGAGGCAGCAGCCCTCACAATTCGTCTTAACGACTCTCAGCTTCGCGCTGTCGAGGGCGCAATCGCTGGTGACACAGAGACGACCGTTACCAAGGAGGTAACGATCAAGCTACTCCCTAGCGGTCGTGAGATCAACCTTACCGATGCTCAGATCACAGCAGCTAAGACTACTGCTGGAGCTCGCATCACTGTCGGTGAGGCTGTTGAGAAGGTCTCTATCGTCAAGGCTAACGCTGAGATCACAGACGAGACCGAGATCACCGCTTGGCAGGGCAAGGCTGCTAAGTTCACCACAGATATTCCTCTAACTGCTCCTGAGACGGCAGTAACGGAGTCTACTGAAGGTGACAACATAGTCTACACTGTAGAGCTCACTCCTGTACCTGCTTTCGCTCGTGTAGAGGTTGCTGGTAAGATTGTTGGTCAAGAGAATGCTACTTCTCACAAGAACGCTTTTGATGACATCTCTGTAGAGGCTGTTTACATCAACAACTACCTCCTCACACGCAACGCTCAGAAGCGTTACTTCACCGAGGGTGAGAAGGGTAACTTCAAGGCTGATCCAGCACTCAAGACCCAGATGTTTGACAAGATCGAAGCTGGTGACAAGACCGCTTTCGAGAAGAAAGAGAAGGTTGCTGGCTATCAGCTCTTCCCCATCAAGAAGAATGAGGCTGCTGGCACCGAGTTCTACGACCACATTATCCTAAAGCTCAACATCAAGTACTCTGCTGACGCTCAGAAGGCTGGTCTTCCCGCAACAGCTACACGCTTCGTCACGATGACTAAGTTTATGGTATCAGCAACTGGTGATCTGAAGAGCTTCGAGGCTGGTAAGATCTACAAGCTTGACCTAGCTGAGCTCAGCAAGGACTTCAAGACAAACGAGGATGGTACGCCTGATCCTAACAACCCTGATAAGGAAGATCCCGAGCAGAAGGGTGACAAGATCCTTGTTGTCAAGGTTAAGGCTCACAAGTGGACGGCTGTCAACATCAAGCCTGACGTAGAAGGCAACGGTTACAAGTAATCACGCCTGACGTACTGACACGTACGTCTACAATATAGTTTCGCGGCGTGGCTCACGCTCCACGGCGAGCGGAGCCACGCTAGCGACACTAACTTTTCCCCACACAGTCACTGACTATCCCACACACTAGCTACTAGCCACTATCTACTAACCACACTAGATTCACTAGTCCCACTAGAAGCACTAGAGACTCACAAGAGACGAGACCCACTAGAGACCCCTAGCCTCTAATCTCTAACCTCTAATCTCTAACTTCTAATAACCAATCCGCTCCATCACAGCAATGGCAAAGAAAGTACTACTACTACCCCTCACAGTGCTACTCATGACACTCCTCTCCTCATGCGTTTATGAGGACCTGAGCAAGTGTCCCGAGCCACGACTGCGCTTCGTCTACAATGCAGACGGCAGCGACAACGTCCTACCCAACTACATCCAGGATGGCTACCTCTACCTGTACGATCAGGCTGGAGCGATACGCTATACCAAGCAACTCACACGTCGAGACTTAGCAGAGGGGATACAGCTACCCGTCTTGACACTCGAACCCTATCGTGTAGTTGTCTGGGGCAACGTCACAGACCGCTCACAGATAGCTAACACAGACCAGCTCGCCAAGGCTGACATCACAGCACAGCCCGACGACAAAGGCATCTACCGAGGCACCGACTCACTCTATCGTGCCGAGGCTACGATAGACCTGTGCAACGATCCGCAGGGCGAGTACACCGTACCCTTCTCATCAGCTCATATCGGGCTCGATGTAGTCATCAAGGGTTATGACACATTCCACCCCGGTGCGGGTGCGCCACAGATAGAGATCCTATCGGGCGGTACGCACTACACTTTCGTCGAGCATCCTGCCGGCATACCATTGCCCGATGCTCACAAGACCTTCGTCCCTTACCTGGGGCACTCTGAGCGTGACGACATGTATCGCGCACGCTTCGACCTCTTCCGCTTCACCGATGCCCAGGCGCCCGTGCTGCGACTCATCGACAGCAAGTCTGGCAAGGAGATTAAGCGCATAGCGCTCACCGACTACCTCAAGAGCCACAACCTCTCCTTCGACAAGCTCCACGAGGCCAACCTCCCATTACTGATTACCTTCACGGCTCCGCTGCAGATCACCATCAAACCATTCGTCTGGGGCAGCATCAGCATCAAGCCTGACAAATATAAATAGACATTAGAGAAACAAGTAACGATATGTAGGGACGCACGGTCTGTGCGTCCGTTGTATCAAAACAAAACGAGTAACCCTTTGTCCGTTGTACCAAAGCAAAACGAGTAACCCTTTGTAGGGGCGGACCTATGTGTCCGCCCACCCTCGTTGAAGCGCTGTATGCCTTGTGGGCGGACACGCAGGTCCGCCCCTACAGCGGGTTACACAGCCAACAGCTAATCGCCAACAGCCAAAAGAAAGAAACCACAATAACTATATGACACGTCTGACTAAATACACCATTCATCTCATCAGCGGCTTGCTGCTCGCTCTGCTCACCGCAGGGTGCGTCGCCGACCGCAACGTGAGCGACTGCATCACCGAGGGTGAGGACGTCGAGCTCGAGTTCGCCCTACAGGTGCCAGCTCTCGAGACCTCCCTGCGCCAGCTCACCGCTGACCAGGAGAAGCAGATCAACAGCATCCAGGTCCTCGTCTTCAACACCGACGGCATCGACGATGAGTCTCAAGAGACCTTCGCCTACGAGGCTGAGGTCAAGAGCAAGACTCAGGAGGACAATACCATACGCATTCGTTGCGCACTCAAGGCTTCCTCTAAGCCTATGCGCGTCGTCTGCATCGCCAATGCCAACGTCAATACGCAGGACTTCGCAGGTAAGACCAAGGAAGTCATCCTCAATGACGACCAGATGAAGAAAAACTTCACCTCTGCTTGGCCTACCGATGGCTCGAAGGTCATCCCAATGTGGGGTGAGAGCGATAAGCAGGCAGTCAGTCGTACCACTAAGTTCAACAGCTGCGAGGCGAGCAACAATGGTCGCTCAAACACCAAGAACGAAGGCGTCATCCACCTCGTCCGTGCCCTAGCACGTATCGACGTCGGTGTCAACTTTGACCAGACCAAGCCCGCCGATGAGACGGCCAAGGGTAGCGCAGACTTCAAGATCAAGTCCGTACGTGTCTACCGCTACGCACCGTCTATGTACGTGACCGGTACGCAGGCAACTACCTTCCGTCAGGTGAGTGCTAATCGTGAGCCATTGCCTCACACGCCAACTGGCATGACCGCTGCAGCAGACAATAATCCGCTCGTCTTCAACGCAGACGCTACTGGTGTTGATGGTTACATCCGCAACATCTACATCCCCGAGATCAGCAACCATCTCGATAATGGTCAGAACAAGGGCAAGGACGCACGCACCTGCCTCGTCATCGGTGGTTCCTACAAGGGTGGCAAGGAGACCTTCTACCGTGTCGACTTTATCACACGCGAGAATGGTAAGCCAGAGGATAAGATTACCAAGCAGCTAGACGTGCTGCGTAACCATCGCTACCGCTTCAACATCACCGATGTAAAAGGTCCTGGTACCAGCGACCCTGGGGACGCACTCATCACCGAGCCGGTCAACATCACCTGCGACGTCGTCGTATGGGACGAGGGTAAGATCGACGAAATCAAGTACGACGGACAGTACTACCTCATCGTCTCCAAGGATAAGTTCCACTTCGGCAAGGATGCCACCAGTGAGAGCTACACCATCCGCACCAACTGGCCCAAGGGCTACCAGATCGTCGACAAGGACGGCAACGAGTGGGCTAAGACCGCTGAAGAGGCTGGTAATCAAAACACCTGGGCATACTTCACCGCTACGGGTAGTCAGAAGTTAGTCGACACGGATATGACCAATACGGTCAACGTCCTCGCCAACACGGGCGATCCCCGTTCTATCCCCGCGAAGGAGCAGATGAATGATAAAAATCAGCAGCAGCTCTTCGTCAAGGCAGGTCGCATCTGGTGGCCTCTGCAGATCACCCAGTCCAACAAGATCGAGCTAGATATTACCCTCTACGAGGGCAACAGCGGCGGCATCTACGATCCCTCCAAGCCTATCAATAGACTTGAGGTCAAGCGAGGGGAGACGAAGTATGTCGTTGTCAAGTACACCAAGGGCTCGCAGCTCGAGCGTCGTATTATGACCGACAACGAGCATTACCATTGGACCCCAATATCGGATAAGCCCGCTGAGGGCGTAGCACTCTATGAGGTTGAGCTACTCGATGGCACGCTACCAGAGGAGGAGTTTGCCCTCTCCGAGGTTACACGCTTCCATATCAATAAGGGTGGAGCTGAGGCAGAGGCCGACCTCACCGTCTACAACGTAACAGACGATGCGCTACCCTTTGCTGACCGAGCTTTCACTTGGAACTTGATGAAGAAGAATAAGTACTATGCGCTCATCAACGATAAGCCTGGCTTCTTCTATATCAAAGCGACTGCTCCTTACCAGCTTAAGATTACTTCTATTAAACTGGCTCCTGGTTCCAACCAGACTGACAATACCAAGGTGGTACACGATTGGTTTGTGGACAAGGTAGTCAAGGTGAGTCAAGGACAGCTCACCGGTGATAAGATTGAGTTCACACCTTACGACTATATCGAGGGTGAGCCTGGCATCACTCCTGGAGACCTCAAGGGCGCATCCGTCTCGTTTGAGATTACCTCTACCGATCCTAATAGACCTTTCCCGAAGAAACCGTTCACCATCTACTTCCAGGCTGGTATCATGCAGCCTACGGCAAACTGCTACATCTTCAAGATAGGGCAGAAGATGCCTATCATCATCCCCGTTTCTAAGCGCATCAACGAGGCTGCAGACTGGTACAACGCTTATGGAGAAGATTTCGATGCTGCGGTAGAAGAGAGATTGAAAAACTTCCCCCGACGTCTAGCCGATTACAATAGCACAGGTAAATCAACCCTCAATCGTCTTGAAAAGGATAATAAGGAATGGCATGTAGAGGTCCTCTGGTCTACAATTGACCCGACTGGCATTACGAGTGGACTGAAGGTGTCTAAGGAGTTTTATCCAGGTGTCGAAGAGCAGAACTATATGTCTGTAAAGACACAGGGTACCGTCCAGCCAGGTAGTGCTGTGGTAGCTTGCGTTAGGAGTGACAATGTGATTCTTTGGAGCTGGCATATATGGGTAGTGGACAAATATCCTTGGGAGGCTATCCAAGGCATTAATACAGGGCGCGTAATGAATCGTAACCTGGGTGCTGCTAAAATGCCTGTTGCAGGTTCCTTTATGGATAAGAATTGGCCTAACCCCCAAGAGATGGGGATGTACTATCAGTACGGTCGTAAGGATCCATTCTTTGCATACAAGCATCTAACAAATAATTTTAATGAGTCTCAGGTTCCGAAGATTTACTATTCAAGAGTACTCGACGGGACGCAAGCCAATGCAACGCGGTCGTGTGGTCTGGGTACTGATATGAAGTTATATCGAATGAGAGACCTAATCGAGCAACCTACTAAGATGGGAGAGCGCGATGCACAGAACGAGTACATCCTCGAGTTTGGCTCTCGTGATCCTAACGTTGGTACCAATTATTCCGTCCCAGCATCTCTCGCCATCTGGCAAGGAAGCGAGTTTGCTCTTGAAGCTAATACGTCAGTGCGTATGAATGCAAACTTGACTACCATCAAGACACCATTCGACCCCTCACCCTATGGCTGGAAAGTCCCCTCCTCAGGACGCGAGGCTGACTATATCCAGAATGCGACATGGATGAACTATAGACACTATGGTCTCTTCCACACTGGGGATCTGAATGGGTTGCTACAAAAGATAGACTATGTAGCTGCGAACAATGGGTGCTACTTCCATCTAGCTACACGAGTGTCTAGCTTTGATGTGCTTGGTACTTTTGTCTATATCGCACAAGACAACAAGTTTAGGTATGGTCCAGCGACAAGAGCTAACGCCGCTGATCAAGTCTTCTGTCCATCCAATGCACTGCCTGTTCGTCCGATCACAAACGAGCGCGAGACTGACTACAAGAGGTACACGGAGGAGGGCTTCTACCAAGATAGAAGGTAACCACCCGCACCGTCCGTCACGGCACCGCCCGCTAACCGCGGGCACGCTGTGACGACACGTCGCCACACCGCCCGCTAACGCGGACCGCTGTGCCGACAAACGACCCGAGGGGGCGCCGCCTGCACATTTGCAGGCAGCGCCCCCTCGCTCGTTACAATAATTTAGAGCCGAACACATATCGATACGGTGCTGTGGCGGGGAAAAGTGATCCCCACGTGGATATTTCAAAATCTCCACGTGGGAAATTTTTATTTCCCAGGTAGGAAAGAAAAAATTCCTCCGAGGAATCAAATGAAACTTCGGAGGAAATGAATCACGCCCACGTGGGAAATCTCAAATCTCCACGTGGCGATTTGAGATTCCCCACGTGGATATTCGAGAAAGGAGGGTGTCGGAGGAGATCGGAAGGTGTCGGAATGGTCGGAGCTATCGGAGGTAATCCGTCACATCTCCCTGTTTTCGTTCCATTCCCCCCCCACGTCGTCCTGTAGGGACGCACGGTCTGTGCGTCCGTCCCCGTCAAAGCGAAACGTCGTCAAGATCGTTCGACAACGGACGCTCGTCCCCCACGTCGTCCTGTAGGGACGCACGGTCTGTGCGTCCGTCCCCGTTAAAGCGAAACGTCGTCAAGATCGTTCGACAACGGACGCTCAGACCCCACGTCGTCCTGTAGGGACGCACGGTCTGTGCGTCCGTCCCCGTCAAAGCGAAACGTCGTCAGGATCGTTCGACAACGGACGCTCGTCCCCCACGTCGTCCTGTAGGGACGCACGGTCTGTGCGTCCGTCCCCGTCAAAGCGAAACGTCGTCAGGATCGTTCGACAACGGACGCTCAGACCGAGCGTCCCTACAGGACTCGTCCCTGCATCCATCCCCATTCCCCCCACGTCGTCCTGTAGGGACGCACGGTCTGTGCGTCCGTCCCCGTCAAAGCGAAACGTCGTCAGGATCGTTCGACAACGGACGCTCGTCCCCCACGTCGTCCTGTAGGGACGCACGGTCTGTGCGTCCGTCCCCGTCAAAGCGAAACGTCGTCAGGATCGTTCGACAACGGACGCTCGTCCCCCACGTCGTCCTGTAGGGACGCACGGTCTGTGCGTCCGTCCCCGTCAAAGCGAAACGTCGTCAAGATCGTTCGACAACGGACGCTCAGACCGAGCGTCCCTACAGAATTCAGTCACGGCTAGTGTCGAGTCGGAGGGACGGACGCCCTCCTCCCTACAATAATCGTCACTTGATGTGGTGGGGGCTGTCTCAATTATTGTTACTTTTGCATCGAACCTCAAGCATTTACCTTATTATGTGTCCCCCTTGTTACCATGATCGCAAATCCCCCCGTGCTTCTTTTCACGATTACCAAGCAGGCATTTACTTCGTAACTATCTGCACTAAGGATAAGCGACATTACTTCGGCAAAGTACAAGATGGCATCATGCATCTCAGTCCCATAGGGGAGTTTTGCCAGCAACAATGGGAGGAGGTCTCCAGCCATTACCCCTATGCAACCGTTCCGCTATTCGTTGTCATGCCGAATCATGTCCATGCTATCGTGTCAATCAATCAAGAGACGGAATGTGCTATCCAGAAGACGGATCGAGAAGCTTTAGCAACTGTTATAGGAGGTGTCAAGCGCGAGGTTACCATGTTTGCACGGAAGCGTAAGATAGAGTTTGACTGGCAGTCAAGGTACTATGACCGTATTATTAGAAATATGTGGGAGGGAAACAACATAGCGAACTACATCGAAAACAATGTGGCACGCTGGGATAGCGATGAGTATTACAGAAAAGAGCCGTAGAGGTCGAGTACCACTGACGTTACGTCGTCCCCCACGTCGTCCTGTAGGGACGCACGAGAGTGTCTAGTCGGAGGGCGTCCGTCCCCGTCATCCCCCCCGTCGTCCTGTAGGGACGCACGGTCTGTGCGTCCGTTGTCGAACGACCGAGACTTCGTAGCCTGGACGCTGTAACCTTTAACGGAGACGGACGCTCAGACCGAGCGTCCCTACAGTAGTCGTCTCTGCATGCATCCCCATTCCCCCCACGTCGTCCTGTAGGGACGCACGGTCTGTGCGTCCGTTGTGTCAAAGGTTACAGCGTCGTGGTATTAACGGGGACGGACGCTCAGACCGAGCGTCCCTACAGGATTCAGTCACGGCTAGTGTCGTCAAGGTCGTTCGACAACGGACGCCCTCCCGCTAGACACACCCGAGCGTCCCTACAGGATTCAGTCACGGCTAGATACTCTCGTGCGTCCCTACATTATCGTCACTCGTTGGGGCAAAGGGCGTTATGCGTCACGGGACGAATGCGCAAATCCTTCCGCAGCAACGAAATGGCTGTCTCGCAATAGTCAAACGACATTTGCACAATAGTCAAACGGGTATTCCTCGGAAGTGAAACGACGCTTGCGGAGAAGTGAAACGGTTTTTGCGCGGTGACGGGGTGGCTTTTGCGGAAATGTGAGGGAATTCTTGCGTAGGAGACGTTTTCTTTTGCTGGATGGAGGGGGGCGGAGGTGTGGTCAGATTGTTTTTTTTCTTACCTTTGGAGCTAGAATATGGTTTGAAGAGCGGAGTCGTGTCTCTCGATGATGGGACGGCACGATGCGTGAAGCTCTTACATCGACTCCTACAGCATGAATCGGAATATACTACATACGCTGCGCACTGCCCTACTGCTTGCTCTGGTCGGCCTCTGGGGACTGACTTCTTGCAATGATGACTACTCCTCTCTCGGGGGGAGTCTGCGCCCTGAGCGAGACCTCGTGACGGCTCGTGGGGATTCGCTACGCTTTACCGCTGAGACGGTACTAATAGACTCTATCTATAGTCGTAGCGATATATCGCTCCTGGGACAAATTTCGGACCCTATCTTTGGGGACTTTGAGGCTTCTTATATTAGTCGCTTGCAGTGCGCCCCGGGTTTCACCTTTTCTTACCAGCCGCTAGAGAATCGTATCGACTCGGTGACTATCGAGCTGACCTATCTGAGTGCGGTGGGTGACACGACTACGTGGGGCAAAGCGCAAGTCTATGAGATTACACAGCCATTGCCTAAGAGTCGCTACTCGACCTCTGACTTGACGCCCTACCTGCAGGGTGCTAAGCTCCTGGGTGAACTGACCTATCTGCCTTCAGATACGTCGGGGCGGCACAGCTTGGCTATGCGTGTGCCTAACGAGCTGGGCGAGCGCTTCTTGAGAGCCTCTCGTGAGCATCCAGAGTGGTTTGCTACGCAGGAGGCGTTTGAGTCTCATCTGCTCCGAGGTCTCTACGTGACCTCGACGACGGGTACGGGGCATATTCTCTCGGTTTACTCGACGGCGCTACGTATCTTCTACACCTTTGAGACGACTGAGAAGTCTTCGACGGGAGCGGACTCGACGGTTTACAAGCCAGCTTGGGAGGTTTTTAGCAATAACAAGAGTCTCTACGCTCTGCACAGTCTGAGGCACTCACATCTAGAGGAGCTGCTACAGCCGTCGTCTGAAGGCCGGAGCTATATCAAGTCTCCCGCAGGAGTGGTGACGAAGCTCACCTGCACGAAGGAGGAGCTGAGTCGCTTACTTCACCAGTATGAGCAGATGAGTGGCGATAAAAAGGACTTCGACTGGGTGATTAATGAGGCGAAGCTCCAAGTCTCTGCCGAGACGCCTAATGTGGATACGCGTCTGAATCCACCACCTCGTCTTCTCTTGATTCCGAAGGATAGTGTGTCGCACTTCTTCGCGAGTAGCATTACGAACCCACTCCTGGCTTCGAGTTCGTTCGTCTCGGGGAGCTTCAGTGTCTTGGAGCGTAACTACACCTTTAGCAATGTGAGCCATCTCATCGAGGCGCATATGCGACGCAATATGGTTACGGATGCTGATGGTTCGCATCGTGTGACGAGGGACTTGGAGTTTCTCCTGATACCAGTCGCTACGGAGGTCGCCTCGACGCCGGGCTCGGCAGGGCAGACGGTTGCCGTCATCAATCTGATGTATCCGTCGGCGGTACAGCTGCAGTGGGGTGCTACGGGCTTTAAGCTGGGTGTCATCGGGACCGGATTCTACAATAGACGCTAGACGGATAGGCTATGACAAAGGAAAAGAATGTGATTAAGACGAAGCTGATTGTGATGAACTTCCTCCAGTTCTTCATCTGGGGGGCGTGGCTTATCTCGATGGGTCGCTACATGACCTACGTAATGCATTATGATCCGATGGAGGTCGGTGGACTCTTTGCTACGGCGGGCTTTGCAGCTATGATTACGCCTGCGCTGACGGGTATCATCGCTGACCGCTGGATAGGTGCGGAGCGACTACTATCTATCTGTCATCTGCTGACGGGTGTCTGCCTGATTGCTGTGGGCTTCCTGCCTGTCGGGACGCCTTTTGCGACGGTGTGGCTGGTTATCTTTGGGGTCAACCTCTTCTATATGCCGACGTTATCTCTCTCGAACACGGTCGCCTATCATGCTCTCGGTACGGTGCAGGCGGACATTGTCAAGGAGTTTCCGCCCATACGCGTTTGGGGTACGATAGGTTTCATCGTGGCTATGTGGTTGGTCAACTTGCTCGGCTGGATGGATAGTCCGATGCAGTTTCACCTAGGAGCTATCGCAGCTATAGCGCTGGCTATCTACGCCTGGACGCTGCCGGCGGTGCCACACGGAGTACAGAAAGCTGAGGGGGGGCGTCGCTCTATCATCTCTATGCTGGGGCTGGATGCTCTGGTACTCTTTAAGAATAGGCAGATGGCCATTTTCTTTGTCTTCTGCATGCTCCTGGGTGCAGCGCTCCAGATTACCAATGCTTACGGTAATACTTATCTGAATAGCTTCGGCGAAGTGTCGGAGTATGCTAATAGCTTTGCGGTTAGGAACCCTAATATCTTGCTGTCGCTCTCCCAGATTTCGGAGACGCTCTTCATCCTAGCGATTCCGTTCTTCCTGAAGCGTTTGGGCATCAAGGGGGTGATGACGATGAGCTTCGCTGCGTGGTTCCTGCGCTTCGGGCTCTTCGGTCTAGGCGATCCAGGGATGCCTGGGGTCATAGCTCTGGTGCTCTCGATGGTGGTGTACGGTATGGCGTTTGACTTCTTCAATATCTCGGGCTCGATGTTTGTCGACCAGTCTGTCTCGCCATCAATGCGTGCGAGCGCTCAGGGGCTCTTCCTCCTGATGACGAATGGACTAGGTGTCGTGATTGGTTCGCTAGGCGCGGGCTGGGTGGTCAAGCACTTTACGGTAGCAGGTGTGACCGAGTGGACCACCGTCTGGTACATCTTCGCAGGCTACGCCCTAGTGACGGGTCTGCTCTTCTGGCTGCTCTTCCATCCCAAGCAGGTTGCTACGGCACAGGAGTCCTGATAGATGGGCGTGGTAGTAGGGACCTTCGGATAGCGGTAAGCTATGGCTAAACTAATCGGCAATGCACTCAGCGTCATGGGGGAGTACACGCTCCTGATGGCGCAAGTCTTCAGACGACCTAAGAAGTGGGGTATCTTCTTCAAGCAGCTGATACGAGAGATTGCCAAGTATGGGCTCGACTCGATATGGATTGTGGTAATCATCAGCTTTTTCATCGGCACGGTCATCACGATACAACTCTCGATTAATATGAGCTCTCCACTGATTCCGCGCTTTACTATCGGATATGCAAGTCGGGAAATCATGTTTCTCGAGTTCTCCTCCTCGATTATGTGTCTCATCCTAGCGGGTAAGGTGGGCTCGAGCATCGCCTCGGAGCTGGCGACGATGCGCGTGACGGAGCAGATAGATGCGATGGAAATCATGGGTGTCAACTCGGCGAACTTCCTCATCCTCCCTAAAATCCTCGGGTTGATGCTCTTCATCCCAGTGCTTAGTGTGATTAGTATGGCGACAGGTCTCGTAGGAGGCTATCTGGCGACCTTCTTCATCCCGTCGATTACTCCCTCGGATTATGAAATGGGTCTGCAGACCTTCTTCGTCCCTCGGAACATCTTCTACTCCATCATCAAGTCACTCGTCTACGCCTTCGTCATATCTTCGGGCGCCAGTTACTTCGGATATACGGTCAAAGGGGGAGCTCTCGGCGTGGGACGCGCCAGTACCAATGCGGTGGTATCGAGCTGTGTGCTAATCCTTCTGGCCGACGTCGTTCTCACTAGTCTATTGTTTATGTAATACTATGACAGCGGGGCAAGGAACTAAGGTCATCGAAGTGAGAGGACTCTGCAAGGAGTTTGACGGCAAAGTGGTACTAGACCACATTAATGCCTCATTCAAGCCGGGCAGTATCAGCTGCATCATCGGACGTAGTGGTGCAGGCAAGACGGTGATGCTCAAGAGTCTCATAGGACTTATTCGGCCCACGTCGGGCGATATCCTCTTCGACGGTCACAATATGATGCTCTTATCTAAGGAGGAGCTCAAGCGACTACGACAAGTGACGGGCGTACTCTTCCAGGGGTCGGCGCTCTTCGATAGCATGACGGTTCTGGAGAATGTCCTCTTCCCATTGCAGCTTTTCTCCAAGCTATCGCCACGAGAGCGCAAAGCACACGCGATGGCTCTCCTGGACCGTGTAGGACTAGAGGGTGCTCATCGGAAGTTTCCCTCAGAGATTAGCGGAGGTATGATGAAGCGTGTCGCCATCGCTCGTGCCGTGGCGCTCAATCCGCATTACCTCTTTTGCGATGAGCCTAACTCGGGGCTGGATCCCACCACCTCGGCATCCATAGACAAGCTCCTCAAAGAGCTCACCGAGGAGTACCAAATCACGACGGTTATCAACACGCACGACATGAACTCCATCAAGACCATCGCCGACCACATCCTCTATTTAGACAGAGGGCAAGTTGCCTGGCAGGGCTCCCGTGAGGAGCTCCGTGGCGAGATACCCCTCTCTCTCAAGAACTTTCTTTACCTTTGACTCCTCCCCATCCTTTTACTCTTTGGCAAATAAGATGACACAAGCTAAGCGACATACAGTTTACCTCTCTCTCCTCATCCTCCTATTCGCGTGGGGGTGCAAGAACAAAGATGACGAATACTCCGCCCAAGGTATCTTTGAGGCGGAGGAGATAGTTGTCTCGGCCGTCACCTCGGGTGAGCTACTGCGCTTAGACATCTCTGAGGGAGACCAGCTAGAGGAGGGACAGGTCGTAGGACTTATCGACACCACCTTCCTCGCACTTCAGAAGGACCTCGTCGACACACAGCAAGCGACAATCGACGCTGCCGGACAAATCAACGCCACCACGCAGGTCGCTCCGCTAGAGGCGCAGCTCAAAGCGCTCCAGAAGGAGCGAGACCGCTACGCTCCACTCGTGGCTCGTGGTGTCATGGCTCAGCGTACACTGGACGAGATTGACGCTAAAATATCAGCCGTCCAGGGGCAGATAGCAGCAGCCCGTGCTACAATAGGACAGCAAAACCGCTCCACCTCTGGTAGCGGTGACGCCCTCACCATCCAGGAGAGTCAGGTGAACCAAATGATATCCCGTAGCTTCATCAAGGCGCCTATCTCGGGAACAGTGCTCACCGTGTACCTCCATCAGGGCGAGCTAGCTGGGCAAGGCATGCCACTCTTCCGCCTAGCGAACCTCAAGCAGATGTATCTGCGCGCTTACGTCACCGCAGAGCAGCTCCAGCAGGTCACCCTCGGGAAGCAAGTTTCCGTCTATAGTGATATGGGCGAAGATGAGGCGCAAGCCTACACAGGCGAAGTGGTATGGATATCCGACCGAGCTGAGTTTACCCCCAAGAACATCCAGACGCCCGACGCCCGCGCCTCCCTCATCTATGCCATCAAGGTGCGCGTCCCCAACGACGGCAAGCTTCGCATCGGGCAGTACGGTCGTGTGCTACTAGACCAGTAATTGTAGACTTATGCCTTTAGAGCGAGCGACCCAACCGGCAGTATCTTGTCAGGGCGTATGCAAGAGCTTTGGCAAGACCGTTGCGCTCCAGGGTATCAATCTCGACGTCCGTGAGGGCGAGTTACTAGGAATCATCGGACCCGATGGTGCTGGCAAGACAACCCTCATACGCATCATCGCCACGCTCCTTGACCCCGACGCTGGGTCCGCCACCGTCTTAGGTCACGACGTCAAGCGCGACTACCGTCCGCTACGTCACCAGATTGGCTACATGCCAGGGCGCTTCTCCCTCTACCAGGACCTCACCGTACGGGAGAACCTCGAGTTCTTCGCTACCGTTTATAAGACAACCGTCGAGGAAAACTACCACCTCATCGAGGACATCTATAAGATGCTGCTCCCCTTCGAAAAGCGTCCCGCTGGCAAGCTCTCCGGTGGTATGAAGCAAAAGCTCGCTCTCTCCTGCGCCCTCATCCACAAGCCTCGTCTCCTCCTCCTCGATGAGCCGACCACTGGTGTCGACCCCGTCTCACGGCGTGAGTTCTGGCAGATGCTCTCCAAGCTACGTGAGCAGGGCGAGATTACTATGATTGTCAGCACACCTTACATGGACGAGGCGGTGCTATGTGACCAAGTAGCTCTGATGAAAGACGGACAAATCCTCTCCATCGATACACCCGACGGGCTAGTCTCGCAAATGGACCGTGCGCTTTGGTCCGCCACCGCAGAGGATATGGGAGATCTACTCCTCAAGCTACGCAGTCTCCAGGGTGTGCTCAGCAGCTTTGCCTTTGGCGAGGCGCACCACTTCACCTTTGACGAGCGACGCATCACGCCCGAGGAGATTCACACGCGCCTCCTGGAGCAGGGCGTCCGGGGGCTAGACATTCGCAAGATACCCCCCTCCATCGAGGACTACTTCCTTATGATATCACAAGACAAAACCTCAGACGCCTAGCCCATCATGCCATCCACCGAGTACAGCATACTGGCCGACAAGCTGACGAAACGCTTCGGAGACTTCACAGCCGTCGACTCCATCTCTTTCGATGTTTTGCCAGGCGAGGTCTTCGGCTTCCTCGGAGCTAACGGAGCGGGCAAAAGCACTGCCATACGTATGCTCACAGGACTGCTCAAGCCCACCTCAGGCTATGCCGAGGTCGCGGGCTACGACGTACGCAAAGAGTCCGAGCGCATCAAGCGGGAGATAGGCTATATGAGCCAGAAGTTCTCACTCTATGACTACCTCACGGTCGAGGAGAACATATTCCTCTACGGACGCATCTACGGCCTCTCACGGCGCATCATACAGAGTCGTATGGAAAGACTGCTAGAGGAGCTCAACTTCTACGACCAGCGCAAGCTACGTGTGGGCAGCCTCCCCCTCGGGTGGAAGCAGAAGTTAGCCTTTTCGGTCGCCATCTTTCACCGGCCCAAGATAGTTTTCCTCGATGAGCCTACGGGAGGCGTAGACCCCGTAGCGCGACGACGCTTCTGGGAGCTCATCTACAATGCGGCCGCCGAAGGCATCACAGTCTTCGTCACCACTCACTATATGGACGAGTCGGAGTACTGCGACCGCATCTCCATTATGGTAGATGGTCAGATTAGAGCCCTAGATACCCCACGAGCCTTGAAGAGACAATTTGACTGCGACTCGATGGATGAGGTCTTCTACCAGTTAGCCCGCGGTGCTAAGCGGTCTGAGTAGCGTCTGCTCTTTCCCACTTGCGACAAATTGTCTCACCAACGAGCTGTTGGCTTACCCTTTGCTAGATAGTTAGTGCAGGTCACCCGAGAGATGGGAGCCCCTGCACAGAGTAAGTACACAAACACCTAATAAAATCAATACTACTATGACACTATCAAGAAGAGACAACAACTGGATGCCAGCCCTTTGGAGTGACCTACTGGACAATAACTGGATGATACGCCCGAATGCGACCGCTCCTGCTATCAACGTACTAGAGACTCCCGACGAATTTCGGGTAGAGCTAGCAGCTCCTGGTATGAAGCGTGAGGACTTCAACATCGAGATTAATGAGGAGCATGACCTAGTCATCTCCATGGAGCGCCATCACGAGGAGGAGCAGCCACAGGACAAGGAGCAGAGCCGCTACCTACGTCGCGAGTTCTCCTACAGCAAGTTCGAGCAGACCCTCATCCTGCCGGACAATGTGGACGAGGAGAAAATCCAGGCACGTATGGCCGACGGCGTCCTCACCCTCTCGATTCCTAAGATTAGCGAAGAGGATCAGCAGAAAGCTCGTCGCACCATCGCTATCGAGTAGCAGCGCGACAGCCCCACTAGATGAGCGCAGCCACGCACTCATCACACCATAAAAGTCTAACACACCTGTAGCCCCGATTGGTCTCGAGACCGGTCGGGGCTACTGCGTTGTATCGCCACGCCCCAGCCTACGACTCCCGAAGGAAAGGAACAGCGACTTGGGGGGGCAGAGACGACGTAACCTTTGACACAACGGACGCACAGAGACTGAATCCTGTAGGGACGTTCGGGTGTGTCTAGTGGGAGGGCGTCCGTTGTCGAACGATCTTGACGAGACTAGCCGTGACTGAGTCCTGTAGGGACGCTCGGTCTGAGCGTCCGTCCCCGTTAATACCACGACGCTGTAACCTTTGACACAACGGACGCACAGACCGTGCGTCCCTACACGGCGACGTAGGGGGGGATGGGGATGGATGCAGGGACGACGTAACCTTTGACACAACGGACGCCCTCCCGCTAGACACTCTCGTGCGTCCCTACACGGCGACGTGGGGGGATGGGGGGGGGATGCAGAGACGACGTAACCTTTGACACAACGGACGCCCTCCCGCTAGACACTCTCGTGCGTCCCTACACGGCGACGTGGGGGCGGGCGTCCGTTGTCGGACGACCGAGACTTCGTAGCCTGGACATTGTAACCCTTGACGGGGACGGACATCCTCCTCGACTACTGCTCACCGACCGCTTCGCAGCGGAGGTAGGCGAGGTGGGTGACGGCGGTGAGGTCGGGGCTGGTGAGCGGGAGGAGTCCTGAACGGAGGCGACCGGTAGCGCCTAGTCTCGGGGGAGCGGCTGTGGTGAGGAGTGCTTTGGCACGCGCTGCCGAGAGGATGCCGAAGCGATAGTTGTCCAAGCTCCCCTGAGGGACGCGCTCATGGTAGAGGTCGAGGGCGTAGTGCCCCATAGTGTAGCGCAGATTGATTTCGACCCACGGGTGCAGGGCGGTACGGTTGCTGACTCCATCGGCGCGGTAGATGAGCAGGTCTATACCGACAGGCCCTCGGTAGTAAGGTGCCACCTCACGGGAGAGGTAAGCTCGGTGCTGCGCCAGCGCTTGGGTGAGTTCATCGGGATCGGAGAGGCTCTCGGTGAGTTGTCGGAGCGTCTTCTCGGGGTCCTGGCAGAGGCTCTCTAGATAGCGTCCCTGGTCGTCCGTCTCGAAGGCGCATAGGCAGACGAACTGCACTTCGCCAGCCTCGTCTATATAGTACTCGGCACCGTAGTCCTGCAGCTTGTCCAGTAGCGGCTCTACGAGGAGGGTTCCGTGCCTTTGCAAAAGCTTGCGCAGCGTCTCTTCTAGTTGGCTGTCCAGTCGGTTGATGCGCCAGAGACCTCTCCCCGAACTGCTAAAGGGGAGCTTCACGAGACAGGGCCCCTGGGTCAAAAGCTCTACCAACTCCTCTATCTGCGTAATCATCGCCACACGACTGCGCCACGGCACGCTACTGTAATGCTCGAAGAAGCGTACACTCGCAGCTCTCGTCCAGCACGGCATCAGCTCTCGGGGAAGTTCACTGCATGCCTCTCCACCGCTCAGCCCGTACTGCTTCGCCAGACTATGCGCCAAGCTGCGCTCGTGACCCCACAGTATGAGTTCGGAGTCCCCGACATCACCTTTTGCTATATGGCTCAGCTCACGGTCGGTCAGATAGGGCGAGAGGCTTTCGCTAAAAGGGTGTACCCACCACGAGTCCCCATCTAGCCACGCTGGGGATGCCCAGAGCGGCAGGCTCCAGAGGGCGGAGCGCATCTGTCGGATGAGCCGTGGCGGGGTGTAGTGGAGCGGGTCGCCAGCCTCCAGAGCGACCTCGTGGCCGATGTTGCTGACGAGGAGTGGCGTGCGCATAGCCTCAGTGACGACGTGGCTACTTACGGCCGAAGTCTGCGGGGATCTCGCCCCAAGCGACCGTGTTCCACTTCAGCAGTGGTACCCGAAAGGTGTGCGTCTTCAGCCACTGTGTGGCACGCACGATCAGTTCGTAGGTCTTAGCACTACGTGGGTCAGTCGAGTCGAGCCGCGTGCGGCAGCGTGCCTGCGCCACCCAGCCGAGCGCCACCTTGCTGTCGGAGTAGATAGGCAGTGGCGGGAGCTTGCCCTGCTCCATAAGTGCCAAGGCGTGCACGATGGCTAGGTACTCACCAATGTTGTTCGTACCCCATGGGATGACCGCCCGAAAGAGCTCCGCTCGGCTAAAGGTGTAGACCCCCCGATACTCCGTCACGCCTGGGTTAGACGAGCAGGCGCCATCGACCGCTATCGAGTGGTTGAGGAAACCTTTTGGTGCGACCTTGTCACCGATGAGTTGGTCTGGTGCTTGCTCCACACTGTGCTGGACCTGTAGCTGATTGCTCTCAGGCTTAGCGACACGATGCTGCTGTCCCAGCTTGCGTCCCTCGTCGTAGCCTAGTTCGAAAGCTTCTTGCGCTTGCTCAGCTGTCTGGTAGGACTTATACTTAGCCCCTTGGAAGCCCTCAATCTGCATCTTGCAGTCCTGCCAATCATCATAGATGCCCGGCCGATAACCCTCCCATACGACGTACCACTTACGCTGCTTAGCTGACATAGAGCTTGACTTTTCTAGTAAAAGCCACCAGCGTACAGATTGGCGAAGTTGACTTCACCCGCCTTTGTCTCAGCCTCCTCGGGGAGCTCTGCCAGCAGTTGCTGCACGCCCTCATACTGCTCCGTGCGGTCGCACGCCTTATACAGTGAGGTGGCATACTCTAGGAGCGCACGGGTCGGCTGGGGAATCATCTCCAGAGCCTGCTCCATCTCATCGGCAGCAGCCGCCTCGCCCCGTAGTTCCTCTACGAGATGCGTCAGATGCATATAGCCCTCCACATTGAAGGGGTCTGTCTCCACCACCTGTCGGAAAGCACGCTCAGCGCGCTCCTTGTCGCCCTCGTGGTAAGTGATCAAACCCTCGTAGAGGTAAGCTCGCTCCTCTTCGGGAAACTTCTCCGCCGTCTCTAGTGTGACTGCCAAAGCATCCGCCCAACGCTCCAGTGCTATCAGCACCTTTACCTTGATGAGCCAGTAAAGAGGTACTTCGTCCGTCAGCTGTAATGCTTGGTCGATGGTCGCGAGTGCTTGCTCGCTTTCGCTTAGAGCCAGCTGCGCCTGAGCTTTCATACGGTGTAGCTCCGCCTGCTGTGCCGTCTCCAGCTCGGTCGCTAGGGCGTGCTCAGCGTAAGCAATCGTCTCGCTGTGCTGGTCCAGTCCATTAGAGACTTTGGTCGCCTCATAAAGTGCCATCGGATAGTCAGGATAAGCCTCCAGTATGGTGGTCAGCTCAGCCATCGAACCAGCTAAGTCGGGCTTACGCTGCAAAGCCTGCGCTAGGTAAAGGCGACACTCAGGGTCGTCAATCTCCTCCAGCGAAGTGCGCAGAGCGCGTATCGCAAAGTCCACCTCGCCTATCTTGAGCGCCCGGAGTGCGTCAAACTTCAGCGTGTCCGCCTTGAGCGTGTCCGCCTTGGGGGCAGTTGCTTGCTCCGCTACCTCCTGCGTGACGTCAGTCGTCTCCTGCTCGACCTCTTCGGTTGAGACAGGAGACTTTTTATTTGACTTCTTGAAGCGTGAGAATAGTCCCATAGCTCTTGTTCCCTAGCGGCAAAGCTCCTCGATACGCTGTGCCACAGCCTCAGCAGTGAAGCCGAGCTTCTCATCGAGTACCGTGTAGGGAGCGGAGAAGCCGAAGCTCTCCAACCCGTGGATATGCTCCATATCCCCGACCAGGCGGAGGAGCGTCACAGGTAGCCCAGCGGTCAGACCGAAGCGTGCACCCTTAGCGGGGATCACGCTCTCACGATAGGTCTCAGGCTGATCGAAGAAGAGTCCCTCGCTCGGCACCGAGACGATGCGTAGCTTGTGCCCCTTGCCCTGAAGGAGTTCAGCAGCCTGTACCAGCGTGCTTACCTCACTACCCGAGGCGATGAGCGTCAGGTCGGGCGTCTCGCCTGCGGGTGTCGTATCGGACACTACGTAAGCGCCATGCTGCAACTGGCACGCACGCTCGTAGGTAGGATTGGGTAGGTCTTGGATGTTTTGGCGAGAGAGGATGAGAGCCGTCGGCGTGTGGAGGTTTTCCATAGCCATCTGCCAGGCGACCGTAGCCTCATGCACATCGGCTGGACGTAGCACCTGTAGAGCACGACGACCCGAGTGATTGTGCAGATGCTCGAGGAGACGTATCTGCGCCTCCTGCTCGACTGGTTCGTGCGTCGGTCCGTCCTCACCAACCCTAAAGGAGTCGTGCGACCAGATGAAGATAACGGGTTGCTCCATCAGCCCAGCCATACGAACGACGGGCTTCATATAGTCTGAGAAGACAAAGAAGGTACCGCACGCCGCACGCATACCTCCATGCAGGGTGATACCCACGCAGATCGCGGCCATCGTAAGCTCCGAGACACCAGCCTGGAGGAACTTGCCTGAGAAGTCGCCCGCCTCCAGAGCCTTCGTACCCTTGAGATAGCCGTCCGTCTTGTCCGAGTTCGAGAGGTCGGCAGAGGCAACGATCATATTGTCCACCCGCTTCGCCAGTTCTCCCAGAACTGTTGCCGAGGCAGCACGCGTTGCCTGATTAGCCTTCTGGACTATCTCCTGCCAAGCCACATCGTAGGTAGGCTCTGCAGCAAACCAACGGTCATAGAGCTTCGCCTGATCAGGGTGCTCCTTCCGATACTCCTCCTGAAGCTTGTACTGACCGTCCCAGTAGGCGATCAGCTCCTCACGACGATCAGCGTAGAAGGCAGCCACATCCTCATAGATGGTAAAAGGAGCGTCGGGGTCAGCACCCAGAGCCTCCATCGTCTTAGCATACGAAGCTCCTGCCTTAGATATCGGCTGTCCGTGAGTCGCTATCAAGTTTGCGAGTGGATTGCCCTCCTCGTCGACCGCCTTGTAAGCCATATTGGTATAGCCAATGATAAGCGTTGGTGCGCCTGTCTCCTCGGAAGTCTCGATAGCATCTCGCAATACTTGGCTAAGCGCTGCGGGGTCGTTGCCAGGAACCTCAAAGACGTTCCAGCCCCACGCATCATACTTTGCCGCAACATCCTCAGCCGTGATATCCTCGACACGCGTCGAGAGCTGTATGTCGTTGCAGTCGTAGTACATAATCAGGTTGTCCAGCCCGAGGTCCCCCGCGATGCGCCCCGCACCCTGACTGATCTCCTCTTGGATACCGCCGTCAGAGATGAACGCGTAGATGCGCTGTGGCATCAGCGTGTCACCGAGACGGTGCTGGAGGGACTTCGCTGCAATGGCAGCACCCACAGCGTAGGTGTGCCCCTGCCCCAGCGGACCACTGGTGTTCTCAATCATACGACTACGACAAAGCTCTGGGTGGCCTGGCGTAGGACTGCCCCACGAGCGGAAGGCTGCCAGCTCGTCCATCGTAAAGAATCCCGCCAGTGCGAGCTGGGCGTAGAGCATCGGCGACATATGGCCCGGATCCATAAAGAAGCGATCCCGTGCAGGATGCTCCGGATGGCGCGGGTCATAGCGCAACTGCTCGGAGAAGAGGACCTGGATAAAGTCCGCTCCGCCCATAGCCCCCCCGGGGTGGCCACTCTTAGCGCGCTCGACCATCGAGATAGCGAGGGCACGGATATTGTCGGCAGCACGCTCAGCGATGCTCATAGGCTGCTCTTGGGTTGATGAAGTCTGATCAGTCATTTTGTTGCTCATAATGCGATAGAGGTTCTTTACTTTAAAGGTGAGACCTACGGCTCACGGGTAAAACTTACAACTCCAAAGGTACGAAAATTAGAGATTAGCTGTTGGCGGTTACTGCGATGTGTAGGGACGCACGAGAGTGTCTAGCCGTGACTGAATCCCGCTTTTTAAGTTCACATGCAAGTAAAATGCAAAGTTTTTTCTTGTTTCGCAAGCTCGGTCGACTTCTCTTCGGGGAACCGCTCGGCGGGGTGGGGGCTTCCACCCCTTGCCGCGGAGGCGCTCCCCGAGCGGAGACTTTCCTTCCTTGGACTAGGATCGAAGAGCTCTCTTCGCTTCGTAATCCAGCTCGAAGTCGCAGTCGTGCAGAACCAAAGAGAAGAGAATGTGTACGAGCTTATTGTTGACATTGTTGAGGATGACCCCGTAGG
>UQBE01000026.1 GCA_900539155.1 uncultured Porphyromonas sp.
CTCACCCTCAGCGCCTTGCGCTTCATCCTTTCTGCAAAGTCTAGACAATCTTGCTCGCAAGATTGTGAGACTGTTGACTTTTGCAACAGTCTCATTATAATGCGTCAGCTCTGTAGCAATCACAGCTCTCTCTCTGCTCTATTTGCAAAAAGTGAGTATCTTTGCACCTAGGTGGTTGGAGTGAGACTCTATAGCTTTAGCCACTTTCCCTCATTGGGATTAGGGGGTGGGCTTGCAACATCTGTGGGCATCCACTCGTCTACACTGTGATGGAGTGTCTCTTTAGTCACTCTTTCTGAAGCATCTTTGAATTGACAACTAGTAATACATCAATAACTTTTAGACAACTGGATATGAATCTAAAGCGAATGCTGTCTATGACTGTGGTTCTCCTGACCCTGATGCTACCTCGTGTAGCCTTTGCTCAGGACTTGAGTCAACCACTACCCATAGACCCACAAGTCCGTACGGGCCAGCTCGAAAACGGGCTGACTTACTTCATCCGTCACAATGAGCAGCCGAAGGATCGTGCTGAGTTTTACATCGCACAGCGTGTCGGATCAATCCTCGAGGAGGAGAATCAGCGCGGTCTGGCTCACTTCCTAGAGCACATGTGCTTCAACGGAACGAAGAGCTTCCCCGACAAGACACTCATCAGCTACCTTGAGTCAAATGGTATGCGCTTCGGCTACAACCTCAATGCCTACACTGGTATCGATGAGACGGTCTACACCCTTATGGAGGCTCCTACAGAGCGTCAGGGCTTTATCGATAGCTGCCTACTCATCCTACACGACTGGAGTGGCTTCGTCACACTAGCCGATGAGGAGATAGACAAGGAGCGTGGCGTCATCACTGAGGAGTGGCGCTCTCGTGACAATGCGCAGATGCGTATGCTCAATACGGCACTCCCTAAGATTTATCCCAACAACCGCTACGGCAACCGCTTGCCTATCGGTCTGATGAGCGTGGTCAACGGCTTTAAGTACAACGAGCTGCGCGACTACTACCACAAGTGGTATCGCCCCGACCTACAGGCTATCATCGTCGTTGGTGATGTCGATGTAGACTATGTCGAGAAGAAGATCAAGGAGATGTTTGCCGACATCCCTGCTCCAGTCAATGCTGCAGAGCGTGTCTACTTCCCCGTAGAGGACAATGACGAGCCTCTCGTAGCTATCGAAAAGGACAAGGAGGCTACCAGCACTGAGATTATGGTTATGTTCAAGACAGACGCTATGCCTGTCGAGATGACCCGCACCATCGCAGGCGTCATGAAGAACTACCTATACGGTGTCACAAATCGCATCATCAGCGAGCGCTTTACAGACCTTATGCATAAGCCCAACCCTGCATTCGTCAGTGCAAGCGGCTATATGAGCAACTACTTCCTCGCTCAGACCAAGGATGCTCTTTCATTCAGTGCTACGGCACGTGAGGGTGAGCTAGACATAGCTCTCAAGGCTCTTATGGCTGAGATAGAGCGCATACGCCAGTATGGCTTTACTCAGGGCGAGTATGAGCGTGCACGCACTGACCTCCTCAAGGCTTTTGAAAACAGCTACAACGAGCGTGAGACGCGCAAGAACAGCGCCTACGCTAACGAGTATAAGGACTACTTCACCACGGGCGGATACATCCCAGGTATTGAGATGGAGAAGGCGATGATGGAGCAGGTTGCTGCAAACATACCTCTAGAGGTTGTCAACCAGATGGTACAGTCTCTCATCGGAGACAAGAACATGGTTCTTATGCTTATGGCTCCCGACAAGGCAGGGCTCGTACTACCTACCGAGGCTGAGCTAGTGGCTAAGGTCAACGAGTACCGCAAGCTCCCCGTAGAGCCTATCAAGGACGCTGTCTCTGATATGAAGCTGATGGAGAAGGCTCCCAAGGCTGGCAAGGTTACCAAGCGTGAGGACAACCTACAGTTTGGCACCACGCGCCTTACCCTGAGCAACGGCATGGTTGTTTACCTCAAGACAACTGACTATAAGAAGAATCAGATCTCACTCACAGCTGTGGCTCCTGGTGGTACAAACGCTTATCTCAAGAACGCTAAGGATCTGCCCAACATCAAGAACCTCAGCAGCGTCGTCTCGCTAGGTGGTGTAGGCAAGTTTGACAATCCTACCCTCTCTAAGGCACTCACAGGTCGTAGCGTCTCTGCTTCTGGCTCTATGGGTGGCACGAGAACTTACTTTAGTGGTATCTCTACACTTGAGGATATGGAGACCTTCTTCCAGCTCCTCTACCTCCGCATGACGCAGCCTCGACAGGATGCTGATGCTTTTGCCAACTGGCGCACCAATACGATCGAGCAGATCAAGAATATGGAGTCCAATCCATTGGTTTCATTCCAGGACTCTCTCCTCTATGCGCTATACAACAACGATCCTCAGATGCGACGTGCTACTATTGCTGAGATCGAGGGTGTCGACTACGACCGTGTGATGCAGATCTGGAAGGAGCGCATCGCTGACCTCGGTGATCTACAGCTATACTTCATCGGTAATGTAACTCCCGAGCAGCTGATCCCTTACCTAGAGAAGTACGTAGCCTCAGTACCTACCAAGGGTCGCAAGCACGACATGCACAAGGAGCTAGTACCTGGAGTACGTCAGGCATCTATGCACATTGACTTCAAGAAGGAGCTCGCTACTCCTATGGCTATGGTCATAGCAGCCTACACAGGCAAGCTCCCCTACACACTCCAAAACGAGATAACTATGGAGGTGCTCGGAGCTGTCATGGATCAGGTCTATACGGCTACCGTTCGTGAGGACGAGGGTGGTACCTACGGCGTTAGCTCTGGAGGCTCTATTAGCGACAATCCAGAGGGCGAGACCATCTTCCAGATCTTCTACCAGACAGACCCTGAGAAGGTAGACAAGCTCAACAAGATCATCTACGCAGAGCTCGAGAAGGTTGCCAAGAATGGTCCTGACCAGGAGATGTTTAACAAGACAATCCTCAATATGAAGAAGGACTATGCCGAGAATCTCAAGAAGAACGGCTACTGGCTTGATCATATGGTTGACTTCTTCTTCGATGGTCGTGACTTCCAGACTGACTACGAGAAGACCCTCAATGGTATCACCCCTGCTGACGTACAGCGCCTCGCTCAGGTGCTTCTCAAGCAGGACAACCACATCGAGGTAATCATTCGCCACGCTGAGGGTGCTAAGTAAGTAACGCTAACGGTACTACGAGGAGCTAATCACAAGATAACTGTGACGGACTCCTTGTAAGGAAATCGTTCTAAAGAGTGCAAGAGCGAGTAACTCTAGGGTGTCGACCCTGAGTTGCTCGCTCTCGCTATACTCGGCGAGCAGCTATGCTAGGGTCGAGGATACCGAGGCCTCGTAGCTGGCTCATCGTAGGAGACCTGTTGCAACAGTCAATAGTTTCCTCAGCGAATATGTGGCTTCTCTTGCCGTTGCCGGCTCCATAACAGAAGATGTTACGAAGTTGTTGCAATCGAGTGTTGCATATATGAAGAATAAGTCTTACCTTTGCACTGTGTTTTTCATGGTGTTAGATTTTAAGGTTAATGAGAAGGGGCTGTCTTAGGACAGCCCCTTTTTTTATGTCGTAGATGACGAGTGTGTCGCTGCCGTCGTGATGCGGGCGAAGCGACCCTGTTCAAGAAGCGGACACCTCCCGCGGAAGGGCGATTCGCTCGCTACGGAAAAGTGATTCCATTTCTCTGGAGCAGTGATTTCGCTTTTGCGGAGCAGTGATGTGGCTTCTACCTTTTAGCCAGTTGTGAACAAAAAGAAAAGGGGAGGACACCATCGCTTGGCATCCTCCCCATCGAAATAGGATTAGGTATGTGTGCTTAGAAGCGGTAGCCCACAGAGATAGTGGGGTAGACGTAGGCCTCGTCATAGCCCTTGCTTCTCACAAGGTTGCGTCCCGCACGTAGACTGATTTCGCCACTCCAGTTGCTCCGAGAGACAAACTTCCAGCCACCCCCGAGACCGATGCCCCAAGAGGTGCCTTGCATTGTCTCCTGTGTTGTTTCTTCCTTCACAGGGTTGTAGCTATTTATCGTAAAGCGATTGTAGTTGATTGCCGTATTTGCCTCAATAAAGAAGCCTGAGTTGTGTCTTGTCATCGAGAGCTTCTTACCACCGAAGTACCAGCGAGCATAGGGCATCACGCCAAAGGTGGGAAAAAGCGAGACCTCATACTCTTCTCTCGGAGCAAAGCTAGCGCTGATGGTAGCTCCGAAGCCTAGGTCTTTCATCTTTGTCGTGGCGCGCTCGTACTCCAGAGATACAGCCTTAAAGGCGACGGGTGCTAGAAGGTTGAGACGCACCTCATTGAGCGTTGGTGGCAGTGGAGCCTCTGGCTCGCCCTGCACGACGACTACCTGTGCTGAGAGACCGTATCCCGTAGCGAGGATGAGGGCGCAGAGTGTGAGTGCTTGTCTTAGAAGTTTCTTCATAAGGGTTCTTTATATTTGATAGGTTATACTTGCTTCTGAATCCAAAGGTAGCGAATAGTTTTTAAATAATTGCATTTTCGTCCGTCTAGACTAATGCAGAGATAGGCTTCTTTCATTATCCTGTTGTATCTTTGTGGTGTAATAACTATAAGTCTACCTGTACTATGAAACAAGATTCCACTGCTGCAAAGCAAAGCACCGTCAAGAGCTACTCCTGGCTTATCTATCTGGTGGCATGGCTGGTCATCGTGCTGATTCAGTCTATACTGATCGGACAGAGCAGCACGATGGCTAAGTCCTTCTTTCAGGCTCCATCACACTATCTCTCTACGTGGCTGCTCGACATCTTTCTGATTGCAATCTTTTACCTCAACTACTACTATGTAGCTGGGCACATGATGCGCCGTCGGCACTTCGGCGGCTATGTTGCCTTTGTGCTGATTGTGGCGGTGGTTGCTCTCTTTATGCCAATCATCTGCAAGGCACTCTTCGGATGGCGGACACCTATGCATGATTTACCTTTCGTCACAGTATCTTGGTCGGGTGCCATCGGCGCGGTCACGGTCATCACGATAGGGCTGGCGGTGCGTGCGCTCCTAGAGTGGCTCAAGCTCAATAAACTCACCTCCGAGCAGAGAGAGGAATTGATTAAGCTGCGCAATGAGGTGACGTCGCTCAAGATGCAAGCGAAGAGCGATGCCCTCAAGCCGACCACAGCAACTACATCGACACCGGCAGAGTTGCCCACCCAAGAGGCAAAGGCTATCGCTCCAGCACAGCCTGACTAAGCTGACAGGACACGAATGATGGTCAGCCCATCACGGAGCGGTAGCAGAAGTTGCTCCACGTTGCTGTCCTGAGCCACTAGCTCGTTGAAGTGCTGGATTCCCTCGAGTTGCAGGTCGTGGTGGGGCGAGGGGGCGGTTACCTTGCCGTCCCAGAGGGTATTGTCCGCAAGGATGATAGCCCCAGGGCGTAGTTGCTTGCGCAGTAGCTGGTAGTAGTCGGGGTACTGACGTTTGTTGGCATCGATGTAGACGATGTCGTAGTCGTGCTGCGCGAGTAGTGCGGGCATCAGCTCTAGAGCCTGACCGTGGTGTATGTGAATGCGCTCGGCACAGCCACTACGCGCTACAAAGGGGGAGAGGAAGTGAATCATCTCGGCATCGCACTCGATGGAGTCGATCTCACCCGCCACAGGCTCTAGTGCCATCGCCATAGCTATCGTTGAGTAGCCACTATAAGCGCCTAGCTCTAGGACGCGCTGGGCACCACTGAGCTTAATGAGCATTGAGAGTAGTCCCGCCTGCGTAGGACCACACACCATTCTCGGCTGTAAGAGTCGCACATAGGCGGTGCGGAGCAATTCGTCTAGTAGGGGATGCCCGAAGGAGCTATGCTGCTGGGCATAAAGCTCTAGCTCTGCGTCCATACTCTATATAATATAAGGTGTCAACGGCTCAGCTGAATGGCAGCCCGTACGGCTAAGTCGTAGCTGAAGACGCCAAAGCCTGCGATGCTACCACGGCAGTAGGGCGCTATGAGCGAGGTGTGGCGATAGGACTCACGGGCTAGTGGCTGGGAGATGTGCACCTCGATGACTGGTAGTGCGATGGCGCGTATTGCGTCTGCGATAGCTACGGAGGTGTGCGTGTAGCCTCCCGCATTGAGTATGACCGCCTGGTAGCCTAGCTCCTGAGCCATGTAGAGGTACTCGATGAGTGCGCCCTCGTAGTGCGAGTAGCGGATGGCAACTGTCGCCTCGGTGGTGTCGTGGGCGAGTTGCTCCAAGTAGGGGACTAACGGCGTCGAGCCGTAGATATCGGCTTCGCGCTGCCCCACGTTGACCAGGTTGGGACCGTTGAGTATGAGGATGGCTGGCCTGCCCGTGGTCGGGGTAGAGAGGGGGGCGATCAAACTATTTGTAGACATAGTGAACTTGTCGGTTTAGATGCAAATGGCTAACTTCGTAGCGCAAAGATAGTAAGAAACTCCCTTGCAATGAGCCTAGAACCACGAGAGCAACTGATACGACGCTACAAAACTTATCTGAGACTGGAGCAGCACCTCTCAGACAATAGTATAGACTCCTACCTTTACGACTTGGACAAGCTCTACACCTACATAGACGATATGGGGCTTGCTCTGCAGGAAGTGACGCTGAAACAGCTTAATAACTTTGCAGCGCATCTGCTGGACTTAGGTATCTCTATGCGTTCGCTGGCTCGTGTACTGAGTGGCGTCAAGAGTTTCTTCCGCTTTCTCATGCTAGAAGAAGAGATAGAGAGCAATCCGACTGAGCTGCTACAGACCCCACCGATACATAAGAAGCTCCCTGAGGTACTCACGCTGGCAGAGATAGACAGCTTACTCGGAGCTATCGACGAGGATCGTTTCGAAGCTTCACGAGACACGGCGATCATAGAGGTACTCTACAGCTGCGGGCTACGCGTTTCGGAGCTCTGCGGGTTGACCTATTCGGATGTCTTCCTCGACGAAGGCTATCTGCACGTCTGGGGCAAGGGACGCAAGGAGCGGCTGGTGCCGATGAGTCCCAAGGCGGTCTCTGACGTGCAGCGCTATCTCAATGATCCCTGTCGCTACAATGCGAAGCCAGAGTATGATCAGTATATCTTCATCTCACGTCGTGGTCAACCAATCTCTCGTATCACGGTCTTCTGTCTGATCCGTACGCTTGCTGAGCTTGCGGGCATACAGAAGGAGATTAGCCCGCATACGCTAAGACACAGCTTCGCTACGCACCTACTCGAGGGTGGGGCTGACCTGCACGCTATCCAGCTGATGATGGGGCACGAAAGCATTGCGACGACAGAGGTCTACACCCATGTGGACCGCACCGCACTTCGTGCCGACGTCTTGCGCTACCACCCCCGCAATCAGCAGCACCCTGCTTCGCACGACGAGTGACCCCCTACACAGTTTTAAAAGCAAAAGCAGGAGACAGCCCGTGAGCCGTCTCCTGCTTTGATTGTATTGTAGTGCTTCGCTAAGACTTAGAAGCGATAGGTAGCACCGAGTGTGAGGTAGGTTAGTCCATAGCCGAACTCACCCATGATAGCCCAGCGGTCGGATAGATAGTAGCGAGTTCCGAAGTGTGCTCCCCAACCGAAGCCAGCTGACGTATCCTTGTCCTTGATAGCGCCATTAGCCACCTTAGCATTGAAGTTCCAGCTGAGGATGTTTAGTCCGAGCATCAAGCTGAAGTAAGTGTCGAGCCTATCTACAAACTGATAGTGCAGAGAGCCACGAGGCCCGATGAGTGTCTGGCTCCATACAGAGCCGCTGTAACCCTTGTAGCGATAGACCTCAGCACCTAGGTAACCACCCACGCCGATAGATCCGTTGCCGTCAAAGAGACCGCTGACAACGCTGTGGTCAATGCCTAGAGAAAGTGGGGGGAGGAGGACACTGTAGGTGTCGTTGAAAAGGGTACCACCGATACCGAGTCCGAGGTTGGCAGTTGTTGTCCCCTTGCTAAAGGTAGACTGAGCCTGCGCTGCAAAGCCAAGCGTGAGCATGGCGATGAGGAGTAGTGCGATTCTTTTCATAGTTAGTTGTGTTTATGAAGTGATTGGATTGATTATGCTTTATTGGCGCGCTTGCGGTCTAGCTCGTTGAGGAGTATCTTGCGCAGACGCATTGACTTGGGCGTGACCTCCACATACTCGTCTGCCTTGATATACTCGAGCGCATCCTCTAGGCTGAAGACGACGGGAGGAGCGAGTGCTACCTTGTCGTCACTACCAGCAGCACGCATGTTGGTGAGCTTCTTGCTCTTGCAGACGTTGACCGTCAGGTCGTTGTCCTTCGTATGCTCGCCGATTACCTGACCAGCGTAGACCTCCTCTTGGGGAGCGATGAAGAAGCGACCACGGCTCTGGAGGTTGTTGAGCGCATAGGCAAAGGCGGTACCGCTCTCACCCGCTATGATGCTACCATTGTTGCGACGCTCGATGTCGCCGCGCCAAGGACCAAACTCGAGGAAGCGGTGTGCCATAACAGCCTCACCAGCCGAAGCGGTTAGGACGCTGTTGTTGAGCCCGATGATGCCTCGCGATGGAATGTTGAAGACTAGGTGTGTACGTCCATTCTTGCTCTCCATAGCGGTCATCTCGCCCTTGCGCTGTATGACCATATCAATGATACGGCTACTGGTCTCGTCGGGGAGATTGATTGTTAGCTCTTCGATAGGCTCGCACTCTACGCCATCGATTTCCTTGATGATGACCTGGGGCTGACCTACCTGTAGCTCGTAACCCTCGCGACGCATAGTCTCGATGAGTACGGAGAGGTGCAGGACGCCACGGCCGAAGACGTTCCACGAGTCCGCTTGGTCGGTCGTCTCGACACGTAGAGCGAGATTCTTGTCCAGCTCACGCATCAGACGCTCATGGATATGGCGGGAGGTGACAAACTTGCCCTCTCGGCCGTAGAAGGGAGAGTTGTTGATTGTGAAGAGCATCGACATCGTCGGCTCATCGACCGATATACTATCTAGAGCCTCCGCATGCTCAGGGTCAGCGATGGTGTCGCCGATGTCAAAGTGGTCAAAGCCCACGATGGCACAAATGTCGCCACTGGAGACGGAGTCTGCTTTTGCCTTGCCAATGCCCTCAAAAGTGTAGAGCTCCTTGACCTTCTCGCGATGTGGCTCGCGGTCTTTGTGGCAGAGGAGTACGGTGTCTCCGTTGTGTATGGTGCCACGATGCACGCGCCCCACAGCGATACGTCCCACGTAGGAGCTGTAGTCTAGCGAGGTAATCAGCATCTGTAGAGGACCGTCCAGCTGTTGCGGAGCAGGTATCTCAGAGATGATTGCATCGAGTAGGGGAGTGATGTCCTCTGTCGGCTTCTCCACGTCACGGCTCATCCAGCCCTGCTTGGCACTACCGAAGAGCGTGACGAAGTCAAGCTGGTCATCCGTAGCCTCAAGCGAAGCCATCAAGTCGAAGACCATATCTTGCACCTCCATAGGGCGGCAGTTGGGCTTGTCCACTTTGTTGATGACGACAATCGGCTTGAGTCCTATGGCAAGGGCTTTCTGCAGTACGAAGCGGGTCTGAGGCATTGGTCCCTCGAAGGCATCTACCAGTAGTAGGCAACCGTCGGCCATGTTGAGCACGCGCTCCACCTCACCACCGAAGTCGGCGTGTCCCGGGGTATCGATGACGTTTATCTTGACCCCTTTGTAAGTGATGCTGACATTCTTCGAAACGATTGTGATGCCTCGCTCTCGCTCTAGGTCGTTGTTATCTAGAAAGGTGTCGACCTCTGCAGCCTTGTCCTCTCGAAAGAGCTTAGCTGCGAGAAGCATTTTGTCGACGATGGTTGTCTTACCGTGGTCGACGTGAGCGATGATAGCTATGTTTCGTATTTCCTGCATTTGTGTGGATTCGTATCCTTGTTAATCGGTGCAAAGGTACGAAAAACGGCGGGGAGAGATAGGGTTTAGGGATTAGAAGTTAGAGATTAGAGGTGAGAGGGTAGAGATTAGGACCACAGTTTGTGGCTTGTTCCTCCCTTGGAACCGAAAAGTTCCTCCGCTGGAACCGAAAAGTTCCTCCCTTGGAACTAAAAAGTTCCAAGAGGGGAACCAGTTTTGGAACTCGTATATGCTACGAAGATAGCGTGATACGAGCGAGCCTTCTTGTGTCCTAAAATGAAAAAGTCCCTAGCGCTAGAGATAGCACTAGGGACTTTGTCGTAATATAGGTCGGGGCGTTACCCTTGTATTGCAGCTCTGATGTCGATCATCTGGAGGGCAGCGATGGCGCACTCGGAGCCTTTGTTGCCTACGGCACCACCAGAGCGGGCACGAGCCTGCTCGATGTTCTCGACGGTGACGAGCCCGAAGATGACCGGTGCCTTGCCACGCAGGTTGAGCTCGGTAGCTCCCTCGGTGACACTGTCACAGATGAGGTCGTAGTGCGAGGTCTCGCCACGTATGACGCAGCCGATGATGATGATAGCGTCATAGGGCTGGGTCGCCTCACTGAGTAGGGTCGCCGTATAGGTGAGCTCGAAAGCACCTGGCACTGAGAAGGTCTCAATCTGTTGGCGCTCGAGTCCGCACTCCAGGAGTGTCGTGACAGCTCCGTCGCGGAGGGCATGCGTAATCTCAGCGTTCCACTCCGAGTAGACGACAGCGATGCGATGGACGTCTGCCGTGCGTCTGTGTTGGAGCGTGTAGTGAGCCGGTGTCTGCTGGCTGTGGAGTTGTGAAGACATGGGAAGTGGAAATAATTATAAAGGCTAGTGGCACTAGTGCCTCTAATCTCTAAATACTTACTTCTTGAGCTGAGCCTCTACGCGGATGATGGAGGACTCGATGCTCTCAGACTCAGGAGCTGTGTAGTACTTGTCCTGTATCTCTTTGTAAGCCTTGAGTGCCTTGTCGTACTGTCCTAGCTCCTCGTAGACATGCCCTGCCTTGATGAGACAGCTGGGTGAGATGACGGGATTGTCAGCTGCCTTGGCTGCATCCATAAAGTACTTAGCAGCCTCCTCATACTTGCCCAGCTCTACGTAGCAGTCGCCGATGAGACGGGTGAGAGAGGGTGCGACCATCTTCTCCTTTGCCTTGAACTCCTTGAGCTCGCGGATGGCCTCCTCGTACTTGCCCTCGTCGTAGTAGATGATACCAGCGTAGGCGTGAGCTAGCTTGCCAGCATCGGTGCTGCTATACTTGTCAGCAATCTCTAGGAGACCCATGGATCCAGCTGAGGGGGCGCTGAGCGCAGCACTATCTGCACCTGCCATAAATTGCTCCTCAGCAGCATATAGCTCTGTCGAAGCCTTCTCAGCGCGGGGATTGACTACCTTGTGGATGTAGAACCAGATGCCAAAGCCTAGCACGATGACACCCAGCACACACCAGATGATGGTCTTGCTGTACTTCTCAATGAATTGCTCGCTACGAGACACAAACTCCTCAGAGTGGTGAGAGCCTTGTGACCCAGATTCTTTTACTGCCATACTATATCAGTTCGTTTTTTGTTGTTATCTATTTCTATGTAGGGAGAGTTATTGACTGCAAAGTTAGCAGTTTCGGGGGAATAAATCACGCTTTTGCCTTTTTTGACCTGGATAAATGGGTCAATCGATGTAGCGACGAGTAATCTCCCCGTAGCTATCTATGCGTCTATCTCGCAGGTAAGGCCACCAGCGTCGGACTAGCTCGGTGCGCTCTAAGTCGAGCTCTACGACGGTGCACGCCTCCTCCGTCTGACTCAAATCGCAAAGCATCTCGCCCTGCTGACCTGTGACGAAGCTGTGACCCCAAAACTGTATCCCCTCGGTGACGCCTGACGGGTCGGGCTCGTAGCCGACACGATTCACCGCAATGACGGGGAGGTTGTTGGCGACAGCATGACCACGCTGCACCAGTTGCCACGCATCGATCTGTCGTTGCTGCTCTTCAGGCGTGTCGTAGGCGGCGGTGCCGATGGCGGTAGGGTAGATGAGTAGCTCGGCACCCTTGAGCGCCATAAGACGTGCAGCCTCGGGGTACCACTGATCCCAGCAGATGAGGATGCCGAGACGACCCACGGAGGTGTCGATGGGCTCGAAGCCTAGGTCGCCTGGGGTGAAGTAAAACTTCTCGTAGTAGGCCGGGTCATCTGGTATGTGCATCTTGCGGTAGCGACCCGCTATGGAGCCGTCACGCTCGAGCACTACGGCGGTGTTGTGGTAAAGGCCTGTGGCGCGCTTCTCAAAGAGTGAGAGGACGATTACCACGCCCAGCTCACGTGCTAAGGCGCCGAAGCTTTCGGTCGAGGGCCCGGGTATTGTCTCCGCTTGGTCAAAGAGTGCGACATCTTCTGTCTGGCAGAAGTATAGCCCGTTGTGTAGCTCCTGTAGCACAATCAGCTTGGCACCCTCGTGGGCTAGCTGGCGGATGCGCTCTTGGAGGCGGTGGATATTGTCTGCATGGTCAGCACCATTGTGCTGCTGTATGATACCTACTTTCATCTTATTATGGTGTCTAGAAGTGAAGGATTGAGGAAGCCTTGCGGTATCTGCATAGAGATGCAGTGCAGGCTGCCGTGCTGCTCGAGCAGTATGGAGCAGTCGATAGGCACGACCTCGAGGTGAGGCAGTGCTTGCTGGAGTATGCGCTGCGCCTCGCTGTCGGTGCTGCGCCCGTAGATGGGGAGCAGGAGCGCGCCGTTGACGAGGAGAAAGTTCGCATAGGTGGCTGGTATGAGGCAGTCCGCCTCATAGCGTGAGGGGTAGTCGCCCACGTCGGGCAGAGCGATCAGTCGCAAGTTGGGGCGCTGACGAGCCAGCTCTTGAAGCTGACGCTCTAGCAGTGTCAAAGCGGCGAAGCTCTGCGCCGTAGGGTCGCTCGGAGAGACATATATAATAGTGTTGGGGTCGACGAAGCGGGCGATCGTGTCTATATGCCCATCGGTATCATCGCCTGGCAGGGGAGCCACTTCGAGCGAGCAGTAGTCGGTCAGCCCGAGACGCGCTAGCAACTCCTTATATATATGGGGTGCTTCGTAGAGGTGTGCGTTGCGGTGCGGGTCCTCTACGCAGGACTTGGTGGTTAGGAGAAAGCCCTCGCCATTGCACTCCAAGGCTCCTCCCTCGAAGGTCAAGTCCAAAGCGTCTAAGTAAGCGACTTCTGGGGCAAAGAGCTTGTCAGCGACGAGGTGACGCACCACTTGGTTGTCAAGCGTCGCGCCAAACTTACCGCCCCAAGCGTTGAAAGTAAAGTCTACGATGCCACGCACTCCACTGGGACTCTGGAGAGCCAGAGGACCGTAGTCACGGCACCACGTATCGTTGGTAGGGCAGGGGACGAGTAGGCAGCGCTTACGTAGCTCCGATGGTAGAGAGGCGTACTCCGTAGCATCTTCAGGCACGAGTAGCACGACTGGTTCGAAGCGTGTCACCTGCTCGATGATGGCGCAGTAGGTGCGCTGTACCTCGGGAAGAATCGGTGCCCAGTCGCTCTGGCTGTGTGGCCAGGCGAGGAGGATAGCATCTTGTGGCACCCACTCGGGGAGCATTTGCATAGTCTCTTGTGTCATAAGTCTCTCACTGCCTTAGTGTGTCACGATCTGAAGGTCTTGACGCTGGGCCGCAGCCATACTACCCAATATACCGAGACCATCGTGGATGTTGTTGTAGATGAGGATAGGCTCAGTGAGGCCCGTCTCACTCACACTGTTGTAGCGGTCTGAGGTAACCGTCTGCCAGTAGTGATAGAGGTCGCCCGTGATTGCATAAACGGTGACACGCAGGGCGACATAGTCCGATACAGCGTTCGTAGTCTGCGTCTCATCTGTAGAGCCGTCGGCATTGCAGACCCGCGTGGCAAAGGTGAGCGTCGTCCTGAGCGTATAGTCGCTCGTCGAGACGTTAGAGCCCGCGAGCAGATTCATCGGATAGGCATTGGCCGACTCGAAGATTAGGTCGCCACTGCTAAACTTTGCTAGGCTTGGGTCCTGCAGCTGCTCCTGAAACCATCTGTATTCCTCTGGTTGGATGCCCTCTCCGCGCATCACTGCTTGCCGCTCTACGATGATACGGTAGTAGCTATCCTTCGTGATGCCTTGGAGTGGGATGGATAGTTCGTAGTTTTGAACCTCTAGGTACTGCCCTTTCTGAAGATTTACGTTTGAAGCGTTGTTACGACGACTCTTGTCCAGCGTCTTGACCTCTACGGTGCCGAGCTTAGGCTGTGCGGGTACGGTGGTAACGGCTGAAGCTGCCTTGAGTCCCGGCTTCTCCACCGATACTGCTATGCGGTCGCCCGTCTGAGGCTTGTATTGCGCTACCTCGCTGAGCGGTATGAGCTGATCGTTGACCTGAAGCGTCATACGATAGGGGCAGTCGGGGTGGTCGTAGGGGTAGTAAACATTCGTACTAGGCGAAGCGACACCCGTTGGCTTGCTCTCGGAGAGCGAAATGTCGATGCCTTGCTGCTCCGTAGCGACCGCATTGATGACAATACGAGGCGTGTTGTCGCCTAGGTCGAGAGGTATGAGCGTCTGGCAACCCGCGAGGAGCGTGATGAGTAGAGTGCTACTGGCCAACTGTATATATTGTATAGGTCTCATAGTGGTCTTAGGTTAGAAGGAGTAGGTGTAGCTGATATTGGGCAGGATTGGGAAGATAGTCACCTGCTGTAGCACGGTGCGGTAAGAGTTGTCGCCCGTCTTCTCGCTCACAGGCGTAACGATGAAGGGGTTCATATTGTTGTAGACGTTGTAGACGCTCAGGTTCCACAAGCTCTTGCCCCGCTTGTGATGCTTCGTGTAGGTGACGCTGAGGTCTAGTCGGTGGTAAGGCTTGAAGCGGTAATTATTGCGCTCAGATACATGCTTGAGCGACCCCGCCGCGCCATACATCGATGGAGCTAGTGGGTCTCTCATGCCATCGTACTCGTGCGTTGCGATGGTACCCGTCTGGCCCGAGGCAAAGACCCAGGTAGCAGCAAAGTCCCAGCTCTTGCTCAGCTGATACATCGCAGTGATCTTAAAGTCGTGAATTCGGTCATACTTAGCGGGGAAGGTGCGCCCGAAGTTGAGCTCCTCGCCTGGTTGGTCGAAGGTGCGCCACGTACGAGCCCAGGCATAGCTCACCCAGCCCGTCAGCTTGCCCACCTTACGCTGCCAGAGTAGCTCCAGACCGTAAGCCGTGCCACGACCCATGGCGACCATCTGCTCCCAGTTTGTCGAGACACCATAGAAGAAGGAACCCTCCTTGTACTCCAGCACATTGCTCAGAGGCTTGTAGTAGCCCTCCACCGAGAAGTCGCCCCACTGAGGCACATGGAGGAATAACCCCGCCGTAAAGTGGTGCACGTGCATCGGCTTGATGCGGTCCGTCGAGGGCACCCACAGGTCAGTAGGCAGGCTCAGACTATTGTTCGTTAGAAGGTGCACATGCTGCGTCATTAGGGCGTAGCCCACCTTGGCTGTCAGAGCAGGCGTGATGCGCCAAGCAGCACTCACACGTGGCTCTATATTATGGTAGCCCTTGCCACGTACATAGTAGAAGCTGTAGCGCAGTCCTGCATTAAAGGTCCACTTATCCCCCAGCTTCATCTCATCCTCAGCGTAGAGCGAAGCCTCGTGGGCGTAGATTTTAGGATTGTTCCCGAGGAGGTCAAAGTCCGTCCCAGTGAAGTCCGAGAGGTCCTTGCCGTTCACCTTTACCGAAGTCATCTCAGGGCGAAAGGTGTGGAAGGTGTAGTTCGCCCCAAAGAGCAACTGGTGCTGCTCGACAGGCGAGTAGTGCAGTTCGCTCGTCAGGAGCCAGTCACGGATACCCGAGTCGTAGTTCATCGCTACGGGTGGCTCATCCTTGTCCTCCTGCATCTTCATGCGTAGCCTAGAGCGGTATTGCGTATAGGAGGCTGTGGTATTGAGAAAGAGCTGTCCGTTGATGACATGGTTCCACCGCAGCGAACCCATCGCATTGCCCCACAGCCAGGACATCTGCTGCTTGTCATCTACACTAGAATAGCGTGTCCAGACACGATCGTTGCCGTAATAACCGAAGAGATACAGCTGGTCCTTATCTGAGAAGCGGTGCGTCACCTTCAGGTTCAGATCGTGAAAGTCATATCCGCCCTTCATCTTCTCGCCATCCTCGCCCTCCTGGCGATTACGTATGGCCAATGCTATCGCAGCCAGCAGGTCTAGGTAGGTGCGCCGTGCCGAGAAGTTGAAGGTGGTGCGGTCCTTAACAATCGGTCCCTCCACATTAATCTTTGAGGAGATCAGCCCTACGCTCACATTGCCGTGGTACTTCTGCATATCGCCATCCTTGAGACGCACGTCCACGACCGACGAGAGACGCCCTCCGTAGCGAGCGGGGAAAGTGCCTTTGTATAGCGTCACCGACTTGACCGCATCGGGGTTGAAGGTCGAGAAAGCTCCCAGCATATGATTCGGATTGTAGAGCGAGATGCCGTCCATAAGGATTAAGTTTTGGTCGGGGTCGCCACCACGCACGAAGAGGCCCGACGACCCCTCCGAACCGCTCTGTACGCCAGGTAGCAGTTGTAGCGCCTTGATCACATCCTGCTCGCCAAAGAAGGCGGGCAGTCGCTTAATCTCACTCGCCGATATGTGCTGCGCGCCGATTGTAGCTGTCTCGACACCCGAGGGATTCGGACTACCTACCACGACCACCTCGCCGAGGAGTTGACCCTCGATGAGCGAAGCCGAGAGCGTCGTATCCGACGAGAGCTGCAGACGTATCGTATCGCTCTGATAGCCTACGTAGGAAAACTGCAGGAGCACCTCACCCGCTGGGAGCGTCAGCGAGTAGTGGCCGAACTCATTCGTCACGGCACCTGTGCGGCTGTTGAGCTCCATCACATTAGCGGCGATTAGCGTCTCGCCACTCTGCGCGTCATGTACGAAGCCATTGATCGTGAACTTGCTCTGCGCCTGCTGTGGTGCTTGCTTTTGTGCTTGCCCGCTCAGTGGCGTGGCGAGCATTATCAGTAGGAGAGCCAGTAGCCCCACGGTAAAGTTATATCGACGTAAATAGGTCATAAGTAGGTTGCTATACGTTGCTAAAACGGGTACTAAGCGGGCGGTTAACGGGCAATCTCCGACTGCCAGCTCACGCCCCACTCCCGCCGTTAAACGCTACAAAGTTACGCTTTTGACCGAAGTAACAGCACTCCGCCACACATCCGCAGTGAGTTTCCCACCTATGAAACTGGAGTGCCAACGGGGGATGGTACTCAGGGCTGACGCATTATATACAATGAACTCATCTATTATTTAGACCCAACTAGATATCGTTATGGTGCTGTGTCGGGGAAAAGGGTTTTCCACGTGGATATTTCGAAATCTCCACGTGGGGAATTTTTATTTTCCACGTGGGGAAGAAAAAATTCCTCGGAGGAATCAAATGAAACTTCGGAGGAAATGAATCACGCCCACGTGGAAAATAAAAAATATCCACGTGGAGATTTGAGATTTCCCACGTGGATATTCGAGAAAGGAGGGTAATTAGAGGTTAGAGATTAGAGGAAAGGGGTGACACATTATATATAGTATAGTGACCTCATCTATGTCTTGCTTGTCGCTATGTGTAGCTCCTGACAGAGCAATTATAATGCGTCAGCCCTGGGGATGGCACTGGAGTTTCACCCCTATGAAACTAAAATTCCTAGGGAGGAACGGTTGACCAAGAGCGCTATTTATGCTACCTTTGTCTCTAGTAAAAAAGAGAGATGAACCGATGAAACAGATATTACAGCGCTTCCTCTTGCTGGCGGTGAGCCTGCTCCTAGTCACGACAACGCTTATGGCACAGGCTCCCCTGCGACATGTCGTCAAGAAGTTGGAGACTGTCTACTCAATCTCCAAGCGTTACGGTGTCTCCGAAGAGGAGATTTACCGGCTCAATGAGGGCAGTCAGTGGGGTATCCGTGAGGGGCAGACGCTCCTGATACCCCAGCGCAAGCCTGACACAATCTATGTCGAGGCACCGGTGGTTGCACAGGTGGAGCCAGGCATTCACGTGGTGCAGTCTGGTGAGACGCTCTACAGCATCAGTCGTAAGTACGGCTTGACCGTGAGCCAGCTCCTAGAGCTTAACCCGCAGAAGCACGACGCTCAGATAGCGGTAGGGGAGCGGATAGTGGTAGTCTCAGGAGCTCGTATTGAGACGCCGGTCAGCCCACAGCAGCGCTCTCAAGGCGATCCAGTCCGAGTGGCTCTAATACTTCCTCTGCGAGAGAACGGGCAGCCTAGTCGCTACCTGTACTTTTACGAGGGTGCACTCCTGGCTATCGAACGGTTGCAGCGTCAGGGAGTGAACATTGACCTGCAGGTTGATGCTGCTGTCAATCGCTCTGCACTCGAGCAGCTCCTAAAGGACAAAAAGGGAGAGCAGTACGACCTAATCATTGGCGGAGACTCGGAGCAGAGCGTGGAGCTACTGGCTCAGCACGCTAAGGCGCAGCAGGCGGTCTATCTCTCGCCTTTCGTATGGCAGAGTGGCAAGGGACAGCTGTATGACCACTTCTTCCAACTTAATCCCGCTCAGTACCGTGTCACGGAGAGATTGCAGCAAGCTTTTGCCGAGAGATATGCTGACTATGATGTGCTCTTGGTGCGCTGTGGCGAAGGCGATCAGGAAGACAAGTTTAAGGCTATCGAGAGTACCTGTCGAGAGGCGGGCATCTCCCTACAGAGTCGCTCTCTGCGTGAGTTAACTGTCGGGCAGTGGCCTCGCCAGAGTGGTAAGAAGTGTGTGATACTACTCAACTCCAGCAAGCAAAAAGACCTCACAGCCATACTGGATGCTATGCGGGCGGCTCAGCTCTCGATGAGTGACTATCAGCTCTTTGGCTATCCACAGTGGCAGACTTATGGCAAGGAGATAGAGGAGCGCCTACGAGGTGTGGGGGCGACGATTTTCTCCACATTCTACTGGGACAAGGAGCTTCCCGAGAGCCAGCATATCAACGATGCTTATCGCTACTTCTATGGCCGTAGTATAGAGGAGAGCTATCCGAGCTACGCTCTACTGGGATACGATGTGGTGCGCTACTTTGTGGCGGCAATATCGACTTATGGACGAGACTTCAAGCAATCCATGAGCCAATTGCCCAAAGATGGTCTCCAGTCGGGCTTCCTCTTTGCACCAGCCATCACAGGGCGCAGCTCTGGGAGAGGGGGCTACACGAACTTAAACCTCTTCTTCATCACATACGGTCCGCGGGGGGCTCACCGTCTGCAGATACCACTAGCAGAATAAAGTAAGCACTATGCGACGTACTACTAAATGGTGGGGCGGTCTGCTCCTCGTCCTCCTCTGCATAGCACTCCCTGCACAGGCACAGCGCTCTCAACTGAAGCCTCTCGAGGTGCGTGTAGGGGGTGGGGGAGGTGTGAGTGGCTCGATGCTAGACCTCGTGCCGCGTGTGGAGATGCTACCTCACCTAGGTGCTATGGGCTATGTGGCGGTGCTGCTGACCAATCAGAACTATACTGGTATGACGATGCGCCTTTCCTACGAACAGCGTGGATGGCGAGAGGAGTACAAGGAGCCCATCGCCTATAGCTTTGCGAGAGATATGGACTACATCGATTTGACACTGATGACACATCTCTACTATCCCCTAGGCTCTGTCCAGATAGGAGTAGAGGTGGGTCCGAGTGTGGGCTACATCATACGAGATGTGAGTAGCCCCACACCGAGCGAGGAGACGCGAGCCATCGTCAAGAGACGGCATGTCTATCCGCTCTTTAGCAAGTTCTCCTGGGGACTCAAAGGGGGACCCATCGTGAGCCTAGACATAGCGCAGAGGCATCGGATTACGCTGAGTGGACACTTCTACTACGGTCTGAGCGACATCTTTGCCACTACCGTGCGCGACGACTACGGTCGTGCAGGCGAGCTGGGTGTCACGGTGGGGCTGGGCTATTACTTTAAGGTGCGCTAATGCTGGTCTTACTGCTCCTATACTCCTTAATTCTCTTTGTAGCGGTCTATTCACTGCTACCAATCACTTGGGCGGGTATCATCGCTTTCGGAGGAGGTGCACTCCTTGCCACGTGGACCTACCTATGGGGTTACCGATGGCTCTACCATCAGCCCGCACCGCAGGAACCTGGCGAGTTGCTAGCTCTCTCACCAAAACCTCTCACCCTATACTTGAAGAGGGTGAAGCCTGTGCGCTGCCTCCTCTACGCTATCCTTGCGGTAGCGATCTATCTGCTCCTCTCGTGGAGCAACGAAGCACTCGTCAATGTATGGCCAGAGGGGTGGGGCGGAGCGTGGCTGCGCAACTGGAGCAAAGCTTATCAGGAAGCTCAGACAGCACTCATAGAGACCGCTAACCTTGGGTGGCTCTTCCTCACCGTCGGGGTGCTGACGCCTCTCGCCGAGGAGCTATTCTTCCGAGGGGCACTGATGGGGTGGATGATGCTGAGAGGCTTCTCACGCTGGAGCGTCATCCTCCTTCCCGCATTACTTTTTACTGTGATGCACCTCAATCCCGTGGGGATGCTACCAATCTTCTTCCTGGCGCTCCTGCTGGGTTACCTGCGCTGGGCTACGGATTCACTCTGGCCATCGGTCGCGCTACACATTTGCAATAACCTTTTAGTCCTGAGCATCTATGGACTTTAGAGACAACTTCCTCTCGCTGGTCGTCAGCCGTCTGCTGGCTAATGGAATCCCTCTGAGAGAGCAGCTGGTGGTCGTACCGACGAAGCGTGCTGCCACCTTTCTGCAGCGTCAACTGCTCTTACAGCTTCAGGAGCCTGCGACTATCTTGCCACGCATCGTCACCATCGATGAGTGGATTACCGAGATGAGTGGACGCATTATCCTAGACAATACGGCGCTCGTCTCGATACTCTATGAGGTGTACGCCACCTATCTAGCGGAGCAGGGGCAGAAGCAAGAGCAGGCTACGACAGATCAGATGCTTCGCCTGAGCCAGACGGAGCGCATGCTACGAGACTTCCAAGATATGGACCTCGCTCTGGTCGATGTGGATATGCTCTTAATCAATCTCGAGGAGCTGGATGCTCTGGATGACTACTCCTTTCTAAATGATGAGGAGCGGGAAGCAATCAAAGCCTTCTGGCGAGGGCTATCTGACAAGGAGCTGGGAGCTCCTCAGGAAGCGTATCGCCACTTCTCCACTACATGGCGAAGCGTTTACAAGCTATTTAATGCGCGTTTAGCAGAGCTCGGTGTCGCTTACCGAGCCGCTGCTTATAGGCTCGTCGCCGGGAAGACCTTTACGGAGGAGAAGCTGCTTAGAGAGCTACGTCGTCATAGTGGGTCGTCCGTTAGTCTAGTTTCCTTCATCGGACTGTACAACCTTACACCTGCAGAGCAGGCTGTCATCCAGAAGCTACAGCGAGCAGATGCCGATGGGCTAAGGGTGCAGCTCTACTGGCAGAAAGTCGCTCTTGATGCTACGGATGAGTTCAACGAGCATCTCAACCGCACCCTTGACCAGAACATAAAGCTCCTCGGAGGAGAACCCTTAGACGGAGAGTTCGCCTATAAGCACTCGCCAGAGGTAGAGCTACTCTCGCTCAATTCGACCATCCTCCAGCCACAGGTGGTGAATAGTCTAATCGATCAAATCGTCCAGCGTGACCCCTCAGCTCTTAGCGAACTACGCATTGCTATAGTGCTTAACGACGAGAAGACGCTCATTCCCCTGATGAAGTCGCTCAAGCAACCGACCTGCACCTCGCTCAATGTGACAATGGGCTACCCCCTCCAGTACACCTCTGTGGCGACCTGGATACGTCGATACCTTAATATATATGGTCTTCTCGCAGCCTCAGCAGAGACAAAAGTGGAGCGTGTCAAGCTCACTTGCTCACGCTTGCAGCTCTGGCTGGCTGCCCCTCTGACACGAAAGCTCTTTGGTGAGCTAGCGACTACGCTCATGTCCCAGATAGCTCTCCACCACTACGCCATCACAGCGTCAGAGCTACTCAATATAATAGAGACAATTACGGAGGGGGCTGACGAGGCTGTGCGACAGCGACTCCTGGACCTCCTCACACCGAGCCTCACAGGTAGAGAGTTGCTGGCGAGCATAGGACAATTGCTCGAGCTACTCAAGGAGCCGATGCCTGCGCCAAAGGAAGCAGACGAAACAGCTCAAGAAGATGAAGACTTAGCCCCAGACGAGTCGATAGATCAAGTAGTCCTCTCGGAAGCACTTGACCAGATCATCCGCTACGTCACCCAAGTGTCCAATCTGCTACAGTCGGACGAGGGAAGCCGTCATCTGCTAGACACCCCGCAGCATGTCGCCTATCTTTTGGAGCAGCTCTTGGCTGTGGGGAGTATTCCCTTCGAGGGAGCTCCGCTAGAGGGCTTGCAGGTGATGGGATTCTTGGAGACTCGTACACTCACCTTTGGCTATGTAATCATGCTCAATGTGCAGGAGGGAGACCTGCCTAAGTCGAGCCATACCACGACACTCATCCCCGATATGCTACGGAGAGCCTTTGGTATGACCACTTATCGTACAGAGGATGACACCAATGCCTACCACTTTTATCGTCTCATCCAGGGAGCTAAGAAGGTTTATCTGCTTCAAGACACACGCCCTAAGAGTATCTCCTCGATGGAGCCCTCACGCTATGTGGATCAAATACGCTACCTGACAGATTTATCTCGCTTAGAGTATTCCTATGCTGACCAGCTAGAGGCTAGAGATGGAACGGATATTGATGCACCTAGTGCTGAAAAAGACGAGGCGGTGCGCCACTATTTGGAGCAGATAGCGAAGGGTGAGAAGACTTTCTCTCCATCCGACCTGATTACCTACTACAAGTGTCCCTACCAGTTCTACCTCAAGAAGATAAAGGGTGTGGGCGAGCCACGACCCGAGCCCGGAGTGGTCACTCCGATAGAGCTGGGCTCGATGGTGCATGAGTATCTAGAGCTGTTTTACAAAGGACTGGTGCAGAAGCATGGAGACGTCATAACTCGGGATCAGCTCAAACACAAGGTCTCTCGCCAGATGCTGACAGACATCTATAAAGAGATCGTCTCTGACAAGAGTGTCCCCGATGACATCCTCCTGACTGACCTAGAGCGATACATTTACAAGGCTCTAGAGATTGACCGGCTCCTGCTCGGTCCCACCGGCACGCTCCAGCTGCTAGCCAGTGAGGCGAAGATGCAAAACGTCCCCTTCGAGTGGGAGTCGGCGGGGCAGAGGCATAAGATACACTTCACTGGGCAACCAGACCGAGTGGACAAAGTCTGTGGAGGAGTCTGTCGCATCGTAGACTATAAGACAGGTGAGATTAGAAAGCCTAAGACAGTAACGGATCTAAACGAAGAGACGCTCGACAGCTGGAGTAAGAGTGGAAGCAACTGCAGTCTGGGTGGCTATATGCTCCAGTCTTATCTCTATGCCCTACTCTATGCAAAGCAGTCGGAGTATGAGATTAGCGAAGTCCAGCCGACACTCTACTCACTAGCCCCCGCCATACCAGCGAGTCAGGGGGCGATAAACTTTGGTAAGTCGACACCCCTTACTGCTATAGAAACGATTCTGATTCACTATCTAAACAAGTTGGTAAATCCGAAAGAAAAGTTCACTCAGACTACATTGCTGAGCCTCTGTAGCTATTGCAACTACAAGACAATCTGTGGACGCAAGAAGCTTGATTTCTAGAGACACCATAATATAGTAGCACGCCATATATGAAGACCAGAAGCCTGATCCTATCACTCCTCATACTCGTCAGCTCGACCCTGACACTCTCGGCGCAGGGCGTCACAGCTACTCCAGGCAAGCTCAGTCAGCCCTATACGCCCGTAGGTCAGCAGGTGCAGCTCTTGGCTTATCATCCCGCCACAGGAGAGGGGAGTGGTGCGGTTACCCTGACCTTCCCCATAGCTGCGGGCGAGAAGCTCTACAGCTACACCACCTCGATACAGGAAGCGCAGCCCGTTGCTACGGCTCAGTACGCAGGGGCGACCGTAACCGTGCCAAATGCTCAGCTGGAGTGCGGTTACTTCACCGCTCAGCCTAGTCAAGTTATGATGACAAAAGTTTACTATTGGCTCTTTGACTACAGCCGTGTTGCGCTACGAGACCTCACTTTGACCGCAGACTATGATACAGCGGAGCCATGCCAGCAGGTGACGCTCGCCCTCTCTCGTCCGCTTGCTCCCATATATTATCACACGCTACAAGGGGTCAATATGCAGGTAGACCGAGGGCTAGTCGTGCACTACCAAGACCTCGTCTACAAGGAGGAGAGACACGCTTTCACCATTGAGCAAAAGGAGGAGCTACTCCCTGAGACCAATGGAGGCGTATGGCATCTGATAGCTCCGCTGACGGACACCTCTTTTGCTATCATCGGCGACCGCTTTACCGAGGGCGTCGCTAGTCAGTACGGCTTCCCCATAGAGAGTCCCGTGCTACAGGCTCACCGTGTCGAGCTGCATGCGCGCTATCGCCTACTCAGCTCAGGGCAGTCGCAGGCTGCCGACTCGACCGCAAGCAATGCGGGGCAACTCCCCTCCAGTCTCTCAGCTCCCGCCACGGTCGAGATAGACTTAATCGCTAATGAGCCAGCTACCGTACTTTACCAGATTGTCATTGCTGAGGGCGCTGGCATCTCTAAGGAAGCTCCTGTCGTGATGCAGTTCAACGGACGCAATGCTCAGTACACATTCGACAAGATGGGTACCTACACACTCTACGGCAAGGCGAGCGACCGCACAGCAAGTTGCACAGCCATCTCTCAGCCTGTGGTGGTGACGGTGCAAAGCTCTAGGCTCGAGGTGCCCAACGTCTTTACTCCCTTTAGTAGCCCCGGAGTCAACGACCTCTTTCAGGTGGTGCATCAGTCGCTTATCTCTTTCGAGGGACGCATCTACGACTCTTGGGGCGGACTGATTTATAGCTGGAGTGACCCCGATGGCGGATGGGACGGCACCTACCGAGGCAAGCCCGTGCCGAGCGGGGTCTACTACTACGTCATCACTGCCGAGGGCGCTGATGGTGTACAGTACCACAAGAGTGGAGATGTCAATATCCTAGAGAGCGACTTCTCGCAGCAGCCCAACTTCAACTAATCTGAAGTGACTTTATCGATGAAAGACTTCTACCACACCATCCAGTCGCCAGCCATGGACGAGCAAAACATTCAGCGGAGCCGCTTCATCGGTTACTGCTATCCGGTCGCTAGTGCTGAGGAGGCTCTGGAGCGCATCTCAGAGCTTCGCCGGGAGCACTACAGCGCGATGCACGTCTGCTGGGCTTACTCGATCTATGGAGATGAGGAGTATGAGACACGCTCTAACGATGACGGGGAGCCCTCAGGCACTGCGGGCAAGCCTATCCTAGGACGCTTGCTCTCTCGTGACTTAACCAACGTAGCTGTGGCAGTCGTCCGCTACTTCGGCGGGGTCAAGCTCGGCACCAGTGGTCTGATAGATGCTTACCGCTCTACGACCGAGTTAGCTCTAGACAAGGCTACAGTCCGAGAGGTCATCCTGTATAGTCGTGTCACGCTTAGCTTCCAGATGGATCTGATGGGACCAGTGATGCTCCTCGTTAAGAACCACGGTGCCGAGATTATTGCTCAGGACTACACCTCCCAGTACCATCTCACGGTACAGCTACGGCGGGGCGATATGCCCGCGTTTGTCGCAGCGGCAGGGGAGATTTATGGAGTTACACTGCAGGAAGAGCAAGATATCGAATAAGTCCATACGCTCGTAAAAGCTTTGTAGACAATCGCTTTTCCTATTTAGATCGGAGCCGTAATGCTAGATTCCACGAGTTTTTTGTAAGTTTGCACCGTAATTGTCTCTTGACAGTCAAGAGCGCAGTCTAAATTACAATGGCTCAACTAACGGTCGTCCCGACACCCATAGGCAATCTAGGAGACATCACTCTACGCGGGCTGGAAGCTCTACGAGAGGCGGATTTAATCCTTGCAGAGGATACACGCACCTCCTCCGTATTGCTACGCCACTACGAGATAGCTAAGCCTATGGAGAGTCATCATAAGTTCAACGAATACAAAACTTCCGAGCAACTAGCTCAGCGCATTGCCGAGGGTACTTCCGTCGCGCTCATCAGCGACGCCGGCACACCAGGCATCAACGACCCAGGGGCGATGCTCATACGGGCCTGCATCGATGCGGGCGTTGAGGTCACCTGTCTGCCAGGAGCTACCGCCTTTGTCCCGGCTCTAGTAGCTAGTGGACTAGACACGACACGATTTTGCTATGAGGGCTTTCTTCCAGTCAAGAAGGGACGGCAGACACTCCTCACGGCACTCGCCACAGAGACACGCACCATCATCATATACGAGTCTCCGTATCGTGTCTGTCGTACGCTTGCTGACTTAATCACATACTTCGGCGCAGAGCGGCAGGCAGCCACTTGTCGTGAACTGTCGAAGCTACACGAAGAGGTGCGACGTGGCACACTACAAGAGCTGAGCGACCACTTTGCGGAGACTGCCCCTCGTGGGGAGTTTGTCATCGTCATCGCTGGTGCAGCTCCTACCAAGCTACATAAGAAAAACAATAGACACACAACAGAAGATACAACTCAACTATTATGAAACAGTCACTATCTCTCACTCTGTCCGCGCTAGCATGCGCACTGCTTCTACTGACCGCTTGCAACAAGAACAGTCAGGAAGACCAAGAGCGTCAAAATGAGCTTACTGAGCTACAGAATCTACGAGCTCAAGTCGCTGAGCAGGACTCGTTAATCAATCAGGTTATCCAGAACTTTGCTCAGATACAGCAGCTAGAAGGTATGATATCTCTGGATAGCAATAGCGAGGTGCCCCAGTCTCAGCGTGCTAAAATCGAGGACAATATGCGCCTGATTAATGAGAAGCTGGAGCAAAACCGCCAGACGATAGAGCAGCTTAACAAGAAGCTCTCACAATCTGGTGCGGCAAATAGCTCCCTACAGCGCACAATCAAGACGCTACAAGACCAGCTCAACACCAAGAATGCTGAGATACTAGACCTCACCGAAGAGCTTAAACGTAAGAACTACGCTATCGGGGTCCTCGATTCGATGGTCACTGGTCTGAGCAACAACGTGGAGGATCTAAGCAAGACCTCTGCAGCACAGCAAGCAGAGCTGGAGCGTCAGGACGCTGCCCTCAACACGGTACGCTACTGTATCGGCACATCTCGCGACCTAAAGGATATGAACATCCTCCGCAACGGCGAGGTCGTCACAGAGGGCTACCAGTCAGACTACTTCACACAGATAGACCTGCGTCGAGTAACCTCTATACCGGTCTACGCTAAGAAGGCCGAACTCAAGACCAAGCACCCGAAGTCTAGCTACAGACTTGTCAAGGGTGAGGACAAGATGCTCACGCTAGAGATTACCAATCCTCAGGAGTTCTGGAGCCTTTCTAAGATACTTGTCGTACAGATCTACTAGTAGGTCTCTCGCGACACACTACATCTATCAAAAAAGGGGAGGTGCCTTGAGACACCTCCCCTTTGAAGTTTATTCGACACATCTCTAGCTGGCTAGTAAAACCGATGAAGTACAAAGCACTACTCTTCGACCTCGATGATACGCTCTGGGCTACCTTTGACAATAATAAGGCGAGCCTGCACAGACTCTACGATGAGGAGGGGTGGGGGAGCTACTATGCGACCTTTGAGGATTACTTTGCCGTCTACTTCCCACATCAGGAGCAGCTCTGGGACGACTATCGCAAGGGATACATCAGCAAGGAGCAGCTACTCCTAGACCGCCTGCGTCATCCACTACGAGGGCAAGTCTCATGGAGCGACCAGCAGGTCAAGGAGCTCAATCAGCGCTTCATCGACTATGTGCAGGAACAGACGGGTCTTATCCCGCATGCCCTAGAGGTACTCGCAGAGCTACATAGAGACTACACGATTTGCATCGTGAGCAACGGATTTGAAGAGACGCAATATGGCAAAATCAATGGCTCAGGACTGGCTCCCTACATTGACAAAATGATACTGGTCGACCACGTCGGTGTGCCAAAACCTGCGCCTGAGTTCTTTGACTACGCCTTGAAGGCAGTAGGCTGTAGCCGCCAGGAGGCACTCGTCATCGGGGATAGTTGGCCGAGCGACATAGTCGGCGCACTAAACAGTGGCATTGACTCCATCTGGTACAACCTGTGGCATGCACCGATGCCTGAGTATGACCAGCAGCACTCCGTCTGCGAGATAAGAGACCTGCGGGAGCTGCTTCCGATGCTTGCTCAGAGTACTCCTCCAGGCTTATGATAACCACGATAGAGGGGGTCGTACTGCGTACCATCCCTTACTCAGACCGATCCTTGATAGCCACGCTCTACACCGACTTGTGGGGGGCTACAGCCTTTTCCGTACCTATCGGTGGCAGGAGCCGAGCGACGAGCAATCTCTTCCAACCACTACGAGGTCTGCAGATTACAACCCCCTCACCCGCCAGTCAGCCTGTCAAGCTCATCCGTCAGGTACAGCTCATCCGTGGCGCGCTCCCCCTAGCTCAGCGCCCCACTTGTAGCGGATACTTCCTCTATCTGGCTCAGCTCCTCAGAGAGTTGCTCGCACAGGAGCCAGAGGATCTGACACTATATAAGACAGTCGCGCAAGCCTTGGACCAGCTAGACGGAGTCGAGGACCCAGGAGAGCTCAAAGGCTTTGACCTAGCTCTGCTCGTATCCATACTGCGTGTCAAAGGGTATCTCCCCGAGTGGATAGATATGCGCAGGCTAAACCAGAGCGAAGACAACTACAGTGTACACTGGCTGGACCTCGAGCAGTGGACGCTCCTGCCGCTTCGGACAGACAACTCGGTACAGCTCACGACAGAGCTACAGAGTGCTCTGCCCAGGCTCCTCGGCTATGACCTAGAGCACTTTACTCCAGATAGCTTCACCGCCTCAGAGTACGAGACCCTACGCAGGCTACTGCTCCACTTCACCGAGCTCCACTCGCCCTCCTTCCGTATCAAGCACATCCAGCCACTCCCCTGAGCTGGGAAAGTCACAAGCAGCGATTCGCATAGATGCACGAGGCTATCCATCGGGGAAGTCCCGTCCATTATGCGCTGTATATCTTATAGATACGAGTTCTAAAAATGGTTCCTCTCTTGGAACTTTTTAGTTCCAGCGGAGGAACTTTTTAGTTCCAACGGAGGAACTATTAGGGGGAAGGGCATTAGGGAGAGGATTGCGGGTA
>UQBE01000027.1 GCA_900539155.1 uncultured Porphyromonas sp.
TTCCTCCGAGGAATTTTTTCTTCCCCACGTGGAAAATAAAAATTCTCCACCTGGGGGTTTCGAAATATCCACGTGGAGAATCCGTTTTCTCCGATATAGTGCCGTGTCGATAGGTAGTCGGGGCTAAAGCTTAGCCGTTGCCAAGTTTTAGAAAAAACAGAAAAAAAAGAAGCTCCACACACTGTGCGGAGCTTCTCTCTAAAGTTAGTGCGTCTCCGTAGAGACTACGGAGCTAGTCTGAGACAGTCATTAGTAGATGACGTCCATATCTACGCGGCGGGCATCGGTGCGCTTGGCAGGAGTCGTGTCGACACCGTTGTCGTAGCGCTTGATGGCAGCTGCTGGTACACCAGCCTCCTGAAGAGCCTTGATGACACTAGCGGCGCGCTTGGCAGCAAGCTTGTTGTTGAAGTCTACTGGTCCATCGATGCTAGCGTAGCCGTACACGAGGACGAGGGCGCGTGGATCGTTGATGACAAAGTCAGCGACGTTGCGTACGGCCTCAAGTCCCTCAGCATTGAGGACATCTGAATTGACCTTAAAGAAGACACTACGGCTGAGCTGTACGTTGTTGCGTGAGCGGTCCTGGTGGATTACTCGGCGGTTGTCGTAGTTATATACAGGAGCCTGTGCGGGAGCCTTCTCTAGCTCGTTCAGCTGATTACGTAGAGCAGCCAGCTGCTGAGCGATTTGGTCATCGTCGCGCTGAGGATTCTGCTGAGCTGCCTTGAGGCGAGCCAGCTCCTCTTCGAGAGCCTTGATCTTGTCCGCGTCGTTAGTAGCCTGAGCACCTTGAGCACCCTGAGCTACGACAAGATTACTCCCAGCGGGGTAGTATAGCTGTCCTCCGACATTGATAGGCTGTCCAGGCTGTGCGTAGACTGGAGCTGCCTTCATAGCGTTGAGGTTGTGATACTGTAGGAGTAGATAGAGTAGGTCTCTGTCCTTATTGCTCGTGATTGTTATGTCACGTTGCTGAGGGCAAGCGTTACTCATCTCATCTTCCTCGGCTGCGGTGACTATAGCATTGATGAGCGTGGCTAGCTCTTGCTTAGTCATTACTACCTCTTTCTCACGTCTGTCACGCTCGCCCCTCTCGATGCGCTCCGTACGGTCGCGCTTCTGGCGAGGTGCCTGACGCTTGTCGTGCTGTGCCTCCACGGGCGTGGAGACAGCAGCAGACAGAAGGATCACGCACAGCCCGACTATTATTGATTTCTTAGTCATACTGTTGTTGTGATAAGTGATTAGAAGTAGAAGCGGTATCCTAGTGATACGCTATGATTGCGAAGTGAGTGACGTAGACCGTAGTCTAGGAATACAGCACTGTTGAGCTGTGGCAGCTTGTAAGAAGTACCTACGAGGAAGTTGACACCAAGCTTTGTGTCTGTAAAGCCACCTACACCGGCACCTAGATAAGGAACGAAGTCGCCAAGCTCCTTGAAGTTGAAGTTGTAAACGACGTTTCCAGAGATACCGAGCGTAGTCTTCTTACCAAAGCCTACGAAGAGCTCAGGTACGAAGTCAAGGTTCGTGTTGCTGATAGGCATGTATGCGCGTGCGCCTACTGCGAATGTGCCGTAAAGGTTCTCCTCCTGGGGCTTTACGAGGTTGGTACCTACGAGTAGACCTACAGAGTTGAAGCGGATGAGACTATTGGATGTCTTATCTACAGGGGTAGCGTCAGCACCCATAGCCATCGAGCTAGAGGTAGTCCCAGCTGGAGTCGTGTATGCAGGGTGTGTAGGAGGAGTCGTTACAACAGTCGTCGTAGAGGCAGGCTGCTGTGAACGCATCTGATTGCTCTGCTCGACCTTTCTATCCAGCGCATCGAGACGGTTGAGGATCTCCTCGTTCTGCTCGGTTAGCTCAGAGGTTGTAGTAGTCGTAGTAGCGCTCTGTGCCTTTACCTGCTGATTAGCGAGCATCTGCTGCTGAGCGATGTACTGGGGAGAGTTGCCGATGAGGGCATGTACTAGCTCGCGCTCTAGTGGGGTGAGAGCGTCATCGTTAGGCTGGCGGTTGACATTGCCCTTCTTGCAAGAATGCCCCTTCTTGTTGGTGCGGTTGCGGTCGATGATGCGCTGTGCCATATCCTCAATCTCAGATGGAGTCATGCGTACATACTCATCGTCGCGGTTCTCACCATAGTAGTGGTACTCACGATACTCGTTGATACGCTCCTGAGTAGTCTTGTCCTCCTCAGTGTCAAACTGGTAGTGACGAGCGGGCTTGCCTAGATTAAAGCGTACACCGACCTGGTATGCTACGTTCTTAGCGACGATCTCAGACTTCTTTGTGACAGAAGCTGTCTTGACGCCAGGAGCAGGGTGTGCGATAAAGTTGGCGCTACCGAATAGGCTGATGTAGCGGAAGAGGGGCACCTCTAGACCGACACCGGCCATACCGAAGACAACGTCGTGTAGGTTAGCCTTGTCTAGCTCGGTAGCCTCCTGAGAGAGCTTAGCGTCTAGATAACCAGCACCGAGGTTGACGTAAGGCGTCACACCACGAGGTAGGTTGAGGCGGCCAGTGAAGTATCCACCATACATAGCGCGCTCCTTGTCAAAGTCGAAGTCAAGCTTCTTGCCGGGCTTGCCAGCCTGGTAGTAGAAACCACGGACGCCAAAGGTGTTGTTGAAGTCTAGACCTACCTGACCACCATAGAACCAAGAGTCGCGGCTGTTCCAGTATGAGTTCTCATTGAAGTCCATATATAGGAGAGAGGGCTCAACGGTGAAGACCATTCCGCGGAAACCATTGGAGAAGAAGTCTCTGTAAGCGCGACTTACCTCGTTGCTGCCTATTGGGTTGTAGCCACCGAGGTAGAAGGATAGACCAGCCTGTGCTGAGAAGTTGTTCATCAGAGCTAGACCGTGCTTGTCGACCTTGTCACTAGCCTTGGCTAGGTTGACGTATGGGTTGAGTAGGTCTGTGCGGAAGCCTAGGTATTTACCTGATAGGTTGAGGGCTACGCGACGAGATAGGTTGACCTTGAAGCCCAGTGCACCTGAGAAGTATAGGTGATCGGTCTTCATCATCTCTATCTTATCGTCAGCGATAGGTAGCTCGTACTTCATGTTTTGGATACCAGCACCGACGAGTAGGTAAGGTGCTAGGGTGTAGCCATCAAGGAGGTTGAACTTGAGCTCAGCGCCGTAACGCTCGATGTCAATCCGGCGATCAGTCATCTTATCCTTGAAGACTGGGTCTATATTCCACTCGCTTCCGTTGAGCTTAGACTTGATACCGAAAGAGCGGTCATATACACCGCGTAGCTCTACGATGGGACCGAAGCCGAAGCCTGCGCGTACGCCCCAGAGCATAGCGTTGTCGATGTTGAGAGCATCGTCAAGGAATTCATACTGAAAGCCACCACCGACCGTGATGCTGGCATCCTTGACCTGTGCCTTAGCTCCGCTGAAGCTCAGAAGAGCTACAAGAGCCGTACATAGTAGTAGGATTTTTTTATTCATAGTCGAACTATTTATTGGTTGATAATGTTCTGTGATTACTGTTTAGTAAGCGAAGCGGGTCAGCTCTCTTCAAGTGTCGCGGAGCTATCCATCAGGCACCGGAAGCGGGAGCTACTACCCCATACTTGACACCAAAGGTATGAAAAAGTATTGACACGGCACAAACTTTCGTCTTGCAATCTGCATTTACGTGCATTTTACTACAGGACGACAGATAGATTAAGGCGTTGCGCTCGCCTTGCACCGCTGGTCGCTACGTTCTATCCTTGCAGTAGGGTCTGCCGATGCTCCTAGAGGAGCGGAGTACTGCCTCCTGAGAAGTCAAATGACTATTCTGGAAGCAGGATAGCACAACTCGGGAAGAAGGTCCTCCCACCTCCGCAAAGGTTGGTCTTTCTCTCCCGTGACACCTAGCTCGTAGTAGGGATAGAGGTGATGGACTATCAGGAGGTGCCCGAGATTGAGTAGCCGACCAGCAGATGCTTTGCTGTGAAATGAGTACATTTGCAACGCAAGTGGACGAGACGAGACCGATGATAGACGAGCAGACCAAGCAACTAATCATAGATACGGCACGCATCGAGGATGTGGTGTCTGACTTCGTGCAGCTACGGTGCAAGGGGTCCGGCTTCGTGGGGTTGTGCCCATTTCATAAGGATCGTCACCCCTCCTTTATTGTCACCCCTTCTAAGAATATCTGTAAGTGCTTCGCTTGTGGTGCCGGCGGGACGGCGGTCTCTTTCATTATGAAGATACAAAACTGCTCCTTTGTTGACGCACTCCGCTATCTAGCTCAGAAATACGGCATCCCGGTGCCAGAGAAGGAGATGACCGAGGAGGAGCAGCAACGACATAATGAGCGTGAGGCGCTCTACCTCGCCAACGAGGTGGCGGCGAAGTTCTTCACCGAGCAGCTCCTCAGTAGCGAAGAGGGGCTGGACATTGCTCTGCCTTACTTCACACGGCGAGGCGTAAGGTCGGAGGCAATCCAGACCTTCGGGCTGGGATACTCACCGAGCGATAGACGCGCCTTGGCGAAGTTTGTCGAGACGCATGGCTACAACGTGGAGAGCTTTGCAGAGACGGGACTGCTCTACGCTCCAAGTGAGGGACGTCCGAGTGCCGACCGCTATCACGAGCGTGTCATATTCCCCATATACAACGTCGGGGGGCGGGTCGTCGGCTTCGGCGGGCGCACGATGCGTCAGGCGGATAAGGTCGCCAAGTATATCAACTCGCCCGAGAGTATCATCTACGACAAGAGTCGTGAACTGTACGGACTCTATCAGGCGAAGCGCGCTATCTCACGTCTGGACCAGAGCATCATCGTCGAGGGTTACCTGGACGTGATTGCGATGCATCAGGTGGGGATAGAAAATGTGGTGGCGACCTCTGGTACGGCACTCACGGAGAGTCAGATACAACTCTTGCGACGCTTCTCGCGGAATGTGCTGGTGCTCTTCGACGGAGATGAGGCTGGTGTCAAGGCTGCTCTACGTTCGGTCGATATGCTCCTGGCAGAGGGGATGCAGATTAAGCTCCTAGTCCTGCCCGATGGTGAGGATCCCGACGAATTTGTCTCTAAGCGTAGCCGCACGGAGGTGGAGGAGTACTTTGCCGCTCATGAGCAGGACTTCCTCGCCTTCAAGTCACAGCTCTACGCTCCGCAGATGGCGCGTGACCCGCAGCTCAAGACGCAACTGATGAGAGATATACTGCAAAGCATTGCTACAATCCCAGACAGCCTCGAGCGAGTGGTCTACATACAGCAGATGTCTCAGATGTATGGCGTGGCGGAAGAGCTACTCCTGCAGCAGATTAAGCAGGAGCGCTTTAGCCGAGGACGGGTCTATCAGTACGCACCGCCCGCAGCGCCGACACCCGAAGAGAGCACTCCCGAGGAGACGCCACAGGAAGTGTCGCCCCTAGATGCACCGATGAGCAATGAGGCTCTGGACTTGCTACGCCTAGTGGTGCGCTACGGGGAGCGGATGCTTCATATACCTGTGCAGGAGGATACGACAGATGAGGAGGCGGAGCCTACAGTGATACAGGTCTCCGTGGCAAACTTTGTCTATCAGGAGCTCAAGCAGGATGACATACTCATAGAGCACCCTCTGGTCAAGCGCATACTGAATGACAGCAACAAGCTGATGCTCGACCAACTCAGTGCGTCGGGGGATAAGCCGATGCGTACTTGTGGCTCCTATCTGTGCAACTCGGAGACACCGCAGGTTGCGGCCTTGGCGGTGGATCTCTACGCCACCCCCTACAAACTCTCTCGTAAGGCTCGCGAAGAGCTCCAGATGCCTGATGGCGATGATGAGATACTTCCAGACGAGTGGGTGCAAGAAATGGCATTTAAAGTGCTATATACCTACAAACTTGCCTACGCCGAGGAGCGCTGCCTGGCGATATCTCAGCAGATACAGACGCTACAACAGGAACATCCAGAGGCAGAGTACGAGAGTTACAAGCCACTGCTCGTAGAACTATCCACCTGGCAAGAGATACGCAGGATGCTAGGACAGTTTAGCGGTCAGCGAGTGGTTATTTCGTAAACTGAGGAGTGGGTGTGAAGTAGTGACCGTTAACCCTTTTGCCAATCTAAAGAAGAAAGCGCAGTCATGCAGTTTGCCGATATACATGGTTACCAAGCTATCAAGCAGCAGTTCGCACATCTAGCCCGCTCGGGGCAGATGCCACATGCTGTGCTACTGGAGATACAGGAGGGCTACCCTGGGCTGCACCTAGCATGGGCGTGGGCACAGTACATACAGTGTCAGGCTCCTACGGACGAGGACTCCTGTGGCGTGTGCGCCTCCTGCAAGAAGGTCGCCGCCATTGCTCACCCTGACGTTATCTTCGTCTACCCTGTGATTAAAGCAGCTCAGGACGAAACGCCCACAGAGCGTTACTTTGAGGAATGGCGCACCTTCCTCGAGCGCTCCCCCTACATCACCGACCAAGACTGGCTCGAAGTGCTAGAGGCGGGCAATAGTCAGCCAGTCATCTATGTAAATGAAATTAATAGTCTCCTCTCACGTCTCTCAATCACTACGACCGAAGGGGGATGGCGTACCATCATCATCTACCAGCCCGAGCGTATGAATGATGCGGCTGCCAATAAGCTCCTCAAGTCGCTCGAAGAGCCACCCGAGGAGACGCTCTTCATTCTGGTGTCGGCTCACTCGGAGCGTCTCCTAGACACTATTCTGAGCCGTGTGCAGCGCTTCGAGCTTCCCCCGATGACGGAGGATGAGATGAGGGAGGCGCTGACCGCAATGCACCCCGACCTAGCATCAGATGTACTCGAGACGATTATTCCCCTCGTGGACGGCAATCTGAGCGACGCTCTAAGGCTACTCGACTCTTCCGCCTCGCAAGACAAACTACAAGAGCTGGCGCAGCAATGGTACGATGCGACGCTACGGGCGGACATCTTACGTCTGAAGCTACTCAGCGAGGAGGTGGACAAGATGGGGCGTGAGGGAGCGGTAGCTTTTCTTAAGCTACTGACGCAGCAGGTGGGCAGGCAGTGGCACCGTGCGCTCCGTGGCGAAGCCCGCGTTGGTGAGCTACGGGTCAATAACAAAGCTATGGGTGCTTGCTACCGCCTTCTAGAGGAGGCGATACGAGAGATACGAGGCAATGTGCTGACGAAGATGGTGCTCTTCGACACGTTCCTACGGATGCTACTAGCTTTGCGCCAATAGAGTACTGGAGATGTCTGAGCAGACGCTACGTCATCAGGGATTGGACCTCTTACGACTGCTATCGGTCGTGATGGTGATAGGTATTCACACGGCGGGAGGGTTCTTCATCGAAGACTCGACGCTCTCTGAGCGCTGGCAAGCTGCCCCGTGGTATGTGCTCTCGGTGGGGGCGGTGCCACTCTTTGTGATGTTGAGTGGAGCCTTTATGCTCTCACCAGAGAGACCGATCGGGAGCTGGACAAACTACTACAAGTATAGGGTAGGGCGCAAGATACTCTTGCCCCTACTCGTCTGGTCGGTGGGCTACTATCTCTGGCACTGTGCGAAGGAGCAGGCGTGGCTCTCCTTCCAGTGGTATCACTTGTGGTACTTAGTGATGCTGGCGGGGCTCTATGTTGTGACCCCGATGCTGCGCTGGATCTGTGAGCGCATCGAGCATAGTAGTAACCCTACCTATGGAGACCGTCGGGGACTACTCCTCTTGACACTCGGGAGTTATCTCGTGGCTCTAGCGATAGATCTCTATTACCGCTCGTATGGTGTGCAGCAAATTTGCCTGCTCTGGTGGGTGCAGTACTTACCTTACTACCTAGCGGGTTCGCTGATGGTTCGCACTGCTAGTCGACTACCTAGCAGAGGCTGGCTCTTGACGCTCTTCGTCGGGAGTATGCTACTGCACAGCGCGCTACTTATTTGGGTGCCTTACCAGTTGTTAGGGCGGGTGGGTGTCAACTTCCTTCCGCTGGTGGTTATCAAGGTTGTCTCGCTCTTTGCTCTCTGCTACCGCTGGAGACCGACGGCACGTCCGCTCATCTCGGTAGCTACGCTCCACTCTTATGTGATGGGAGTCTACTTGGTTCACCTTGCGGTACTGCAGGTGGTCTTCAAGCTATTCGAACTATTCCTCCCCACCCTGAGCGCATACCCAGTGGTGAGCGTCCCGCTACGTATCCTCCTCATTACACTCATCTCTTTTGGAGTCACTGCTCTAATCCGCAAGGTGCCACAGCTCCGGGAGCTTGTCTAGAGAGACGTGCGGATACTCCTCCCGAGCAACGATTCTTCCTTCATAGGGATGCATGTCGAGACGGATGCCCAGCAAACTTTGTCTTCTCTAGATCATATCGGTGACTTCCCAGGCGAAAGCTCTCAGCCCTTGCTTAGGATTGTCTAAATCTATCTGATGCAGTGCCGCAAGGAGTCGCTCGGCTCGCTCTGCCTCCGTGATAACCATCATAGCACCATTGGTCGTCGGCCAGGCGTGGCTCCCGAGATGTGGAACGCCCGTTGCGGAGCCACGTCCGTAGACTTCGCTCCACTCGGTATAGCCTTTGGCATTGTGCTGCTCGAGGGTGCGCAGTACGAGCCCATGCAGGGCGCTGTTGTAGACGATGAATATTGCCTTGTGTCTATTCATAGCTTAGTGGTGGTTTTTGAGACTTTTCTTGCGCCGACGCCTTATCTGACGACGAGAGACTAGCGCATAGATACAGGGTATCAAGAGGAGCGTGACCAGGGTCGATATGGTCAGACCGAAGGCTACCGTGACACCCATCGGTTGCCACATCTCGCTACCCTCACCGATGCCGATAGCCATCGGAATCATACCGAAGACGGTCGTGAGGGTCGTCATCAGCACAGGGCGCAGACGCGACGCTCCCGCATGGAGTAGTGCTGTGCGTACGGACATGCCACGCTCACGATTGAGTATGGTGTAGTCGATTAATACGATACCATTCTTCACCACGATACCGACGAGCATAATCGCTCCGATGAAGGCAATGATACTCAGGGGGACTCCCGTCACAAGCAAGCCGATGATAACGCCCGTAAAGGCAAAGGGCACGGAAAACATAATGACAAACGGGGAGGCCAAGCTCTCAAACTCCGCAGCCATCACGATGAAGACTAGGAAGACAATGAGCAGCAGGAGCGTCCCTAAGTCTGCAAAAGCCTCTTGCTGCTGCTCGAAAGCTCCTGTGATCTCGTAGCTCACACCCTCGGGCATATCCATCCCGTCGAGCGTCTTCTGAGCAGTGCGGACAAGGTCTGAGAGGGCAGCCTTGGGTGCTGGCGTAAGCGCAATGGTGACGACACGTGAGCGGTCTTTCTGGTAAATAGCGGGAGGCGCAAAGTGCTCCACAACCTTGCCCAGTTCGCCTAGTCGTACACTCGTTCCCTGTGGGGTGCGTACCAGTGTCTGAGCGATGTCGTCGAGAGAGCGCCTGAACTCCGGAGCTAGTCGCACTCTAATCTCATACTCCTGCCCATCCTCACGATAGAAGGAGGCGGTGGCTCCGTAAATGCTGTTGCGCAGATAGCTCGCTACCATACTATTGGTCAAGCCATGCTCAGCGAGACGCTGCTGATCGAAGATGACCTGGTACTCAGGCATAAACTCGTCCCGATTGCTCAGTGCCTGAGCACAAGCTGGCGACTTCCTAATCTCTGCCATAAACGCTTTGGAGATCTGATCGGTGACGGCAAAGTCGTGTCCGTAGATATCGACATTGACAGTGCTTTGCTGTCCGCCGCCACCTGTCTGAATGGAGACGTTGTACTGCTTGATACCAGGCGTGGCACTCAGATCACGACGCATCTCGGCAGCAACCTCCTTAGAGGAACGCTTTCGCTCAGAGGCATCGACCAGCTTGATATTGAAGGAGAGAAGATTATCCGCATTGTCCTGAGCTAGCGTCGAGGCTCCAGACTGAAAAGCGTCAGCTTGGCCCGTGGAGAACTGCAGCATCTCTATCTCGGGGTACTTCTTGTGCCACTCCTCGGTGAGGCGATGCCCCTCAGCGAGCGGGCGATCTATGGTAGTGCCTACGGGGTAGTACGCCTTGACAAATATATAGCCACCGTCTCCCTGCGGCATGAACTCCGTCTTAACCATCGAGCCGAGCGTGAGCGATAGTACGAAGATGCCTAAGGACAAGCCTACCGTGAGCCACTTGTGTCGTAGCACCCAGGCGAGCGTGCGCTGGTAGAGCACCGTCAGTCGCTGGATGAAGTCGTTGAAGGGGCGTAGAATCTTTTGGGATACCTTTCCCTCCTGGCGCTGACGATTAGCTCGGAGCATGTGGGCGCAGAGCGTAGGTGTCAGGGCAAGCGCACAGATGGTCGAGACGATCATCACGATACTGACGATCCAGCCGAGCTGACGGAAGAGTAGTCCCGCCATGCCCTGCATCATCACCATCGGGAGGAAGACGGCCAGCATCGTCAGCGTAGAGGCGATGACTGAGAGTGCCACCTCGTTGGTCGCATGGACGGCAGCTTGCTTCGGATAGCTTCCCCGCTCGATGTGGTTGGTGATATTCTCAAGCACCACAATCGCGTCGTCCACCACCATACCGATGGCTATGGAGAGCGAACTGAGCGAGATGATGTTGAGCGAATTGCCCGTCAGCAATAGGTATATGAAGGCCGAGAGTAGCGATATCGGGATCGTCAGAACGATGATAAAGGTGGCGCGCCATCGGCCTAAGAAGAGCAGCACGATGAGCATCACGACGCAGAAGGTGATGCCGATCGTCGAGCTCAGACTATTGATCGAGCGCACGATGAAGTCGCTCTGATCCATAATCACCTCTATCTTGATGTCCGTGGGAAGGTTCTTCACGATCTGCGGGAGTGCCTTGAGGACACGCTTATTCACCTGTACTGTGTTGGCACCCGACTGCTTCATCAACATAAGCATGGCACCCCTCTGGTTGTCCACGTAGGCAAGCGTTTGCTGCTCAGGGTCGCCATCTACGATGCTCGCCACGTCTCGCAGATAGATGGTCCGGCCAGCGAAGCTCGTTATGGGGAGCTCCTCTAACTGCTTCGGATCAATGATCTCACCGATAGCTCGGAGGGAGATTTTACTCGTTTCTAGGTTCATCGACCCAGCCGAGATGTTGCGGTTTGCGACCGCAATGAGGTTGCTCACATCACTGACCGTGATGCCGTAGCTCTCGAGCTTGTGCGGGTCGCAGTAGACGTTGATCTGTCGTTGTCTAGCACCTAGTAGGTTGACGCCCCCCACCCCGTCAATGCGTCCTAGAGGGGTTATCAACTGATCATTTAGGATTTTGTAGAGCGACTTGGAGCTAGCGTCCGACTTGATCGAGAGCATGAGGATAGGTATATCATCCATACCAAACTTGATAATGTTTGGCGTGCCCGCTCCGTCGGGGAGTGCCTCCGTGATAGCACTGATCTTGTCGCGGGTATCGTTGATCGCATTCTCTATGTCCAGTCCCTCTCGGAGCTCTAGCGTGACGACAGAGACATTCTCCTTACTTTGCGAGGTAATGTGCTTGACCCCGTTGATACCGTTGAGAACGTTTTGAATGGGCTTGGTAATGTTGTTCTCCACTTCTTCAGGAGCGGCTCCCGAGTAAGAAGTGACGACCATGACCCGATTGATCTGCATATCGGGCAGGAGATCTATCGGCAGGCGTGTCAAGGCAAAAAGACCCAAGACGACCACCCCGACGAAGATCATGATCGTGGTGACAGGACGACGTACGGCTGATTGATAAAGACTCATAAGCTAAAGGCGAGGATCTGTGTGTGGGGAGAGATTACTTCTGAGCCTGCGAAATCTGTACAGGCATCTGATCGGACAGGATGCTGGCTCCAGTGGTAACTACGACATCACCTGAGGAGACGCCCTCGCTGATCGCTGTATACTTACCGACGGTACGCTCTACGACGACTACCTGCCGATGGGCGATGCCGTCTCGTACGATGTAGACGCACTGCTCAGCGCTGCCTATCTGCTTGACGATGCTCTCTGTGGGGACGACCGTGTACTCCTTGTCGCCTAGGTTGATCGAAACGCGAGCGTACTGTCCAGGCACCAGCTTGCGCTCAGGATTAGTCGCCTCAACTTCCATCGTAAAGGTGTGGGTCTGTGGATTGATCGTTGGATACTTCAGCGAAATCTTACCTGCAAAAGTCTCGTCAGGCAGGGACTCCGAAGTAATCGTCACAGGCATCCCTTTGGTCATCTGCCCGTAGTAACGCTCCGAGGGATTGACCCGTAGCACCACTGGGTTGACCTGCTCCACAACAAGCAGAGGCATCTGTGGCGACATCATATCACCCGCATCGTAGTTGCGCGCAGTGACCACCCCTGAGATAGGGCTACGGAGCTGCGTATTCTCCCTTATATTATTGTAGCTCGTCTGAGCCAGTGTGAGGGCTCGTTGCGTCGCCTCCCAGTCCGACTGCGAGATACCGCCTATCTTGTAGAGCTCATCTATACGAGCCAGTGCGCTCTTGCGCTCCTCGAGCTGCAGACGCGCCTGCTCCAGCTGGCTGTGGTCCATCTCGGCGAGGAGCTGCCCACGAGAGACCTGCTGTCCCACCTCTACATAGATGCGCTTGATGCGGGAGGCCATCTGCGGAGCTATCTTGTTAGTCACCTTAGCCTCGACCGTGCTGGTGTACTCTTGTAGGTCTGGGAGTGTCTGCACTGAGACGGTCGCCACCTCCACATGCTTGATGTCTGTCGAGTCGATCGTGTGCGAAAAGGTCGTCTTGCCATCCTTGCTCGCAGAGCTACAACTGGTAAGAGAGACGAGTGCTAGGCTCAGTGCTATCGGAGCAAAAGTACGTATAGAGAGAAACATAGGATATTGTTTTTGGCTTAATTAGGATATATGGCGTTAGAAGTATCGAGTCATTCGTTTGATCGAGTTGAGACGCTCCTCGTAATCATTGTTTGTGTCGGAGGAGAGCGGTGTCTCGGGGGCTATGAGCTGCTCTATCTCCACACCCGCTATGAGGTAGTCATAGAGCGCTTGTGTCTGGTTAAGACGAGCTTGCAGTAGTGCCAGCTCAGCATCGTTGACCTCTAGGAGCGTGCCCATGCCCTTGTCATACATACGCTGTGCGATGGTGTAGCCCCGCTCGGCTGTCGCTTGTATCTGTGTCGCTGTGCTGTACTGCTCCTGCGCCTTACGTGCTTTGTCTCGCTGGCTCTGCATACCGAGCGTGAGTGACCGCTCAGCATCTTGTCGCTGGAGCTTCAGGAGCAAAGCCCGCCCCTTGGCTTGTCGCGTCGTGTAGTAGTTCTTCAGCCCTGTGAAGAGTGGAAATTGAAACTGCAGGCTCACGACTGAAAAGGGAACCCAAAGACGACTCTTAGAGAGGTCAAAGTCGTTTGACGAGAAGTTGTAATTGTAGTTTGCACCCAACGAAATCGAAGGCACCCAGCTCAGCTTAGAGAGCTTGATACTCTCGTCCGCTATCTGCTGCTGTAGCTCTAGTGCTCGCAAGGTTGGATTGGTCGTAAGCCATAGCGAGTCGGTCGTTGGCACCTGCGCTATGAGTTGCTGGCTCTCGGCTTGGTAGTCCTCGAGGTGCCCCACCAGTCGCAGACCTGTGTGAGGGTCTAGTCCTAGGAGTACCGCCAACTGCATATAAGCTAGGTCAACGCCCTGCTCTGCCTGCAGTACTGAGGGCTTGATATTGGCGTACTGTACCTCAGCGCGCATCTTGTCGTACTCCGCCACGAGCCCCGCTTCGTAGCGCTGGGTGACCCGCTCGAGGTTCAGCTCTGCATTGTGCATGCTCTGCTGCAATGTCTCGCAAGACTCCTGAGCGAGGAGCACCGTGTAGAAAGCTTTCTTAATCTGCCCGACCAACTCCTGACGAGACTGCGAGGCCTGCTGTAGTGCCAGGTCAACCTGCGTGCGATTGATCTGCAGTGCCTTCCAGAGCGTCGCATTGACGAGTGGCATACCAGCCTGTAGACCTACCTGTATATTGTGTGTACGTCCCACCTCGATGCCATCTTCCATACCGGGCATAGCGCCCATACCGGGCATCCCGTCGAAGTAGATTCGCTGTTTCTTCAGCGTGTAGCCGTAGTTGCCCGAGAGTGACAGCTGCGGGTAGAGAGCGCTCTGCGCCTCCCGCTCGGCATACATTTGGTTGACCAGCGCGACGTCCTTGCCCAGCACCATCGGGCTCTGCTCCAGCCCGAGAGCGATGCTCTCGTCTAGTGTCAGCACGAGCGTGTCTGGTTGCTGCGCCGAGAGTGGCAAGGCAAGTAGTGATAGGAGCGGTATCATCATATATCGCCAGTAGCGGGCGAGGGGAGTATGTGGTCTCATAGGCTATAAGTCGTTGCGTAGTAAGCTCCTCTAGTCGGTGAAGTAAGAAAAAAAAACAAGAGGACACCCCCTTAGAGTAGTATAGGACGTTTTCGTTTAATCACTTCACACATTTATTGCGACTGTTGACTTTTGCAACAGTCTCATGATGCATCAGCCCTGGCTGAAGAAATGCAACGCTGGTTCGCAACAATAATTTAGACCCGACTACATATCAAAACGGCGCGATGTCGGGGAAAACGGATTCTCCACGTGGATATTTCGAAATATCCAGGTGGAGAATTTTTATTTTCCACGTGGGGAAGAAAAAATTCTTCGGAGGAATCAAATGAAACTTCGGAGGAAATGAATCACGCCCACGTGGAAAATAAAAAATATCCACGTAGAGATTTGAGATTCTCCACGTGGATATTCGCGAAAAGAGGGTAATTAGAGATTAGAAATTAGAGGTTAGAAGTTAGAGGGCAGGGGTGACACTTTATATTATAATGAATTCATCCCCTCCTGCTATCTCCGCTTGCGACGGTGGCATTGAGGGCAGACGCCCCAGTAAATTAGCATCGGCGTCGTGTCGCTGTAGCGTGGTGGCGTGACCATCTCTAGTTCGCTCATCGTGGGTCCATTGCGATAGAGCAGGGCAGCACCGCAGTGGCGACAGAGAACTAACGTCTTGCCACGGCACAGGGCGGTGCGCACGAGCGTGCCTGCCAGCCCCATCGGTAGGGGGAGCAGGATGCCCACCTTGACAAAGAGCTCGATGCCACTGTAGACGGACGAACTGCTGATTGAGACCCCGCGCTCCTTAGCGAGGGCTATCAAGTCATCGGCGGTGAATATCCCTCCCTGCTCTCCGACCAAGCTCAGTAAATCTTCGCGCACCTGGCTGCGGTTCATCCCATGTAGCTCGAGATAGGACTGGAGCTGGAGCTGCTCCTTGGTCTGGAGCGCGTCGGAGAGTGGTGACATAAAATCTGGCGGTCTCTAGAGATGGAACTCCTGACGTATGCGCTCCACATAGTCCAGCTTCTCCCAGGGGAAGAGCTCGACCTCCATCTCTATGGTACCTCTGTGGAAGGTCTCGAAGCTCTTCTTGACCCAACGCACATCACGCCCGAAGTGACCATAAGCAGCTGTCTCCTCATAGATAGGCTTGCGGAGGTCAAAGCGCTGCTCGATAGCATAGGGTCTCAGGTCAAAGATTCGCAGGATGTGCTGGGCTATCTCGCCATCGCTCATATCAATCTTCTTACCCGAAGTATGCACGTAGATGCTCACAGGCTCTGCTACTCCAATCGCATAGGAGAGCTGTACGAGCATCTCTGAGCAAACGCCCGCAGCGACCATGTTTTTGGCTATATGACGTGCCGCGTAGGCACCTGAGCGGTCTACCTTAGAGCTGTCCTTGCCCGAGAAGGCGCCACCACCATGAGAGGCGCGACCACCGTAAGTGTCTACGATGATTTTTCGCCCTGTGAGACCCGTATCTCCGTGAGGACCACCGATGACAAACTTGCCCGTGGGGTTGACCAGTAGGCGATACTCCTGCACCGCAAAAAGATCAGCGTACTGGGGATAGTACTTCTCCACACGCGGGAGCAGGTAGCGACGTATGTCCTCTGCGATTTGCTCTTGCATCTTCAGGTCGGCAGCATGCTGCGCCTCGTAAGAGCTATCGGCAGGCTTGATGAACTCATCGTGCTGCGTACTTAATACTATAGTGTCGATACGCACAGGATGGTTGTCCTCATCATACTCTACCGTCACCTGACTCTTAGCATCAGGTCTTAGGTAAGGCATCAGCTCCGGCTCCTTCTTGCGTATCTCAGCTAGCTCGAAGAGCAGCGCGTTAGAGAGGTCGAGAGGTAGCGGCATATAGTTGGCCGTCTCGGTCGTTGCATAGCCAAACATCATGCCCTGGTCACCTGCTCCCTGCTCCTCAGGGTTGGCACGATCCACACCACGGTTAATATCGTTACTCTGATCGTGGATAGCACTCAGGATGCCACAACTGCGAGCGTCAAAGCCATACTCAGGCTTGTTGTACCCGATACGATCTACCACACGCCTCACGGTCGCATCTAGGTCTACATAAGCATTGCTACGCACCTCGCCAGAGACGATGACCTGCCCCGTGGTGACGAGCGTCTCACAGGCGACACGTGAGGCGGGATCACCCGCTAGTAGCTGGTCTAGGATGGCATCGGATATTTGGTCTGCCACTTTATCTGGATGTCCTTCAGACACCGACTCGGATGTAAAGAAGTAATTCATACTACTGATATACTGATTGATGTAAATATATTGAGTCGAGGCTATTGGCCCGTGCCAAAGCCTCTGGTTACAACAAGAAAGCACCCCACCAGTCTGACGGATCAGCTCGTGGGGTGCTTTGATATCTCTATGCTTGCTTAGAAAAAATCCTCCTACTGCGATCTCTGCTAGAGAGTGGTGCGGAGGTAAGTTTTTAGCATTTTTCTAAGTGGTTGCAAGCTTATCAAATCCATCCACTACGATCCCAAGACTGCATTAGAGCTTCTTGTCATCTCGTGGATGCAAAGGTAAGACAAACTTTTTAATCCTGCAAGAGGGGGCGTTTACGTACCGGGGCAAGCTACACTCGAAATTGCATTTCGGAGTTGACCATACGGTTCCCCTGACATATTCTCCATAAAAGAGGCTCATTTGGAGATGAATAGCCCCCTAAAAACAACTAGAGACCGCAGCTAACAAGCGACAGTCTCTAGAGGGATAGGATCGAAAGATACGGACTACACAGCCGATTATTGCTGTTCCGTTAGCGTCATCGAGCGAAAGTCGTCTATCGCCTTCACGAATTCCGCGAGGGATACGCCATCCCACGTGGCACCCTCTGTTGGACGCTGATACTTCGGGAGGATTACGATGTGATTGTCTTCTAGAGTGAGTGCAGAGGCTAGGTTTGTAGCCTCTTTCTCGCTGTACTCTTTTTGGCCAGTGAGGGCTCGCACCACCTCGACAGCCTTACGTGTCGTAGCATCCGCCTGATTGAGGATAGCCTCCTGCTCAGATAGATGCATAACGGTCTCTATGACCTTAGCGATCTCTTGCTGAGATTTGTCCAGCGTCACCTGCTGCTGTCCCTTTGCCACGAGTGGTAGCAGGAATAGGAGCAAAGCGCATAACCATGTCGTATGTTTCATAATTATAAAGCTTAGAAGTTAGTATTGTTGGTTTGTCTTGTCTTGTACGCCTGTATCTTCGCGCTCATTAGATCTCTTGTTGAAGTCTCCCGCTGATTCAACACCTTGTACCAGAGGATGAAACAACCCCTATGCTACAAAGATAGTTTTCTTTTTGCAAACAACAAAACGCTAAGACACGGCTGATACATTCGCGCACATTCCAGTGGGGAGTGTCGCGCGAGCTATCTCTGCCAGCTCTGTGGCTAAGAAATAAACTTCGCCGATGAGTGATGAAGTGCCGATGGATGTAGCCGAATGATGCGCTGATTAGAGCTGCCTCTGAAGGGGATCTGCGGGTCGTATAGATTCTGCACGAAGCGGCCGTCGACGAGTACATCTATATAGTCTAGTAGCGGGGCGCGTGTGGGGTCTTGCTCTATCTGCTCGAGCGTGTAGCCCGTGTAGCACCAGATCTCTTGCCCCGTGTCGCTCTTGAGACGCTGGAGCAACGTGAGCAGCTCCTCAGGGCAGAACATTGGATCCCCTCCACTCAGCGTGATGCCGTCGAGGAGGGGGTTGCCGTTGATGTCGTCGATGATCTGCTGCAGGTATGCCTCCGTAAGGGGCGTCCCTACGAGCGGATTGTGACTCTCAGGGTTGTGACACCCTGGGCAGTGATGGGAGCAGCCCGCTAAGTAGATCGAGCAGCGTATCCCATCACCATCGAGGATGGTCTCGGGTATGACCTTGAGGACGTTCATCCGAGAGAAATCAGACTAGTGATGCTTGACGCGATCAGCCTCCTCGGCACGCTTGGCGGAGTTCCACGAGGCGAGGTCGCCCGTCAGGTAGCCCGTGATACGACGCATACGTAGTATATCCTCGCCACCACATATCGGACACTTAGCATAGATGACCCCCTTGTAGTGGCACTCGCGACAAGTATCTATCGGGTGATTGATAGAGCCGTAGCCAATGTGGTTGTCTTGCATCAGCTTGACAATCTTGGCAATCGCCTTGACATTCTTCTTAGCCTCGCCATCGAGCTCTATATAGGTGATGTGTCCTCCTAGCGTCAGTGCGTGGAAAGGTGCTTCCAGACGTATCTTATCCGCGATACGTATCTCCTCCTTGACATCAATGTGAAAGGAGTTGACGTAGTAAGCTCTGTCATTGACCCCCTCGATAATCCCGTAGCGCTTACGGTCAAGGCGTGTGAAGCGGCCTGAGAGCCCCTCAGCAGGGGTAGCTAGTACCGAGTAGTTGAGATGGTAGCGCTCCTTAAACTCCTGTGCTACCTCCCCAATGATCTCGACACAGTGGTAGAGCGTGTGCCAAGCATCCTCGTTGGTTCCGTGCCCCTCACCGTAGATAGCACACATAGCGTTGTGCCCACCGATGAAGCCGATGCCAAGTGTACCGCTGTCTATCACGTGACCGACGGGGTCGTTGGGACGCAGGGCACCACCGCCCTTCCAGACATCATTGCCCATCATGAAGGGGAACTGACGCGCCAAGGCCGTCGCCTGAAATTCGTAACGGGTGTGTAGCTGCTCGCCCACGAGGCGAGCCATCTCACGTATCGAGGTGTAGAGCTTATTGATTGCTATACTACGCATCTTGCCGAGGTCCTCTTTCGTACCCATCTGCTCCTTAGCATAGCGCATCGCCTCGATGGCTAGGCGAGGTAGATTGATGGTCGTAAAGGAGAGATTGCCACGACCTATTGAGGTGCGAGGGCCATTGATATTCTCAAAGACACGCGTACGGCATCCCATCGTTGCTAGCTCATGGCGGTAGCGTAGCGGATCATTGGCATCCCACTCATCACTATGATTGAAGGGCGTATCGAGGAAGACAAAGTTGGGGAAAAGCGCCTTTGCCGTTGTCTCGCAAGCCTTCAGGAAGAGGTCAAAGTTTGGCGTCTCAAACTCTATCTCCCCAGCCACAGCACGGTCGAAGTCTTTCATCGCACGGTCGAAGTCCGCCTCGGAGTAGTTGACCCCCTCCTTGACTTTGAAGATTTGTATCGGGAAGACTGGCACCTCGCCACCTACGCCTAGCCCCTCGGTCGTCGCTTTCATCAGCTCCTCGATGACCATACGCCCCTCGGCCGAGGTGTCGGTGCCGTAGTTGATCGAGCTAAAGACCACCTGATTGCCACCACGCGAGTGCATCGTGTTGAGGTTGTGTATGAAGCCCTCCATCGCTTGATGCGTGTCACGACGTGTGCGCTCTATCGCTTGGTTGATTAGGTAGACCACCTCTTTGCGAGGTATCTCCTTATTGACCCGCTGGCCCAGAGCTTGGCACAGATTCGTCACCGCAGTCGAGGTCGGGACGATGCTCTCGAGATGCTGCTCCGCCAACTCTCGTATCTCTCGTACCGTGGGCAGGTCTGTAGCACCCTGACAGTGGAGGAATAGGCGTGTCGTATCGGCGACATGCTTGAGAAAAGTCTTGTAGACCCCAGGAGCCATGAAGAAGTCAAAGGCTGGTATCGCCTGTCCGCCGTGCTGCTCGTTTTGGTTCGTCTGGAAGACGATCGTCGCCAGCGTTGCATAGCTTTGGATGCTCTGAGGCGTGCGAATGCTACCATTCTTCGTGTGGAAGCCTCGCTCGTAGAGATCCGCTAGGTCGTACTGGATGCAAGTAGTCGTCTTCGTGGGGTAGTAGTCGAGGTCGTGGATGTGTATGTCCCCGCGACGGTGCGCCTCAGCATACTGCGTGGGGAGCAGGTAGCGGTAGGTGTAGTCCTTAGAGACCTCCGAGGCGAAGGTCATCATCTGCCCTGCGGGTGTGTGACTACTCATATTGGCGTTGCTCAGGTTCACATCGTTACTGTCGATGGTCACGATGCCGTCCAGATTGCGCTTGAGCTCGCTCTTCTTCTGACGCTCCGTGTTGCGCCACTCACGATAGAGTATGTAGCGCTTAGCCACCTCTGGCTGCACCTTCATGAGCTCACTCTCGACGAGGTCCTGCACCTCCTCGACAGAGATGACCTCCTGCTCGATGCGCCCGAGGACACCCATAGTAACGGTCTTCGCCTCTTGAAGACACTCAGTCTGACCTGTGGCGATGTAGGCTTTGAGAACGGCGTTCTCAATCTTCGACGGGGTAAACGGCTCTTGCAGCCCATCCCGCTTGATGATTTGCTTGATAGTTGTTGTCATACTTCAATTCCCGAAAGTAATGTAGGTTGCTCCCGCTTCGTCCATCTCTCGTGCGACTGCCGCTCTTCTAGCGACACTCCTCGTCTTATCCCTTACGATCTCTGTATGCTAGGGTCGGTCTTCTGACTTATCTCGTCGGGACTATGCTCTGTGTAGCGTAGTCCTGCTCGGAGTAATCTCCTTCCCATCTTATGACGCTAAGACAGTGGATATGTGATCCTCCTCCAAGGCGAGAATTACAGCAGCGGGTTCTGTACTGGACTCACACCAGTTTCCCAGAGACTAGGCGATATGCGCTAGTACACCCTATTATATATAGATCGCAGATTGACGAAAGAAGGGGTTGTGTAGGGCATCCTTGTTTGTTGCGAGTGCAATATTACAACTTTCCTACGAGATAACCAAATGAAACAACTTCTAAAACGATAGTTGTTGAAAAGTTATCTAAAAGTAAATTGCAATAAATTGTAGTCTAGTCGTTTGCGAAAAATTAGCTTTTCGGAAGTTTTCCAATTAGAATCTTTGGTGTCTCTGTTTTGTCTACTAAGTTGTCGGTATTGGATAGCTTTTCCTTGGTGAAATGGGTGGCAAAAGCAAATCCAAAGTGCAACCTTTTTGTAGTGTCAAAAGTTTGTTGTACTTTTGCATCGTCAAGAGAGATGCCGAAATAGCTCAGTTGGTAGAGCAACTCATTCGTAATGAGTAGGTCGCCGGTTCGAGTCCGGCTTTCGGCTCTTCTCACTCTTTCGCAAGGGCGTCGTCTATGGTGGTCTACTCGACCCTGTAGGGGGTGCCTTTTTTTCTTATACATTACACTAATATAGGTACAGCAATGAAATCAGATATTCAGATAGCTCGTGAGTGCCAGCTCAAGCCCATTGAGGAAATCGCTCACCAGCTCAACATCACAGATCAAGAACTAGAGCCTTACGGGCACTACATCGGCAAGGTATCGCACGAGCGCATGGATCCCGACAAGATAGCCCAGAGCAACCTCATCCTCGTGACCGCTATCACACCAACCAAGGCTGGTGTAGGTAAGACCACTGTCTCCATCGGTCTGGCTCTCGGACTGAACAAAATCGGCAAGAGTGCCGCCGTGGCACTCCGTGAGCCGTCTCTCGGCCCTTGCTTCGGTATGAAGGGTGGTGCCGCAGGTGGTGGATATGCTCAGGTACTCCCTATGGAGAGCATCAACCTCCACTTCACAGGAGACTTTCACGCGATCACCTCAGCTCACAATATGATTACGGCTCTCCTCGACAACTATATCTATCAAAATAGAAATAGCTGCGAGGGACTCTCCGAGGTGCTCTGGAAGCGTGTCCTCGATGTCAACGACCGCTCACTGCGTAACTGCATCACTGGTCTAGGTGGCGTAGGCAATGGCGTCCCCACGGAGACCGGCTTCGATATCACCCCTGCAAGTGAGATTATGGCAATCCTCTGCCTGGCATCTGACCTAGACGACCTGCGTCGTCGTATCGACAATATCCTCCTCGGCTACACCAAGACTAAGGAACCATTTCATGTCAAGGATCTAGGCATCGGAGGCGCTATCACCATCCTCCTGAAGGATGCGATCAAGCCGAACCTCGTACAGACCACTGAGGGGACACCTGCTTTCATCCATGGTGGACCTTTCGCTAACATCGCTCACGGATGCAACTCAATCATTGCGACCAAGATGGCTATGTCCTGCTGCGACTACACAATCACGGAGGCAGGCTTCGGTGCAGACCTCGGTGCGGAGAAGTTCCTAGACATCAAGTGTCGTGTAGCAGGCTTTGCGCCTAAGCTGACGGTCATCGTTGCTACCCTCGCGGGTCTCAAGATGCACGGCGATGTCAATGAGAAGCAAATCTACGAGAAGGACATAGAGGGTGTGCGTAAGGGACTTGCTAACCTGGACCGCCACGTGCATAATCTGCACAACTTCGGGCAGACGGTGGTCGTCGCTTTCAACCGCTACGCTACGGACACGGATGAGGAGATAGATATCGTCCGCAATCACTGCGAGCAGGTCTTAGGCTGTGGCTTTGCGATCAATAATGCTTACAGCGAGGGTGGCGAGGGTGCTACCGAGCTGGCTGAGCTAGTCGTCAAGACCATCGAGGAGCATCCCTCGGAGCCTATCGATCACGTCTACGAGCTCAGCGAGCCTGTCAAGACGAAGGTGGAGCATATCGCTAAGCGCATCTACGGCGCTGCGAATGTGACTTACAGTAGCAAGGCAGAGAAGAAGCTCGCTCGCATCCACGAACTCAACATGGAGCGCTACCCAATCTGCATTGCCAAGACGCAGTACTCTTTCTCGGCAGATCCCAAGGGTTATGGCGATATGCGCGACTTTGACATGAAGGTCGAGGACATCGTCCTCAACAGTGGCGCTGAGATGATTGTCGTCATCATGGGTAGCATCATGCGTATGCCGGGGCTTCCCAAGGAGCCTCAAGCCGTCCATATGGACATCGTCGACGGACAGATTGAGGGGCTGAGCTAGTCTTCGGAATCCCCTTCCTACAAACGCAACACAGGTAGTGACGCTGTCGGAGTACAGCTGTCACTACCTGTCTTTAATTATAAGTGCGTGGTGCTGGCTACTGCTTAGCCAATGCCAAGAGTTGCTCCATCACTTGCTGATGGTGCGCTGACTGTCTAGCTTTTGTGGCGTCCTCTAGTGCTCGACTGAGAGACGAGGTGGTTAGATAGGGTAGTCGTATATTCATAAGCGTTTAGTCCTATAGTTGGATGCTACCGACTGATGAACTGGTCGGAGAGACATCCTACACGGATTAAACGCTTAGACGGGTGCAATATTGCGCTCTCGTACCATTTTACGCAGATTAATCAGCGCATAGCGCATACGCCCTAGGGCTGTGCTGATGCTTACTTCGGTACGCTCGGCTATTTCCTTGAAAGGTATCTCCTCGTAGATGCGCATCTTGAGGACCTCGCGTTGGGTCTCGGGGAGCGCTTCTACGCAAAGAGAAATCTGGTGATAGAGAGCCTCCTGGTCGTCAAAGAACTCCGCCGGAAGGTCATCAGCGGGTGTCAAGTCTAGGATTTGCTGATTGGCATCGTAGTTTGTCACATAAAGCGATTGTTTCTCGCTCCTAAAGTGGTCCATCATTAGGTTGTGAGTCAAGCGTAGAAGCCAAGACTTGAACTTTCCATGGGCTTTGTACTTGCCTGCTTGCAGAGTGCGCATCACCTTGATGAAGACCTCTTGGAAGAGATCGTCGGCTAAATCACTGTCCGATACAGTCAGGAAGATATAGTTATGTATATCGGCTTCGTACCGATGGAGGAGCTCAGCAAATGCCCCATCACAGCCCTCTCGATATTGGCGGACGAGCTCGTCGTCACTGCACATACGGAGTGTAGTCATATTTGTGTAGAGAGTATCCTTTACGTTTACAAAAGGTAGCTGTCTATCCTATAGGCTGTGATCTTTAGTTGTCTGATTAACGGTATTGCAAAGTAAGTGAATATTCTCGAGATACGCAATAGACTCACGGAGGAAAGTACACGCACCGCCCCACTCTTTGTCTCAAACGCACGACTTCGTTGAGCCTATTGACTTTTGAAACAGTCTCTCGTGGTGGAGAGCTGGTCGTCGCTTCTGCCAGAGGCAAAGCAAAAGAGGAGACAGATGCCCGCCGTGGGGACCTGTCTCCTCTTCATCTGTCTGCTCAGCTACGAGCAGACCGCGTCTTAAAAATTAGTTGCCGTGAGCAGCTTGGATTGCTTCGTACTTGGCATTGTCTCCTAGAGCGTAGTAGATGTTGCCGAGTAGATAGTAAGAAGCGTCAGGGTTGATGCCGTAAGCTTTCTCGAGATAGGGGAGAGCCTTGTTGAGAAGTTCCGTGCGCTTCTTCTGAGCGACCGCCACTCCGCCCTCCTCCTTGTCGGAGAGCTCTACAGCTTCATTGTAATAAATACGACCGATGTTGCAGAGAGACTCGACATAGTTTGGGTCTACCTCTAGGGCTTTTCCAAACCACTTGAGCGCCTCTTGCTCATCGCTCTCCTCGTAGAGCTTACCCATCACATCATAGAGCTGAGGGTTCTCGGGGTTGAGCTCGATAGCCTGCAGGAGGAAAGTGCGTGCCTCGTCATACTTGTTCTGTACAATGTAGGTATTGATAAGGTTGACAGAGTAGTATGGCTCCTTGGGGAAGAGGTTCAGCCCCTCGCGCATCGTCGAGATATAGTTGGTCGTATCTCCCTCCTCGATGTAGGTCTGAGCTAGAATCTGATACACTTCGTTCTGACGGTAGCCGGTGCCCTTTAGTTCCTCGCCGTACTGAATAGCGAGCTGCTTGTCGCCAGCCTGGTACGCAGTGATGATGGCAAAAAAGTCAACCATCAGCGAGTTTGAGTCGGTCTGTGCGAACTTCTCGCCCTCGAAGAGGGGAGAGCGCTTGATTTCTCTGAAGGACTGGAATGCCTTGAGTGCGCTCTTGAAGTCCTTTTGCTCCATATAGTACCCACCAGCATTGATGTAGTACAGGATGTTCTCCTCGTAAGCCTTAGAGATTTTCTTCTCAAACTTGGGGCGCACCTTTCCCTTGTCGTTGGGCTGGTGGTCTACCTCGTAGGTCTTCTTGTAGTACTCGTGCATAGCAAGGAGTGCCTTGTACATACTTGGTAGATCCTGAGGCTGGTTCTTAAGGCTCTTCTGGTTTTCGCCTGTGAATGCACGCTCCTCGATCAGTCCTGCGGTGTACCAAGTCTTGGCATCGTCCTTGGTCTCAGGGTTTTCAAGTGCCTGCTGGATTAGGTTACGAGCTCCAGGATAGTCAGGCTTGCTCGCATCGGATAGGCGGTCAGCACCTCTTACGTTGGAGGTCTGTGCGCATCCAAGTGTCAGTGCACTCATCAGCACGAGTAGCACTAGGGTTACTTTGCGTGTTGTCTTCATATTCTAAGTAGGTGTTACTAGTTTATTGTCTTACTCCTTATATATTGTCTTACGGGTCAGGACTAATCCTCGTGGCTCTCCTCGTCCTCATCTGCAGGAGTCTCCTCAAAGTCGTTGAGGTCCTCCTCCTGAGGGACGAACTCTGAGGGGTCGTCCAGGTCTGCCTCGTCAAGAAGCTCTGGTTCCTCCTCCTCAGCCACTACATTACATATAGATGCGATTTCGTCCGAACGTTTATTGAGGTCTATCATCTTGACCCCCTGAGTAGCGCGTCCCATGACACGTACCTGCTCCATAGAGAGGCGTATAGCGACGCCACTCTTGTTGATGATCATAATGTTGTCGTCATCCTCTACGGCACGTATATCGATGAGCTGACCCGTCTTGTCAGTCACGTTGATCGTCTTGACACCCTTGGCACCACGCTTTGTGATGCGGTAGTCATCGATGAGCGAACGCTTGCCATAGCCCTTCTCGCTGATGACGAGGATCGTCTCGTCGCTATTCTTCAGGCGATGTACGACCATACCGATGACCTTGTCGTTGGGATCGTCATCGAGACGGATGCCACGAACGCCTGTCGCTGTGCGTCCCATAGGACGCACCTCCTGCTCGTTGAAGCGGACACAGCGTCCGTTGCGGTTGGCGAGGAATATCTCGCAGTTACCATTCGAGAGAGCCACCGAAACCACCTGATCGTCGTCACGTAGGTTGATCGCACGGACACCCGTCTTGCGTGGGTTAGCGTAGTGAGCCAGAAGTGTCTTCTTGATCAAGCCCTGCTCAGTAGCGAAGACAAGGTAGTGTGTATTGACAAACTCCTCGTCGGTCGTCAAGTTCTTAATACGTAGGAAAGCCGTGACACGATTCTCCTCGTCTAGGTCTAGTAGGTTCTGGATATGTCTGCCCTTAGAGCTCTTGGAACCCTCGGGTATCTCAAAGACTCTGAGCCAGTAGACACGTCCCGTAGCGGTAAAGAGCATCATCGTAGCGTGCATCGTCGCTGAGTAGATGTATTCGACAAAGTCTTCGTCACGACTGTCGGCACCCTTGACGCCGACACCGCCACGCGTCTGCGTGCGGAACTCCGAGAGGGGTGTACGCTTGATATATCCTAGGTGAGAGATGGTGATCACCATATCCTCATCAGCGTAGAAGTCCTCAGGATTCAAGTCTTCCGAAGCATATATAATCTCCGAGCGACGCTCATCGCCATACTTGTCGATGATCTCACGGCACTCCTCCTGTATCTTCTCCATACGCATATTGATGTCGCTGAGGAAGAGGTTTAGGTAGTCGATACGCTCCTTGAGCTCATTGTACTCATGCTCCAACTTGTCAATATCGAGCTTCGTGAGCTGTCGGAGACGCATGTCGACGATAGCACGGGCCTGTAGCTCCGAGAGGTCGAATGCCTCCATCAGTCGATTCATCGCCTCGCGCGTCTCCTCACTAGAGCGGATGATGCGTATGACCTCGTCAATGTTGTCTACCGCAATGATCAAGCCCTCCAAGATGTGGATACGCTCCTGCGCCTTGCGAAGCTCATACTGCGCACGACGTGTCACCACCTCGTGGCGGTGATCGACGAAGTGTCCGATGAGGTCCTTAAGGTTGAGCAGACGAGGACGACCATGGACTAGCGCAATGTTATTGACGCTGAAGTAGCTCTCCAGGTCGGAGTACTTATATAGGTAGTTGAGTACGACGCCAGCGTTGGCATCCTTCTTTATATCGATGACAATACGAATACCCTTATTGCTCGACTCATCAGAGATGTCGCTGATGCCGTCGATCTTCTTCTCGTTGACCAGCTGAGCAATCTTCGCAACCATATCGCTCTTACGTACTTGGTAGGGTATCTCACGTATGACGATGCGCTCATGGCCGTGGTACTCCTCTATGTCCGCCTTGCCACGTATGACGATGCGTCCACGTCCCGTGCGAAAAGCCTCCTTGACCCCCTCGTAGCCGTAGATGACACCGCCCGTGGGGAAGTCTGGAGCCTTGACATACTGCATCAGCTCATCGACCGTGATCTCGCCACGCGCATCGATGTAAGCGATACAAGCGTTCAGCGTCTCAGTAAGATTGTGCGGAGCCATATTGGTCGCCATACCGACGGCGATACCAGCAGCACCATTGATTAGGAGGTTGGGAATGCGACAAGGTAGTACCGTAGGCTCCTGGAAGTCTCCGTCGAAGTTGTCCTGAAAGTCCACCGTCTCCATGTCAATGTCACGGAGCATCTCCTGTGCAAACTGGTTGAGTCTCGACTCGGTGTAACGCATCGCAGCGGGTGAGTCCCCGTCGATAGAGCCAAAGTTACCCTGTCCCTGTACGAGGGGGTAACGCATGTTCCAGCCCTGTGCGAGACGTACCAATGTGTTATATACGGAGCTGTCGCCATGGGGGTGATACTTACCTAATATATCACCGACGGCGCGTGCACACTTGCGGGTAGGATTATTGTAGGTATTGCCACTCTCATTCATCGAGTAGAGTACACGACGATGCACAGGCTTGAGACCGTCGCGTACATCGGGTAGAGCTCGGGACACGATGACGGACATCGAGTAGTCAATATATGAGGTCTTCATCTCCTCCTCAATGTCCACCGGTATAATCCTATCTATACTATCTTCCATAGAGTCCTATTTAAGTTTTGTTCGCTGGATAGCAGAGGTCGACAAGTACTATCTGGGACCAGCCAGTCACACCTTCCACTCTCCATCTGCCACCTGTCGCACATCGGGCGAATAGCTAGGAGAGACCTCTACTTTCAGATGGCTAAGTTACGAAAAATATCTCTATCTGAGGGCTGGACGCCCCTGGCTGAACAGGGCTGACGCATTATAAATGAAAAGCTGATTTCGGTGTTGAGGGAAGAATGAA
>UQBE01000028.1 GCA_900539155.1 uncultured Porphyromonas sp.
GGAGAGTATTTTGGGCGTTTCGGCTATCTCTGTAACTACTCTGAAGAGGTAGAGGACTATAAAACAAAAGTATCGTAACTCGTTGGAATTACGATACTTATACTTTTTTAGTAGTACTCTCTGGCGGTGCTGCCAGAGTACTTAAAGCGGAGAGAGAGGGATTCGAACCCTCGAAACGTTTTCGACGTTTACACGCTTTCCAGGCGTGCCTCTTCAGCCACTCGAGCATCTCTCCTTAATACATCTGTCTATATCTATACGTAGTCCTTATAGCTATGTCGTGTGAGTCTATCCTTTCTCGTGGAGCTTACGGTTCATTTACCAGTGCAAATCTAAAGAATTTTGGCGACTTAGCACACATTCGAGGCTACGACTACCATTATCTCTACAACTTCACAAGCTAAGCTACTGGCGGAAGAATTAATCTTTTAGGCAATTCAGTCTAACGAAAAGAGCCGTCTAGCATTACTTGTCGTATGCTCTGCCAAGCTTTCTAGTGAGATACCTATCTGATTAGCCACATAACTAGCTGTATGAACTAAGTATGCTGGCTCATTGCGCTTCCCCCGCTGGGGAATAGGAGCCAAATAGGGTGCGTCTGTCTCTAGTAGCATCTTATCGAGAGGAATCTGAGACAGAAGAGGGGCGGTGCGAGAACGCTTGTAGGTTACATTGCCATTGACACCTATCATCATCAGTGGCAAGTGTGCCAAGATGCGCTGCAACTGTGCCTCTTCGCCCTCAAAGCAGTGAAAAACACCACGGAGCTTGTCCGAAGCAAAGTGTGCTGTCAAGAGATCTATCGTCTCGTCCAGCGCAGAGCGCACATGCAATATCACTGGCAGGTCTAGCTCTATCGCCCATTTGACTTGCTCGATAAGAGCTTTCTGCTGCTCTTCGACATAGGTTCGATCCCAGTAGAAGTCTAGTCCAATCTCCCCTATCGCTACTATTGTTTCAGTAGACTGAGCTATGTATTGACGTAGCTGACCTAACTGCTCTGCGTAGTCTGACCCTACCGAAGTAGGATGTAAGCCAATAGCCATCGCCGTACGGTCTGGATAGGAATGATGTGTCTCGACTAGTAGAGGGAGTGACGTGAGATCCACATTAGGCATAACCATATAGTCTACCCCTGCCTGACAAGCTGCTGAGATGACAGCATCTCTGTCAGCGTCATACTCGACACCATATATATGTGTGTGGGTATCTATCAGCATCTCTTATCTTTCTCTGAAGGGGAACACATCCCCCTCTGCTACTAGAGTGCCAACCCTTCGCTAAGGGCTTGGCGTTTAAGTGTTGCGCTCAGCTAGTTTGCTAACAAATGCTCGCAACTGCGTAGCTTCTCTACCTGAGGAAGCTTCGAGACTCTCAAGAGCCTGCTGCGCCTCAGCCAAATAGTCTCGCACGAGTGCCTGCACTTGAGTCGCTACTTGCATTTCGTCATATAGAGCTTTGACTGCAGAGATCTTCTCTTCAGTCTGCTCGTTTGGTCTTCGCATCGCCTCTGTAAGTGCTTGTCGCTGAGCTTGAGAAGCAGTAGCATAGGCGAGCGTGTGGAGAATAGTCTTCTTGCCCTCTAGGATGTCACCTCCGAGAGGCTTGCCAAAGGTCTCACTATCTCCGTATAGATCTAAGTAGTCATCCTGAAGTTGGAAAGCTATACCAAGACTCCAGCCGAAGGCGTAAGCATGCTTTCTCTCAGTAACACTCCCCTGTGAGAGGATTGCACCAAAGTGCGTAGCCGTTGCTATCAAAACAGCAGTCTTGTAGCCAATCATCTCCAGGTATTGCTCCTTAGAGACATAGTCCACCTGCTCATACTCGAGGTCTAGCTGTTGTCCCTCCATAATAAGAGTCGCCATCCTATTGAACTCTCGCATTAAGTCAGGGAGCATCTCAGGAGCGACATCCTCGGAGAGCATCTGGTAAGCTAGAATCAGCATAGCGTCTCCCGAGAGGATGGCGGGCGTCAGTCCATACTTAGCATAGACCGAGGGTTTGCCACGTCGTACAGGAGAATTGTCCATCACATCATCATGTAGTAGCGTGAAGTTATGAAAGACTTCTAGTGCTACCGCAGGTGATGCCACAAGGGGAGCCTCAGGACGGAGGAACGCCTGCATCAGAAGAGCCAAGACAGGACGCACCCGCTTAGCGCCCTCCTGCTCCAGCGTGTACTGTATCGGAGCATAGAGTGCATGAGGAGTGCGCTTATCTAGCTTCAGACGTTGCAGAGTATCCTGCACTATCTGACGATAAGCTCTCAAGTCAGTAGCTTCTGATGAATTAGACATCCCTTGTCAGTCAGTATGAAGATGGTATAAATGCCTAGCTAGACTAGCAGTATAGGGAGACATCAATACCATCTCATTGTAATTACGTGTTACACCTTAACCAATGGTAAAGGAGATAGGAAGCGTGAAGTATGAGCGTACAGCCTTACCACGCTGCTTACCCGGTGTCCACTTAGGCATGGACTTAAGCACACGGACAGCCTCCTTATCTAGTGCGGGGTCTACCTTGCGTGCCACAATCACGTCTCCGATAGATCCATCCTTCTCCACGACAAAGCGGAGTACGACCTTACCTTGGATACCATTGTCTAGAGCACTCTGTGGATACTCAATATGATTAGCAATCCACTTGAGCAGTGAGGGTATATCCCCCGTAGGTGGTACAGCGGGATTCTCAACAATCTCGAAGATCTGATCCTCAGGCTCCTCAACTGTCTGTACGGGCTGTACGATGACTGGTGGCGGTGGTAGCTCACGATTCTGGTCTACAGAGACGATTGAAATCTTAGCAACCTCCTTGTTATCATCAACCACCTTAAACTCTTCTGGGAGCTGTACCTCTACGACTTCCTGAGGAGCTTCTGGTTCCGGTTCGGGTTGCTCTTGTTGTTGCTCTGTGATGACGAGCGCATCCTCCATATCAGCGATATTGAGTGAGGTCGTCTCATCTGCACTATCGTCCTTTGTAGAGGTCCACTCTAGAGCGGTATAAAGAATACCTAGAGCTAAGACCAAACCCATAGCCAACGATAAGGGTATCGTCTTTCTTAGGTCTGCGTGGGGTGATTTCTTGATTTCCATATAGCGAGTTATCTTATTTCTTCGGTGGAAAGGGTAGTTCTTTTGGAGCGTGCTGTCAAGTATAGCTAGCTCTCTCGGCACAAATGTACGAAGATTTTTGCGAGTAGCCTACATCTCCTAGTTAAGACTTCACTAAGAGGGGCGCAACTTCACTCCAAAAGAACCCCTTCACCGACGGATAAGTTACTTCTTAATGTTCGGCAACTCAAGGCCGTAGCCCTTCTTCTTGTCCGCAGCCTTGAGGAGTATAGCTGTGATGAGAGCTACCACACCAAAGGCGGTAAAGACAAGCATAGCCTGGAAGTAGTCCTTAGGCTGTCCAGGAGCTACGTTTTGGTTGTTGGCATCAAGGATGGCACCGATGAGCATAGGCACAGCCATCAGGCCGATGTTCTGAATCCAGAAGATAGCAGAGTAAGCAGACCCCAACACCTTAGCTGGGATAATCTTAGGTACAGAGGGCCATAGAGCTGCAGGAACCAGTGAGAAGGAGATGCCTAGGACAACGATTGCCACGACAGCTATGGTAGCAGCCAGTCCATGAGAGACACTACCGAATGGGAAGAAAGCGAACGTACCATGGCAAACAATCATCAGGATTGCACCAATCATCAGCATCGTTGCACCCTTACCACGAGCATCTAGATAGAAGCCTAAGATTGGGGTTATCACCATAGCTCCTACAGGGAAGAGACTAAAGATCTTAGCTGCCACATCTGGCTCAAAGCCGACATTGCTCACGAGCATCTCAGTAGCGAACTTCTGGAAGGGGAAGATAGCTGAGTAGTAGAGGACGCAGAGGATGGCAACAATCCAAAACATTGAGTTGCCAAAGACATGACCCAGGTCTCTAAACTTAAAGGGCTCTTCCTCCTCTTGCTCCACAGCTGCATGTGCAGCTTCGAGTTGCTGGTCAAGCTTCCTATCCATAAAGAAGTAGACTACGTACAGAAGTAGAGCTACGACAAGGAGACAGGTGCCAAAGAATACAGAAGCGCGTACCGTACCATACTTCTCAGCAATCATCGGTGAGAGCCAAAAGACTGCGAAGACACCCAAACGAGCTACAGCCATCTCGATACCCATAGCTAGAGCCATCTCCTTGCCCTCGAACCACTTGACGATGGAGCGAGAGACCGTCACGCCTCCCATCTCCGTACCGCATCCGAAGAGTGCGAAGCCCACACAGGCTAGCTTTGCGGAGGCTGGCATAGCGGGCCAGAAGCTATTGAAGAAGTTATACCCGAAGCCCCCTGCGTTAAATGCTGGACTCAGTGCATACAGCTTAATCAAAGCTCCGATTACCATCAGAGAGCCTGATAGGAGGAAGGTAAAACGAACCCCCATCTTGTCTAGGATGATACCTGCGAAGATGAGGAAGAAGAAGAATACATTGATAAAGAACTCACTACCTCCATAGGTCCCAAAGACGGTAGAGCTCCAGTTAAGCTCGGACTCGACCATCGTCTTGACAGGTGAGAGGATGTCTACAAACATGTAGGCAAAGAACATCGTGAGCGCGACTAGTGCCAGCGCTAGCCATCTCATCCCTGCGCTGTCTCGCAGGGTCTTTAGTTGCATAGTTTCAGTCATTACTTATGTAGTATGTTTAGTTTGTTGATGCGTAGTTATAGATAGAGCGTCTAGCCCTCATTGATGGGCTGGACGCTCTTTTTGTATCGTGGGGTAACTCTTGAGTAGCTCAGCTACGATAAAGTTGCTGCCACCGACGAATATAAGGTCGCCAGCATTGGCATGTGCCAACACCTCTCGCAGAGCCTCCTCTACCGATGGATAAGCTCTACCTCGTAGTCCTATGACAGTAGCGCGTTGCTGTAGCTCATCGGCGGGTAGCGTACGCTGTGACGCTGTCGTGCAGAAGTAGTATCGCGCCGACGAGGGCAGGAGCGCCAAGTTGGTATCTATATCCTTGTCGGCACTCATACCTATTATTATATATAGGTGATCATACTCCGCCTCCTCCAGCTGATGAGCTACGATGGCGATACCAGCAGGATTGTGCGCTGTGTCGCAAACGATATGAGGCTCTACAGAAAGCGTCTCCCAGCGGCCACGCAGTCCCGAGAGCTTGTACAGCTCAGCAAAGCCTCGTGCCACAGCCTCATGGGTGAGTGGTGTATCGAGTACTTTGTCGTCTAGGATACGTAAAGCGGTTAGGACTGTATGAGCATTTTCCAGCTGCGCATCGCCCGAGAGGGGCGTCTCTAGGAGTCCATAGTCGACGGTGTCTAGTCGCATACCAGGGTGGAGCTCATCGTACCGCTTAATCGTGTGCTCATCCTCGCAGAAGGTGATTGGAGCATGACGCTCCTCTGCCACCTGTTCAAAGAGTTCCCGAACGGCTCCTCCTGCCTTGCCGATGACAGCGTGGACACCCTCCTTGATAATGCCGGCCTTCTCGTAGGCAATTGCTTCGAGCGTGTTGCCGAGATATTGCGTATGGTCCAGGCTAATGTTGGTTATTATCGAGAGCTTAGGCAGTATCACGTTGGTACTGTCTAGTCGTCCTCCCAGGCCCACCTCGATGATAGCGTAGTCCACCTCATGAGTGTGGAAATGCTCAAACGCCATCAGGGTCGTGTATTCAAAGAAGGATGGTCCTACAGACTCAATCAGCGGACGAGTCCGCTCGACAAAGGAGACCACCTCCTCCTCGGAGATCATCTCGCCATTGATCCGTATGCGCTCGCGAAAGTCCACTAGGTGTGGCGAGGTAAAGAGCCCCACCTTGTAGCCAGCAGCCGTCAACACGGAGGCTATGAGCGAGGTCGTCGAACCCTTACCATTGGTACCACCCACATGGATGGTACGGATGTATCGCTGTGGATTGCCTATAGCCTCGCACATCTGCTGCATACGCTCCAGACCAGGCTTGTAGGCATCGCCCCCCTGATTTTGGTAGCAAGGGGTCGCTTGGTAGAGATAGTCTACCGTTTCTTTATAATTCATTATTGAGCTTACGCATGATGGTCTGCGCGCGATCAGGGCCCACAGATATAATCGAGATAGGTACTCGTAGTTGCGCCTCTAGGAAGGCGACGTAGTGACGGAAAGCGTCTGGTAGCTCTTGCTCCGAGCGACAACCATCCAGCGGCGTCTGCCAGCCTGGCAGCTCCTGGTAGATAGGCTCTATGTCCGCCTCGAGTGAGTACGGCATGTTCTTGTACTCCTTGTCTCCTATGCGGTAGGCGACACAAGCCTTGATGGTTGGGAGCGTGTCCAGGACATCACTCTTCATCATAATTAGATGCGTCACTCCGCTGAGCATGATCGTGTAGCGCAGGGCTACAAGGTCTATCCAGCCACAGCGACGAGGACGACCCGTCACTGCGCCAAACTCATGTCCACGATCTGCCATCAGGTGCCCTACCTCATCTTGTAGCTCTGTGGGGAAGGGTCCTGACCCGACACGTGTACAGTATGCCTTGAAGATACCGTAGACGCGACCTATCGCCTTGGGCGAGATGCCGAGACCAATACAGCAGCCAGCACTCACCGTGTTGCTGCTGGTCACAAAGGGGTAGGTACCAAAGTCCACATCTAGTAGCGACCCCTGAGCTCCCTCTGCTAGGACGTTCAGTCCCTCTTCTAGAGCCTCGTTGATAAGAATCTCACTATCTACAAATTGGTAGCCCTTTAAATAGTCGATTGCTTTGTGAAAGGCTTCCTCCATCTCAGGCAACTTGGAGAGGTCAGCCCCCATCTTCTGCAATAGATCCACGTGACGATCCCGCACAGCTTTGTAGCGGGTCTCAAAGTCACGCTCGATGTCTCCGATACGGAGTCCCGTACGAGCCACCTTGTCGGTGTAGCAGGGGCCTATGCCCTTGCCCGTGGTACCAATCTTAGCGGCACCCTTAGAGAGTTCCTGAGCAGCATCTAGCAGACGATGTGTCGGGAGGATGAGGTGTGCCTTGCGGGATATGACTAGTCGCTTCTTGATGTCGTGTCCGCTCTGAGCCAGCTGCTCAGCCTCCTCACGTAGTAGGACGGGGTCGAGTACGACACCATTGCCTATGAGGTTGAGCTTGTTGCCCTGGAAGATACCTGAGGGGATCGAACGCAATACGTAGTGCTGTCCTTCGAAGACCAGCGTGTGCCCCGCATTAGGTCCTCCCTGAAAGCGTGCTACCATCTGATAGCCTGGAGTGAGGACGTCCACAATCTTACCTTTGCCCTCGTCACCCCACTGTAGTCCAAGTAGGACATCTACCTTTTTCTTGTTCATATCTTAATATATCTCTATCGGTCAGCGACTTGAGGAGGCTTGTTGTAGCCCTCTCGACTGAGTCTCCGACCTCTTATTATTCGTTTTAGCAGTCTCACGCTCGCAGCGCTGGCATAGTCCGAAGAACACCAGGAGTGGCTGTACCAGTCTATAGCGGTGCGTCGGAGCATGTCGCAAAGCCTCAAGTCGTCGGGGCTGTCTGTAGAGCACCTCTGCGCCACAGCAGCGACAGCGACAGACAGCATAGAGACTAGCCTGCTCACTGGTCAGATAGTGCGCTTCGCTCGCTTGCGGTAGCTGTACGATCAGCCCCGCCTCAGCTAGCAGACGCACCGTACTATAGACCGTACCTCGGCTCTGGCGATAGCCCCCCTCCTTCAGCTGACTTATCAGTCCCTCAGTCGTGAAGATACGACGTTGCTGACCGACCACCTGAGCAATCTCTACTCGCTCGGAAGTCAGCTGATAGCCGTGCTGCTTGAGAAAGGCCTTAAAGGGCGATACCAAATCCGACATCATACTGCGCCACTCCCCTATCTTAGGAGCTGTGACCTACTACCATTTTACTGCGTTACACATTCGTGAGCACCACCACATCTGTAGTAGCCCCACAGCGAGACGCGTCACCACTTCGTGTGACACGCTCCACGGCATTCCCCCACCCCACTTCGTCCTCCAGCTGAGAGCAACGAGTGCAGCGGGATCTGACCGATGTCGCAAAGTTATACAAATTACTTTACTTACGCCACCTCTCGACCATCCCCGCCCCAAATTGCATTTTGGAGTGGAAAATACAGAAATTAGAGGTTAGAGGGGAGACGAGAAACGGTTGTAGGGACGCTCGGTCGAGCGTCCGTCCCCGTTAAAGGTTACTGAATTATATGTCTTGTCGTTCGACAACGGACGCACCGACCGTGCGTCCCTACAACGGGTTACACGTAACGGAGATCGTAACCTTTGATACAACGAAGACCTTCGACTGGAGGCTGGGTCGAAACAATAATTTGAAACTGACTACATATCGATACGGTGCTGTGTCGAGAAAAACGGATTTCCACGTGGATATTTCGAAATATCCAGGTGGAGAATTTTTATTTTCCACGTGGGGAAGAAAAAATTCTTCGGAGGAATCAAATGAAACTTCGGAGGAAATGAATCACGCCCACGTGGAAAATAAAAAATATCCACGTGGAGATTTCAGATTTTCCACGTGGATATTCGAGAAAAGAGGGAATCGGACGAAACTCCTCGTTATGTAAATAGAGATTAGAGGTTAGAGTGCAGGGCGGACATATTATATATAGTAACCTCATATATAGTGACCTCATCTATTCCTCGCTGGTCGCTATGTGTAGCTCCTAACAGAGCAATTATAATGCGTCAACCCTAGTGGAGATAGAGATGCATTGGGCTATGTAACTTATTTTGATTACCTTTGAGGAGGATTGGCTGAGACGGGCTTTTTATAGTCTCGCTCTGAGTTGCTTTGCAGTGAAGATGCGCCAATCAATTGACATGCGTCTAACTTACACTTTACACAATATGAATCAGAAGCAATTAGAACAGATGAAAAGCGGTCGTGGCTTCGTAGGAGCTCTCGACCAGAGCGGAGGCTCTACTCCCAAGGCGCTCAAGGCTTACGGACTCACGGAGGATGCCTGGAGCAATGATGAGGAGATGTTTGACCTAATTCACCAAATGCGTACTCGTATGATCAAGAGCCCGGCCTTTGCAACGGGCAAGATCATCGGCGTAATTCTCTTCGAGCGCACGATGCGTGGCGAAATTGACGGGATGAAGACGCCTGACTACCTCTGGGACAAGCTGGGCATCGTACCTTTTCTCAAGGTAGATAAGGGTCTACAGGAGCTCCAGGATGGTGTACAGCTGATGAAGCCTTTCCCCGCTCTTGACGACCTACTCATCGAGGCTACCAAGCATCACATCTTCGGGACGAAGATGCGTAGCGTCATCAAGGAGGCAAACGAGAAGGGTATCAAGGCTATCGTGGACCAGCAGTTTGAGTGGGGTAAGAAGATCCTAGCTCACGACCTCGTGCCTATCTTAGAGCCAGAGGTAGACATCCACTGTCCCGACAAAGCAGAGGCGGAGGATATCCTCAAGCGTGAGCTGATAGCTCATCTGGACAATCTGGATCGCCCTGTCATGCTCAAGATAACACTACCTACTCAGGACAACCTCTACAAGGAGATTATCGAGCATCCTAACATGCTCCGTGTCGTAGCTCTCTCGGGAGGTTACAGCCGTGAGCATGCGAACGACCTCTTGGCTCGCAATAAGGGTGTGATTGCTTCTTTCTCCCGTGCCCTAGCTGAGGGTCTGTCGGCGCAGCAGTCTGACGAGGAGTTCAACCGAACAATCGATAAGTCTGTAGACGATGTCTATCAGGCTTCTATCCAATAGTCTACCAAACTATAAGCATAAAGAGACTGTTGCAAAAGCCTACAGTCTCATAATCTTGCTTGCAAGATTGTCTAGACTTTGCATAAAGGATGAAGCGCAAGGCGCTGAGGGTGAGGTCTGAAGGGAGCATACCTCCGTATGTGACCGAAGCCGAATCCCGAAAGCAACACAGCGATTCGCCTTTATGCAACAGTCTCACAAAGAGAGGAGCTACCGCCCCTGTGGGTGATAGCTCCTCTTGTTTCGTCTAGTCTTGTCGAGTCAGTGCTCCTTAGAAGCGTCTCTCGCGACGAGGACGATCCTCAGCCTCACGAATGAGGAGACGACGCCCCTCAAACTCCTGCTCGCTGAGTGCCTCGATAGCACGACGAGCATCGTCATCAGCCATATCCGCAAAGCCGAAGCCACGCGAACGCCCAGTGGCGCGATCCATGACGACACGAGCGTTGGAGACCTCTCCGTACTCGCTGAGTAGTTGCTCCAAGTCATTCTCACGTACTCGGTAGCTCAAGTTGCCTAAATATAGGGTCATAAAGGGAAAAAGTGGAAAAGGGAAAATAATTTAGTGAAGCACTCGGGGGGAGAGAGACACCACACGTGTGTGATACAAATCTCAAACTGTCTGATCTGCTACCGTACTGCCCCTACCCTATTGGCGACTCTTCACCACTGTATAGGAGGCGAGAAAGAGAGCGACTATCTAGATTCTTAATATGTGCCATAGCCGTCGATGCTTTCCTCCGTCTGCTAGTGCAAATGTAAGCATAAATATTGAATTGACAAGAGCTCTACAGGAGACTGTTGCAAAAATCAACAGTCTCAAAGAGGAGCTACCTCAGCTCTACCAGCTGCACACTATAGGGGGCGAGCTCGATGATGAGTGGAGCCCAGGGCTGGAAGGCGTAGAGCAGTTCGCGAGGAGCTGCATCGGGGGTGTGAAGCGTCACATGTAGGAGTCGCTGTAGCTCGCCCTGCTCCTCCGAGTTGGGGAGGAAGAGCGGGTAGCACTGTCGGTCGGCAGTAAAGTTGCTCAGTACTGCTATCCCGATAGTTTCGCCTGCCTGCTGCTCCTCAGGAGCTAGTAGTCGTAGGTAACCGTAAGTGCGCTCAGCGTTGAAACCACCCCAGGCACGAGCTTGCTCCTGTATTGAGTGGAAAGCACCTCTTAGGACGACAGGGTGCTGCGCCCACTTCATGAGGCGAAGATAGCTTTGGAAGATAGGATTGCTGAAGTCTCGAGCTACAAGCGAGGGGATGCTCCAGTAGTCGAAGATTGTAGTGCGTCCATCGTAACCGCTGTAGCCCTCACACTCTACGCCTTGCTCTCCATACTCTTGTCCCCCGTAGAGGAGGAGGGGGCTGGAAGTAGCCAGTGCCAGTAGTGTCATTGCCGTAACACCTCGCTGAGCCGTCTGGGCAAAGTAAGGAGAGGCAAGACGTACTTCGTCATGGTTCTCGAGGAAGTAGAGTAGTTGGCTGGGGGCGTACTTCTCTTTATTAGCAAGAAGACACTCTTCGATAGCAGACACCGAGCGCTCCTTGGTGATCACCTGATATAGCGTATCGTAGAGTCCGCTCTTGTCATAAAGCAGGTCGAAGCCCCCCTCGACTAAGTATAGATGATAGTTGTCTATCCGATAAATCTCCGCTATAAAGGTAACATCATAGAGCTTCTTGACCTGCGGTATGACCCAGTGCCAGAATGCAACAGGCACCATCTCCACCATATCACAGCGGAAGCCGTCCACACCCTCTCCAGCCCAGTAGCAGAGGATGTCTCGCATCTGGTACCAAGTGGCTGGTATGGGGTCAAAGTGAGCAACTCGCGACCCGTCGGGACGGTACTCCACCCCGTAATTGAGCTTGACTGTCTCGTACCAGTCGTTTGCAGAGGGGGCGGCAGACCAGCAGTCATTGCCTGTGACACGAGCGGGGTACTCTCGATAGCTGGAGGAGCCATGGGGCAATTGTAGCTCTTCGCCTGGTAGGTAGTAAAAATTATTGCCCGAATCAAACGCTTTGCTTGTGTCATCTTTAGCACCAAGTGATGCGACTCCTTCGGGTGTGTGCGTACCGTCGTACTGGCGTGACACATGGTTGGGCACGAAGTCTATGACGACCTTCACGCCGTGTCTATGGCAACGCGCTACAAAGGAGCGAAAGGTCTCTCTCCGCTTCTTCGGATTCCGCACGATAGTGGGGTGGATGTCGTAGTAGTCGGTGATAGCGTAGGGCGACCCCGCCTGACCCTTGACAATGTCGGGGTTCTGGTCGGGACAGTCCGCCCAGCTATGCAAAGGAGTCTGCGTAGCGTGTCGTATGATTCCTATCGGCCACAGATGCGTGACACCCAGTGAGACTAAGTATTCGAGAGCAGCATCATCAAACGCCTCCAGTGTGCCCGTACCGTTTTGCGCTAAGGAGCCACTAGGGACCAGTTTGTCGTGAGGGGTCTCGTTGCCCCACAGACGAACGAGCGTGGAGTAGAGGATGGTGCGCATAGGCTACGCCTTACCCTTTCGAGAGAGGAGGTCGATAATCTCTCTGAACTGTTCCTCCTCTTCGTACGCCTTACTGATGAGCTGGTAGCCGATGTCCGCAAGAATGTCAACTGGGGAGACGTCGTAAGCACCAAAGTGTGAGAGTATCGGTGACTGAAGCACGACGTCGCATAACTCTAGGTCGATAGTTACATTGGCACGCATCATAATGCGTATGAGGCGGTCGGAGAGGCGGAGGATGTTTTTCGTAGGTGTGTTCTCCACCTCTGGGCTGAGGTTAATCCCTAGAAGGAAGTCGCACGACTCACGGATGGGTCGTGCTGGAAGGTTCATGAAGACCCCTCCATCAACATACTGCTCATCGTCAATGACCACAGGCTCGAAGAGGATTGGTATGGAGCATGAGGCGACCACCGCAGATGCTAAATCTCCTTCGGTGAAGTCACGAGCCTGAGCACGGTTGAGGTTGGTCGCGATGATGTGCATCGGGATAGGTAATTCTTCGATTCGTTCGTGACGCAGGGTTTCTTTGAGAAACTGTCTATACTTATTGGTCTTGAGCAGGGATAGTCTAGGCGTCGTCAGCGAGGTCATATTCATAAAGCCAAACTGGGGCGTCAAGTCGTAAATTTCCTTACTGCTATAACCATCGGCATAGAGAGCCCCCATGAGCGACCCCACACTCGTCCCTGCTATGACATCAGGTCGCACGTGATGCTCCTCGAGAAAGCGAAATATACCTATGTAAGCGAGCCCACGAGCACTGCCCCCACAGAGGGCGAGTCCGAAGGTAGGACGACTGCCGTAGGTCCATGTGCGGATACGCTCGACGAGCTTATCGAACGAGCCATAGATGAGCGTAGAGCCACGCTCCAAGATTTTCTCGCCTTGAGCCTTTAGCTCCGAAGGGGTGATCGCCATATTGATGTTGTTAAAGGGGATTATTGTTTACCTAGAGGAAGGTCTGAGAGCAACGTCGTCAGCGGAGGCTCCGTGAAGGCGTGTCGTGAAGCGACCACCAGCTCCCATACCTCTGTGAAGCGCTGCTGTGTGAGCATATGACTGCGATGTCCCGAGCGGTCCATCCGGTCGAGGAGGTAGCCGACCGTCAGCAAGTTGGGGTCTACAGCAAGGTTGTAGTGCTGCTCCTTGTCTCGAGAGCTGTATATAGTCTCGATGATTAGGTCTTCTTCCAGTAGCTGAGCGATTACTTCACTTGTTTGGTTGATGGGTAGGTGGCAAGCCTCCGAGAGAGAGGGGATGTCGTGAGGCTCCGGCTCTGTATGGTCTAAGAAACGCTGCACGATGTGCGCCATCACGATTACTGTCATAAAGTCCCAGTAGCGGTGGGAGATGTTTGTCGCATCCTTGGCGTAGGTGAAGTTGACCACATTCTGTATCGAGAAGCAGAGCTTCGCACTAAATAGCGTAATCGTCCAGACGACCTGTAGCCAGAGAAGCAGGAGCGGGATGGCGGCAAATCCACCGTAGATGGCATTGTACTTCGAAATCCATAGGATACCGCTCACGTAGAGTGCCTGCAAGACTTGGAAGGCACTACCAGCTATGACGCCAGAGATGAGCGCTGGGACGAACTTAACGTGGGTATTCGGTAGAGCGATAAAGATTCCCGCAAACATAAAGATGAGGATAATGTAGGGGAAGAGCTTCAGCATAAACTCCCACACTGGAGTGAAGAAGATGTAGTCATTGAACCAGGTGTTCTGGATTGTCGCCATCATCACCGTTAGTCCCGAGGAGAGCGTCATCAGGATAGGCAGTAGCACCACCATCGTTATGTAGTCTGTCAGCTTTCGAGGGATAGAACGTCCACGGGGGACACCCCAGATTACATTAAAGGTCTGCTCGATTGTGTCCAATAGTTGAAAGATAGTGTAGAGGAAGAGCACCAAACCCACTCCAAGGAAAAGCCCTCCCTGCACCTGTCCGAGATAGTTCTCGACAAAGCCCATAATCGTGTCCACCTCACTCTGATGTCCCGGCATATAGGTCATCAGGAAGTCGTAGATAGTGCCCTGTAGACCAAATCCCTTGGCAAGAGCAACGATAATGGCTAGCATCGGCACGATCGAGAGGAGCGTGCGGTAAGTCAGTGCTGAGGCGTGACGATTGAGTCTCTGATCCACAAAACCCTTGATAGCCATGTAGAGAGCCTTGAGCGTATTGATGTAGAGACGTCTGAAACCTCTCACTTCGTCTGGCTGGATGTGCCACATGTCGCTCGTTAGGAAGCGAACCACTTTGTAGGCAAAGAGCTTGAGCTTACGTAGCCAAGTGGGAGACTTGCGAGGGGTTTGCTCTTTTTTCGTCTTCTTGGGACGGGAGCTCTGCTTATATATAGGGAGATGTCGCTGGGGCATATAGAGAAAAGTAGACGTGATGATGTGAAGACAATCTATGACGAAGCCAAGGAGAGGACAGTAGGTCTGTAAGCCGGGTTCTGTACCATTCACGAGGAGTGGTGCTTGTCATTTATCTACGACACCCGTTGCCGAGTGCCTCTAGCAATCTACCCTCCGACTGGGACGAGTAGCCCTCTTAGCGTCGGTTTACTTGATCTTGCAACCCATAGTGTGTACAGCCGGCGAGGTCGCCCGCACCGCTGGTGAGCTCTTACCTCACCTTCTCACCCTTACCCAGAGTGGCAGAGCCAAGCTGGGCGGTTCTTTTCTTCTACACGTCACCTACCCTTGCGGATAGCTCTCTGTTAGGGAGTATGGTACTCTACGTTGCCCGGACTTTCCTCTCTCATCACAACAAGACCTAGCTCACTGTGTGACAGCGACAAGCCGACCTACTGCCTTATCCGTGGCATACCGCCACCGCAAAGGTACGAAATAGCAACTAGATGTATCATCCCATCAAGGGGCAGCTAGCACTACAAACTATGGAACGAGGGACTACGACCCTCTAGAAGGGAAGGGGATTCTTCATAGAGGCGCTTGTCACTCTCTGCGGAAGGCGTAAAAATGTCTTCTGAATTGTCAATCGGATCCTCCGGAGGAACAAAATGACTTTTCAGGAGAAGCGTTTTCACATTTGCGGAGGAAACTTTCTTTTCCGCCGTTGGAAACTTACTGTTCCCCCCTTGGAACTGAAAAGTTCCTCCCTTGGAACTGAAAAGTTCCAAGAGGGGAACAACTTTTGGAACTCGTATCTATCTCGAATCCAGGGGACTACGAATAGCCTTGGCAACTCATCTCCACCGTTGCTACCTCGCCAAAGGTCGCAAGTGCGAGTAGAGCCGCTTATTGAGACTGTTGCAAAAGTCAACAGTCTCTATTGCGACGAGGGGGCTGGAGTAGTAAAAGTTGGAAGCTCAACCGCTTTGACTTAGCGATTGAGCTTCCTCGGGATGGTCTGTCAGACTTTGGGATAGTAACAGTTGGTCAGACGTATAGTTGCCCAGCTTCGTTGAGCGTGGGAATGTGTATCGAGCTGTCTTGCTCGAGGCAGAGGCGTAGGCTCTCGGGGTAGCCACGCTGTATCAGTCGCTGGTTGTGATCGCAATTATAGAGGTAGTCGTAGAGATGCGCCCGGTGCTCGCGGTACAGCTCTAGTGCCGTGCGGCTGCTGTCGGTGAGTCGGTAGGTTGCGCCCAGCTCCTCTAGCTTGTCTAGGAGCGCAGCACCGTAGAGCGTGTCCTCGATGCAGAAGCTGTTTTGCCAACCAGAAGCGAGTACCGTCACGGCACGCCCCGAAGCTTGGCAGTGGCGCGCCACAGCGGTGAGATTGCTAAAAGCGCCTACGATAATCTCCGCTACGCCTGCCTCCCGAGCTGCGTGAATGGCTTGGGTGCCGTTGGTCGTCGTGAAGACGATGCTACGTCCGCCGATCCGCTCAGCGGTAAACTCGGAGGGATCGTTGCCCAGGTCAGCCCACGGGCAACGCATCGCATTGCGCTCGGCAGCCACCACGTAGCCCTTGCCGAGAAAGCTCTCCGCCTCATCGGTCGTCGCCACGGGAATGATCTCCTTAGCGCCATGGTCAAAGGCCGCCACCATCGAGGTGCCAGCCCGCAGTATGTCCACCACGACCACCACGCTGTCCTCCTGATGGTAGTAAGGGTAGAGTGCCGGGCACGGACAAATATCAAAAGTTACTTCTCTCATAAGTGTGTCTGCTCATTTATAGTTTAATGATGACCTCCTCGGAGTCCAAGTCTAGCAGTCGCATCACTCTAGCGATGCGGTCAACAAGAGCTTGAGTATTCAAAGTTGCATTGATACAAATGCAGTCATCAGCAATGTCGCTTGTTTCCTTATAGCAGTCTTTATTATCTATTGTCTTGTAGAGGTGCCTATAGCTTACCGGCTTTGACTTCAAATCCTTCCAAAGAATTAGAGCATCGGCTCTCCCAAGAACCTCTTTTTGATTGTCAAACAAGATACTCTTGGCCTGAGGGTGTTGATCGAAGAGATTTTTGAAAAAGAGAAGTAAGAGCGTCCTCCAAGACTTGACTTCAATTTTACTGCCAAAGAGCACGACGGCTTTGGGCTTGCGCCCTGTGAGGATCGTCGGATCAGACTCCAGTGGGTAGAAGAGCATCTCCGTCGTCTGCTTGCTGGCGTCCCTCCAGTTGTTAGCTAGCTTGTACTCATCGGGAAGAGCAAAGGTCTCTAAGAAGAGACTGATCATACGATTCTGATGGTCGAGGATGCTCTCCTCGCACCACTGCTCATACTGGCAGATGTCGTGGCTGTATCGTATGGTAGAAGTGGCGAGTCGTGTCTTCTTGTCGGCAAAAGACTTATTGCCCATCTCGCTATTGAACTCCGTGAGTATCAGGTTACCGATGTTGTGTAGGTAGTTCTGGTGTACCTCCTCTGCATGCTCTTCACCCAACTCGGAGCGCCACATCTCGTTGAGCGTCTGTGGCATAATATGCTCGATGGTGATGGCCTTATTCTTAAAGGGAACCGCCACCTTTGTGTGCTGCTCCTCCATCTTGCCTAAGATAAACTTACTGTAGCTCCGCAAATCCTTGTAAAAAGCGATGCGCTCCAACGTGTCTCGTACCTCCTTGTCATTGGGGAGACGAAGCTGGTAAAATTGATTGGACAGGACCTTGATTAGCGAGGTCTCTTGCCTTGCTACGGCTGGAAGGTATGAGGTCAGTGGAGGGATGTTCTTATTCTCTCCGATGGTCAAGCTTAGGACACGCCGACGAATCAGATAGGTGCGTATGCTCTCTAGAGTTTCTATCAGTAGGGTGCCACTGATGGTGGTCGCTGGAGCCTTGGCTTGATACATATGCAGTAGCTCCAAGACAACAGGCTTGAAAGCTTCGCTCGTGATGTCTTCGAAGATGTTGCATAGGAGCTCTCGGATGGTCTCGCTGTCCGAGGTTGCGTCCTCGTAGTGCGATGGGTCTATGATACTTAGGTAGCACGGCACATAGGACTGTATATCCTTTATAAAGGCGTCGCGACTGGTGAAGGTCTGCTCGACAAACTCTTTGAACTGATAGTACAGCTCCTTGGTGTTGTTGTCGTTGACTACCTTGTAGGGCTTCTTGTCCCGGCACTGGAGGTAGTCGCGAAAGAACTTAGAGATATACGCTTCGCCGAGAGGCTGCTCTATCTTAGGCTGCCACACCTCATCGTAAGCTTTCGTCTGCTCCTTGCTAGGCATACCGAGTAGGATGTAGTTGCGGACAAGGTCCGACAGAGTGAGAGGCTTGCCTAGCGAATTAAGCGTCTCAAAGATAACCTGAGGGTCCTCGCCCTTGTAGGGTCTCTCATCGAGTAGGATGGAGACCACGTTGATCCGCTGCAGAGCTGTGATGAAGTGCCTTATGGTCAGCCCCTCAATCTGTAGCTTAGGCGTCAAGAGCTTGATGAAGAGATTGTAGGCGTCGGTTACCTTACCAGGGATTGTCTCCTCATCGCCTCTTACCAATGCTCGATAAGCATCGAAGTCTGCCGTGACCTGCTTGAGCTTGACATGATCTTCAAATGAGGAGTTGCTACTCGTTAGTAGTGTGTTGGTTATGTTCGCCCTCTCTTGTGGATCTGTGGAGAGGTCGCGCAGAGCGATGCAGAAGATGAGCGAGGTGGTAAGGCGTTGCTGTCCGTCGATAATGACATTGAGATTGATAAAGGAGCCCGTCGGCTCTGACTTGTAGACGAGCGTCCCGAAGAAGTGCTCCTGCTTATCCTTCTGCTTGGGGTCTAGCTCGGAGTGAACGAGTCGCATGACATCATCGAAGAATCGATATATCTGCTCCTTCTCCCAGGAGTAGGCTCTCTGGTAGGGCGGTATGAAGAATAGTGCCGTGTTGGGACTAAGAGCATTAAAAATGGAAGTATCTGATGCCTTCATCGGATGGATTAGCGAATTGGTAGGAGAGTTGGTTGTATTGTCAAAGCCCTCCACGAGTGAGGCAGAGATGCTCAGTGGAGGGCTTTGCTTAGCGTGCTGCTTGTAGCTTAGCGCAGCGTGTGATTACTTGCGGAAGGGGGGCTTGACCACCTTAGCCTCTAGGTTGCGCTTGCGGACGGCGATGTAGATCTTGCTCTCCAGCTTGCTGTACTCCGTAGAGACGTAGCCCATACCGATGCCCACCTTGAGTGCGGGAGACATAGTACCAGAGGTGACCACGCCGATCTTCTCGCCAGCTTCGTTGACTATGTCGTAGTGCTGACGGGGGATGCCCTTGTCGACCATCTCGAAGGCAACGAGCTTGCGCGTTACGCCCTCGGCCTTCTGCTTGAGTAGCGCCTCACGACCTACGAGGTCGGGCTTATTGTCCGTGAGCTTGGTAATCCAGCCTAGACCGCTCTCTAGCGTCGTGTGTTGGTCATCGATATCGTTACCGTAGAGGCAGAAGCCAGCCTCCAGACGAAGCGTGTCACGCGCACCCAGACCAGCTGGCATGATGCCCTCGGGCTTGCCAGCCTCAAAGATAGCGTCCCAAATCTTGTCTGCATACTGAGGGAAGAAGTAGAGCTCGAAGCCTCCACAGCCCGTGTAGCCCGTATTGGAGATGATTACGTTGGGGCAGTCTGCGAAGGTGCCCACCTTAAAGTGGTAGTAGGGGATGTCGAGCAGGTCGATGTCCGTCAGACGCTGTAGTACTTGTGTAGCCTTGGGTCCCTGTACGGCTAGCTGTCCGATCTTGGCAGAGCCGTCCTCGAGGTCAGCACCCATATCGTTTTGCTTGAGGCACCACGCCCAGTCCTTGACCACGTTCGCAGCGTTGGGGACGAGCATGTACTTGTTCTCTTCGTAGCGATATACGAGGAAGTCGTCTAGTAGTGTGCCCTGCTCCGTCGTGAAGCAGCTGTACTGTATCTGCCCCACCTCTAGCTTGGAGGCATCGTTGCTAGATACTTTCTGTAGAAATTCGAGAGCCTTCGGTCCCTTGACCCAAAACTCTCCCATGTGCGATACGTCAAAGACACCGACGCCGTTGATTACGTTCATATGCTCTTCCAGGATTCCCGTAGGATACTCGATAGGCATATTGTAGCCTGCGAAGTCGTGCATCTTAGCACCCAGTGCTATGTGACGCTCTGTAAATGGAGTAGTCTTCATAATAGTATGATGTTATTGATTAATCTGTATTAAGAGTGAGCTAAGCTCATTCAGCTCCCCAAAGATAGTGAATTTGGAGATACCAACCCTTTAGGAGCAAGTCCATATAGCGAAATGTATATGCAACGATGACCTGTGTCATGCTTTTTATGCAATGAAGACCTTTTAGAATAGAAACTGCCGAAGTGTATGTGTCACACTTTGTTAACATCTTAGGGATACCTTTGCGAGCGGAATTAATCATCTCAAATTCGTATGCGACATCTCACGAAGCTTGTCTTACTTATCATCACCTTTGCACTTACCGCTTATCTAAATGCTCGGTTAAATGCTCAGGAGCCATTTACACAAGAGGTGCGTGGAGAGGTTATCTCCGCACTTCCTGACGATACGATCGTTGGAGCCTCGATCGTATTAGTCGGTAGTGATCCACTCGTAGGGACAACGACAGGCGCGGATCAGAAGTTCTCTCTACGACTACCAGTCGGTCGTTGCTCCCTGCAGATTAGCTGTGTGGGCTATGAGTCACAGGAGGTAGACCTCCTCGTTGTCGCAGGCAAGCAGAGCGTATTACATATAACCTTGACACCATCAGATACCAAGCTTGATGCTGTGGTTGTGACAGCTCCGTATGACAAGAGTACTCCTACGAATAGACTCAGCCTAGCTGGAGCGCGTAGCTTTAGCGTTGATGAGGCGTATCGCTTTGCTGCCTCTCTAGGAGATCCAGCTCGTATGGTGCGTAGCTTCGCTGGTATCATGCCTGTCAACGACTCTCGCAACGATATCATCATACGCGGTAATTCACCCTCTGGGGTGCAGTGGATCCTAGATGGTATCGAGATCAGCAATCCCAACCACTTCAATACAGGTGTCGGTATGACTGGTGGACAGGTAAGCTATCTGAATACCAATCTGCTGACGAACTCGGACTTTCATCTGAGTGCTTGGCCAGCCCCTTATGGTAATGCGCTCTCGGGTATCTTTGACTTGCGCCTACGTCGTGGCAATCTTGAGCGACATGAGTTCTGGCTACAGTCAGGCTTTGGTGGACTAGAGCTAGGGGCTGAGGGGTACCTGCGCAAGGGGAGTCAATCGTCTTACCTTGCTTCTTATCGCTACTCTGTCCCTGACATCATGCATGCTCTAGGCTTTAAGATGCCAGTGGTGCCACGCTATCAAGACTTCACGACGAAGCTCCACTTCGACCTAGGGCATGGGCATAAGCTCTCTTTCGTTGGACTGTTTAGCAAGAGTCATATAGGTTTTGCCACAAACGAACTGGGAGACAATTTTGAATATGCCGACTACGACTTTAGTAAGCTTTCTTTCGCACAGCGCATAGCAATCAATTCAACAACTTACATTGCAGGGCTGACACATAGCGTACAGTTTTCTTCTCGCATGTCACTCAGTACACAGCTCTCCTTCGTACGCTCTGATACTGGTATGCCTGTTGATACGATGAACCTCCAAGGGGACAAGCAGAATCCTCAGTGGCATGTCATGTGGTCGGAGTCCGCACAGGAGAATAAGTGGTCGCTTCACTCAGATCTTACATGGCATCCCAGTCGGGAGGGGCTACTCGTGGCGGGTGTCAGAGGTGATCTCTTTGATGCGTACTATATGGAGCAGACGGCTGATAGCACCTTTGCTCAAGGCGTGCGGACGATTGCTGAGGAGAGTCCGCTCTATGGCTTGATCCGAGCCTATGGACAGTATCGTCATCGCCTAGGAGACTACTGGACAGCCACATTGGGGTTACATAGTATGTACCTTACGATCAATGATCACTATGCTGTCGAGCCCCGTATGGGCTTGCAGTATCAACCAGATCGCTCTCACACGATCGGTCTTGCTGCTGGACTGTATAGTCAGATGCTCCCTCGCTCCTTCTACTTCATACGGCATTATACGCCAGAGGGTATAGAGTATCGCAATAAGCAGGTTGACTTCACACGCAGTGCGCAGGTCGATCTCTACTACGACTGGGCTTTTGCGCCTAACTGGCATGCTAAGATAGAGGGTTACTATCAGGAGCTATACAGAGTACCCGTGGTCAATGATCCGAACTCTATATGGACGCTCCTAGAGATAGGTGGCGCTGGACAAAACTACATAGAGCGTCAGAGCGATCTAGTCAATAAGGGACGTGGTAGAAACTACGGTGTAGAGCTTACGGTGGAGAAGTTCTATAGCGACAACTACTACCTTCTCTTCAACGCTTCACTCTACAGTTCGACCTATACGACAGGATTTCAGAAAGAGTGGTGGAGTACTGTCTTCGATGGTCGGTATCTTGTCAATATGACGGGTGGATATGAGTGGAAGTTGCCGAAGCACTGGTCGCTCTTTACCGATCTCAAGGCTTCCTATGCGGGGGGCGTTCGCTACACACCGATACGAGAAGAATTATATAAGCAGAGTGGTCAGATAGAGCTTGACAAGACACAAGTCAATGCTCTTCAAGCTAAGGATTACCTCCGAGCAGACTTAAAGATAGGTGCTCGCCAGATAGGTCAGCGTATCACTCAAGAGTGGGCGGTAGACTTGCAGAATGTGACGAACCGTAAGAACGTTATGTCTATCCTCTTCGATAATGGTGAGTACTCGACGATGTACACGCAGGGCTTTATGCCGATGGTTACTTACAAGCTCTTTTTCTCTGTGAGATAGCGAGACGCAACCGTCAGATTCCTTGTCGTGCAAAAACTCGCGGTGGGTTAAGTGAAAAGTTTTTCACTACCCTTGCAATAGTTTGCGAGAGTCTCCACTGGGAGGGGAAAATCTGACTATAGGAGCATTAGCTCATCTGGCTAGATCTGTAGTTTGTAGCGTCCGTTGGGTTGGAGGGCGACAGCACCTTCGCTCTCAAGGAGGAATAGCTGGAAGCTCACGTCATCGACACCTAGGAGCGTCTGGTCACAGATAGCATCGATAGAGAGCCCATCTCCACTCTCGATGAGTAGCTCTAGCAGGGGACGAGCCTCTGGTTCTAAGCGAGCACGGAGGGCATTGAGCTTGCTCTCGTACGACATAGAGCTACCCGCAGTGCGCATCTCATGGTCGGGCTTGTGCCACTCGAGGTCTTCGCAGAGGTGAACGGCTGAGGTGATGAGCTTGGCGATATTGTTGTAGATAAGGTTGTTGCACCCTTCGTTCTCACGATCTGATGGGCGACCAGGGAGCGCATAGACGGAGCGGTCGTAGTCAAAGGCTTGATGCGCCGTGATGAGCGACCCGCCACGCTCGGCAGACTGACCGACGAGCGTCGCCTGCGTGAGCCCCGCTATGATACGATTGCGTAAGACGAACTGGTGTCGCTGAGGCTTGACACCCGCTGGGTACTCGGAGAGTAGAGCTCCGCCGTGGGTTACGATATTGCGAGCTAGGTTGCGGTGATTGCTCGGATAAATCATGTGAAGTCCATGCGCCAGCACGGCAACGGTGGGCAAGCCCGCCTGAAGTGCCGCCTTGTGTGCTACAGAGTCTAGCCCGAGAGCCAGACCGCTGACGATGGTCACGCTGTCGGTCACGCAGGGCAGGTGGCTGATGACTGCTTGCAAATCCTCGACACCATGTTGCGAAGGCTTGCGCGTGCCGACGACACTGAGCGTCTGCTCTGCGTGGAGTGGTGCCAGGTCGCCTAGGTAAAAAAGTATCAGTGGCGCATCGGCACACTGAAGGAGTAAAGGAGGATAGTCGGCATCGTAGATGCTAACCATTCGTATGCCTAGGTCGACAGTACGCTGTAGCTGCGCTTGCGTTTCCTCGAGCTTAGCCTGGTCCCGCAGGAGCGGGTAGAGATGCGTGTAGACGTGCCCGTTGAGCCTTGCCAGAGCTTGTGGATCAGCCCATAGTGCTGAGGCTGATCCAGCAAACTCTATCAGATGGCGAGCGAGCTGTAGCGATACGCCCTTGAGTTGCGTCAAGGCGTAGATACAGAGATGCTCGTGGCTTATCTCAGGCATTGGCTAGACGGCGGGGGCTACTGCTTAGCGAGCCACTCGTAGCCGTTGCGGAAGAACTGTATCCACGGAGAGACTTGATCCTCCTGACGACGCTCCTCGGGGTAGAAGCCACACTGCCAGGTGAGCGTAGCACGCTCTGGGTGAGGCATCATAGCTAGGTGACGGCCATCGCGACTGCAAAGCGCTGCGATACCGCGCTCAGAGCCATTAGGATTGCCTGGGTAGGTATCGTAATGGTAGCGCGCTGCTATCTGCTCATCGGGTATCGTGGGGCAGACGAAGCGTCCCTCGCCGTGAGCGACCCAGACACCGAGCTGACAACCCTCGAGGCCTTGTGTCAAGATAGCACCCGTTTCGGCGATGTCTACGGTTAGGAAGTTGGACTCAAACTTGTGTGAGGCGTTGTGCTCCAGCTTGAAGAGGCTTTCGCCCTGAGCATCCTTGCCGAGGAGTCCCAGCTGAGCCATGAGCTGACAGCCGTTGCAGATACCGAGTGAGAGTGTGTCGGGGCGAGCGTAGAAAGCTTCGATAGCCTTGCGAGCTCGCTCATTGTAAAGGATACCTGCAGCCCAACCCTTGGCAGAGCCTAAGACATCGGAGTGCGAGAAGCCACCACAGTAGACGAGTATGCGAACGTCGGATAGGTCGGTGCGTCCCTCGATGAGGTCGGTCAGATGCACGTCCACCACGTCAAAGCCTGCGAGGTGCAGCGCGTAAGCCATCTCACGCTCACCGTTGGTTCCGTTGTCTCGTAGGATAGCCGCCTTGATGCCAGAAGCTTTCGTGCGATGAGGCTCTAGACCGAGACCCGCATAAGTGCCGGCGAAAGCGTGCGGGAAGCGCCACTGTACGGGTTGCTTGCCTAGGTTCTCGTAGCGACTCGTTGCTGGAGCTTCGCCACTCTGGAAGCAGTCCAGTAGGTAAGACTTGTTTGCCCAGCACTTGCGTGCAGCATCGATGTCTATCTCGTACGTCTTGCCCTCCTGATTAATCATCAGCAAGCGAGACTCCGTAGGTGCACCGAGGTCGGCATAAGCGATCTCATACTCCTCGAGGATACGCTTCGCCTGCTCCGCCTTAGAAACCTGTAGGATGACGCCCGGGTTCTCACTATAGAGTGCCGTGACGAGGTCCACATTGGCAAGTGCGTCAAGGCTAATCTCAGCACCTCCCTGTGTATTGGCGAAGCACATCTCCAAGAGCGTCGTGACCATACCGCCTGCCGAGATGTCGTGACCAGCGAGGACTAAGCCCTTGTGGATCAACTCCTGAACGGCCTCAAAGGCGGTGGCGAAGTAGTCGGTGTCGCCGACCGTGGGGAAGCTGTCGCCCAACTGTCCCAATGCTTGTGCCAAAGCTGAGCCACCGAGTGCCATAGGAGCAAAGCTAAAGTCTATGTAAAGTAGACGGCTCTGCTTAGCCGCCTTGAGCTCAGGCGTTACGATGCCCCTGACGTTGCTCACGGGAGCTGCTGCGGTGATGATTAGTGTGCCTGGACTCATCACCTGCTTTCCGTCGGGATACTTCTGCGTCATGGAGAGCGAGTCCTTGCCCGTCGGGATGTTGATCCCTAAATCTATGGCAAACTCACTACAAGCCTGCACCGCCTGATAGAGACGTGCGTCCTCGCCCTTATTGCGACAAGGCCACATCCAGTTAGCGCTGAGCGAGATGCCACGTATGCCACCCTCGATGGGAGCAAAGACAATGTTCGTCAGAGCCTCTGCGATAGCCATCCGAGAGCCAGCCCCAGCGTCAATGAGTGCCACCTGAGGCGCATGTCCTACGGCAGTCGCCATACCGCTCTTGCCGTCGTAGTCTAGTGCCATAGCACCAAGGTCGGAGAGTGGTAGCTGAAGCGCACCGACACACTGCTGCTGTGCCACACGACCCGTCACGGAGCGGTCCACTTTGTTGGTCAACCAATCCTTAGAGGCGACCGCCTCGAGGGTCAAGACTTTATCTAGGTATTGGCGCCACTGCTCTTTGTCATAGCTTACTGGGGCGAACTGGTGAGCGACCGTCTCGTCCTCCATAACCGTCTTGGGCGACTGCCCCAGCAGGTCGGACACGGCTAGGTCGATGGCAGCGCGTCCCTCTCGCTCTGTGCTAAAGAGGAGACGCTCATCGTCGGTCGTCTCGCCTACCTTATATATAGGACTACCCTCCCGTCGTGCTATCTGCTCCATCTGCGCATACTCACGCTCCTGAATGAGCAGACCGACACGCTCTTGGCTCTCATTGCCGATGATCTCTCTAGCGGAGAGCGTCGGGTCGCCTACGGGTAGTGCGTCAATGTCGATGCGTCCTCCGGTCTCCTCGATGAGCTCGGTGAGACAGTTCAGGTGTCCGCCAGCACCATGGTCGTGGATGCTCACGATCGGGTTGTCGCCCTGCTCGCTGATGGCGCGGACCACGTTGAGAACACGCTTCTGCATCTCAGGATTGGCACGCTGTACCGCATTAAGCTCTATACCGCTACTGTACTCGCCTGTAGCGACAGAGCTGACGGCACCGCCACCCATACCGATGCGGTAGTTGTCGCCGCCGAGTAGCACGACCGTCTCGCCAGGCTGTGGCGTCTCCTTCTTAGCATCCTCTTGGGGCGCGTAGCCCATACCGCCCGCTAGCATAATTACCTTGTCGTAGCCGTAGAGCGTGCTGTCGGCACCCTCCTGATGCTCGAAGGTCAGTAGCGAACCATTGATTAGGGGCTGTCCAAACTTATTGCCAAAGTCACTAGCTCCGTCGCTCGCTTTCGTCAGGATCTCTTGCGGAGACTGGTAAAGCCACGGACGTGGGTCTAGCTTGGCGGGACTCAGCTTCTGATCCTTCTCTAGACGTGGGTAGGAGGTGATGTAGACGGCACTACCAGAGAGTGGTAGCGACCCCTTGCCACCGCACATACGGTCGCGTATCTCACCGCCCGAGCCAGTAGCAGCTCCGTTGAAGGGCTCGACCGTCGTGGGGAAGTTGTGCGTCTCAGCCTTTAGCGCCAAGACCGTATTGCGCTCCCGTAGTGTAAAGAGCGAGGGCTCCGTCGCGCTCGTTGGCGCAAACTGCCAGACGCGGGGGCCCTTGACAAAAGCTACATTGTCCTTGTAAGCCGACACGATGCCGTTGGGATTCTCCTTAGAGGTTTGCTTAATCATTGCAAAGAGCGAATCGTTTTGTCTCAAGCCGTCGATGACGAAGGTGCCGTTGAATATCTTATGTCGGCAATGCTCCGAGTTGACCTGTGAGAAGCCGAAGACCTCAGAGTCTGTCAGCGGACGACCGATGCGTGCCGAGACACCCTGTAGGTAGGCTATCTCCTCCTCGCTTAGGGCTAGTCCCTCCTCCTCGTTGTACGCCTCCAGGTCTGTAATCTCCCGAATCGGCTGTGGCTCAGCGGTCATGGCGAAGCTCTCCTGACCTAGCCCCTTGTAGATCGCTTGGAGCATCGGGTCATAGTCGGGGGTTACCTCGTGAGTACGTGTGAGCTGCTCGATACGGTCGATGCCAGCGATGCGCATGTTTTGCGTTATCTCCACAGCATTGGTACTCCATGGAGTCACTTGCGTAGGACGAGGTCCCACAAAGGTTCCCTCGAGCTGAGCCTCGGGCGCCAGCTGCGCTCCGCCAAAGAGCCACGAGAGACGCTCGCAGGTCTCCTTGCTGAGAGCTGAGGTGTGTGAGACGGCATAAATCGTATCACCAAGGACAAAGTAACTAATCATAGCGGGTTTGTGTATTAATGGGTCTGAAACTACTTGCATTGCAAATGTACGGAAATTAGAACTCAGGGCACACACCTATACGCATCGAGGGCAGGGCTGACGCATTATAATGAGACTGTTGCAAAAGTCAACAGTCTCACAATCTT
>UQBE01000029.1 GCA_900539155.1 uncultured Porphyromonas sp.
ACGTGGAGATTTGAGATTTCCCACGTGGATATTCGAAAAAGGAGGGTAATTAGAGATTAGAGGTTAGAAGTTAGAGATTAGAGGGCAGGGGTGACGCATTGTGAGACTGTTGACTTTTGTAACCGTCTCAAACCGTATCACTTCTTCGATAAAGGATGCACGGGGTGGCTGATTGTGTGAATTCACTACCTTTGCATCGGAGAGGCTGTCACAGCACAGATGCGCTCTACTGCTCAGCAGATTCTATGGTGCAATATCAAAACAATAAGACTACTGACGAGCGGGTTCTACCCTCCTCTCGCTCGCAGCGTATCGCCCGCAATACGCTCTTCCTCTTTGTGCGCATGGCGGTGGTCACACTCCTCTCGCTCTACATATCTAGAGTGCTACTGGCTGCGCTCGGAGTGAAGGACTTCGGTATTTATCAGGTGGTGGGAAGCTTGGTGACGGCCTTTGGCTTTGTCAATGGGGCTATGGTCTCTGCCACACAGCGCTTCTACTCCTACGAGCTGGGGCGTGGTAACGAGCCTGGCGTAGGACGCATCTACAGCGTATCAATCGTGGTGCAGCTACTGCTGGTCCTGCTAGTATGTGCAGTGGCGATTCCCTTCGGACTATGGTACGTGCCGAGCCATCTGGTGGCTCCGCCCGAGCGCCTGACAGTGGCACTATGGATTTACTTTATATCTCTGGGGACTTTTGCGGTCAATATGCTACTCACTCCGTTCCAAAGCCTTATCGTCTCCCACGAGCGGATGAATCTTTTTGCAGGACTCAGCATCCTAGACATCTCGCTGCGACTGGGAGCGGTGCTTCTCCTCAAGGGCTACGCTGGCGACCAACTCCTGCTCTATCCTATCCTACTTCTTGCTGTCAGCGGGGTGATGGCACTCTGCTATGTGGGGAGTACGAGGCGTCTCTTCCGTCAGGTTCGTTTTCGCTTGGTGCGAGAGAGGTCGGCCTATCGAGAGATACTTGCCTACTCGGGGTGGAACCTCTTTGGCAATCTAGCTGCTGTAGCCCAGACGCAGGGCATTAACATCGTCTACAACTACTTCTTCGGTCCCCTACTGAATGCGGCCTTTGGCATTGTCAACTCGGTGCGAGGAGCTCTTCTTACATTCGCCAACAACTATCAGATGGCGGCCAATCCGCAGATTATCAAGTCGTACGCTGCAAAGGAGCATGAGTACCTTCACAAGCTTATATGCGCCAGTGCTAAGATCTCCTACTTGCTGATGCTATGTGTGGTGATTCCTTTCGCTCTGGACCTGGACCTACTACTCCGCTTATGGTTGGTCAAGCCTCCTGAGTACGCCTCTCTACTGCTCCAACTGACGCTCATCGTGCTACTTATAGAGAGCCTCTCGGGAGCTCTCATGACGGGTATCCAAGCGACTGGTCGTGTCCGAGCCTACCAAGTGGTGGTAGGGGGTATGATTATCATGATTCTGCCACTCTCCATGCTTGCTTTCTGGCTAGGGGCTCCTCCAGAGTACTCTGTATATATCAACATACTGGTCTCCATAGCTTGCCTAGCAGTACGGTTGGGATTCTCATACAAGTATCACGCACTAGGGGTCGGCTACTATCTAAAGCGCGTACTGCTGCCCATCCTACCGCCCACCATCGTCATGACCCTGGGGGCTTATCTCTATCGGCATCTACTTCCTTACGCCGGCTCTCTCTGGGGACTACTAGTAGCGTCGCTCCTTCTGGGCGGTCTATGCCTGCTGGTCATCCTGACGGTCTCGCTGACGGTCGAGGAGAGACGCCTCGTCAAAGGGTATCTACACCTCTCCAAGCGGCGACCAGCTCCCGACGACTTATCGGACTAAGCAGATGAAGACAAAACGCATTCATATACTGACCCATCCTCTAGGGGCGAACTATGGTGGCATTATGCAGGCGTACGCTTTGCAACAAGTGCTACGCCAAATGGACTACGAGCCAGTGACGCTAGACATTCCCTTCGACCGTCGCTCTCCACTTAGGCGATGGGCTGAGGCTCAAGTGCGAACCATCAAGCGGTTCGCCTACGACCGGTCTAGGAAGTCTGAGTGTGTCGTATTGCAGCATACGGCGCGCTTCGTAGAGCAGCGCATCACACGCTCGTCACCGCTCCGCAGTGACGAACAGCTACGAGAGTACTACCGCCAGCACCCAGCCCATGCCTATATCGTGGGTAGTGATCAGGTGTGGCGACAGCTATTCGTCCCGATGCTGGATGATTACTTCCTACGCTTTATCCCCGAGACAGATACGGTGCGACGCATCGCCTATGCTGCTTCCTTTGGCGTAGATCCAATCGACATTGACCCTGAGCGAACGGCTCTCTATAGTGAACTCTTGAGCCGCTTCGTGGGCATTTCGGTGCGAGAGCTGTCGGCTGTATCAGTCTTAGAGCGACGCTTTGACGTTCCAACGCAGTGGGTACTCGACCCGACAATGCTCATCACCAAGGAGGAGTATGTCGCCCAGCTTGGTCTGCGTGAGAAGCCCTCAGCAGATGTCTTTGCCTATATGCTCACGGACACCCCGTACAAAGAGCAGCTTGCTCAGCAGTTAGCTCAGGAGCACCATACAGGATGCCAACTCTTCGCCCCGTGGCGACACTGGACAGAGCGAGGAGGACGACTAGAGGATTGTATCTTACCTCCCGTAGAGGAGTGGCTAGAGGGGATTCTAAATGCTCGCTGTGTGGTGACAGATTCCTTTCACGGAGTGGCCTTCTCGCTCATCTTTGGCAAGCCCTTTGTTGCCATTGTCAACGATCGTGGCGGATGTAGTCGCTTCGACACCCTAATCAAGTTCTTTGACTTAGAGAGCCAGCAAGAAGGAGCCTATGAATTGGTCTCATCGCCTAAGCCGTACGATGTAGCGACCGTTGCGAAGCGGATGGCAACTCATCGGGCGAGGTCACTGGCGTTCCTACAGACCGCCCTAGCGTAATAAGTCTACAGTCCATTAAATTATAAAAGAGCCCGCCACGATGTCGTGACAGGCTCTTTTGTTGCTGTGGCGAGGTACTCTGCACAATGGCGCAGTAAGCCCCGCACATATTGATGCGCTTCGGCTCCGACTAGCGGAGACCGCGGAAGCGTAGGAGTGGCTCGATGTCGACCTCCTTGTGTCCGGTAAACTGCTCGAAGAGTACCATCAGGTCCTCGCTGTTACCACGAGAGAGGAGGATGTCGGCAAGGCGCTGTCCGTTCTCACGGGTCATACCACCGTTAGCCTCTATCCAAGCGTATACCTCGTTGTCTACAGCCTCACTCCAGAGGTAGGAGTAGTAACCTGCTGAGTAGTCGTTGCTCCAGATGTGGCGGAAGTAAGGTGAGCGGTAGCGGGGTGGAATCTGTGCATTGAGCATTCCGTACTTCGTGAGTGCCTCCTGCTCAAATGCCTGAACGTCATCAATCTTGTCGCTTACAGTGAGTGCGTGCCAGCACTGGTCGATGAGTGATGCGGCAATGTTCTCACCGATTGAGTAAGCTTGGTTGAAGTTGCCAGCAGCGATCATCTTCTCACGTAGCTCAGCAGGCATCTGCTCGCCCGTCTTGTAGTGCTTAGCATAGTTTGCAAAGACAGTAGGCTCAGTAGCCCAGTGCTCGTTGAACTGTGAGGGGAACTCGACAAAGTCTCTCGATACGTTGGTCCCAGAGATGGAGGGGTAGGTCTGCGTAGAGAGCATACCGTGCAGTGCGTGACCGAACTCATGGAAGAGCGTCGTCACCTCGTCCCAAGTCATCAGACAGGGCTCACCAGCAGCGGGCTTCTTATTGTTGCAGACATTGTAGATGACAGGCTTGTTGCCTAGGAGCGTAGACTGCTCGACGAAGTTGCTCATCCAGGCACCACCGCTCTTAGAGGGACGTGCATAAGGATCGAAGTAGAAGAGCGCGATCACTTCGCCCTGCTCGTTCTTGACATCATATACTGTCACGTCTGGGTTGTAAACAGAAACATCGGTGCGCTGCTCGAAGGTGAGACCATAGAGCTTGTTGGCAGCGTAGAAGACACCGTCATGTAGTACGTTGTCTAGGACGAAGTACTCGCTGAGCTGTGCCTCATCGACATCGTACTGCTCCTTGCGCATCTTCTCAGCGTAGTAAGCCCAGTCGTAAGCCTCTAGCTTGAAGTCTGCACCCTCACTCTTGCGGGCAAACTCCTCTAGCATCTTAGCATCCTCAGCAGCCTTAGGCTGGTAAAGCTTAGCAAGACGCTCGAGGAAGTTGCGAGCTGTCTCGCCATTCTTAGCAAGTGCGTCCTGTAGCGTCCAGTCAGCAAAGGTCTTGAAGCCTAGTAGCTGAGCCTTCTCAGCACGGAGCGCTGCGAGGCGCTTGACGATCTCCTGCGTGTCGTACTTGTCGCCGTTGTTGCAGCGATTGATCGAAGCCTCGAGGATAGCCTTGCGCGTGTCGCGGTTGTTGAGCTTAGCCATGACAGGTTGCTGGGTCGTATTGACTAGGCGTATAGCCCACTGACCCTCTTTGCCCTCCTCCTTAGCGAGGTCGGCAGCCTCTTGTAGCTCGCTGTCAGAGAGACCGTCGAGCTGTGCCTTATCGGTAAAGAAGACAGGTACGTTCGTCGCGTCTGTCAGCATATTGCCAAACTTAGCGGTAAGCTCGGCCTCCTCGCCGTTGAGCTTCTTGAGCTTCTCCTTGTCCTCAGCGGATAGGTTCGCACCAGCCTTGACATAGCTGTCGTAGTACTGCTTGGTGAGGCGTACCTGATCAGGCTGTAGTCCCTCTAGACCAGTCTCGTAGACGGTCTTGATGCGCTGAAAGAGCTTGTCGTTGAGCATGATTTCGTCACTGTGAGCTGTGAGCTTGGGAACGTACTCCTCCTCGATAGCGCGGAGATCATCATTGGTGTCGGCACTGGTCAGTGCAAAGAAGACAGCAGAGGTGCGCTGGAGCACTTGTCCAGCACGCTCGAGAGCCTCGATGGTATTGGTAAAAGTAGGTGCCTCAGCATTGTCCACGATGGCTGCGATCTCCTCGTTGTGCTGACGCATGCCCTCGTCAAAGGCGGGTGCGAAGTGTTCCGCCTTGATCTTGGTAAAGTCGGGTGCATTCATGTAGGTTTCGCTTGGATTAACGAATGGATTGTCAGCCAGGTCAGCCTGCTGCTTCTGCTTATTGCAAGCGGTCAGCAACGTGGCGATGGCTAGTAGCATAATTACATGTCTACGCATAGTCTTAGTTCGTTTGATATGAATTATATAGTTATTGTTGTTACATTGCAAATGAGTAGCACCGGGAGCCGCACGTTACGACCCTCCAAGAGAGCTACTACGCGAGACAAAGATACTAATATCTAAACACATACCCCAATTACAGAGAGCGCACAGGCTCCTCCGCCAAGCTCGAGACAGCTCTGTGGGAGCCTCAAGCCAGCTGGCAAGCTCTCACTAGCGTATCTCTCCCTGGCGGTCATGATTTGTCTCAGTGTCCTCCGTGGTGTCCTCCGTGGGCTTGGCTCCTATCTCCGTGAAGTCGCCCCGCTCGCGTGCTAGTCGCTCCTCCTCGCGTGAGGGGAGCCCCATAATCTTGCGCTCTCGGTCGGTCGGATTCCAACGCTTACCGTAGCGCTCACGCATGCGCTGTGCGTACTCCACGTTGAGATCCCGCTTCTTATCACGGATAGGTGTGGTGGTATGCTCATCCTTTTCCGCGCCCTCTAGGTCTTTAGGTCGTTGCTTAGCTAAGGGGGTGCCGTCGTACTCCCACTTTTGCTCGGTAGCAAAGCGCCCTTGCACACTGACAGAGTGCGGCAGGTAGCGCACCGGTTCGGGCTGCATAGCGGGGTAAGTGCCACCGTCCCAGACGCCGTTGCCATTGCAATCCACAAAGAGCTTGAGAAAGTAGCTCCCAGGAGCGAGCTCGGTAAAGGAGACCAGCCCCGCACTATCGGGCTGAGCCGTCGCCAGTATCTCCTCTTTGCTACTGAGTAGGTGGACGTAGAGCGGACTCTCTGTGGGGTAGTCCGTGAGGGTTATCGCGAGAGAGCCCAGTTCGTTGGCAGCGGCTATCTTACACTCCTTCTCTACTGGAGCACTCTTCTGCGGATATAGACCCGTGAGAGCTGCCGTATCGACCGTCAGACGGTAAGTGCTCCCCGGCTCTTTGGGGAAGTCCACAAGCCATCTAGTAGTTCGGATAGAATCGGGAAGTAGTTGATACGAGAGCGGATGGGGCACCGAGTCAATGAGCTTTGCCAAGTGAAGGCGCGTAGTGTCTATAGCTAGTATCGGCACATCGTAAGTAATCCAAATAGAGTCTCGGGTGGTCTCTTTGTGAATCCCCTCGTGCGAAGTAATCTGAACCGGTGCGAGCTCTATTGTTGCCCCCCGGTGCGCTGTGGTGTCACTAGGCTGCACAAGTGTATCCGTCGGGACTTTGAGGCTAGACTTCTTCGCTGGTGTGTGAAGCTTCGGAGCTCGCAGGGTCATCGTATCTAGCTGATTAATTGGACTACCTATGGAGTCGGTCGTAGGATAGGCAAAAGCCACGACCAGCGAGTCCTGAGCGAGTGAAGCGTGAGGCGTGAGCCAGTAGACGAGACTCTTGCCGTCCATCGAGAGGTCTGGGTAGTAGCTCGTCGGGGTCGTCAGATAGTCTGGCGAGAGTATGGTGAGCTGGGGGAGCGTATCGATAGGCTCCGTAAAAGTCGCTACGAGCGACATCGAGTCTCGTCTCGCCAGTCGTTCGAGCCGAATGATATGCGTCTTCGGGCGTGTCAGTAGAAGGAGCAGATCATTGGGCAGGTAGACGTAGGGCGAGATGCTGTCCGATACTGTACTGTCTGTCGAGCTGGTGTGCGTCTCTCCCCCACCCTTCTGCGAGGGAGTGTCCTTGCTAGAGAGTGTATCTGCCTGAGCAGCCAACGTATCTACCGGAGTCGTAAGCGAATCTGTCTGAAGCTCCTCGGCAGGGGTGAGCGCCGAGCGTGGGACTACCTGCGTGCGAAAGCTGTCGGCTGTGATGGCAAAGCTCTCGTTTGGCGCATTATAGCTGTAGCTACGGTCCATATCGATGAGGGCGATGGCGTAGTAGTTCCCATCCCGTACGTTTTCCAGCGTGAAGTGTCCGGCATCGTTCGTGTAGGTCATGCGGGTCATCGGTCGGTCTAGTGTGTCGGCGGGGAGCGGCGTCTCATAGACACCCGCCAGGATACGAGGCACAGGCTCCAGCGTGTAAGCGTCAAGCACCTGCCCCGTCACCTGCATCGTGTCGAGATAGTCGCCCGTGCTAAAGGCGTAGACATACTGCTCGATGTAGTTTCCCTCGTTATAATCCTTGATGGCACGGTTGAAGTTTATCGTGTAGGTTGTGTTCGCGATGAGACTATCTTGGTAAGTGATGACCAGTTGCTTCTGATTAACCAAAGCCTTCGGGGGGATGCGCTGTGGGGGCGAATAGATTACTTTGTCCTCGCCTCGCTCTAGCTGGATATATTCATCGAATGTAATGCGGACCCGTCGCGCCGATACGTTGGTACTACCCATCTCAGGCGTGCAGCGCACTACCCTGGGCGGGGTCATATCATAGGGACCGCCCTCTGGCGAAGCCTGCTTGGCACACCCCACAGCTCCCAAGACGAGGAGCAGGAAAGTAGCGATGAGTGACGAAAACTGCCAGTTTGAGTGAGACATACGCCGTGACTTGGTAGTTCTAGTTAGTCCCCTCACGAAGAATCTGAGGCTCAGCCCCCGTGCAGTCAATGATGGTGCTATGACCGCCTGGTGCTACGCCACCATCGATGATAAGGTCAACCTGATGCCCGTAGTACTCCTCAATGAGCTCTGGGTCGGTCAGGTAATTGGTGTCGTACCCCTCGGGCAGGTCAGGTAGCGAGCCTGTCAGCAGTGGAGCCTCCAGCTCCTCCAGTATGATGCGTGTCACTGGATGCTTACAGAGCTGCACACCGACCTCCTTGCGCTGTCGAAAAGTGGTCGGGAGGGTGCTCGTCGGGGGGAGGATGTAGGTCGCTGGCTCGTGGGTCCCTGCCTTGATTAAGGCAAAGGTCTCGTCACTCAGCTTGGCATACTGCGCCACCTCGCCCAGGTCTTGACACATAATCGCCAAGGTGTGTCTCTTGCTGTCCACCCCTTTAATCTGACAAACCTGCTCGACAGCCCGCTTCTTCAGAGCCGAGCATCCGAGCGCATAGCCCACACCTGTCGGGTATATGAGCACGCCACCACTCTCGAGGCAACTGACCACCTCACGCACTACTGCGTAGTCGGGCGTGTCGGCATAGATTTTCGTTAGCATACGATACGATTAGAGCGAATAGAGGTAAGCGATCTCCTCCGCCCAGAGCTCTGGCACGGGGGTCTCAAGGACGATGGGGATATTGTCCAGATGCGGGTCGTCCATCAGCATCTTGAAAAGGTCAGTCCCCATAAAGCCTTTGCCAATAGACTCATGCCTATCCACACGAGTGCCCAGGTCCTTCTTACTGTCGTTGAGATGGATGGCGCAGAGCTTGTCATAGCCGATGATATCGTCGAAGGCTTGCCACATAGCCGTGTAGCCGTCGGCCGTACGTATCTCGTAGCCAGCCGCCAGCGTATGCGCCGTATCTATGCAGACTCCTACACGACTAGCGTCCTCAACGAGTGAGATGATGTAGGCGAGCTGCTCGAAAGTATAGCCCACGTTTGTCCCCTGACCAGCCACATTCTCCAGAACCAACTTGACACCCTCCGACTCCGCCAGCACGGCATTCATCTCAGCGGCTATGTACTCCATACACTGCTCCTCTGAGATCTCCTTGAGGTGGCTCCCCGGGTGGAAGTTAAGCAAGCTCAATCCCAGTTGCTCGCAGCGATGCATCTCGTCGATCATTGCTAGGCGACTGCGCTGTCGCTTGGTAGCATCCGCATTGCCTATATTATAGAGGTAACTGGCGTGCGGGAGTATGTGCTCTCGCCGAATGCCCTCTCGGTCACAATTTGCAATAAATGCCTCAATTTGCTCCTCGGTATAGGGCTTAGCCTGCCACTGTCGCTGATTCTTGAGGAAGAAGGCGAAGGCACGCGCGCCCAGCTCGCCAGCACGTAGCGGCGACTGCTCGATACCTCCCGATGCGCTCACGTGCGCACCGATATACTTATGTGGGTGTTTGGTGTAGCTCATGATGACAATGCTAGTTTTATAGTCCTAGCTCTCGCAAAGATACAAAATGGGACCGAATGAAGCGTCACAACCTTCCCCCCTACAAGTCGTCGGGATGCAAACCGTCGGTGCGTTCAGTCGTCATCCGTACTGATGGGCGGGGCTGCAACGAAGGTGACCTACCTCGAGACCGTGCTTATGGTGCTGGGAACAGAGCTTCCAAGACCCGCGTCATCGTGCGTCGTGTGGTGGGGCGATGGCGCATATCATTGGCAAGAAGAGCAACGCAGTAGGTGTGTCCCCGATAGCTGACGTAGCCGGCGTAGTTCTGCACACGCTGTATGGAGCCACTCTTGAAGTATGCTGTGAGCTTTGATGCGGGGAGCAGATGGCGCACAGTCCCCTCACGCCCCACTTGTGGCAAGGAGAGGATAAATGGATCGGAGAGCGGTAGCGGCATGAGGTAGACTTGTCGTAGCGTGGCTGTAAGCGCATAGGGCGAGAGCTTGCTCCGTGGGGCTAGCCCCGATCCGTCGTATAGCTCTAGCTGGTCGGCGGGGAGAGCGCAAGTCTTTCGCCAGTAATTCATCTCCTGTCGTAGAGCTTCGCTTGTTGAGATGCAGCCTCTCTGCTGAACGGCTCCAAAGCGATTGCCCGTACTGCGGAGGAGTGCCTCTGCGTAAAGGTTGACACTGTGATAGTTGCAGGTGCGGATTAATTCGCTCAGGTGGGGGCTGAGGTAGATGTCTAGGAGGGTGGTCAGCACGGGGGCTGACTTGTCATAGTACGCTACACTCTGACACTCGGATAGCTCTATGCCATGCTTGCCTAGATGCTGTGCTAGCTGTAGTGCCAGTGCCATCGCGGGATTGCTCAGGTCGCAAGAGATAATCTGTCGCTGGGAGCGACCACGCGCTAAGCGTCCCGAGAGGCGACGTGTGGTGCGGGAGTCCCGGTCGGCCGATATGGAGAGGCGATTGCCACGCTTGACCAACTGTACATCCATCTGCCACTGATGACCAGGTGTCGAGGGGTGGACGAAGGTGGGTTCTTTGGCACCTTTTGCAACCTCCTGGGCGGAGATGCCAACCTGCATAATATTGTCGCAGAGGTTGACGCCGTAGACTGCTGGGGCGTAGCGTCTGCCCCAGTCTTCGCGGGGCCACACGTCGAGATAACCCTCATCGCAGTATGCTGAGGCATCGACGACGATGCGCCCACGTATCTGACGAATGCCGACCCGCTGTAGTGCTAAGTAAACCTGCTCGTATAGTAGTCCCTTGCGTCGTGGATAGTGCTTGGACTCGAGCGAGGGGTCGCCGTGCCCTACGATGATGAGGTCACCCTCTAGCACACCGCCCTCACGGATGGTGCCACGATAACCTATCTCTGTGGGAAACTGATAGTCAGCCCCTAGGGCTATGAGTGCTGTGGCGGAGGAAAATATTTTGGTCACTGAGGCTGGCGTGAAGCGCTCTGTAGCATGGTAGTCCAGTAGTGGCTGCGGCTTGTCCACCCACCATACGGAGACGCCATAGCGTGCCTCCCCACGCTGCTCCGCTTGCTGGAGTAGCTCGAGTGCCTGTGTGATGCCGAGTGAGTCCTCTTGTGCCCACCCCTGTAGGGGGAGGAGGAGTAAGAGTAGGGTGTAGAGAGTCGTGAATCGTAGTTGCATCTGCATAAATCAAATGAGAAGAGAGCAAAGCGTAGCCGAAGACTCACTTTGCTCTCTTAGCTATATACATATATTACTTAGGTCTCTCACGGAAGGAGGTACGGAGTACCAACGATATAGTCCTGAGAGACTTCTCAAAGGCGTGTCCTTGGGACGCGCTAATACTTCAGCGCCTGCCCTGGGCGTAGCGTAGCCCGTGAGGACATGTTGTTTGCCTTACAGAGGTGGCTTACGGAGACGCCTGTCTTCTTAGCGATGCGCGAGAGCGTATCGCCTTTCTTGACACGGTATATGCGTGGCGTGTGTGATGCGGAGGCGCGACTCTTCTTATTAGTTTTCGCCTTGTACTTAGCGTCTGAACCTGCCTTGCTCTGTGCGTCACCCTCCTCGTAAGCATAGGTTTTATACCCTCTGGGTGCGACGAAGGTGTAGTAGTCACTCTGCGGAGCGCCGACACTAAAGTCTATAATGAGGGCGGGATTGATGTCGATGCCTAGGAAGCGGGTCTCGAAGTGTAGATGTGGCCCTGTGCTACGACCAGTGCTACCACCCTTGCCGATGACCTCACCAGCCTTGACTATCTGTCCCTCCTGAGCGATGCAGCGACTCATATGCCCATAGACGGTCTCCAAGCCGTTGGGGTGACGTATGACGATATAATTGCCATAGCCCCCGCGCTCATAACCACGGATGCGAACCTTGCCGTCGAAAGCTGCTCGTACGTCATCGCCTGTGCGGAGTGCTAGGTCGATACCTTTGTGCTCACGACGGTAGCGAGCACGGTAGCCATAATTGGATGTGACACGCATAGTGCCCTCTAGTGGCATCACGAAGCCCGAGCAGTCGATGTCATATGTAGCAGGGATACGTGGACTACTTTTCCCCGCAAAGGGGTTGACCCAGTCAGTCCACGAGTCCTCACCATACAAGTCTATTGCAGGGTATTCGAGAGCCTCTCTCTCGAGGGCGCGCTCCATTTCAGCATTGGATATGCGCATCTCGGCATCTCTTGCCGTCTGGATGGTGTAACCATCTGCTAGGAGGTTTCTGCCACTAAGGGAGTCGCGTGAAGAGATAATCCTCGTCGGCGACACGAGTCTAGTGGGGGGTGCTGTCTTCTGTTGGGGCGTCTGGGCTGCCAGCTGGGCAAAGGCCACAAATATAAGCCCCACGAAGGCGACAAAGCTCTTACTCTTACTTATCATAAGGTCTTAGATTGATAAATGATTTGCTTCTGTCGAATAGAATTACGGATTAAAAATAGCTAATGCATAGCAGTCACACTCTCCCACATCTGTCACTCACAGCAGGAGAAAAACAGTAACTACTTTCTCGCCAAAGTTCGTAATAAATTTTGAAACCACCAAATATCTGCCCAAGAAAGTTTGCGCAGACGTCCTCTTCTGATGTGAGACTACCGCCACGATTGCTGTTGTCTGGCCAGGGCTGACGCATTATAATGAGACTGTTGCAAAAGTCAACAGTCTCACAATCTTGCGTGCAAGATTGTCTAGACTTTGCAGAAAGGATGAAGCGCAAGGAGCTGAGGGTGAGGTATGAAGAGAGCATACCTCCGTATGTAACCGAAGCCGAATCTCGAAAGCAACACAGCTATGCGCCTTGATGCAACAGTCTCTCTAATTGCTCTGTCAGGAGCGACAGATAGCGACCAGCGAGGAATAGAGAGGTAGATGAGCTCATTATATATGATGAGTCACCCCTGCCCTCTAATCTCTAACCTCTAATTTCTAACCTCTAACTACCCTCCTTTCTCGAATATCCACGTGGGGAATCTCAAATCTCCACGTGGATATTTTTTATTTTCCACGTGGGCGTGATTCATTTCCTCCGAAGTTTCATTTGATTCCTCCGAAGAATTTTTTCTTCCCCACGTGGAAAATAAAAATTCTCCACCTGGATATTTCGAAATATCCACGTGGAGAATCCGTTTCCCCCCGACATAGTGTCGTTGTTGATATGTAGTCGGGTGTAAATTATTGTGAGACTATTGCCTTTGCAACAGTCTCATTGTAGCGTTCCAGCGATGAATTTCTTCAGCCAGGGGTGACGCATCATGAGACTGTTGACTTTGCGACAGTCTCGTGAGCTACTACGCGGAGGTGGGCTTGCTACGACACATAAAGAGGGGAAGGCTTACCTGTGAAGTCTTGTGGACCTCTGGGCAAACCTTCCCCCTTGCTATTGCTTGATATCGAGGAGACGACGACGCGTCTCTGCGATAATCTCTACTATTTAGTGAGCTTCCTAGCGAAGCCCCGTAACACAACGCTACCGAGCAGGTGCCGTCTCAGGAGCCTCTTCGCCTTCGAGCTTCTCGGCTCTGTAAGCGGCATCAGAGCCAGTCTCTGAACTCTTGGCCTCAATCTCGTCATGCTCCTCACGGCTCATGACGATGAGCTTGTCGTACTCGGCTAGTCCCGTACCTGCTGGTATGAGGTGACCGCAGATGACATTCTCCTTGATGCCCTCGAGCTTATCTTCCTTACCTGAGATGGCTGCATCGTTGAGGACCTTGGAGGTCTCCTGAAAGGAGGCCGCCGAGATGAAGCCTCTCGTCTGCAGTGCTGCCTTGGTGATACCTTGTAGTATCTGATTGGTGGTAGCAGGCATAGCTTCACGAGCTGTGGCGGGCTTGAGGTCACGACGCTTGAGTGAGCTATTCTCATCTCGTAGCTTACGACTGGAGATAATTTGACCAGCTTGTAAGGTTGTCGAGTCACCAGCGTCTGTGATGACCATCATACCCCAGAGCTTATCGTTCTCCTCGGTGGCGTCGTTCTTGTCCACAATCTGCTGTGGCATCAAGAGCGTATCGCCTGGATCGATGACCTGTACCTTACGCATCATCTGGCGAACGATGACCTCAAAGTGCTTGTCGTTTATCTTAACACCCTGCAGACGATAGACGTCCTGTACCTCATTGACGATGTACTCCTGTACGGCCGTCGGTCCCTTGATGGCAAGGATGTCGGCTGGCGTGATGGCTCCCTCAGAGAGGGGCATACCAGCACGCACGTAATCGCCTGGCTGAACGAGAATCTGCTTGGTCAGCGGTACGAAATACTTCTTGATTTCTCCGAGACGCGATGTGATGGAAATCTCCTGGTTGCCACGCTTGATGCCACCAAACTCGACCGTACCGTCAATCTCTGCGACGACGGCAGGGCTGGATGGATTGCGGGCCTCAAAGAGCTCCTGCACTCGAGGTAGACCACCGGTGATATCACCAGCACCTGAGATAGCTCTAGGAGTCTTGGTTACGATGTCACCCTGTGTAATCATATCTCCCTCCTCCTTGACGAGGTGAGCGCCTACGGGGAGGTTGTATGAGCGTAGTACGTTGCCGTTGTCATCTAGTATCTGAGCGGTTGGGATCAAGTTGTTCTTGACTCCTTGCTTGCGGATGATGACCATCTCCTTGTGCGAGGCACTCTCATCGGTCTCGTACTCGAAGGTAACCTTCTCAACGAGGTTCTCAAAGTGTAGACGACCTGTGAACTCGGATACGAGAGCCGTATTGTGCGGGTCGAAGTTGAGTAGCGTGTCATCCTTGCTCACGGTGGCACCATTCGCAAAGAAGATGGTGCTGGCGTAAGGTACGAGCTCATGCTGTAGGACGACTCCCGTCTTGGGGTCTAGGATGCGTAGCTCAGCGGTACGGTTGATGACGATATGAGCCTGTATCGCACTACCATCACGAGCTGTGCGCTCCACATCAACGTATCGTATGTCAGAGTACTCTACAGTTCCTGAGAAGCGAGCCCTAACGGTCGCATCGGTCTCTTGGTTGCTCGCTGTACCACCGGCGTGGAAGGTTCGCAGCGTAAGCTGTGTACCAGGCTCACCAATAGCCTGAGCGGCGATGACTCCGACCACCTCGCCACGCTGAACGAGCTTGTTGGTGGCAAGGTTGCGTCCGTAGCACTTGGCACAGACGCCGTTCTTGGCCTCGCAAGTCAGCACGGAGCGGACCTCGACGGTCTCTATAGCTGCGGCTGTGATAGCAGCTACAGCGGCTTCGTCTATCTCGTCTCCTGCATGAACGATGTAGTCTCCAGTCTCTGGGTTCTTGATGTCATGGACAGAGATACGACCGAGGATGCGCTCACCGAGGGTGGCGACGACGGTACTATTCTTCATCACATCAGACATCTCTATGCCACGCAGTGTACCGCAATCCTCCTCGGAGATGACAACATCGTGCGAGACGTCTACGAGACGACGGGTGAGGTAACCAGCATCGGCAGTCTTCAGAGCGGTATCGGCAAGACCCTTACGCGCACCGTGAGAGGAGATAAAGTACTCCAGCACGGAGAGACCCTCCTTAAAGTTGGAGAGAATAGGGTTCTCGATGACCTGTCCGCCACCTGAGCCACTCTTCTGAGGCTTTGCCATAAGACCACGGATACCTGCGAGCTGACGAATCTGCTCCTTAGAACCACGAGCTCCTGAGTCCATCATCATGAAGATGTTGTTGAAGCCCTCATCGTCCTGAGCGAGCTGTCTCATCAGGGATGCGGTAATCTTGTTTGAGACGTTACTCCATGTATCAATGATTTGGTTGTAGCGCTCCGTATTTGTGATGAAGCCCTCGTTGTACTGTGCGAAGATCTCCTCGACGCGCTCGTTACCCTCAGCGACAAGTCGCTCCTTGTCCTTAGGTATGACGACATCTTGCAGGCGGAAGGATAGTCCACCCTTGAATGCCATATAGTATCCTAGGTTCTTGATCTTGTCCAAGAACTTAGCGGTCTCGGCGAAGCCACACACCTTAATAACCTTAGAGATGATGGAGCGAAGTGCACCCTTGCCGAGGGTCTCATTGATGTATCCGACCTCGTTGGGTACGTTTTCATTGACCATAATACGTCCCATAGAGGTCTCGATGATCTTGCTGACGAGCTGACCATCCTCGAGGACGTTGTCAATACGTACGTTGATCGGTGCGTGGATGTCGAGCTTGCCCTCGTTGTATGCAATCCAAGCCTCCTGTACTCCGTAGAAGGTGTGTCCACTACCCTTGGCATCCTTGCGTATCTTGGTGATATAGTAGAGTCCCAACACCATGTCCTGAGAGGGGACGGTGATTGGAGCACCATTAGCAGGGTTGAGGATGTTATGCGAAGCAAGCATAAGGAGCTGCGCCTCTAGGATAGCTTCGTTGCCTAATGGTAGGTGTACAGCCATCTGGTCTCCGTCGAAGTCGGCGTTAAAAGCGGTACAAGCCAAGGGGTGTAGCTGGATAGCTTTACCCTCTATCATCTTGGGCTGGAAAGCCTGGATACCAAGACGGTGTAGCGTCGGAGCACGGTTGAGCAGTACGGGATGCCCCTTCATGACGTTCTCTAGAATCTCCCAGATGATGTTGTCACGACGGTCAACGATACGCTTGGCACTCTTGACGGTCTTGACGACACCTCTCTCGATGAGCTTGCGAATGATAAAGGGCTTGTAGAGCTCGGCTGCCATATCCTTGGGCAGACCGCACTCGTGCATCTGTAGCTCAGGACCGACAACGATGACGGAACGAGCGGAGTAGTCAACGCGCTTACCAAGGAGGTTCTGACGGAAGCGACCAGGCTTACCCTTGAGACTGTCGGAGAGTGACTTGAGAGGACGGTTGTTTTCGCCCTTAAAAGCACTAGACTTACGCGAGTTATCAAGCAGTGAGTCGACAGCCTCTTGTAGCATACGCTTCTCATTACGGATAATCACCTCGGGAACACTCTGGTCGAGGAGACGCTTGAGGCGGTTATTACGCAGGATGACACGACGGTACAGCTCGTTGAGGTCACTCGTAGCAAAACGTCCTCCATCGAGTGGTACTAGTGGACGCAGATCGGGCGGAATGACTGGCACGACCTTGAGAATCATCCACTCGGGACGATTGATATCCTTAGATGCGCGGAAGGACTCGACGACGTTGAGACGCTTGAGCGCATCTAGACGACGCTGCTGTGAGGTCTCTGTCTGAGCCTTGTTGCGTAGCTCGTAGGAGAGACTGTCGAGGTCGAGCTGTGTGAGCATCTCATAGAGTGCCTCGGCGCCAATCTTTGCTACAAACTTGTCTGGGTCACTATCGGGTAGCTCCCAATTGCCCGGATGGCTCTGGTCGAGCTGATCAAGAGCTGCCTGATACTCATCCTCAGTGAGGATATCGCCGACCTGTAGCTCGGAGACTCCGCTCTGCAAGACGATATACTTCTCATAGTAGATGATTGCCTCCAGATCCTTAGACTTTAGATTGAGCAGTGAGGCGAGCTTGTTAGGCAAGCTTCGGAAGTACCATATATGAGCGACAGGAACGGCTAGCTGTATGTGCCCCGTACGCTCACGACGTACTTTCTTTTCGGTCACCTCTACACCGCATCGGTCGCAGATGGTGCCACGAAAGCGGATACGCTTGAACTTACCACAGTTGCACTCGTAGTCCTTGACAGGGCCAAAGATACGCTCGCAAAAGAGTCCGTCACGTACGGGTTTGTATGTCTTATAGTCAAGAGTATTCGGATTAGTAACCTCTCCATGCGACGCCGCTAGAATCTCCTCTGGTGATGCCAGTGAGAGCCTAATGGATGAAAAGGTGGTCTTGCTCTTAGGGGCTGTCTTGTATGCCATAACTTAAGTCTGACTATATATTATTGTGTAAGGAGTGGAGGTGGAACTACTCAATGTGTACGCTGAGGGCTAGACCCTTGAGCTCGTTAAGTAGCACGTTGAGAGACTCTGGAAGACCAGGCGTAGGCATATTGTCACCTCGCACGATAGCCTCGTATGCCTTAGAACGACCTACGACATCATCACTTTTGATCGTAAGAATCTCCTGTAGGACATGTGCCGCACCAAAGGCCTCGAGCGCCCATACCTCCATCTCTCCGAAGCGCTGACCTCCGAAGTTGGACTTACCTCCTAGAGGCTGCTGAGTAATTAGCGAGTACGGTCCTATGGAACGAGCGTGCATTTTGTCATCGACCATATGGCCCAGCTTGAGGAAGTAGGTAACTCCTACGGTAGCCTCTTGATCAAAAGGCTCTCCCGTTCCACCATCGTAGAGCTTCATCTGACCACCACGAGGTAGACCGGCCTTGTCAGTCCACTCATTGAGGTCATCGAGGGTGGCTCCATCAAAGATCGGCGTGGCAAACTTGACTCCTAACTTTTGTCCAGCCCAAGCTAGGACGGCCTCAAAGATCTGTCCGAGGTTCATACGAGAAGGCACTCCAAGCGGGTTAAGACAGATATCTACAGGCGTTCCGTCTGGCAAGTAAGGCATATCCTCACGACGTACAATCTTAGAGACGATACCCTTGTTACCATGTCGTCCAGCCATCTTATCGCCTACCTGAATTTTACGCTTCTTAGCGACTAGAATCTTTGCGGTTTGAACGATGCCTGAAGGCAACTCATCACCTAGGGTCTCATCAAGCTTGCGCCTATTGACGGTAGCGATGGTGAGCTTGTCCTTCTTAAGATAGTTTGCAACTGTTTGCTTAACAAGCAGGTTGGTATGCTCGTCTTTGGTCCAGTCAGACATTCTTAGGTCTCCATAGTCTAGCTCGAGAAGCATAGCCTTGGAGAAGCGTGTTCCTGCCTTGACCTTGACAACTCCGATGTAGTCAACGAAGTCAGTCGCTGTGGTCTTATGCTTCTTTAGTATAGTCTGTAACTTGGAGACGAGCTCCTCTTTGAGAGTAGCCCGTAGCTTGGAGAGCTCCTCCTCATAGCGCTGGTTAATCTTGCGTGTAGCTGCGATACCACCCTTTCGGTTAGCACGAGAGTACAGTTTGGTATCGATGACAACACCCTTGAGTGAAGGAGATGCTTTGAGAGAAGCATCCTTGACATCACCAGCTTTGTCGCCAAAGATGGCAAGCAGGAGCTTCTCCTCGGGGGTAGGATCAGACTCGCCCTTAGGTGTAATCTTACCTACTAGGATGTCGCCTGGTACAATGCGAGCACCGACACGAACGATACCGTTGGAATCTAGGTCCTTGGTCGCCTCTTCGCTGACGTTAGGGATGTCGGCAGTGAACTCCTCCATACCACGCTTAGTTTCACGGACATCTAGCGAGTACTCATCGACATGCACCGAAGTAAAGAGGTCCTCAGCAACAACGCGCTCGTTGAGTACGATAGCATCCTCGTAGTTGTACCCCTTCCAAGGCATGTAAGCGGCTAGAATATTGCGTCCGAGAGCTAGCTCGCCATCTTGTGTGGAGAAGCCCTCAGTGAGTATCTGACCTTTGGTAACTCGGTCGCCCTTATGACAGATAGGACTTAGATCTATTGTTGTAGACTGATTGGTCTTGCGATACTTAGGTAGCTTGTAGGTAACCTCTGAGGGTTCAAAGCTGACTAGCTCCTCCTCCTCGGTGCGGTCATAGTCTACCACTATCTTAGTTGCATCGACATAGACGACAACACCATCGCCTGTAGCCTCAACTTGCGTGCGGGAGTCTGAGACGAGTCGACGCTCGATTCCCGTACCTACAATAGGTGCTTCAGGAGTCAAGAGCGGTACTGCCTGACGCATCATGTTTGATCCCATTAGCGCACGGTTAGCATCGTCGTGCTCGAGGAATGGAATGAGCGAAGCAGCTATCGAAGCAATCTGTGTCGGCGAGACATCCATGAGGTCTATCTCTCCTGGCTCTACAACGGGGAAGTCTGCTCCATAACGTGCTTTGACACGAGAGCGTACGAAACAGCCATTGTCGTTCAGCGGGGCATTGCCCTGAGCTACGGTTTTATCCTCTTCGTCTTCAGCGGTAAAGTAAGCCAACTTGGCATCATCAAAATCGACTTGACCATTCTGGACATTACGATAAGGTGTCGTGATAAAGCCTAGCTCATTAATCTTGGCATAGACACAGAGGGAGGAGATTAGTCCAATGTTTGGTCCCTCTGGGGTTTCGATAGGACAGAGACGACCATAGTGTGTGTAGTGTACGTCTCGCACCTCAAAGCCTGCTCGATCTCGTGTTAGACCTCCTGGGCCAAGAGCCGAAAGACGACGCTTGTGCGTAATCTCAGAGAGTGGATTCTGCTGATCCATAAACTGAGAGAGTGCATTGGTCCCAAAGAAGCTGTTGACGACCGAAGCGATAGTCTTCGAGTTGACAAGGTCAACGGGCGTAAAGACTTCGCTGTCACGAACGTTCATACGTTCCTTGACAGTACGAGCCATACGGCTTAGACCTATGCTAAATTGATTATATAACTGCTCGCCGACCGTTCTGACACGACGGTTGGAAAGGTGGTCGATATCATCCACAGGAGCCTTGCCATTAACCAACTTGATGAGGTGACGAATGATGGCAACAATGTCCTCAGAAGTAAGAATCTTGATACTAGGATCAATGTTTAATCCGAGCTTACTATTAATCTTATAGCGCCCTACATCCCCCAGGTCATAGCGTTTATCTGAGAAGAAGATGTTGTTGAAAATCTCCTTAGCGCTCTGATCATCAGGTGGCGTAGAATTGCGCAGTAGGTTATAGATAAAGTTGTAAGCAGCCTGCTCAGAGTTAGCAGAGTCTCGTTTGAGTGTGTTGAAGATAATCGAGTAGTCCATAACCTCCTCGTCAGTGGAGTCCTGATCAGACATCGCTAAGTCGCGACGTAACAGGATGGTCTCGATACCATTCTCTAGTATTACCTGAGCACTCTCTTCGTCTAAGATGGCGTTCTGCTCGAGGAGCGTATTGTATCTTGCGAAAGTCTCTGTCTCTCCAGTCTCCTCCTCACTTTCCTCATCATAATACTTGAGTATTACAGCAGCAGCCAACTGGCGTCCATAATTGGCTTGGAGAGACTCTAGAGTTACAGGAATTTCCTCGGCAATGCCAAAGAGGTCAAGGATATCTTTGTCCGTCTCATAGCCGATAGCACGTAGCAAGGTCGTGATAGGAAGTTTTTTCTTTCGGTCTATGTAGGCGTAGAGTTCATTGTTTGTATCGGTAGCAAACTCAATCCATGAACCTTTGAACGGAATAATACGAGCAGAGTAAAGTCGCGTTCCGTTGTTATGTAAACTGGATCCAAAGAAGACGCCAGGAGAGCGGTGAAGCTGTGATACGACTACTCTCTCGGCTCCATTGATGACAAACGTTCCCGCAGGAGTCATGTAAGGAATAGAGCCTAAGTAGACGTCTTGTACAGTAGACTCAAAGTCTTCGTGCTCAGGGTCTTCGCAGGTCAGCTTCAGCTTGGCTCTAAGAGGGACGCTATAGGTAAGACCTCGACGAAGGCACTCTTCGATGGAATACTTGGGAGGGTCAACGAAGTAGTCTTCGAATAAGAGCTTGAAGTTGTTGCGTGTATCTTCGATGGGGAAGTTCTCAGAGAAGACTTTAAACAATCCCTCTTTCTTTCGACTCTCAGCGGGTGTATCGAGTTGAAAGAAATCTTGAAAAGACTTGAGCTGCACCTCCAAGAAGTCGGGATACTCCATCGGATGAGCAATAGATGCAAAGCTCTTTCTAGTATTAGTTGGTTTGGATGCCATCGTATGCTTCAGAGAGAAATGGTAAATGAAGGAGAGAGGGCTACTCTCTGTATTGAGAGAGGAGAATGAGTGAGACACACTACAGAGAGTTGTGTCACAACTCGTAAAGAGGGAAGGGTGTGATGCTAGGACTTTAGAGCTACCGCACTACTGTACAGCAACTCGCGCCAAGCAAATTCTCATGTTAGATTGACTCGCTGTAATCTACACTAGACTGAGGACGCTCTCTAGAAACTGCTCACCACGCAGATTTACCTACGTCGCTTACAGCTTATATGATAGCTCACACGAAAGAATGAGGCTAGCCTCTTTTCATTAGCACATCCTCGGCTCCTTAGCCTAGTTCAATATAATGAGGCTCCACACACCAGTATTAGATAGAGAGACTATTGGTGTAGGATTGCTAGGTAGGAGCAAAAGATGCGAAAAGGCTAAGAACTCCCCCAGGAGTTTCGAGGGGGAATCCTTAACCAATACGACCTGTGTCAGACAGGTGTCAAAAGGTTTACTTTAGTTCAACCTCAGCACCAGCCTCCTCAAGTGCAGCCTTGAGAGCCTCAGCCGTAGCCTTGTCGACACCCTCCTTGATGTTCGTAGGAGCAGCGTCGACTAGCTCCTTAGCCTCCTTGAGGCCAAGACCAGCGTGCTCCTTAACAGCCTTAACGACTGCAAGCTTAGCAGCACCAAAACTCTTGAGTACAACGTCAAAAGAGGACTTCTCCTCAGCCTCTGCTGCAGCACCAGCCACAGGGCCAGCTACAGCAACTGCTGCAGCTGCAGGCTCGATACCGTACTCCTCCTTGAGGAGCTCCTTGAGCTCGCTTACTTCTTTTACCGTGAGATTAACAAGAGTCTCTGCAATAGCCTTTATATCTGCCATATCTGTATTGATGTTTTGTTTGTTTCTTAATGAAGTGAATCCTTAGATTTATTGCCTCTCGGCCAGGGTATCTAAGACCCCATGAATTGTGCCAGCAGCTGAATCGAGCTGTCCGAGTACACCCTGTATTGGGCCCTCGAGCATAGCCACGATATCTGCGATGAGCTCCTCACGACTCTTGATGTTGACGAGAGCCTCGAGTTGGTCAGCTCCGATGTAAAAGCCCTCCTGGACGTAAGCAGCCTTGAGGTCAGGACGTCCAAGTTCTTTATTGTCAGAGCGAAAAGCCTTAATAGCCTTGGCGGGAGCATTAGCTACCTCTGAGAACATAACGGCCGTATTCCCCTTGAGAGACTCATAGAGCTCTGCAAAGTCGATAGACTCGACCTCGCTAAGGGCGCGACGCATCAGAGTGTTCTTAACTACAACCAGTTTGACGCCACTCTTATTGCATAGACGGCGTAGCTCGCTCGTCTTCTCTGCATTGAGTGCCTCAATGTTGGTTAGATAGAAATTTGGGTAGCTCTCTATATAAGTGCGCAACTGCTCAATGACAGTTGTTTTCGTTTCCTTTTTCATAGAATTGTGTTCCTTGTTTGTGAGACCTTATTCTACGGATACGACGGACTTAGGATCAATCTTAATCCCTGCACTCATTGTCGTAGAGAGGTAAATGCTCTTGAGGTATGCACCCTTGGCAGCCGTAGGTTTAAGTCGTACCACCGTATCGATGAACTCCTTAGCATTTTCCTTAATCTGCTTAGGGTCAAAAGAGATTTTACCCACAGAGGTGTGGATGATACCACTTTTGTCGACCTTAAAGTCGATTTTACCAGCCTTAACCTCCTTGATAGCAGCACCGATTTCGTTAGTTACGGTACCGCTCTTAGGATTAGGCATCAAGCCACGAGGTCCTAGTACACGACCTAGAGCTCCGATTTTACCCATGACACTAGGCATGGTGATGATGACATCAATATCGGTCCATCCAGACTTAATCTTATTGATGTACTCATCAAGACCCACATAGTCGGCACCAGCCTCTTGAGCCTCAGCCTCTTTATCAGGGGTGCAGAGTGCTAGGACACGGACCTCCTTACCGATACCATGAGGCAGTGAGACGGTGCCACGCACCATCTGATTAGCCTTGCGAGGATCGACACCCAGACGAATGTCTATGTCTACAGAAGCATCAAACTTAGTAAAGGTAATCTCCTTCAATAACTTAGAAGCCTCATCTAGTGAATAGGACTTGCCTGCTTCGACCTTACTCGCTGCTATCTTCTGATTCTTTGTTAGTTTACTCATTTCAGTTGATTGCGATTAGAGATTCTCAGGTTTAGTACCCGTCACACTAATCCCCATACTACGAGCTGTACCAGCGACCATTTTCATAGCCGACTCGACAGCAAAGCAGTTGAGGTCAGACATCTTATCTTCTGCTATAGTACGTACTTGATCCCAAGTGACTTTAGCAACTTTGATTCGGTTGGGTTCAGCTGAGCCACCCTTTGCTTTGCTAGCCTCTAGTAGCTGCACAGCCACAGGAGGTGTCTTTACAATAAAGTCAAAGGACTTGTCAGCATAGTAGGTTATCACAACTGGCAATACCTTACCAGCGCGATCCTGAGTCCTGGCATTAAATTGCTTACAAAACTCCATAATGTTGATCCCCTTAGCACCAAGTGCTGGACCTACAGGAGGCGAGGGGTTAGCGGCCCCTCCTTTGATTTGCAGCTTAAGCTGCCCTGCAACTTCTTTTGCCATTTCGTTATTCGATTATATTAAAACAGATACACATAAAGGTCATCACTGCGTCCTTAAGAGTCGTAGTCTCGTGGAGTAAGATAAGTGGTCTTATGATTGGAAGCTAGACCATTTGTCTCAAGACCGTGAGAGTTAGCACAACTCCTAATGCGAGCGACTATGAGTCGGTATGCTCAATCCGTAACAATCTCCTATTCCTTCTCGACCTGTGTGTAATCAAGCTCCAGTGGAGTCCTCCTTCCGAAGATCTTCACCATCACCTTGAGCTTTCTCTTATCACTCTTGACCTCATCAATTGTCGCTGAGAACTCTGAGAACGGACCATCTATGATCCGTACAGAATCTCCGACACTATACTCAACATCAAAGCGTCCCTCGCCCTCGGCATCCTGGTCTACTTGTCCTAGGAGTGCCTGCACCTCTTGAGTGCGTAGCGGCTCGGGCTCTAGCTGTCCATCTGTCGTACGAGAGGTCAAAAAACCTATCACATTAGGTAGTGTACTAAGCGTGTGCTCCGTGTCTCCGACGAGAGCTGCCTCGACAAGCACATAGCCTGGCATGTAGGGGTGCTCTTTGACCACTATCTTACCATTGCGCTGAGAGGTCACCTTCTCCATTGGGACTAGGACACGACGTACGTAAGAGCCTAATGTGCCATTGGACTTAGCCACTTCTATATACTCACAGACTTTCTTTTCCTGTCCACTGAGGACACGAAGTACGTAAAATCTCATGGGTTGTGAATCTTGACTCATGTCTTTTCTTTAGATTAGATTCGTGATATAGAATACGGCTGTCCGTTTATTACTACCGAAGCCTAATAACAAGAAGTCTGATCGGGGAGGTTACTAGGAGATATTCCTCTGAGGGAAACTCTCTCTTCCTAAACCCGTCGACTCTTCTTGCAGCGCCGATGGTCTTCTCCCCAGAGCCTATCTTCTTGTAAGGCTTATATAATGTATCAATGCTCTACACGGCTTGACGCTTGATCTAGGCTAAGCCGTAGACTAGCTGCATCAGCTGCTGGAAGATAAAGTCTACACCAGCTACGAAGATGGCAATAATCACCGAAGCAACCATAACCACCACCGTACTATTAATCAGTTCGCTACGAGTAGGCCAGCTAACTTTATGAATCAGCTCGTTGTAGCAGTTCTTGATGTAGGTACCTGTACGCTTGAAAAATTTCATAAGAGCATCTTATTGTTTGCACGGGTTGAGAGGCTCGAACTCCCGACACCAGGTTTTGGAGACCTGTGCTCTACCAACTGAGCTAAACCCGTATATGTTATTCCGCCTCATGACTCATATATCTCCACTCTTTGCCAAAAGCCTTGAAGTACTCCTATATATAATAAGGAGTAAATATCTTCCCAAGAGTTTGTGTGTGAGGGGAAACCTTTAGAGGGGATATAAAACTTCTCGAAACTCTCCCTCCCACTACTACGCCTATACGACAGGAAGCTGCGCGCATCTATGGTAGTGGGGGAGAGAGTTGAGAGAAGTAGTCCGTGCCTAGCCGACGTAAGCTATATAAGTACTACAGGCTAGAGCAGGAGAGACTGTCGTATCGAAGCAAGTCGTGTGTATTGAGCAGCTTCCTTACGACAGTCTCCTAAAGCGATTAGTCCTCTAGTGAGGTAATCTGACCAGCACCGACGGTACGACCACCCTCGCGGATAGCGAAGCGTAGACCTACGCTACAAGCTACTGGAGAGATGAGCTTGACGTCGATTGTGACGTTGTCACCTGGCATAACCATCTCTACACCCTCTGGGAGTGTGATCTCGCCCGTTACGTCTAGCGTGCGGATGTAGAACTGAGGACGGTACTTGTTATGGAAAGGAGTATGACGACCACCCTCTTCCTTCTTCAGGATATAGACCTCAGCCTTGAAGTGATCGTGAGGCTTAACCTGTCCTGGGTGTGCTAGGACCATACCGCGCTTGATCTCGTCCTTGTCGATACCACGGAGGAGTAGACCTACGTTATCACCAGCCTCACCCTCATCAAGGATCTTGCGGAACATCTCCACGCCCGTTACGACGCTCTTCTTACCCTCAGCACCTAGACCGATAATCTGAACCTCGTCGTTGACCTTAACGACACCAGTCTCGATACGACCAGTAGCGACGGTACCACGACCTGTGATAGAGAATACATCCTCTACAGGCATTAGGAAGGGCTTGTCGATGTCGCGCTCAGGTAGTGGGATCCAAGTATCTACAGCCTCCATGAGCTCCATGACCTTCTCTACCCACTTAGGCTCACCGTTGAGTGCACCAAGAGCAGAACCACGGATGATAGGCGTATTATCTCCATCGAAGTTGTAGAAGCTCAGTAGCTCGCGCATATCCATCTCTACGAGCTCAAGCATCTCCTCATCATCAACAAGGTCGCACTTGTTCATAAAGACGACTAGACGAGGTACGTTGACCTGACGTGCTAGTAGGATGTGCTCACGTGTCTGAGGCATAGGACCATCAGTAGCAGCAACTACGATGATAGCACCGTCCATCTGAGCAGCACCAGTGACCATGTTCTTAACGTAGTCAGCGTGGCCCGGGCAGTCGACGTGTGCGTAGTGACGGTTTGCCGTCTCGTACTCAACGTGTGAAGAGTTGATGGTGATACCACGCTCCTTCTCCTCAGGTGCGTTGTCGATAGAGTCGAACGAGCGAGCCTCTGTAAAACCTGCATCAGCCAGTACCTTGGTGATTGCAGCGGTTAGCGTAGTCTTACCGTGGTCTACGTGACCGATGGTACCAATGTTGACGTGTGGTTTCGTCCTTTGAAAATGTTCTTTAGCCATAACCTTGTTCTTATGTTTGTCTTAATCTTATTCGTCACAAGAGCAACACCCCCACTATCACACGAAACTGTGCATCGGGCGCTGCCACGGAATACATTAGAGCCGATGCCGGGATTTGAACCCGGGACCTCTTCCTTACCAAGGAAGTGCTCTACCACTGAGCTACATAGGCATAGTGGGCAGTGATGGATTCGAACCACCGTAGGCTTACGCCAGCTGAGTTACAGTCA
>UQBE01000030.1 GCA_900539155.1 uncultured Porphyromonas sp.
CGGACGCCCTCCCACTAGACACTAGCCGAGCGTCCCTACAAAGGGTTACTCGTCTCGAGCTGAGCGTCTTTACTGCGGGTTCTCCCTCTGATTTGCGACCTTGAGGCTTCACTCGAAATTCTCCCTTCCTACTTACCTATGTTGACCATTCGCGATATACTACAGCAAGAGCAGACGAATAGAGCGTACATCTATCTCTATCGTCGAGGCCTATTCTACGAAGCGTTTAACTACTCGGCTTATCTCCTCTGCCACCTAGTGTACCCATTTGAGGTGACCTCTCTTCGTAATAAGAGAATCAATAAGCGCTACTTTATGGTGAGCTTCCCAGTGCATTTGCTCTTGGGCTATTCGGGGAAGGCAACATGTGATAGGCTAGCTGATGAGCAGGTGCTACGCTACACCCCCTCGAAGCGTGCTAAAGCCACCCTCCCCGAGTCGTATGTTGAGTGGTGTCTTCGCTATACTCCTGTGCGTGGTAAGGGTGCCTCTACGTCTTCCTCTACGTCTTCCTCTACGTCTTCCTCTACGTCTTCCTCTACGTCTCCCACTACGCCTTCCACTACGACTCCCACTGCGACTTCCCCTACGACTTCCCCTACGACTTCCCCTACGACTCCCTCTACGTCTCCTACACAAGACGAGGAACCCGCATCCTCTCCTAAAGCCCCCGCAGTTAATAGGTCCCAAGATATGGGCGTTTGCAGTAATCTGTCGAAGTTGCTACAAGATCTAGAGCATGAGTCGGAGCAAGAGTCTCTATTCTTGACCGCAAAGCGTGTCTCTTACGAATTAACGCTAGACGACAAAGCGTCTCTCTGTGACTGGCTGGTGTATCGTATCTTGAAGCTCCCCACGCAGCGCCTCTGCCCGATGGAGGCTCTAGACCAGCTCGACAAACTTCAACAAGAGCTCCGTCAGAAGCTCTCCTAGGGAGCTTGTGACGTCTACCCCCAATACGTCGTCCTATCGAGCCACTCGGCCGATACAAGTAATCTTTTAGCGACTAGCGAGGAATTGATGATATAATGTGTCAGCTCTGTGTGCTATCTCTTGATTTTGTATTACCTTTGTGGCACGAGTATGTGTCGTCCCTGCAACGGGGATGTCTCATCGCTTGTCAAGTATCACCTTAGATATTATCGAATATATGAAGGGTTTTAATCCTATAGGTAGTATAGTAGTCCTCATCGGGGCGCTCGTACTTATAATACCCGCTCTGCTGGATAAGGGGGGAAATGTCTTCAATCTCATCGGTTGCATCGTGATGATTGCTGGCTTCTTCCTACACATCTTCCTCAACAAGCGGATTACGACTGTCAAGGAGTAGCTCTCCTCCAGAGAGAATCCTAGTCCGAGAGGGGGCTTAGCCTCTCTCGCTATGTGAGGTGGTGTGTCTCAGCGAGTCACCTGCCTCTGGTCGTCTATGTACTACAACAAAGCAATCCTAATAGGCTTCGTCGGTAGCGACCCTAGTGTGCATTACTCGCAACGGGGCAACTGCCAGGCATCGCTACGCCTAGCGACGACGGTGCCAGGCTACACGAAGCGCGACGGTACGCAGATACCTGACCGCACGGAGTGGCACACGGTAGTGCTCTTCGGCGCGCTCGCCCAGTTTGTCGAGCAGTGGGTACGCAAGGGCTCTCACCTACTGGTCGAGGGTGAGATACGCTATAACAGCTATACGGATCGACAGGGGAAGGCCCAGTCGCGAACGGAGATATGGGCGGACAAGGCGACCTTTGTAGATCGTCCCAAGCAACGCACGACTTCGGCTCCTCGGGAGCGTAACGCTGGGCGAGAGCGACACACTACAGGTCAGCTCAGCGAGCAGACGGACCGTGAGGAGACGCAAGCATAGGAGCGATGGGTGATGCTTTCTTAAATGTTTTCGGGGGAATAGTCTACAGCACGCCCATCGGCTGGGTGGATGCGATACCGCTCCTGATTATTCTCTTCTTGCTACTCTGCTCTGCCTTTATGTCGAGTAGCGAGGTGGCATTCTTCTCGCTCACCCCGCAGGAGGTGCTGCAAATCAAGGAGCAGGGGCATCCGAACGACCCACGACTGCTCCAACTTCTATCCCACTCTGAGCAACTCCTCGCTACAATCCTCATTGGCAATAATGCGGTCAATGTGGGAATCACCATCCTCTGTACCTGGTTTGTCGGGGAGCACTGGGACTTCTCGAACAATCGCGTGGCGGGCTTTGTCATTCAGACAGTCCTAATTACCTTCTTGCTTTTGCTCTTCGGCGAGATTATCCCTAAGATTTATGCCCAGCGCCGACCGCTTTCATTTATTCGGCTGACCGCTCCGCTCGTTAGTGGCCTTTACAAAGGCATCTCGTGGTGCTCCAAGGGATTGATTAAGACCTCTAAGCTACTTCACACGGACCGAAAGAAAGCACCCGAGCTCTCGGTCGATGACCTCTCGGAGGCTGTGGCACTAACTACCGAAGGAGACAATAGAGAGACGGAGATGATCCACGAGATTGTCAAGTTTTACCATAAGACGGCGGATGAGATTATGGTACCGCGCGTCGATATGATCGGCATAGACTACCACTGGGGCTACCTCCAGACGCTCCATTATGCTGTTGACACAGGCTACTCGCGCTTACCAGTCTACGAGGGTTCGCAAGATACTATCCGAGGTGTGCTATATGTCAAGGATTTGCTCCCGCATATGCACGAGGAGGACTCATTTGCGTGGCAGAAAATCATCAGGCAAGCTTACTTCGTCCCTGAAAACAAAAAGATAGATGCTCTTCTGAAGGAGCTACAGCAGGAGCGCATCCATATGGCAATCGTCATCGATGAGTTTGGTGGCACCTCAGGTCTGATCACCCTAGAGGACATATTAGAGGAAATCGTCGGAGAGATTATCGACGAGTACGATGACGAAGATCCGCCCTACGTCTGTCTAGCGGAGGGCGTTTACCTCATCGATGGCGGTATGTCTATAATAGATCTCTGTAAACTCCTCAACGTAGAGCCCGACTACTTCGCCCCCCATCATGAGGAGGTGGACACGGTGGGTGGACTCTTCCTAGAGGTACTTCAAGAAATCCCTCAGGTGGGTGAGCAGATCACGATTTCAGACATCGACTTCACGGTAACCCGTATGGATCGTCACCGCATCATGCAGCTCAAGATGCGCCTGCACCCCAAGGAGCAGGCAGAGGGAGAGGAGCAGGCGTGACTTACACAGAGCTAGACCTGCCATTAGGTGGCTCCCTTTATGTAGCGAGCTCTCCGCAGCGTGGAGCGTGGAGTCTTGCTGACTACCGGATGTCTGTAAAGGCCTTGCTTGAAGAGATATCCCGTGCCACGGGCTGTGACTATGGTCGCTTGGCGCATTACGACTCGGGGGCTCCCTACTTAGTCAAGTCGGATGGGAAACCACTAGAGAAGCTACAGGTGAGCATTTCACATAGCGGAGGCTACGTCGCTCTGGCCATCGCCGAGGGACCATACGGCATCGGCGTGGATCTGCAGGTCGCTAGTGATAAGTTGCCACAGATTGCTCCGAGGTTTATGTCTTCCTCTGAGCTAAATTACTATCACTGTCTTATAGCAGCCGAGGAACAGTCGATGGCTTGTCAATGGCTCTACACCGTCTGGGGACTCAAAGAGGCTGCCTACAAAGCCCATCCGCTCCAAGTCAAGCGAAGCCTAGCGACAAACTATATCATCTCTTCGCAAAACGCGGGAAATCCTACCAACACCTATAATATATATGTAGACGAAGGGGACTCTTCTTATGTAGACGAAGGGGGCTCATCTCCTACGTTACTCACGGGTTACCTGCTCCGTAGCATCACGACAGCCCCTTACCATCTCACTTTTGTGCAGGGTGGTAGCGTGGCGTGTAGAGGGGAGTAGCGACTGATTGCTGATGGTGGGTCGGGGTGAGTAGTCCAGGCCTGACGCATTATAATGAGACTGTTGCAAAAGTCAACAGTCTCTATATATGATGAGTCACCCCTGTACGACACCCTCTGATAGTTCCGACCCCTCCGATAGCTCTGATGGCTCCGATCTCTAACCTCTAACTTCTAATCTCTAACCTCTAATTCGAATATCCACGTGGAGAATCTCAAATCTCCACGTGGATATTTTTTATTTTCCACGTGGGCGTGATTCATTTCCTCCGAAGTTTCATTTGATTCCTCCGAGGAATTTTTTCTTCTCCACGTGGAGAATCCGTTTCCCCCGACTCTTTCAGTCTATCGACCCCGAGCTGTTGGCTGTTAACTGTTGGCAATGATCAAACAGTAAGTTTGAAATCAATAACGAGAGGACTCAATCGCTGAATGGGAGCGGTTGAGTCCTCTGCTGTTATTCTGAGCCTCTTATGATAACCTATTGGTAGCAAAAAAGCAACGATAGGGCAATCGACAGACGATACCTTTGCGTAGACAATCTAGGAAACGCAATATATCGCAATCGATTATGAATGAAAAAGCACAAACCCTCACACGCCTCGCCTCGTTACTCATTAGCGCCATCATCTTGCTAGCTCTTCCACTGGAGGGGAGGGCTGAGCGTCCCCCGCTCAGTATGAAGTCGCAGTACACGCTCCTTGTCTGTAGCGATCCGCACATTATGGCTCCTGAGCTAGTCGTTCAGGAGGGCTCTGCCTTTGAGGAGGCATTACGTAGCGATCGCAAGCTACTCCTCGAGAGTGTGCAGATCTTTGGTCAGTTAATAGAGGAAGCTCTAGAGATACGTCCTGATCTCTTTCTCATCTGTGGAGACCTCACGAAGGATGGTGAGCTGGCTAGCTATCGCTACCTCACGCAGCAGTTAGATCGGCTCACCGAGGCTGGTATCAAGGTACTTGTCGTGCCTGGGAATCATGACATTAACAATCCTCTTGCTCAGATCTATCTAGGGGATCATACGACAGCTGCGGAGCATGTCACTCCCGATCAGTTTGTCCAGATTATGGCGCCATACGGGTATGACTCCTCCTCAAGTATCTCGAGAGGACCGGCGCTCTGCTACGTGTCGGAGCCGCTCCCAGGGCTACGTGTCATCGGAATCGATGCTTGTCAGTACGATGACAATATCGCCAATAACTATCCCACGACAGCTGGCCGTCTCGATGAAGAGCGCATTCAGTGGATCGAGGATCAAGTGCGACAAGCCAATGCTCAGGGCAAGCAAGTCATAGCGATGATGCATCATGGCATCGTAGAGCACTTCCCCGGGCAGTCGCTACTGGCTAAGGAGTATCTGATACAGGATTATGATCGCATCGCAGAGCGACTCGCCGAGGCTGGTCTGCAATATGTCTTCACGGGGCACTTTCATGCTCAGGATATCGCGGCCAAGAGCTACAACCAGAGCGTCATACATGACATAGAGACTGGATCCACAGTCACATACCCCTGTCCATATCGTTTGGTTGAGGTCACCTCGACAGAGTTACATATATCCTCTCGTCAGATCGCCTTAGCGATGCCCTCTCACAGAGCTTCAGAAGGTACGATCTCTTTGCAGGACTACGCTTATCAGCACCTAGAGCTTGGTATAAATGATCTGGTACGCTTCCTCATGGAGCATCTAGAGAGTCAGGATAGTACCTCGGTTATAACTCCTTATAAAGGCATGATTGATCAGGCGATACCTGCTCTCAAGCCTCTATTTATGGAGATCTATGCGAATCACCTGCAAGGTGACGAGCGGGGTCTGCATCACAATCCAGATAGCACGGCAAGGGTGACGGAGCCATATCCGGGGGATCTCTTTGATCAGACGAAGGGGCTGATCCAGGGATTGGTACCATCGCTAACTCAGCAGATAGAGCTTTTTGAGACGGCTCTATACGACACCTCTGAGTCGGACAACAACGTGTCGCTGCCTTATGATCACACTGCTCGTCTGGACCGACAAAGACTTGCCAAGAGCAAGCCTTAGAATATAGGATTGCTTCTTTAGTCTTTGGACTAGACGTGCGATAGAATTTTTCGGTAGAACTGTAGTACCGAGGGGGCGGTGCGTAGGTTGTACGGTTTGAGGGGCTGTGTGAGCGTCAGTCCCTCGAGCGTGCGACAGCGACTGAGGGCGACGTATCCTTGCCCAGGGGCAAAGAATCGACTTGGGTCTACTACAATCCGGTCACAGGTCTGACCCTGCGCTTTGTGCACGGTGATGGAGTAGGCGACAATAAGCGGAATTTGCGTGTAGGAGCCGGTCTGTCGCTCGACAATCTCCCCTTTCTCCTCGTCGTAGTCGTAGTCCACCTGCGACCAGGTGTGTGGCGTGACGATGATAGTCTCGCCATCGGGCGTCTCCACCTTGGCGTACGGCTCTGTGATATCGCCGATAGTCCCGCCGACGAGCTTCGTGATGACGCCCGTCGTGCCGTTGACCCACGCTCCGTCGGGATGGTTGCTCACGAGCATCACCTGAGTACCTACCTTGAGCGAAAACTCTTCGGGTACGGGCAGCGCAGAGGCGGGGATCTTGCCCTTGAGCTTGCCTCGGAAGGTCACCTCTTTGGCATCAAGCTGGGCGCAGCGAGACTGGTTATACTCCTCCACATTGGCTCTGTGAGAGAAGAGTAGCACCGCATGCTGGTCGCTCTGAAGGAGTTCCTCCTGCCACTGGGGAGAGACACGGCTATTGAGCAGAGCAACCGTCTCCTCGCTGACACGCCCTAAGCGAATCTCCTCAAGAGCAGAGACAAAGTGCTGGTCACTCTGACGATACATGCGACGTAGTAGGATGGAAATGGGAGCAAGCGTGGCATAAGCGTGGGCATCGAAGAAGTAAAAGCCTTCACTATCAGGATAAGCCCTCTGCATCTCCTTCAGGTCAGCGGCTGTCGTGACCGGCGGTAGCTGAAAGGGGTCGCCCACCATGAGGAGCTGTACCCCACCGAAAGGCACTTTGCTGTGCCTCACGCTGCGTAGGATACGGTCCATCGCATCAAGCAGGTCGCACCGCACCATCGATATTTCGTCAATGATGATTAGGTCCAGCTGACGGATGAGCTCCCGCTTGTCCTTGCGGTATCGACGAGTGATGGCGGAGGTATGGTTGGCATCTGTCAGCGGTGCTAGCGGTAGCCGGAAGAAGCTGTGGATCGTCTGCCCATGGATGTTGAGCGCGGCGAGTCCCGTCGGAGCAAGCTTGACAAACTTCTTATGCGTCACTTCGCAGTAGTGCTGCAGGAAGTAGGACTTGCCCGTTCCCGCACTACCCGTCAGGAAGAGACTCATAGAGGTTTGCTCCAAACATTGCAGGGCAGACATCTGCTCCGCATTGCTCTGGTCGAAAGCTTCTGGGATAACGAGCATACCGCCACCTACTCCTCGTAAAGCGTCGGGTCCTCCAGCCCGTTTGCCACAAAAGCGTCGTGACGCTCCCGACAGGTGCCGCAGCGTCCGCAGTGACGCTCGCCTCCCTGATAGCAACTATAAGTTTTTCCGTAAGGCACGCCAAGACGAGTGCCTCGAGCTACGATCTCAGCTTTCGTGAGGGTCGTGTAGGGCGCCACCAGCTTGACCCCATTGCTGGTGCCAGCTGTGATCGCCTCGCCCATAGGCTTGACAAAACTCTCCCGACAGTCTGGGTAGATGGCGTGGTCACCGAAGTGATTCGCTATGAGCACCTGCTGCAAGTCACGGCTCTCCGCTAGTCCTGCGAGGATGCTCAGCATGATGCCATTGCGAAAGGGTACCACCGTCGAGCTCATATTCTCCTCCGAGTAATCCCCCAGTAGCATCTCACCACCCGAGAGAAGGAGGTCACTGCGAAAGTACTCTCCGATGAAGGCAAGCGGAATGATTAAGTAAGGGATCTCTAGCTCACGACAGATAGCGTCGGCAGCGGCTAGCTCACGCGCATTGTGCTTCGATCCGTAGTCGAAGCCCACGGCACAAGCTATCTCCTCACGATACTCGTAGAGGAGCGTCGTGCTATCCACGCCACCTGAGAGTGCGATTAGCGAGTTACGCATTACCGCTGTCTTAGTAAGAGCGAGCGATGATGACCCGGCACTTAGAGGGGCGACCAGTCACCATACAGCGACCCGGCTCCGAGGGTATGTCACGAGGTATGCAGCGGATCGTTGCTTTGGTCTCCTCCTTGATGCGCGCCTCCGTCTCGGCTGTGCCGTCCCAGTGGCAGAGGAAGAAGCCTCCATCCTCGATGCGCTCCTTAAACTCATCGTAGCTGTCGCAGATGTAGGTGCGATCCTTGAGCGACTGGAGCGAGCGGTTGTAGAGATTGTTCTGGATATCTTCGAGTAGCTGCTCAATATGTGCGGAGATGCCCTCTAGCGGCATGGTCTCCTTAGTGAGCGTGTCGCGACGAGCCACCTCGACGGTGCCATGCTCCAGGTCGCGCATACCGAGAGCGAGACGCACAGGAACACCCTTCATCTCATACTCAGCAAACTTCCACCCGGGCTTCTTATTGTCGTTGTCATCGATTTGAACAGATACGCCATGCTGACGCAGCTCGCTGACGATCTTGTCGGCTGTCTCGTGGATACGCTGTAGCTCCTCCTCGCTCTTGTAGATTGGCACGATGACCACCTGGATTGGTGCAATGCGTGGGGGAAGAACCAGTCCGTTGTCGTCGCTGTGTGCCATAATGAGTGCACCGACGAGACGAGTGGATACGCCCCACGAGGTAGCCCAGACGTAGTCACGATTGCCCTCCTTGTCGAGGAAGGTAACGTCAAATGCCTTGGCGAAGTTTTGCCCTAGGAAGTGCGAAGTGCCAGACTGCAAAGCTTTACCATCCTGCATCATAGCCTCGATGGTGTAGGTGTCGATAGCACCGGCGAAACGCTCCGTCTCGCTTTTGACCCCGACGATGACTGGCAGTGCCAGCATCTCACGGGCAAAGTCCTCATAGACGCCAATCATCTTGCGCGCCTCAGCGATTGCCTCCTCTTGGGTAGCATGTGCCGTGTGACCCTCTTGCCAGAGGAACTCAGCCGTACGGAGGAAGAGACGCGTACGCATCTCCCAGCGCACTACGTTAGCCCACTGATTACAGAGTAGTGGCAGGTCGCGGTAGCTCTGGATCCAGTTCTTGTAGGTACTCCAGATGATCGTCTCACTCGTCGGACGAACGATCAGCTCCTCTTCGAGCTTCGCATTGGGGTCTACCTCTACGCCATCGCCCGCCTCGTTGGTACGCAGTCTGTAGTGCGTCACGACGGCACACTCCTTGGCAAAGCCCTCAACATGCTCCGCCTCGCGGCTGAGGTAGCTCTTAGGGATAAAGAGCGGGAAGTAAGCGTTGCTGTGTCCCGTCTCCTTAAAGCGGCGGTCAAGGTCTTGCTGCATCTTCTCCCAGATGCCGTAGCCGTAGGGCTTGATGACCATACAGCCACGCACGGAGGAGTTTTCCGCCAGCCCAGCCTTTACGACGATATCTTGATACCACTGTGAGTAGTTTTCGCCACGTGGTGTGAGTTCTTTGATTTCTTTTTTAGCCATGATGCTAGTCAATCTGATTTATTTGTTAGCAAAGGTACCGCTTTTCGCTAGAATTCACAATTTGAAACGCCTGCTCTCGAAGCTACTCTTTTCCGCTTGGGAGCTACCCACCGTACCGACCTGTAGCAGGCTGTCTCCGCCCCGACTTACGGCGATGCGGAGCGGGGCTAGTATGCGTTAACTACCAATCTATTTAGTACCTTTGTCGTGCAGGTAGTTTGCCGTGTCTCATCTCTTACGCTAGATAGCGTGGTGAGCTACCCCTCTTATCGACACATATCTCTCTAGACTACAGTCTTATCTCTACATGAAGCCCCTGACCTATCTACCTCGCCTGCTACTTTCGTCGGTCGCTATGCTCCTACTATGCACGACAGCGTGGGCGCAGGCTCCGATGAATTCTAATTACCAGACCTACATACGTACCTATGCCGATGAGTGCATTCGCCAGATGAAGCGTCACAAAATCCCTGCCAGTATCACGATGGCGCAGGGACTCATCGAGACGGGGGCTGGATCTAGTCGCCTAGCGCGTGAGGGCAACAACCACTTCGGCATCAAGTGTCACCGCGCCTGGCAGGGGCAGCGCATCTATGCTGACGATGATCTCAAGGGAGAGTGCTTTCGCAAGTACCGCTCCGTGGGCGACTCCTACGAGGATCACTCCAACTTTCTCAAGCAGCCTCGATACCAAGTACTATACACCTATCCTATCACGGACTATCAGGCTTGGGCTAGGGGGCTACAGCAGTGTGGCTATGCGACGAACAAAGGCTACGCCAATATGCTCATCAAGGTAATCGAGCAGTACGAGCTTTACGAGCTGGATCGCGGACGCTATCCGCGCTGGATGTCGGGTCGCCCGGCACCTAAGTACACCCCCTCAGAGGAGGATCCAGAGATGAAGCTGACGCACGAGGGCTTCTTCAGCTATGGTCTACTATATGTACTTGCCAATGAGGGCGACTCGCTCGAGTCCATCGCTCGTGAGATGGGGATAAGCCTCAAGCGCCTGGCTGACTACAACGATATGCCGGTAGACTTCCCGCTCCAAGCTGGGGATGTGGTCTACCTGGAGCGCAAGAACAGACGAGCCACGCCCGACTACCCCGACCATGTGGTGCAGGTGGGCGAGTCGATGCACGACATATCTCAGCGCTACGGCATACGTCTATCTCGTCTCTATCGTATGAACCACCTAGACTACGACTACGTACCCGAGGAGGGCGACGTACTCCGACTCCGCTAAAGTCTAACCCCTAATCTCTAACTTCTAAACTCTAATCTCTAAGGTCTCTATGAACCGATATATGCGTCGTGGCGTTTCTGCCGCAAAGGAAGATGTACACAAGGCTATTGCTCACATAGACAAGGGGCTCTACCCGCAAGCCTTTTGCAAGATACTACCGGACATACTGGGTGGCGATTCCGACTATTGCAACATCATGCATGCCGATGGGGCTGGTACGAAGTCTTCGCTGGCTTATATCTACTGGCGAGAGACGGGCGACCTCTCCGTGTGGCGAGGCATAGCTCAGGATGCAATTGTGATGAACCTCGACGACCTCCTCTGTGTGGGTGCCACCTCGGGGATGCTCCTCTCATCTACCATCGGGCGCAACAAGCAACTCATCCCCGGCGAAGTGATTGGAGCAGTCATCAACGGTACCGAGGAGATTCTGGCTCAGATGCGTGACCTAGGGGTGGAGATTTACCTTACGGGGGGCGAGACGGCTGACGTGGGCGACCTGGTCCGTACAATTATTGTAGACAGCACCGTCACCTGCCGTATGCGTCGGAGCGACATCATAGACAATGCGCACATCGCTGACGGAGACGTGATCGTCGGCTTCGCCTCCTATGGACAGGCGACCTACGAGGAGCGTTACAATGGCGGTATGGGAAGCAATGGGCTTACCTCGGCACGACACGACATCCTCTCGCACGCCCTTGCTGAGAAGTTTCCCGAGAGCTACGACCCCGCTGTGCCTGACGACTTAGTTTACAGTGGTAGCCGTGAGCTACTCGCAGAGGTGCCAGGGACAGGGCTGACCGTCGGCGAGCTGATTCTCTCCCCCACACGTACCTATGCGCCGCTTGTGGCAAAGCTACTCAAAGAGATGCGCCCCGCTATACATGGACTGATCCACTGTACAGGAGGCGCACAGACCAAGGTGATGAACTTCGTCACCAACAAACATATTATTAAGGACCATCTCCTTCCGGTTCCTCCGCTCTTCCAGATGATTGCCGAGGAGAGTGGTGCCGATGCTACGGAGCTGTACCAAGTCTTCAACATGGGGCACCGCCTAGAGGCTTACCTGCCCGCCGAGCAGGCTGAGGAGGCTATCGCTGTGGCGCGCCATTTTAACATTGATGCGCAGGTTATCGGCCGTGTCGAGGCGGCGGACCAGAACCGCCTGACACTTGTTACGCCCTTTGGCACAGTGGAGCGATAGCCACGGTAGAGCGATAGCCTTTGACCCACCCCTTACATCACTTAGCAGACCTATATGAACGATTTACTCAACCGCATAGAAGCTCTGGTGGCACGCCACGAGGAGCTAGAGACATTAATCACCGACCCTAGCGTTATCGCCGATGGCAGACGCTTTGCCACCCTCAGCAAGGAGTACACTCACCTAGGGGAGATTCTTAAGGCTGGGGGGCAGTACAAGCAGCTCCTGACCCAACAGACAGAGGCGGAGGCAACGCTACAAGATGCTGACAGCGACGAAGAACTGAAAGCGATGGCGCGCGAGCTACTCGCTGAGGCGAAGGAGGAGATTCCTCAGATGGAGGAAGAGATTAAGTTGCTCCTCTTACCGAACGACCCCGAGGATGACAAGAACGCTATTGTCGAGCTACGCGCCGGCACGGGCGGAGACGAGGCGGCACTCTTCGCGGGTGACCTCTTCCGTATGTACTCGCGCTACTGCGAGACGAAGGGATGGAGTGTCACCGTCAGCAGTTACACGGAGGGAGGCACGGGAGGTTACAAAGAGATTGTCCTCAACGTCACAGGCACGGGTGTCTATGGTACGCTCAAGTATGAGAGTGGGGTGCATCGTGTGCAGCGCGTCCCGCAGACGGAGACGCAGGGACGTATCCACACCTCGGCAGCGACCGTGGCCGTACTGCCTGAGGCAGACAAGTTTGAGGTCAACATCAACGAAGGTGAGATCAAGTGGGACACCTTCCGCTCTAGTGGTGCTGGTGGTCAGAATGTCAACAAGGTGGAGTCGGGCGTGCGTCTTCACTATCCGTGGCGCAACCCCAATACGGGTGTCGTGGAGGATATAACGATCGAGTGTACCGAGACGCGTGACCAGCCGAAGAATAAGGAGCGGGCTCTCTCACGGCTTCGCACTTTCATCTATGACAAGGAGCATCAGAAGTATATCGACGAGATAGCTTCACGTCGTAAGACGATGGTCTCGACGGGGGACCGCTCGGCTAAGATACGTACCTACAACTTCCCGCAGGGTCGTGTCACTGATCACCGCATCGGTCTGACGGTGCACAACCTGCCCGGCGTGCTTGGTGGCGACCTGCAGCCGATCATCGACGCACTTATCGTCGCTGAGAATACGGAGCGCCTCAAGGAGGCCGCCCTCTGATTTCCGACTCAATGTTACGGTCTCTTGGGCCCGATGTGATACTTTTTCACTACCTTAGTAGAACCGTACTACGACTACTTACTTCAAACAAACAGAAGATTATCTCATGAATCGCGAGCAAATCATAGAACAAATACGAGCCAAGCGGAGCTACCTCTGCGTGGGTCTCGATCCAGATATACAGAAGTTGCCCCCGCACTTGCTGAAGGGGGATAATCCTATCCTAGATTTCAACAAAGCGATCATCGATGCCACAGCACAGTACGCTATAGCCTTCAAGCTGAATCTCGCCTTCTATGAGACCCTTGGGGCGTTCGGCATGCAGGTCTTTGGCGATACGGTGGACTATATACGTCAGAACTATCCCGAGCAACTCATCATTGCCGATGCTAAGCGTGGCGACATAGGCAACACGAGTAAGATGTATGCGCGTGCCTTCTACGAGAACTTTAAGGTCGATGCGCTCACCGTGGCTCCCTATATGGGTAGCGACAGTGTGCTACCTTTCCTAGAGTACAGCGACAAGTGGGTAATACTACTCGCCTTGACGAGCAATCAGGGTGCGCAAGACTTCCAGATGCTCCAGACGGGCGAGGAGACTTGTCTCTTCGAGCAGGTACTCAAGACGGCTCTGAGCTGGGAGGGAGCTGACCATATTATGTTTGTCGTGGGCGCTACGCAGAGCAATCTGATGGAGCGTGTGCGTGCGGTGGCTCCAAACGCCTTCCTCCTCGTTCCAGGTGTGGGAGCTCAGGGCGGTAGCCTAGAGGCGGTAGCTGAGCATGCGATGACGAGCGACTGCGGACTAATCGTCAATAGTTCGCGAGGCATCATCTACGCTGGCAATGACGAGCGCTTTGCCTCTGCCTCTGCACAGGCTGCCTCTGACCTAGCACGCCAGATGGAGCAGACGCTCATAGACAAGGGTATCATAGACTAATATATATAAGGTAGATGTACACAGTTGCAGACATTGCCAAGCTAATCGGTGGTACGATAGAGGGCAACGGCACGGCTCAGCTACAAGGCTTCGCAGGCATTGAACAGGCGAAGGCGGGTGACTTGAGCTTTCTCGCCAATATGAAGTACGAGCCCTACCTCTACACGACTCACGCCTCGGCGGTACTCGTTGACGAGAAGTTTACTCCGACACAGCCTTGCTCTACGACGTTGATTCGCGTGGCAAATCCCTACGAGACGCTCTCGCAGCTGATGCGGCTCTACGTCTCTCAGCAGGAGCCTCACTGGACGGGCGTCCACCCGACGGCTATCGTGGACCCTTCGGTGGCGATTCCCAAGGAGTGCATCATCGGTCCGTACGCTTGCATCGAAGCGGATGTTAAGCTCGGCGAGCAGATCGTCATCTCGGCACACTGCGTCATCGGGGCCAACTGCTCTATCGGTGACCACACGACACTACACCCACGGGTCACGCTCTACTCGGACAGCATCATCGGCCATCATTGTCGCATCCATGCGGGTACGGTGATCGGTGCCGATGGCTTTGGCTTTGCCCCTACGGAGCATGGCTATGACAAGATTCCTCAGATAGGACATGTGGAGATAGGAGACCATGTGGAGGTAGGTGCTAATAGTTGCATCGATCGCGCTACGATGGGTGTGACGCGCATCGCTTCGGGGGTTAAGATCGACAACCTCGTGCAGATTGCGCACAACTGCACCGTCGATGAGCACACGGTCATCGCTGCTCAGGCGGGACTAGCAGGCTCAGCACACATCAAGGAGTGGTGCCAGCTGGGCGGTCAGGTGGGCATAGCTGGTCATCTCACCGTGGGCGACCATTCGCAGCTGGGCGGTCAGACGGGCGTGCTGGGCAACCTGCAGCCACACAGCGTCGTGATGGGTGCTCCCGCCATGCCTGTGGGTAAGGCGCTACGTGCCTTCGCCACACTTCCTAAGCTCCCCGAGCTGATGCGTCGGGTAGATAAGCTCGAAGAGCAAGCCGCCTCGGCAACTAAATAGACCCATTTGTAAAAGCAGACACACTCACGTTATGAATCAGTACACACTCGCTACGACACTCACCTTCCAAGGGGTAGGACTTCACACAGGAGCCAACCGCACCTTGACGCTCTCGCCAGCCGAGCCCAATAGTGGCTACCAGATCTGTCGCTCCGACCTCGAGGGTCACCCCGTTATCCCCGCTTATGCGGACTATGTCACGACGACACAGCGTGCTACTCGTATAGAGCGTGGTGCTGTCCAGGTCTCTACGCTCGAGCATTGCCTCAGCGCACTCTATGCGCTCGGTGTGGATAACTGTCTTATTACCGTCGATGGCGACGAGGCTCCCATCCTCGATGGTTCGGCGCAACCTTATGTTCAGGCGATTCAAGAGGCAGGACTCAAGGAGCAGTCTGCTGCTCGTGAGGTCTTTGTCGTGCGCAAACCTATCGAGGTGAGAGATGAGGAGACAGGAGCCTCCATTCTCCTTCTTCCATCGGATCAGCTCGGCGTAGAGGCGCACTTGAGCTTTGCCTCCCCACTGCTGAGCAACCAATACGCATCGCTGCGTGACCTCAGTCGCTACGGTGAGGAGGTCGCCGAGGCACGCTCCTTCGTCTTCGTACGAGAGATTCTGCCTCTCCTCAGTCAGGGCTTGATCAAGGGCGGAGACCTAGCCAACGCGATGGTGATCAACGATGCGCCGCTCTCTGAGAGCGATGCTAAGGCATTGGCAGAGGCTCTGCGCCGTCCCGTGACGGAGGTAACTCAGCTAGGCGTGATTAACCCCAAGGAGGGCATCTCGAACGAGCCCGCACGTCACAAGATCATCGATATACTAGGGGACCTCGCCCTAGCAGGCATCTTCGTGCAGGGGCATATCATAGCGACCAAGCCTGGTCATAAGATTAACAACAAGCTGGCACGAGCCATTCGCAAGGAGGTCAAGGGTATGGAGACACAGCCGCCCGTCTATGATCCCAATGAGACACCTGTACTCGACCTTAACCAGATTAAAGGTCTCCTACCGCACCGCTATCCTTTCCTCCTTGTGGACAAGGTGATCCATCTAGACAAGAACCATATCGTAGGGGTTAAGAACGTAAGCTTCAACGAGACCTTTTTTCTCGGTCACTTCCCCACCGAGCCTGTCATGCCGGGCGTGCTCATCGTCGAGGCGATGGCGCAGACCGCTGGACTGCTCGTGCTGAGTGGTATCGAAGACCCCGAGCGTTACTCGACCTATTTCCTGACGATCAACAATGTCAAGTTCAGAAACAAAGTCGTCCCCGGTGACACACTCCTCTTTAAGGTCATGCTCACCAGCGAGGTGCGTCGTGGCTTGGCAAGTGTCAGAGGACTCACCTTCGTGGGTAATCAGCTCGTCTGCGAGGCTGACTTTATGGCGCAGATAGTAAAGAATAAGGAGTAAACAATCATATCCATATTATATGGCTCAAACGTACATCTCTCCGCTTGCGCAGGTACATCCTGACGCTCAGATAGGCGCAGAGGTCACCATCGGTCCCTTCGTCACCGTCGAGGCTGACACCATCATTGGCGATCGAACCATCCTCGATCAAGGATGCATCATACGTAGTGGTGCACGCATCGGTAGCGACTGCCACATCCATCCCTATGCCGTCATTGCAGGAATACCGCAAGACCTAAAGTTCAAAGGTGAGAAGACCACAGCCGTCATCGGTGACCACACCACCATCCGTGAGTTTGCCACGGTCAATCGTGGTACCGCCTCGCGTGGTACCACCATCGTCGGGAGCAACTGTCTCATCATGGCTTACTCACACGTAGCGCATGACTGCGTCCTCAAGGACCACATCATACTAGGCAATGCCACCCAGCTCGCTGGCGAAGTCGAGATAGACGACTACGCCATCCTCAGCGGAGCCGTGCTGGTGCATCAGTTCGTACGTATCTCTCAGCACGTGATGATACAGGGCGGCTCTAAGGTGACTAAAGACATTCCGCCCTACTGTCTCGTGGGGCGCGACCCGATTGTCTACTGCGGCATCAACATCGTGGGGCTACGTCGTAGAGGTTTTACCAACGACCAGATTTTTCTCATCAACGACATCTACCGCACTCTTTATCAAGGTGGGCTTAACAATAGTGAGGCACTCGTCGAGATTCAGAACCGCTATCCGCAGTGCTATGAGCGAGACCTCATCTATGACTTCATCAGCGACAGCAAGCGCGGTATCGTCCGGGGATCGATGGACTAGCTCTAGACAAAAGATTCAAGACCGTAGGCTAAGTCGCACCAACCAACTAAATAGACCAGCTGAAACAATGAAAAAGATACTCATCGGACGCCAATGGGGCACCACGGATAGTTACATCCTCGAGCGTGACCACCTCTCCATTCACGACCTCGTGGAGCGTGTCGCTCAACGCTTCGTAGCAGAGCTTAGGAGTATCTCGGACTTACCACAGGGCATCACCTACGTCTTTGCCGGTCCGGGCAATAACGGAGCTGACGGGCTAGCCATCGCACGACGCCTCCTGCAGGAAGGGCGTCGAGTACATTGCTACCTTTTCTGCAAGCAAGAGGAGGCACTCTCCGAGGCGTGTCTCTGGCAGAGAGACAAGCTGCAGGAGTTTCACCCAGATGCCCTTACCACGGTCGCCGATGAGTTCCAGCCCCCGCTCTTGACCGCTCAGACACTTGTCATCGATGCTCTCTTTGGCACTGGACTGTCGCGCCCCCTCGAGGGAGGCTTCGCTGTGCTAGTTGAGCAGCTTATCAACCCATCTCCCGCCACAGTCATTGCCGTCGACATACCCTCTGGGCTCTACGATAAGGACAATAGTGAGAACAATCTCCAAGCCATCATCAAGGCGGACTACACCCTCACCTGCGAAAGCCCCAAGATAGCTCTACTCCTGTCGGACAATGAGAGCTACACTGGCACACTACGCATCCTCTCGCTCAGTCTCAACATGGATGACGACCCTGCCATCCAAGCCGACTACTTCCTCTACACCCCGCAGGATGCCCGTAGAGCCTTGAAGCCTCTCTCGCACTTTGCGCACAAAGGGACTCAGGGACATGCCCTCCTCATCGCAGGCTCCGAAGCGATGGCAGGTGCAGCTATGCTAGCTGGTATGGGCGCTATGCGCTCAGGACTGGGCAGGCTCACGATGCACCTCCCCTGGTCACTCGCTCATCTGGCGAACACCCTCCTCCCCGAGGCACTCGTGGAGAGAGACCGAGAGGAGACCATCGTTGGTAACCTCCCCAAGGAGCTACACAGCTACCAGGCCATCGCTATGGGCCCCGGCATAGGCACAGCTCCGCTCACCCTACACCTCTTGGAGCATCTCCTGCAAAACATACAGCCAGCCACCCCGCTACTCCTCGACGCTGATGCGCTCAACCTTCTAGCACTCCACCCCGAGTTGCTGAGCGTCCTGCCGAAAGACACCATCCTTACCCCGCATCCAGACGAGCTAGACCGCATCATAGGCAATGCCCTTGATGATCATCACCGACTCACCAAGGCGCAGGAGCTAGCCATCGAGCAGGAGATTATCGTCGTCCTCAAGGGAGCTAACACAGCCACCTGTCTACCCACAGGCGAGGTCATCTTCAACAGCTCAGGTACGCCAGCCCTCGCCACCGCAGGCAGTGGGGATGTACTCACTGGCATCATCCTCTCACTACTAGGTCAGGGCTACACACCCGCTGAGGCTGCACCCCTAGGCGTTTATATCCACGGCTTGACAGCCAATCATTATGGCGAGCGACTCTCCCCACGCGCTATGATAGCTCGTGATATCGTTGAGATGCTACCGTCCGTCCTCAGGATAGTCGAGCAGTAATCTTGCACCTATTATATAGTACTGCAAAGTTATGAAGCATCTTCGGCACCAAAGCCTCTTATTGCTCGCAGCATTCCTCTGTCTGCTCCTCAGTCTGTCCAGTTGCGCCAAGAGCAAAACCACAGAAGATTTGCTCCAGGATGTCATCGTACAGCAATATCAGAGCGTGGGTAAGCTCATCCTCACCGAGACCACACTCCAGAAAGCGGTCACCCTTCAGGACCCTAAAATTTCATTCTACGACGTCAGTAGTTTCAAGGACTTTGCAACCTGGCTGGGCAATCAGACCAAGATAGGCAACCGTGTAGGCATTTACTCCTTTGAGGCGACACTAGTGAGCTACACCGACCTGACCGGATTTTCTGCAGAGGATGTCGCTTATGACACAGACCATCAGCAACTAACACTCTACATAGCCCCCATACAGGTCGAGCTGCGAGGACGGGACTTCACACTGCAAACCGAGTACGAGTACGTAGCTCCTATGCGTGAAGCCATCACCCCGCAGGATAGAGCTCGTGTCAAGAATAGAGCCTACCAAGTGCTTCAGAAGGAGATTACTGACAATGAGCAACTCATCGCTCAGATACGGCAACGCTCCATCGAGAAGTTGCGTCGATGGCTCACACAGCTCCTCCTCTCCTACGAGCTCCCTCCCAGTGTCGTCATCGTAGAGCGTGGTGCTGCTTTGACACAGCCCACGACTCAGACCTCCTCACCTATGTAGCTCCGTATCCCTATGACCAAGTGGCTTAAGCGCATCCTCTACATCATTCTAGCGATACTCCTCATCGTTGGCACCGTCCTCTTGTGGCGTAGCTGCTCCAAGAGCCAGAGCGAAGACTACAGCGATGTAGTCACACACGCTATGACCGTCCGCTCCATCGAGGAGGTACTCAAACTCTCCACGGGCGAGCTGTACCAAGAAATCCCTATGGTCGACACCATCGATGGCATGGTCATCGCGTACGTCATACAAGCGCGCACCTACATAGACTTCGACATAGAGCAGCTCCCCACGCAGGTCGTCGGCGACACGCTCTACGTGCAGCTCCCCCCCGAGGAGGTCACTCCTCACGAACTAGGCTACCAAGTCGTTGACGTCCACGCGCTGCGCCAAGGATTCTTCAAGAAGACCCTCTCGGCCGAGCAGGAGAATAGAGCCAAGCGACGCATACCGCAGCGACTAATCGACGAGGTGTACCGCTCTGGCTACATACGCAATGCACGCCAGCAAGCTCGTGAAGAGCTAGCACGCTTTCTCTCCGTCACCCACCCCACCGTCATCGTCGTAGACCGCTATCCCGATGGGGTGAGAGACTCCTTCTTTGCTGACACCGTCTACATAGACCATCGTACACTATAAGAGGGTCAAGTTTTTATTCCGAGGCACCCGAGGCGAGGAGATCTAAGGCTGGCGAAATTTAGGCCAGCGAAATGACAAAACGATATCCACGTGGGAAATCTAAATTCCCAGGTGGATGTTTTTTATTTCCCAGGTGGTGAGGAAGATGAGTTGTGCCCTTGGATAGGGGGGGGTAGGTGGTGTGCTACTCTACGGGTGTGAGCAGGTAGCGAGGGTTGTCGCTGTCGTCCTCGATGAGATGCCACGCACCTGAGTAGTAGCGGGTGTGCGGCGGTTCGTCGTGAAGCCACGGCTCTACTGCGATGCCACGCTCACGGTCTCGGTAGGTAATCAGGACGGAGCGGAGGAGCTCCCCACGGTAGTGTAGCTGTCGGAGGGCGACCCGTTCGCCTGGTTGTAGGACAATCTGTCTAGCCATTGGTGTGCTGCTTGCTACGAGGGGAGGCTATGCGGAGAGCTTAGCGGGCGATGATGCGTAGGTCATAGAGCCTAAAGAGTAGCGACCGCTCACTCTCGTAGGCTGTCGGTAGACCGTAGATGGTGATGGAGAGGGTGTCTCCTGCAGAGAACTTGGGGACGGGTCGGTGTGGCACTGTGCGTGGTGGGGTGACGGAGAGCGTGTCCGCCAAGCCGTTTGCGACACTGTCCACATAACTATTCGGCTCCTGTGGCTGTGTGGCTGTTGGCTCCGTTTGGGCTGTGCCTAGGGTGAGGACGAAGCGACCTCCTAGCGGTAGCTGTGTCGAGGTGCTTTCGATAGCCAAGGGGGGCGGTGTGGCGTCTAGCTGCTTGGAGAGAGCTATGTAGGGCATCTGCCCTTGCTCGGGCATCTGCGTGCCACTGATGAGTCCCTGTATCTCCACCTGCCGAACGGTGTCGGGGAGGTGGGGAATGTCTGCTAGCGCAATCTTCCAGTGATAGCTGCTTTGTCGCTTATTGATACAAATGGGATAGGGGGACAGCGGGGTGACAAGACGAGAGAGTGTGTCGGGAAGGGGCGAGTAGAAGTAGACCTCGTCTCCGTCGATACCTACCCTAAAGGAGCCAGTGGTGCGCTCAAAGATTTCCACATCTCTCTCGATGCTGGCGGACGCCTGTGCGATAATCTTCTGTAGCACCTTGGCCTTTGTAGCGGAGAGGTAGTAGATGGTGCTGTCGAGGTCTTCTTGAGATACACCGTGTGCCTGCAGTATGGAGGCGTAGACTGAGTCTTGCTCGGCAGCGGAGATGTAGAGAGCCTGTCCTACACCTCGTGCTGTGTATAGCTCGGTGAGGAGTTGCTGCAGCTGGTCGTTGGGGATGCGTTGCCACGACCGCTTGCTACAGCCTACTGCTAGTAGCCCGCAGAGGAGGAGCAGGAGGAGGAGCTTGACACTGGTGTAGGAGGCCTTCATAGGAATCTTTTGCCTAGGCTACCGATGGGGCTACTTCTTGGGGCGGTGCTTGCCTCGGAGGTAGAGCCAGAGCCGATCGAGGGCGCGCGTGGTGGTGCGTGGGTAGCAGATGAGCAGTGCCAGCACGCCTACGGTGATGCAACTGTCGGCAATGTTGAAGATGGGACTGAAGAAGGTGTACGCTGACCCACCGCCTATCGGGAACCACTCGGGCAGTACGGTCGTGAAGAGGGGGACGTAGAGCATGTCGACTACGTGACCCTCAAACCACGGGGCGTAGCCGACGGCTCCAGCTGTCGTGGGGACAAACTGCGCTACCTGCCCGATGGAGGAGGTAAAGAGCTGTCCGTAGAAGATAGAGTCGAGGAGGTTTCCGATGCCCCCTGCCAGCACTAGCCCGATAATCGCACAAAAGCCTAGCGAGTAGTGTCGCCACTGACGGATGAAGCCTGAGAGCCAGACGCCTAGACCTGCCATCGCTACGATGCGAAATGCGGTCAGAAGGAGCTTGCTCCCCAGCTCGACACCGTAGGCCATGCCACGGTTCTCAACGAAGTAGATGCGAAACCAGTCGAAGATGTGGTACTCCTGACCGATGTACATATGGGTCTTAATCCACACCTTGACTCCCTGGTCGATGAGAAGGAGGAGCAAGATGAGGGAGACGACTAGCCAGCGCCGCCGATTGGTGTGACTCATGATGATATGAGACGAGCCCTTACTTGCGCTTATCACGGTTCAGCTTAGCCTCGATGCTCTTGGTCGTATGTGGTACGGCACGTAGACGCTCCTTGGGAATGAGCTTGCCCGTTACGGAGCAGATGCCGTAGGTGCCGTTTTGGATACGTAGGAGGGCTGCTTCGAGCTTCTCAATGAAGTCCTGCAGACGCTGGGCTTGTGCGTCGTTTTCAAGGCGAGCCTGCGTGATGGCACCCTCATCTAAATCCTTGTAGGTGGGCGTCGTGTCGCTGATATCGTTGGCATTGTCGGCGCGGAGCATATTAAGATCTTCACGAGCTTGCGCAATCTTCTTCTCGATGAGTACGCGAAACTCCTCGAGCTCCTCGGCGTTGTATCTTTTCTTACCGCTATCTTCCATAATCTACTGAAGGGTTAATGTGCCAGAGGTGAAGAGCCTTTTCCCAAAACAAAGGCAACTGTCGCCTACCAAGGCACTGTGAATAGTCTGTTATACTTTGCTGATTTGTACCGCTATCAGGGCACCATCGAGATCAATCTCCTCAGCATCGCTGAGCACCTCGGAGTAGTCAATCGTGTCGGCCTGCACTTGCGTCTGGATATAGTCCTGATGGGTGCGTAGTGCCTGTGCGACCTCTTCGGGCGCCATCACGAGTAGCTCGATGTGGTCGTTGACTTCGTAGCCCGACTGCTTGCGGAGGTTCTGTATGCGGTTGACAAACTCACGCGCTGTACCCTCTGCGATAAGCTCGGGTGTGAGCGTGATGTCTAGAGCTACCGTGTGGCGTCCCTCATTGGCGACAGTCCAGCCAGGGATATCCTGTGCGATGATTTGTACATCCTTGAGGTCCACCACAATAGGCTGATCACCGACCGTCAGGGTCAGGTGCTCCGTCTGCTCTAGCTCATTGATCTGCTCGGGTGTGAGCGCATTGATCTGAGTTGCAAGTGCTTTCATCTGCTTACCGACCTTTGGCCCTAGCGCCTTGAAGTCAGGCTTGACCGTGCGTACCCAGATGGAGTCGGAGGGATCGACGAAGCGAATCTCCTTGACGTTGACCTCGCTGAGTAGTAGGTCGTGGACTTGCTCGACATGTACTTTGTCGGCGGGGTCATTGACCGGTAGCATGATTGCGCTGAGCGGTTGACGCACCTTGATATTGACCTTGCGACGTAGTGAGAGGACTAGCGTCGAGTAGATTTGTGCCAGCTCCATACTGCGCTCGAGGTCGAGGTCTATCTGAGACTCGTCTGCTACTGGGTAGTCAGAGAGGTGCACCGATGTAGCGTCGTCGTGCAGGTCACGGTAGAGCCTATCTGCGTAGAAAGGCGCAATCGGAGCCATCAGTTGAGACACGACCGAGAGGCACTGGTAGAGCGTCTGATAAGCACTGAGCTTATCGTCGGTCATAGTTCCCGCCCAGAAGCGCTTGCGTGAGAGACGCACGTACCAGTTGCTCAGATGCTCCGAGACAAAGTTCTCGATAGCACGTCCTGCAGGTGTGGGGTCGTAGCTTGCCAGCTTGCCATCGACCTCCTTGATGAGCGAGTTGAGACGTGAGAGGATCCAGCGGTCGATCTCAGGTCGATTCGCATAGGGGATTTGAGCTACGGCAGGATCGAAACCGTCTAAGTTCGCGTATAGAGCGAAGAACTGGTAGGTATTGTAGAGCGTGCCGAAGTACTTGCGACTCACCTCCTCGACACCCTTCGGATCGAAGCGAATGTTCTCCCAGGGGTTGGCGTTGGTAATCATATACCATCGGAGTGGGTCTGAGCCGTACTGCTGAATGACGCCAAAGGGGTCGACCGCATTGCCCAGACGCTTGCTCATCTTGTTACCATCCTTGTCGAGTACGAGCCCGTTGACGAGGACATTTCTAAAGGCGATGCTCCCCTGGGTCATCGTGGCGATAGCGTGAAGCGTGAAGAACCAGCCACGTGTCTGGTCCACACCCTCGGCGATGAAGTCGGCGGGGAAGACCTTGCCACTCTCGACCTCCTCACGATGCTCGAAGGGGTAGTGCACCTGCGCAAAAGGCATAGCACCCGAGTCAAACCATACGTCTATCAGATCGCTCTCACGACGCATCGGGCGCTTGCCATCCTGAGCTACGAGTGTAATCTCATCAACGTAGGGACGGTGCAGGTCGATCTTGTCGTAGTTCTCCTCGCTGTAGTCGCCCGGGGTAAAGCCTGCGAGCGGATTGGCTGACATGACGCCCGCCTGCACAGCGCGCTCGCACTCCTTGTATAGCTCCTCGACAGAGCCGATGCAAATCTCCTCATCACCATCCTCCGTGCGCCAGATAGGTAGGGGAGTGCCCCAGTAGCGGCTGCGGGAGAGGTTCCAGTCCTGGAGGTTCTCCAGCCACTTGCCGAAGCGTCCCACGCCGATAGCTGCGGGATGCCAGTCGATCGTCTCATTGAGACGCATCATCTCCTCTCGGCAGGCAGTAGAGCGTATGAACCAGCTGTCTAGCGGGTAGTAGAGAATAGGCTTGTCCGTGCGCCAGCAGTGAGGGTAGTTGTGCGTGTGCTTCTCAACTCGGAAGACGCGGTTCTCATGCTTGAGCATGACGCAGAGCTCTACGTCGAGCGTCTCCTTGTCTGGCGTGTCCTTGGGGTCGTAGTCCTTCTTGACGTAGCGACCTGCGTAGATATCGTAGAGAGGGACGTTCACAGACTCCTTGAGGAACTGATGATCCAGTGCCTCAATCTTGTAAAAGCGACCCTTCAGGTCGACCATCGGACGTTGCTGCCCCTTATTATCAATCATCAGAAGCGGAGGAATGCCTGCCGCCTTAGCGACACGCTCATCGTCCGCACCAAAGGTCGGTGCAATGTGCACGATACCAGTACCGTCCTCTGTGCTAACATAGTCTCCGGGTATGACACGGAAGGCACCCTCGCCAGGATTAACCCACGGGATAAGCTGTTCGTAGTGAATGCCGACGAGATCGCTACCCTTGCAGGTTGATAGACGGTGCCAAGGAGCTTTCTTGTAGGTCTCCTTGTCCCACGTCTCAGGCAACTCGCTTACTTCGCTCTCAGCGTCAAAGTAACTCCCTAGGAGCGTTGTGGCAAGCACCACAGTGATTGGCATACCGCTGTAGGGGTTGAACGTCTCCACAGCGCAGTACTCAATCGAGGGACCCACGCAGAGAGCCGTATTTGACGGGAGCGTCCATGGGGTGGTGGTCCACGCTAGGAAAAAGCTCTCGCCACGACCACGAAGAGACTCGGGGGCATCAATGATGCGAAACTGTGCGGTGCAGACCGTATCCTTGACATCACGATAGCAGCCTGGTTGGTTCAGCTCGTGCGAGCTCAGTCCCGTACCAGCTGCGGGGCTGTAGGGCTGTATGGATAGACCTTTGTATAGAAGCCCCTTCTTGTATAGCTCCTTGAGAAGGTACCAGAGCGTCTCGATGTACTTATTCTTGTAAGTTACGTAGGGGTGCTCCATATCGACCCAGTATCCCATCTGCTTGGTCAGGGACTCCCACTCGGCGGTGTACTTCATCACCTCCTTGCGGCAGGTCTTATTGTACTCAGCGACAGAGATCGTCTTACCGATAGCATCCTTGGTGATGCCGAGCTTCTTCTCGACCCCCAGCTCTACGGGCAGACCATGCGTATCCCAACCAGCGCGACGATCCACACGGTAGCCGTGCATCGTCTTGTAGCGACAGATGATATCCTTGATAGAGCGTGCTATGACGTGGTGGATGCCGGGCATACCATTGGCCGAGGGGGGGCCCTCATAGAAGGTAAAGAGTGGCGCATCCTCACGCTGATGTAGCGAGCGGTGGAAGAGCTGCTCCTTCTCCCACAGAGCGAGCATCTCTTGGTTCATCTGAGCAAAGTCAGCAGACTGGTATTCCTTAAAGGGCTTCTTCATTGGAGCTATCGTATGAGTTTTGTCCACAAAGATACAGAATCTCGTCCAAATGAACCCGTAAATTGCTGTCGCAAAAGTCAACAGTCTCATAATGTTGTCACCCCTGGATTGACTGTTGGCTGTTAGCTATTGGCTGTTAGCCTATCGGAATCATCGGAGCTATCAGAGTAATCGGATCTCTAATCTCTAACCTCTAATTGCCCTCTTTTCTCGAATATCCACGTGGGAAATCTCAAATCTCCACGTGGATATTTTTTATTT
>UQBE01000031.1 GCA_900539155.1 uncultured Porphyromonas sp.
CCACGTGGAAAATAAAAATTCTCCACGTGGAGATTTCGAAATATCCACGTGGAGATCAGTTTTCCCCGACACGACGCCGTTTTGATATGTAACCAGCTCTAAATTATTGTAGCGAGCCGGCGTCGATTTTCCCAGCTAGGGCTGACGCTTCATAATTGCTCTTTCAGAAACTACATATTAGCGACAAACGAGGAGTAGAGAGGTCGATGAGTTCATTCTAATATAACGCATCAGCCCTGAGCCCAGTCGGAACATTTGTGGCGTTTCAGTCGGAACATTTGTGGTGCGTTGAGCCCGAAGTCGCTACGCTCACACGCGGCACTAGAGTAGCGGGAGTTCATAAAGCTATAACTGAGAGATAAGGGACAAGAGTCGATCAATCCTTCAGACAGGCAAGAGGGATGACCTTAACACCATCTGGTCTGGTATAGGCCATTTGCCCACCTGTCAAGATGATCAAGAGATCTGGCTCCCTCAGGGGTACTTGTACTTCTTGTTTGTTATTTTCCTTGATGAGTCTATTTAATTCGAGAAGGTGTTCGGCACCTTCGTCTATCTCTCTGCTTCCAAGTTTGCACTCTATCAGGGCATATCTACCATCTTCAAGATGAAGTACTATGTCCGCTTCGAGTCCATAGCGATCCCGATAGTATGAGACATGACTATTTAGATCCATCGTGTATGCCCGCAAGTCACGAATACACATCTGCTCGAAGATAAAGCCAAAGGTTTTCAGCTGGACAGACATCGCCTCTGGGGATACGCCCAGTGATGCTACCGCAATGGATGGATCACAGAAACTTCTCTTGGGGCTACTCCTGATGGCGGTTTTGCTGCGTATTGCAGGGCTCCACGCATCAATATTCTGAATGATAAACAAGCGCTCGAAAGCTCTTTCATAATCAGTAAAAGTATCCATTGACCAGACAGTTTCTCCCGAGGATGCGACATCTGATAGCAAAGTCTTCTTTTGTGCTAGTGTAGAGATATTTCGCGCATAGGATCTCAATAAGGACTCAGCGACCTTGCTATCCCGTTGCTTCCCATCTATGCGAGAAATATCCTCGTCACACAAAGAGCGAACATAGTTTTTGGCAATCATCAGCTGTGCTTTTTCAGATCGAGCAAATAAAGATGCAGGCCACCCGCCACGAGATGCTGCGAATATCAGTCCCTCTATGGTTAGACTCGACCTCTTGCCATCGATATCATAGTCAGCCTCATCAAAGAGCCTTTGCAAAGAGACCTCTCCAGTGGACTCTCTTGACTCCCACAGACTCATAGGTAGCATCCGCAGCTTGGCTATTCTGCCAGTACCAGAGTGCAGTATCTCGGACTCATCTACAGTATTAGAACCTGTCAAGATAAACTGACCTGGGAGTCCCCTCTCATCAACTTGAGTACGTATAGCATCCCATAGGATAGGTGCATCTTGCCACTCATCTATCAAAACTGGAGGCTCTCCTCTAAGTAAGAGAGAGGGCTTAGATCGAGCTGTGGCAAGATACTCGGCTCTCATATCGGTGTCTTGCATCTTAATGATGCTTTTGGCAACTTGAGAGGCGGTTGTTGTTTTACCACACCACTTAGGACCTTCGATTAGAACCGCTCCAAAAGCTTCAAGAAGCTCACAAAGCATACGATCAGATGTTCTTTTGTAATACGCTACCATAACCAAATAATCTTATACGGCAAAGTTACTAAACGTCAATCAAATAGACAATACGATCGGAACATTTGTGGCGTTTCAATCGGAACATTTGTGGCACTTCAGTCGGAACATTTGTGGCATTTCAATCGGAACATTTGTGGCGTTTCAGTCGGAACATTTGTGGCGTTTCAGTCGGAACATTTGTGGTGCGTTGAGCCCGAAGTCGCTAGGCTCACACGCGGTACAAGACTAACTGGCGGGCGTCCGTCCCCGTTAAAACCAGACATGGTAACCTTATGGTAACCCTTGACACAACGGACGCACGACTCTGACGCATACCATTGGTGCGTCCGAGTCGTGCGTCCTTACAAGGAGCATTCGTTATGACTGGTCAGAAGCGCATCGCACGCTCTAGCCGTCGCTTGTCCTCGCGGTCGCGTATGGCAGCGCGCTTGTCGTACTGCTTCTTACCTCGGGCGAGTGCTATGACCAGCTTTGCCAATCCCCGCTCATTGATGAAGAGACGCACGGGGATAATCGTTTGCCCAGGGTTCTTCATCTCCTCCTCGAGCTTGCGCAGCTCCTTGCGGTTGAGTAGCAGCTTGCGCTCCCGTCGCTCCACATGATTGTTGTAGGAAGCGTAGCTGTACTCAGCGATATACATATTCTTGATCCAGAGCTCCCCACGAGAGAAGTAGCAGTAGCTATCCACCAGCGCAGCCTTGCCCGCACGTATCGACTTAATCTCACTGCCCACGAGCACAAGCCCCGCCGTGTATTGGTCGAGGAGCTCGTAGTCATAGGTGGCGCGCTTATTGCGAATGTTGACCGCTCGGGTGGAGAGCTTACCTTTCTTAGCCATAGAGTGTGGGGCGGACGATGGGTCAGTCTATCTTGTCAAAGCCTGTGTAGGGTCTCAGCGCCTTGGGGATGATGATACCCTCGGGTGTCTGATTGTTTTCCAGGAGCGCAGCAACGATGCGGGGTAGCGCGAGGGCACTACCATTTAGCGTGTGGCAGAGGGTGATGCCCTTGTCGGGATCACGGTAGCGACACATCAGACGATTCGCCTGATAGCTCTCGAAGTTAGATACGGAGCTCACCTCGAGCCAACGCTCCTGTGCGGCAGAAAAGACCTCAAAGTCGTAAGTCATCGCACTCGTGAAGCTTAGGTCCCCACCGCACAGTCGGAGGATACGGTACGGGAGCTCAAGCTCCTCGACGACACTCTTGACGTGTGCTATCATCTTGTCGAGCTGCTGCCACGAGTGCTCGGGGCGGTCGATGGAGACAATCTCTACTTTGTCAAACTGATGGAGGCGGTTGAGTCCGCGCACATCCTTGCCGTACGAGCCAGCTTCACGACGGAAGCAAGGCGTATAGGCGGTGCAACAGATAGGTAACTGGTCTGCCTCTAGGATGACATCTCGGAAGATATTGGTCACTGGCACCTCAGCCGTCGGGATAAGATAGAGATTATCCAGCTGGGCGTGGTACATCTGTCCCTCCTTATCTGGGAGCTGACCAGTGCCGATACCGGAAGCTTCGTTGACCATAATGGGAGGCTCCACCTCTTGAAAGCCAGCTGCCGTAGCCCTGTCGAGGAAGAAGTTGATCAAGGCTCGCTGCAGTCTCGCCCCTTTTCCCCTATAGACGGGGAATCCAGCACCAGTAATCTTGACACCTAGCTCGAAGTCTATGAGGTCGTACTGCTTAGCCAGTTCCCAGTGTGGGAGCTTAGCATCGTCAGCTAGTGTCGGCATCTCACCACCCGTGGCGACACATAGATTGTCCTCAGCGGAGGTGCCGTGGGGTACGTCAGGATGCGGTAGATTAGGTACAGAGAGTAGGAGCTGTCGCATGGTCTCCTCTGCTTGCTCCATCGCCTCCTGTGCTTGCTTTGATGTCTCTTTGAGCGACTGTACCTCGGCTTTCAGCTGCTCAGCCTCGTCACGGGCACCCGCCTTCATCTTCTCACCGATAGCACGCGAGAGCATCTTCTGCTGGGCGAGTGCGTCATCTTTTTTCTGTTGTGCCCCTCGCCTTATCTTATCCTGAGCAATAATGGCCGCAATGGGCTCCTCTGCTGCAAAGTGCTTGACCGCAAGTCTCTCGATGACTCCCTGTGGGTCATCTACTATTTGTTTGATGGTGAGCATACCTATTTAGTTGTTTCGTATGATGTGTGGCCATCGCTCGTGCGATGGTCTTGTGCAAAGGTACAGTTTCTTCTGCATTTCTCAGCACTTGTAGGCACGACCGAGGGAAGAACCCACCCCAATAGCGAGTCCTCCCCTCATCAATATCTGACGAGTCAGCTAGCGTGCGTCCTAGCTGAGTTCCTTACTCCGTGACAGGAGCCTCCGTACCAGTCTGAGCTGCTGGGGTCGCTGGCTGGTCTCCCGCAGGGGCTCCGGGTAGTGGTAGCGTGGGCTCTGGCTGCTCAGGGAGCACTGGTGCGGACTGCTGAGCTTGCTCGATAATGCTCTGGCTCTGCTCATGACCTGCGGGCTTTGTAAAGTAAGAGCTGGCAATACTCAGAACGACCATCGCTCCAGCGAGCGTCCAGGTGGCCTTCTCTAGGAAGTCGGTCGTCTTGCGAACCCCCATATACTTATTGCTCTCACCGAAGCCAGCGGCTAGACCTCCGCCCTTGGAGTTCTGAACGATGACGATGAGGATAAGCAGGATTGCTACGATAAGGATGAGGATGGTTAGAAAGATTTGCATATTATACCGTATGAATGCGTGTTATGTGCGAGAAGCGTTGTCGATTAGCTTCTCAAGAAAGTCTAATTGAACTGCAAAGTAACTAAATTTTTCTGGGAATTTCAAACTTAGCCCTTGAAGAATCTGCTTGGCACGCTCGTAGTGCCCCTGTTTTATATATATGGCAGCGAGCGTTTCTGTGAATAGAGTATCGCTCGGCATCTCACCATCGGAGGCTTCACTTGTGGCATCTCTAGTGGTTCGCGTGGGGAGCTGCTCGGAGCTTGCTGGGCTCTCGGTGATGGGCGCAAACGCGGTGAGCGGGCTCTCGGAGGCAGTCGACTGATACTCCTCTGCGGAGAAGTAATCCGCCACGGGACCCTCCCCTGGCACAGCTCCCGCCGTGTCGTACTCCAGCTCTGAGGAGAGAGGGCCCTCGCGCTCTGCTACCTGGCGCAGGTACTGGTCCACAAGTGCAAACGAGTCTGACGAATCCTGCGCGACGAGTGGCGTCAAGTCGTCCAGAGGCATATGCAGCTGCGAGAGCAGGTAGAGCTTCTCCCGACTAGGCAGATGGGGAGCCCAGCGCTGTAGCTCCGCATCATAGCGCAGATCCCCGATGATGGATAGATTGAGCAAGTAGAGCATCACGAGGCCCTGTGCATAGGGATAGGTCTGGACAAGGTCAGCCAGTGGTAGGAGCGTGCTACGATTCAGCTCCTCGGGATGGGAAATCAGTCTATTTAGTTCGTCTAGAGTCATAGTACCATGCTACCAATCTTCGACTGTTGCGTTGAAGATTTGCTTGACTAGATCCGTAATCAGCTCATCCGCCAACCCCTCCTGTACATCTGAGAATAGATTATTACTGTCGAACTCCTGCGAAGCTGTGAAGGTGCGCCCCGAGAAGCTCTTCTTCTCGTCCGTCATATTGGTGTAGGAGACCCGCACAGTGATGGTAAAACGGGTCATCGCCGAGAGAGCATCCTCCTGCATAGCCATAGGGGTCAGCTCATACCCCACGATAGCACCCTCGAGGACAAGGTCCCCATTTGCATCGACAGGCTCGAGACGTGTGTTGCGACGGAAGTGGTCACGCAGTCGCTCCGAAAACATCTGCGACAGGGGTGGATAGACCAGCGGTGCCTGATTCGGGAAGTCCTCGATGGTCACCGTCTTGATACGCGTGTAGTCGATGGTGGCTCCATTGAACTTATACTTGATCGAGCAGCTCGTCCCCATCAGTAGGAGCATCACGACACCTATTATAATATATAGTACCTTACTCCTCATAGCTCTGTAGCTTGCGGTACAGCGTGCGTGGTGATATTGCCAGCTCCTCTGCAGCTTCCGTCTTATTGCCCCCATGACGCTCCAGGGCGCGCATGATAAGGATACGCTCCGCCTCCTCGATAGTCATCGGTTTGCTCGGCAGCAGCTCCTCAGCAGCGGATTGAGGCTGCGCTGTAGCCTCAGCATGCGTCTCTACGGCCGGCTCAGTCACCTCCTCCGCCTCCGTGTGAAGTGGCGACAGCTCCGTAGGAACGAGCGTCGTGTGAATCGGCTCATAGTGCGCTTCCTGGCGCAGGGAAGCGACCGTCTGCTTGAGTGCAGTGATGTCTCGCTTCATATCAAACAGCACCTGGTAGAGGATCTCCCGCTCATTGGCAAAGCTTCGCTCCTCCGACTGACGCCCCACCACAGGCACCAGCGACGTGGTCAGTTCCTGCGTTGTCTCCGGTAGGTAACCACGCAGGTCATCAGCCGTTAAGTGTCTATCGTACTCTAGTATGCTGATGCGGTCCGTCAAATTGCGAAGCTCTCTGATATTACCCGGCCAGGGATAGCGGAGTAGCAACTCTTCCGCCTCAGGTGTCGTCTGAAGCATGGGGATCTGATTCTTCTCGGAGTTCAGCGATGCGAAGAGCTTAAAGAGTAGGACGATGTCTTCCTGACGTTTACGCAGTGGCGGTACCACAATCGGCACCGTGTTCAATCTGTAGTATAGGTCCTCGCGAAAGCGTCCTCGCGCCACCGCCTCCTGAATGTTTACATTGGTTGCCGCCACGACCCGCACGTCGGTCTTCTGCGGCTTACTAGCGCCCACGGGGATAAACTCGCCCGACTCTAGGACGCGTAGCAGACGAGCCTGAGTGGCGAGTGGCAGCTCCCCCACCTCATCGAGGAAGATTGTGCCCCCGTCCGCCTCTTCAAAGTAACCCTTGCGGTCTGAGATAGCTCCCGTGAAAGAACCCTTGCGGTGCCCGAAGAGCTCCGAGTCGATGGTTCCCTCGGGGATTGCACCACAATTTACAGCTACATATCCTTGATGCTTACGAAGACTGTAGGCGTGTATTATTTTAGGGAAGAACTCTTTGCCGACACCACTCTCGCCTGTCACCAGCACTGACAAGTCCGTCGGGGCGACCTGAACGGCCGTCTCAATAGCACGGAGGAAGCTCGGATTGCGCCCCACGATGCCGAAGCGCTGCATCACCTGTTGTATGTCTACATTCATAGGGACAAAGATACGAAAAGGTGCAATAGTAGCGGCTCACTAGACATCGCACATCAGGGCGCACACCGGCACGCCTGCACAGGGCTCACACCAGTACGCTGAGTAGGCTTAGTTCGTTTGGTACGAATTATATAGTTACTTTTGCACTGTATTTAGCCAGTAGCCCCCAGAGCCGCATATCACGGCGCCCGAGAGGCTACTACACGAGACGAAGAGACTAATATCTAAACAGACACCCTATGACAGAGAGCACACAGACCCCGCAGCTGAGCTATCAAGAGTCGGTCACACGCATTCAGGAGATCGTACGTCTCCTCGAGACGGGAGACATTGAGGTCGATGAGCTGACGAAACTAATCGAGGAGGCAACGGGCTTGCTACAGTTCTGCTCCACCCGCCTCACCGCCATCGACAAGGAAGTCTCGCACCTGCTACAGCAGCTCGACGAGAGCCAGACGGAGGGCGATTAAATCCTCACCAGCGGGACTACACTCCCTGGAGGAGCCACAAACCTACTTGAAAAGGAGGGAACTGGCTTGCGGAGCGGTGATTTGACTTCTCGGGATAGTCATTTGACTTTTCCAGAAATCTCATTTGACTTTTGCGAACAAGTGAATTGACTTTTGCGGAAGAGACACCCCTGCCGACGAATTGTCTCCTCATCCTCTGGAGAATACCCTATCAGTCTCAAATTATCGTTACCTTTGCATAGTCTCCGCTATTAGATACACTCCTATGCGACGTCCTTCCCTATTAATCCATATTGGGCTGATGATCTTAGCTTCGGTCCTTATCGTCGTCCTAGCACTTCTCTGGATGAACCTTTTCACACGACACGGCTCATCCGTCGAGATTCCTGACATCTACGGCCTCCCTGAGAGCGAAGCGGTGCGTCTACTAGACAAGGCAGACCTGCGCTACGAGGTGATTGACTCGGTCTACACTACGGAAGTACCCAAGGGGGCTGTCTACGACCTTAGCCCGAAGGCTGGCAGTAAGGTCAAGGCGGGACGCATCATCTTCCTCACGCTCAACGCCACCTCTCCTCGCAATGGTGTCATCCCTTCGCTCGTCGATGTGTCCGAACGACAGGCTCGCGCACGACTCCTCAGCATAGGCTTCGAGCATATCACACCGAGCTATGTGGCTGGCTCCTTTGACGACTTAGTACTGGGCGTACAGTCACTCTCGGGACAGACATTGGCTCCAGGTACGCGCATACCGCTCTCTACACCGCTCGTACTCCTCGTCTCCGTAGCTACGAGTGACAGCATCCCGCACGGTGACCTAGCACCGTACGACTCGATAACCGGAACGGGGGGATACGTCATCCCGAGAGACACGACAACACATATCCTAGAGCCTGACGAGGATGAATCCTGGATGTAGTCCCGACAAGGAGCCACTTTCCCTCGAGGAGCAGGAGATAGAGGCTGACCTCATCGCCACTGACGAGGAGGACCAGTGGGTCGCAGGAGCTCACGGCGAGGAACTCTATGAGCATTACCGCGTGCAAGTCGATGCGGGGCAGACGCCTCTACGTATCGACCGCTTTCTTGTGGATCGGATGCCACACACTTCGCGACATCGCATACAGCTCGCCGCCAAGTCTGGTCTGATATGGGTAGATGGCGAGCCAGTCAAGAGCAACTACAAGGTCAAGCCACTGGAGACCATCACGATGATGCTGGCGCACCCGAAGCAGGACTGGTCGATAACCCCAGAGGATATCCCGCTCGACATCGTTTATGAGGATGAGCAGCTGCTGGTGGTCAATAAGCCCGCCGGCATGGTCGTTCATCCCGGGCATGGCAACTACAGCGGCACACTGGTTCACGCACTGGCCTACCACCTTCGCCACGACCCTCTCTACGACCCTAATGATGCTTCGGTGGGGCTGGTGCATCGCATTGACAAGGACACCAGTGGACTCCTGCTAGTAGCAAAGCGCACGGAGGCAAAGATTCGTCTGGCGAGGCAGTTCTTTCTCAAGACCACGGGGCGCCGCTACCAAGCCCTTGTCTGGGGAAAGTTAGACCACTCCGAAGGAACCATTGAGGGAAACATAGCTCGTGACCCACGGGACCGCACCCGTATGACGGTCTATCCGCCAACGAGTGACGTGGGCAAGCCAGCCGTGACCCACTACCGGCAGCTAGAGAGACTGGGGTTTGTGACACTCATAGCCTGCGAATTGGAAACGGGCCGCACACATCAGATCAGAGCCCACATGAAGTCCATCGACCATCCGCTCTTTGGTGATGAGCGCTACGGAGGCGATCAGATCCTCTGGGGACAGCGCTCCAGTTCCTATCAGCAGTTTGTCAATAACTGTCTCAAGATTTGTCCCCGCCAAGCACTACACGCAGAGACACTCGCCTTCGACCACCCTACGACGGGCGAGCGAATGCTCTTTAGCGCTCCCCTGCCCGATGATATGAGCCAGCTCATAGATAAGTGGAGACGCTACGTGGCGGCTCTCGAACAGGCTAACCAATGAACTATAGAAACACCCCCATCATACCCTATGGACAAACCCAACATTGCGATCATCTGTGGCGGATACTCCGGCGAGGCTGAGGTCTCGCAGCGTAGTGCCCAGACGATTCTCAAGCAAATCAATCAGGACCTCTTCACCCCTTACCTAGTCACCATCACGAGAGATGCGTGGAGCGTGACGGATGCTTGTGGCAGGGCGGGGACAATCGATCGCGCACTTGTCGCACGCTTCGACACAGAGGTGGTCACCTTCGCGCTAGCTTACGTCACCATCCACGGCACTCCTGGCGAGAACGGTCTCCTCCAAGGCTATCTAGAGATGCTCGGCATCCCATACACGACGGGAGGGGTCCTCTGTGAAGCTTTGACCTTTAATAAGGAAGCGTGCAACGCCTACCTAGCGCATCACGGACTGCGCATCGCACGCTCTCACTGCCTTCGCAATCAGACGAAGAGCCTTTCGCCAGAAGAGCAAGAGCTAATCGAGTCTCGTCTGCGCCTGCCACTCTTTGTCAAGCCCAATACGGGCGGTTCGAGCATCGCCACGACGCGCATTGACCAGTGGGAGCAGCTACCCTCAGCCGTAGCGGACGCCTACACCGCAGCTCCCGATGTGCTCGTCGAGGAGTGTATCGTTGGCACCGAGGTGACCTGTGGTTGCGTCATCCTGCCCGATGACTCCTTCGCCCTACCAGTCACGGAGGTGGTCGCGCACGACACTTTCTTCGACTATGACGCTAAGTACTACGGCAAGAGCGACGAGATAACTCCGGCGCGCATCTCGCCCGACCAGACACAACGCGTACAGGAGACCTCACTAACCATCGCACACCTGCTCGACTGCTACGGCTTCGTACGCATAGATTACATCATCGAGGCGGACGGCATACCGACGCTTCTAGAGGTAAACACGACCCCAGGTATGACGGAGGCCAGCTTTATCCCGCAGCAAGTGCGTGCCGCTGGGCTCCAACTGAGCGACCTCATCACACGTATCATCAAGAGCAAGCTATCATGACCACACACAGTGCCACACAACCCTACGAATATGACTCCATACGGCCCTACCTTGACGAGGAGGTGCCCGCTGTCGCAGCACGACTAGCCGACCAACCAGAGCTGCGTCACCTACTATCGGCTCTACTCTCCGAGGAGGAGACGACCGCACTCCTTCAGCAACTGGGGCGAGTCAAGAGCGTCCGCGAGTTCAAGGAGCAGGTATCCTATCCGCTCGTGCTACGACTAGCGAAGGAAACCACCTTCTCCGTGTCGCTCAGCGGAGCCAGTAGGCTTGGTGGAAATCAGCCGACTACCTTCGTAACAAACCACAGAGATATCATACTTGACTCCGCATTTCTCAACTTAGTCATGCGAGAGCGGGACTATCTAATGCCACGTATCGCTATAGGAGACAACCTATTCGGCAGACCCTGGATTGAGTCGGTGGTCAAGCTCAACGACTCTTTTGTCGTGCGTCGCTCGCTTCCTATCCGACAGATGCTCCTAGCGGCCCAGGCACTCTCCGCCTTTATTGACCAGAGCATACAGCAGGATCGCCAGTCAGTCTGGATTGCTCAGCGAGAGGGTCGTGCGAAGGACAACAGCGACCAGACACAGCCTAGCGTCCTCAAGATGATCGCCTCCTCGCAAAGCAGCGACCCACTGACCCAGCTCCAGCGCGTCAATGTAGCCCCAACGACCATTAGTTACGAATACGATCCCTGCGATATCCTCAAGGCGTGCGAACTCCTCTGGCGCAAGCATCACCCCAATGAGCAGTATGTCAAGGCGGCTGAGGAGGACTTGGTCAATATGAAGACAGGTCTACTCGGATACAAGGGACGCGTACACTTTGCCGTCGGCACGCGCCTCAACGAGTTGATCACATCTGAGCTAGAGGCCGAGCTACGAGCCCTGCCCAAGCAGCAGCTCTACCCGCGCCTAGCCTCAATCATCGACAAGGAGTTGCACAGCAACTACCGCTTCTACCCCATCAATTACATCGCCTACGACCTCCTTCACCCTGACAAAGCGCATCCGAAGGAGCTCTACAGCGCAGCTGACAAGGAGAAGGCACTCCACTACTTCGAGGAGCAGATAGCGAAAGCTCCGACGGACGCTTACAGCACCGACGAGCTACGCACACAGCTCCTCCAGATGTACGCCCAGCCCATCTGTAATGCGCACCTCGCCAAGAGCTAAGCTGGGGAGAAAAGAGGCAAGAGATCTTTTTTTACTACCTTTGCATCCTACAAGTATATACGCATATAGATACAGCATTTAGTCCTATGAACATAACCCACGAGCTAAAGGACGACCTAGTCGTCCTCCTAAATGTCTCGCTCGCAAGTGACGAAATCCGCGAGCAGGTCGCTGAGCAACTCAAGAACATGCGCAAGACGGCTCAGATGCCTGGATTTAGACCGGGCAAAACCCCTGCAGCACTCATCGAGAAAAAGTTTGGCAAGGCGGTACGCTTTGACATTATCAATAAGAAGTCTGGAAAGGAAATCGCAGACTACCTAAAGGAGCAGAAGATTAAAACCGTCGGAGGGCTACTCGTGGAGCATGACGAGAACAGCTATACGCCTGAACAGACCGACTATGAGCTACAGCTCTCTGTGGGACTGCTGCCTAAGTTCCCCTCAGCTATCGATAGTAGCGTGACACTCCCCCACTACACCATCCCGACAGATCAGGAGGAGCTTGAGGAGATGATTACAAACGCTCGTGAGAACTACGGAGAGCGCCAGGAGGTCGAGGATGTACAGCCCAAGGACCTGCTCTACGTATCTGCGCGAGAGCTCAGCGACAAGGGCGAGCCACTCGAGGGCGGCATCGAACTCGAGGAGACTTACATCATGCCCCAGTTCGTCATCGATGAGGAGATACGCAACCAGCTTCTAGCAGCTCACAAGGACGACTCACTAACTATAGACCTACACAAGGCATACGATGGCAAGGAGGTCGAGATCGCCTCACTGCTTCATATAGAGCAAGACAAGGTCAGCGAGCATAAGAACCCCTTCGAAATCCGAATCAATCGCATCTTACGCAACACCCCTCATGAGCTGGATGAGAAGCTCTTCAAGCTCATGCTCGGACCGGACACCAAGGTTACCACCGAGGAGGAACTTCGGGAGGAGCTGACCAAGATACAGGCTGAGCGCAACGCAAACATGTCGCGAGACCTCTTCACCACCACAGCCACACGCTATATCCTAGAGCAGGTCAAGGATCTGCCAATATCTGAGGAGCACATCCGCCTACAACTTAATGAACAGCAGGAGGACGAGACAGCCGAGGAGTACGAGCAGCGCGTCCAGTCGGTCATCCCCTACCTGCGCTACCGCTACATACTCTCAGACCTGTGCGAGCAGCTGGGCGTAGAGGTACCCCAGGAGCTCGTGCGTGAGATGATTAGCGACGATGTCAAGCGACGCATCCAGGCTGCGGGTCTCGGACAGCTCCTCACCAACGATGACTTTGTCAATCGTATCGTCGAGGACACCCTCTCTAAGGGTGGCGAAGAGCTCTTCAGAGCTCAGGAGCAGGCTCGCGAGCAAGCTTTTGCAGCTAAGGTCAAGGAGCTGGTCACGCTTGACGAGCACGAAGTAGCTTCAATCAAGGACTTTTACGAAGTTTTCAATCAAGAGCAGAAGCTTGTCAACGAACTACTAGGCAACCCCTCCGCTGAGGAGGAGCCAGCTACCGAGGATTAGTACGGTAGCCCAGAGGCTAGCAGCTACAGGCTTAGGCTCGTAACCTAGCGGTCTAGTAGTAGCCTACAGACTATACAAGACTGTTGCAAAAGGCAACAGTCTAGACAATCTTGCTTGCAAGATTGTCTAGACTTTGCAGAAAGGATGAAGCGCAAGGCGCTGAGGGTGAGGCCTGAAGGGAGCATACCTCCGTATGTGACCGAAGCCGAATCCCGAAAGCAACGCAGCGATTCGCCTTTATGCCATAGTCTCTATACGAGAGCGGGACTATCTCACACAAGGTGAGGTAGTCCCGCTCTTTGTCGTCAGCCCGCTGTAGACAGCAACACAGCGATTCGCCTTTACGCAACAGTCTCAAAAGAAAAGTAGCACCCCACCATCAGTGGAGTGCTACCTATCGTTTACTTTGTAGCGAGAGAGGGGCACGATCCCTCGACCTCCGGATTATGAATCCGACGCTCTAACCAGCTGAGCTACCTCGCCATATTTCTTCGTCGTCGTGAGAGCCTCAACTCTCTTGACGGTGCAAAGGTACACAATATTCTCGAACTAACCAACGACTTTGTAAAACCGGCGTCTCCCGAGACGCTTAGCCACTTGACGAATGGCAATTATATAGGTGCACACACCCCAGACGCAGACCATCGGTGCGTCCGCTCTCCCACCAAGGAAAAACGAATAACCACTTGATGTATAGCGATTTGCTTTTTAAGTTCATATGCAAGTAGAATGCGAAGTTTTTTCTCGTTTCGCAAGCTCGGTCGACTTCTCTTCGGGGGGACCGCTCGTCGGGGTGGTGGCTCCCACCGTAGGGGCGGACCTGTGTGTCCGCCCGTCCTCACCTGAGCGCAGTCTATTCTGCGGGCGGACACGTAGGTCCGCCCCTACACAAGCTACGTCAGCACGACAATTCCACTCATCAAACGCTGTAACCCCGATCTCCGTAGGGACGCACGGTCTGTGCGTCCGTTGTAGAACGGCAAGACAAGTATTGATACCGTCTCCTTTAACGGGAACGGACGCACAGATTGTGCGTCCCTACAGGGTTTCGTTACGGCTAGTGTCTAGTCGGAGGACGTCCGTTGTGTCTGTTGGCTGTTACAATAATTTAGAGCCGACTACATATCGATGCGGTACTGTGTCGGGAAAAACGGATTTCCACGTGGAGATTTTGAAATATCCAGGTGGAGAATTTTTATTTTCCACGTGGGGAAGAAAAAATTCCTCGGAGGAATCAAATGAAACTTCGGAGGAAATGAATCACGCCCACGTGGAAAATAAAAAATATCCACGTGGAGATTTGAGATTCTCCACGTGGATATTCGAGAAAGGAGGGTAATTAGAGATTAGAGATTAGAAGTTAGAGGTTAGAAGTTAGAGATTAGAGATCCGATCACTCTGATAGCTCCGATGGTTCCGATAGCTAATAGCTAACAGCCAACAGCCAATCCATGGCTGACACATTAATATATAATGAGCCTCCCCCCCCCCAAAAAAAAAGAAAGTACCTACTATTAGGTACTCCCTAATATGGGTCGCTCGGTCAGCTTTCGCTATCTTTGTGGCGCATGAAATTGTCGGAGTTACATAATGGCGACCGAGCTCGTATCCTATCGGTCGGTGGGCATGGAGCCTTTCGCAAGCGTATCCTAGAGATGGGCTTCGTGCAGGGGCAAGTTGTGGAGGTGATCCAAGCGGCTCCGCTGAGGGATCCTATCTACTATCGGCTGATGGACTACAACGTCTCGCTGCGTCGCAAAGAGGCGGGACTCATCACGGTAGAGCTCATCGACCAGTCGTCCTCTGCGGAGGAGCTGCCACCGCTGGCACATACGTTCGTACAGGGTGGTGCAGGAGCATCACTTACAGAGAGCGCAGCCTCCGATCGTGTCGCCATCTCCCGCTCGCTGAGGGTAGCACTCATAGGCAACCCGAATAGTGGCAAGACGACCCTCTTCAACCATGCCAGTGGGGCGCATGAGCGTGTCGGCAACTACAGCGGGGTGACTGTCGAGGCAAAGGAGGCGCACTTCGACTATCAAGGCGTTCGCTACGAACTGATTGACCTCCCCGGTACCTACTCGCTATCGCCCTATTCGCCAGAAGAGCTTTACATTCGTGATTATCTGACCAACGTGGAGACGCGTCCCGACGTGGTCATCGATGTGCTCGACGCGACCAACCTAGAGCGTCAGCTATACCTAGCCGTGCAGGTACGCGAGATGGGCATCCCGATGGTTATCGCACTCAACATGTGGGACGAGTTTGAGCAGAAGAAGAATCAGCTCGACATACAGCAGCTCTCCCACCTCCTCGGCACGCCGATGGTTCCGACCATCTGCCGCAAGGGTGTGGGGGTCTTTGAGCTTTTTGATAAGGTGCGCCAGCTCGTTGATGAGGATCTCTATGCCGATCGTCGCTTCCTGCAGATCAACTACGGGACGGATCTCGAGCAGAGCATAGCAAACCTTCAGGAGAAGCTCGCCGAGCATGCGACCTTCCCCGACCACCTGTCTCCGCGCTACCTGGCGGTCAAGCTCCTCGAGGGGGATCCGCACACGCAGAGCTTTATCAAGCAGCAAGCGAAGGGTGAGTACCTCCTCACCGCCACGGCCTACGAGGAGAATAGGCTGCGCAAGAACCACTCCAGCGAGGAGGATCTGGAGAACTATATCATCAATCAGCGGTACGGCTTTATCGCTGGAGCACTCCGGGAGACTTACCGACCGAACAAGCGACGCATCCGCACGATGACGGATCGCATTGACAATCTTCTGATTCACCCTATCTGGGGCTACCCGATTTTCCTCGCCTTCCTCTTTATCATGTTTGAGGCGACCTTCGTGCTGGGAGCCTTTCCGATGGATTGGATTGAGCAAGGCGTGGACGCTCTCGGCGCGTGGGTCTACGGGCTTATGTCGCCAGGACCTCTGCGAGACCTACTGGTGACGGGTGTCATAGGCGGCGTGGGCGGTGTCCTCGTCTTCCTACCGAACATCCTCATCCTCTACCTCTTCATATCCATCATGGAGGACACGGGCTATATGGCTCGAGCCACCTTCCTGATGGATAAACTAATGCACCACATGGGACTGCACGGCAAGTCCTTCATCCCACTCATCATGGGCTTCGGGTGCAATGTGCCAGCCGTGATGGCATCCCGTACGATCGAGAGCCGACAGAGCCGTATCATCACGGTACTAGTCACTTCGCTGATGAGCTGTAGCGCCAGACTACCAGTTTACATCCTCATTGCGGGTACCTTCTTCCCACAGCATGCGGGGCTGGTACTCTTCGGGCTGTACGCACTGGGTGTGCTACTGGCCTTCCTACTGGCGAAGCTTTTCCGCCGGGTACTCTTCAAGTCAGAGGATCTCCCCTTCGTCATGGAGCTACCTCCGTATCGTATCCCGATGGCGCGTGCTGTGGGTATACACATGTGGGACAAAGCGCGTGAGTACCTCCACAAGATGGGATCAGTGATTCTCGTGGCGTCGATTGTCATCTGGGCACTGGGCTACTATCCTCGTGAGGAGGTGATGTCTCGGGCTGATGAGCAGATAGCTCAGGTGCAGCAGCAGAGCACGCTCTCTGAGGGCGAGCGCAGTGAGCAGGTCGCCGAGATAGAGCGTCAAGCGCACATGGAGCAGCAAGAGGGCTCTTATCTAGGACGTATCGGACAGACAGTGCAACCGGTCCTAGCACCGCTCGGCTTCGACTGGAAGCTCAGCGTAGCACTTGTGGCTGGTCTACCGGCCAAAGAGGTGATCGTCAGCTCCCTCAGCGTCATCTACACGGGCAATGAGACGGTCGACGAGGAGAGCGACGACTTTGCCGTGGGTAGCTCGGCACTCTCACGACAGATGCGCCAAGAGAAAGACCCCGTCACGGGCGAACCGCTCTACACGCCTCTGATAGCCATCTGCTTCCTCATCTTCGTCCTTATTTACATGCCTTGCGTCGCCACTGTAGTGGCCGTCTCTAAGGAGCTCAACAGCGCCTGGTGGGGACTCTTTGTAGTTGTCTACACCTGCGTGCTGGCATGGGTCGTGGCTTATCTGGCGCGACTGATAGGACTACTCATTATATAATAGGTGTCGCTATGAATCTGCAGACAGTCATCGTACTACTCATCATCGTCGTCGCGCTACTCTACATCGCTCGTAGCTTGTGGCGACTGATCCGTCGCCCGCGAGGAGCCTCAGGCTGTGCCGGTTGCTCTGCCTGCCAGCATAGCAAGCCGATAGCAAAGCCGAGGGAGAAGTCGAGAGGTTAGCGGTAAGCGTCCCGACTTGCGGACACTAGGCGGTGTGGGATTATAGTCGTAACTTTGACCTTGCGATGTAAACAGACAGCCTAGCAGGTCAACTACTAGACTGAGCTCTAGTAGTATAAGCAGTGACTAAGCAACGAAGAAAGATAGGTTTGCGGGGTAGCTCTCCTGCGCTGACGATCGTACTCCTCTTTGGAGTAGTCAGCATGCTGGGCGACCTTGTGCATGAGTCTGCCCGTAGTGTCAACGGGCAGTACCTCAGCTTGGTAGGGCTCTCGGCGACACAGGTGGGGCTAGTCTTCGGGCTGGGCGAATTCCTAGGCTATGCGTTGAGACTGCTCTCAGGTGCCTGGCTGGACAAGAGCAAGCGCTACTGGCTCTTCCTCTTCATAGGCTATGGGGTGCATCTGGTGATTCCTCTGATGGGCTTAACCACCTCGTGGGGATGGCTCTACACCTTCATCCTCCTCGAGCGAATAGGCAAGGCTTTGCGCAGCCCAGCTAAAGACACGATCCTCTCAGCCGTCGCGGAAAACCAGATTGGTCTGGGCTATGCCTTCGGTATTCAGGAGGCACTGGATCAGTTGGGCGCCTTCCTAGGACCTCTCATCTTTACGGCACTCTTCTACTTCGTGGGGAGCAGTGGCCTCGAGGTCTTTCAGCTAGGCTATAAGCTGTTGGTCATCCCCTTTATCATCTTAATGGTGGTCCTCGCCCTGGTGCATCGCAAGTTTGTGCGAGAGGAGCTCACCCCGGAGGTGGACACCACCCAGAAGCCTCCTCGCCTACAACCAATCTTCTGGATTTACTCGGCATTTACCTTTTTCGTTGCCTTCGGACTAATCAACTTCAGCCTGATAGGCTATCATCTTAAGACGCAGCAGATAGTTTCTGACGGGATGGTGCCGATCCTCTACGCTGTCGCCATGGCGGTGGATGCCCTCGTCGCAATCTTCATCGGAAAGGGGTACGATCGCCTGAAGCGCCAGCTGGGACACAAGACGGGTGGCGTCTTGATTCTGCTCATTGTTCCGCTTCTGACAGCCTTCGTGCCACTACTAACCTTGTCTCACTCGGTGAGTATGCTATGGATCGGCATGGTGCTGATGGGGGTCGTACTGGGAGCGCACGAGACGGTCATGAGGTCCGCCATCGCAGACATCACGCCCTTCAGTAAGCGTGGCATAGGGTTCGGAATCTTTAACACGGTCTACGGTCTGTCGCTACTCCTCGGCTCGCTCCTGATGGGATGGCTCTACGACCTGGAGCAACAGCCAATTATCGTCGCTATGACGATCATCTCTGAGGGTGCTGCTGTCGCTCTATATGTCGTCCTCTACAAGCGAATCCAGAGGGAGCGGCTCAGCAACTAGTCTTTTCGTACCTTTGCGCCTGTTATGACCGAGAGAGTAGAGCAAGAAAGCAAGCGGGTCTATATCGAGACCTACGGCTGTCAGATGAATGTGGCTGACAGCGAGATTATAGCTGCGCAGATGCAACTGGCGGGCTATCAACTCACCGATCAGATCGATGAGGCGGACGCCGTGTTCATCAATACCTGCTCGGTGCGCGACAATGCGGAGCAGCGTATCATACGTCGTCTAGACAATCTCAATGGTCAGCGCAGACGCTCGGGGCATCCGCAGATCGTCGGTGTGCTGGGCTGTATGGCGGAGCGTGTGCAGGAGACGCTCATACAGGAGCATGGTGTGGATTTGGTGGCAGGACCTGACGCTTATACCGACCTACCGCACCTGATTGCTGCCGCTGAGGCGGGCGAGCCGGCTATTAGCATTGAGCTGTCGAAGAGTGAGACCTACAGCGATGTCATCCCTGTGCGTCTCCCTGGCTTGCACATCAGTGGCTTTGTATCAATCATGCGTGGGTGTAACAACTTCTGCACCTACTGCATCGTCCCCTACACACGAGGTCGTGAGCGCAGCCGTGATCCCGAGAGTATCATCCGAGAGGTGCAGCGTATGGCGCAAGAGGGCTACCGTGAGGTGACCCTCCTGGGGCAAAACGTCAACTCCTACTGCTGGCAGTCTGAGACGGGCTCCGGCTACACTTTCGCCGATCTGCTGCGCAGCGTTGCTGAGGCGGTGCCGACGATGCGCATTCGCTTTACCTCGCCTCACCCCAAGGATATGAAGGATGAGACGCTCGAGGTGATGAGCCTCTATCCCAACATCTGTCGCCATATCCACTTCCCCTTGCAGAGCGGGAGCAATCGTATCCTAGAGCGTATGCACCGTCGCTACACGCGTGAGTGGTACCTAGAGCGTGTGGAGCGCATCCGCGACTATATGCCCGACTGCGGGTTGAGTACCGATGTCTTCTGTGGCTTCTCGGGTGAGACGGAAGAGGACTTTCAGGAGACGCTGGAGGTGATGAGGCTGGCACGGCTGGATAGTGCCTTCATGTTTAAGTACTCCGAGCGTCCTGGCACCTACGCCTCGCGTCATCTCGTCGATGATGTCCCCGAGGAGGTCAAGGTGGAGCGACTCAATCGTATGATTGCCCTGCAAAACGAGCTGAGCCTCGAGAGTAATGAGCGTGATGTGGGCAAGAGCTTTCAGGTACTCATCGAGGGTTATAGCAAGCGCTCGCGCGATGACTTCTTCGGGCGTACCCAGCAAAACAAAGTAATCGTCTTCCCCAAGGGGCATAATCAGATTGGTAAGCTAGTGACCGTACGTGTGGAGCGCGTCACCTCGGCAACGATGATTGGTAGCGAGGTCGAGGCGTAGGGAGCAAATATGACAGAGCATCCCTAGAATTAGGGGTGTTTCGCTACCTACTCTTGGTCGAACAAAGAAAAAAACACCATTCCAATACCTATAAGTAGGTACTATTCGAGAATTTGTATTACCTTTGCGGTACCAAAGCACGAGAGAAGGTCATCACTGGCTTGTTCGATGCGGAGGTATCATATCATAGATAATATAAAACTCAACTTAAAACCAATAGAATTATGGCACACGTAATCACTGACAGCTGTGTAGCTTGTGGCACTTGCATCGACGAGTGTCCCGTAGGCGCAATCTCTGAGGGCGATATCTACTCAATCGACCCTGATACTTGCATCGATTGCGGCGCATGCGCTGCTGCTTGCCCTTCAGGCGCTATCGAGGGCTAAGAGAGACCTGGAGATAACCATCCCTCTCCTTAGAGGGCTACGTCTCCACTCCCCCTAGCATATAGCGGTCACACAGACGGTCGCTATACACACTTAACCAAACGACATCCGTCCCCCACCCAAGTGCATCAGCACTCAGGTGGAGGACGGTCTCGTTTGAGGTGTTGTCGCATATTAGTATCTTTGCATAAGATAAGAAGAGTAGGCACCTGGCGGGAGCTTGCTGCGTAAGTCAGCGACTTCCAATGCGGAGGAGCTACCCTTCGAATAGACACACACGACATCATGAACGCTAGCGACTACCCCATACTCTCGCAGATTGATACGCCACAGCAGTTACGTCAGCTCCCCATCGCGCAGCTCTCCGAGCTGTGCCGTGAGTTGCGTCACTATGAGCTAGAGGTGCTTTCACACGTACCGGGTCACCTAGGTTCCAGCCTAGGAGCTGTCGAGCTTACGGTAGCTCTACACTACGTCTGTCGCACGCCCTACGATCGCATCGTCTGGGATGTGGGGCATCAAGCTTATGGACATAAGATTTTGACAGGACGAAGAGACCGATTCGAGACACTACGCCAGTGGGGCGGGCTCTCGGGCTTCCCGCTACCTAGTGAGAGCGAGTACGACACCTTCCCTGCGGGCCACGCTTCGAACTCCATCTCCGCAGCGCTCGGCATGGCGATCGCTGCCAAGCTCAAGCAAGAGGAACGTCAGGTGGTGGCAGTCATCGGCGATGGATCCATGACGGGCGGGCTAGCCTTCGAGGGACTGAACAATGTGAGTTCCTATCCCAATGATTTACTTGTGGTCGTCAATGACAACAACATGTCCATCGATGCCAATGTGGGTGGGCTCAACAAGTACCTCGTTGACCTCAACACCAGCCACGCCTACAACACCATCCGCTACGACCTCTACCGAGGCTTGCGACAGATGAACCTAATGAACGACCGTCGCAAGAGAAACATCCAGCGGATTAACAACAGCGTCAAGTCACTCTTGACGCAAAACCACTCCTCTTTCTTTGACGGTCTCGGGATTCGTTACTTCGGTCCCGTCGACGGACATGACGTAGAGCATCTCGTGGAGACGCTACGACGTATCCTCCCGATGCGAGGTCCGAAGATTCTCCACCTCAGGACGGTCAAGGGCAAAGGCTACAAACCAGCGGAGGAGAATGCGACCGTATGGCACGCCCCGGGGTGCTTTGATGTCAAGACCGGAGAGCGAGTCAAGAGCGAGCGAGGAGCGCACCCACCGAAGTTTCAGGAGGTCTTTGGCGAGACCGTCACCGAGCTAGCTGCCCAGGACCAGAGAGTCGTGGGCATCACGCCAGCCATGCCGTCGGGTAGTTCGCTAAATGTGATGATGCGCGCCTTCCCCGAGCGAAGCTACGATGTAGGCATCGCGGAGGCACATGCGGTTACCTTTAGCGCAGGGATGGCGCGTGAGGGGATGATCCCCTTCTGTGTCATCTACTCTTCCTTCCTGCAGCGTGCTTATGACCAACTGATACATGATGTCGCCCTGCCAGGCTACCACGTAGTCCTCTGCATCGACCGTGCCGGCTTGGTCGGGCAGGACGGAGCCACCCATCAGGGAGCTTTCGACCTAGCCTATCTATGCACCATCCCGAATATGACCGTCGCAGCTCCTATGAACGAGCACTACCTGCGACACCTCATGCGCACCGCCTACGAGGGGCAGGAGGGGCCTATGGCAATCCGCTACCCACGTGGCGAAGGGTCACTGGTCGACTGGCACTGTCCCGCTGAGCTACTCCCGATAGGCAAGGGGCGTGTACTCCACGAGGGCGGGCGTATCGCGCTACTCTCCATCGGCACCATCGGCGTGACCGCTGAGGAGGTCCGTGAGCGTCTACTCGCTGAGGGCATCGAGGTAGCGCACTACGACTTAATCTTTGCCAAGCCACTAGACGAAGAGCTGATCACGACCGCTCTAGAGCGTTACGACCGCATTGCCACGCTTGAAGAGGGGACGCTCATCGGCGGCGTCGGCGAGCGCATCACAGCCTTGGCACAGCGTCAGGGCTATCGAGGACGAATCATCCAGTTCGGTCTGCCCGACACCTTTGTCGAGCAAGGCTCCGTAGCCGAGCAGCGACGCTACTGCGGCATCGATGCCGACACAATATATAATAGGATTAAAGCTGAGCTATGCGAATAGTTATTGCTGGTGCTGGCGAAGTGGGCACCCACCTAGCCTATAAGCTATCAGGTGAAGAGCAGCAGTCCACGACACTCATCGACTCGGACAAGGAGCTACTGCGTCGCGTCCAACGCAAGTTTGACGCCTACACCATCGTGGGGGACCCAACGAAGCTTGAGGACCTACAGCTCACCGAGGTGCACGACTGCGACCTCTTCGTGAGCGTGATGCCTGGCGAGGCTGAGAATCTGCTCGCCTGTATGCTAGCAGCGCAACTGGGTGCCAAGCGAACTATCGCTCGTATCAATAATCACCGCTACCTGGCGGATCACTATCGTCGCTTCTTCGGGAGTCTCGGTATCGACCAGCTCATCTACCCCGAGGAGCTAGCCGCTGAGGAGATAGCCAACAGCTTCAAGCACCCCTGGGCGAGAGTCTATGTAGAGTTGCTCAACGGGGCTTTCGTCCTCGTGGGGGTCAAGGTGCGCAAGGGTAGCATCCTCGTAGGGCGTCCGCTGAGCTGGACCAAGGAGCTTGGCGACAAAGCCTTTCACGTGGTCTCCATCAAGCGAGGCGAGGAGACGCTCATACCTGATGGTCAGACCATCATAGAGCATGGCGACGTCGTCTTCTTCACCTGTCTCAACAAAGACATCGACCTCGTCCGCCAGTACTGCGACAAAGACCAGCGTCCCGTGAAGCGCGTGGTCATCCTCGGCGGAAGTCTCATCGCACTGCGCACCGTCTCCAAGGCTCCCAGTAACATAGACTTTCACCTCATCGAGCGCGACCTCGAGCGCATCAAGGAGATTGAGGACGAAATCCCCTCTAATGTCAAGCTCTACGATGGTGATGGTCGTGACCTTACACTCATATCCGAGATTGGACTGGACGAGGAGAGCATCTTTGTGGCACTAACGGAGAACTCCGAGACCAATATCCTCGCCTGCCTTGCTGCCAAGCGTTTTCAGGTCGCCAAGACCATTGCCAAGGAGGAAAACATCGACTACATCCCCCTCGCCGAGAAGCTCGACATCGGAACTATCATCAATAAGAAGGTGATTGCCGCCGGCAACATCTTTCATGCGCTCCTCGGCTCCGACACAAAGACTGTCAAGTCTCTCACCGTCGCCCACACCGACGTTGCTGAGCTACAGGCCAAGAGTGGCTCCTCCATCACCCAGCGTCCAGTCAAGGAGCTAGACATCCCTCAGGGCATCACCCTCGGTGGTCTCGTACGCAATGGCGTCCCGATGCTCATCGATGGTAATATGGAGATACAGCCCTACGACAGCGTCGTGGTCTTCTGTACCAATACACCTATGGAGCAACTCTCTAAGCTCTTTGACTAAAGAGACACTCCCGGCTACAAGTCCACCGAAGCCCCTTGCGAATCTTCAAGAAATCTATTTGACGAAAGTAAGTTCATGAGACGTATCAACCTACCCTTCGTAGGGAGCATCGTGGGAGCTATGTGCCTCATCGAGTGCATCTTCCTGCTCCTCTGCGTTGCGGTCTCTCTCCTCATGCGAGACCACGCCGTGGCTCCCCTCTTGATTACACTGGGCTGTGCGCTGCTAGTCGGTCTAGGCTGCCTCTGGTTCGGACGGCGCAAGTATAGCGACAAGCTCGGGCGGCGTGAGGCGATGCTTGCCGTGACCATGACCTGGGTCGTGGTCGCACTCATTGGGATGATTCCCTTTCTCGTCGGGGGTTACTTGCCACGCTTTAGCAATGCGCTCTTCGAGTCCGTCTCGGGCTTCACCACTACGGGCGCATCCACCTTTACATCGGTAGAGCATCTCCCCAAGGGAATCCTCTTCTGGCGCTCCATCATACAGTGGCAGGGGGGTATCGGGATTGTCGTCTTCTCCCTAGCTCTCAGTCCGGTACTGGGCAAAGAAACTGGACTACTCTACCAAGCCGAAGTGACAGGTGTGGACCACGACCGCTTTATGCCACGAATTAAGGAGGTCGCCATACGACTGGCAGCTGTCTACAGTCTCCTGACACTGGTACTCATCGTACTGCTACGGCTCACGCCGATACCGTGGTTTGATGCTACTTGCATGGCTTTCACCTGTCTCTCGACAGGAGGCTTCTCCATCTATGACCAGCCCTTTGAGGTAATCAATAGTCCTTACTTCGAGACGATCCTGATGATCTTTATGGTGATCGGTGGCCTTAACATGACGCTCATTTACTTTGCCTTCAAGGGACAAGTCAAGCAGCTCTTCAGGGATGAGCAGACACGCTGGTTCCTCGGCATCATCGTCGTCACAGCTACGCTCGTGACCCTACATCTTGTCATCAGCCAGATACAGCCTCATGTCGGCAAAGCACTCCGCGACGCTTTCTTTCAAATCATCTCGCTCATTACCACCACGGGATATCTCTATGCGGACTACGCCAGCTGGGGTCCCTTCTTCATGCTGTGCGGAATCTTCGTTATGCTGGTCTGTGGCTGCGCAGGCTCTACGGCAGGAGGGCTCAAGGTAATTCGCTTCGTCATCATGTCGAAGACACTTCCCAAGGAAATCGCCCACCGTGTCTCCCCGAGCCTCGTAGCACCACTGCGAATCAATGGCAAGAGCGTCCCCGACGAAGCGGTTTACAAGGTGATGGGATTCTTCTTTGGTTACATCGCGCTGATCTTCCTAGGCACCTTCTGTCTCACCTTCACGGGCAACGACTTCATCTCCGCTGGCACAGCCTCTGTATCGGCCATCGGCAACGTGGGGCCCGCCTTTGGCGACTACGTCTTCAACTTCTCCAGCGCCTCTTCCTTTGACCTGCTCGTGCTGAGCTTCCTCATGCTGGCGGGTCGTCTCGAGCTCTTCACCGTGCTGAGCCTCTTCGCTCCAGCCTTCTGGCGGCGCTAAGAGACCAATTTGTGAGGGGTAGCTACTGACGACAAAGCCCCCCCACTTTGACACAACGGATGCCCTCCGAGTTGACATCGGCTCGCAACATTGAGTACATATCAAAACGGCACTATGTCGGGGGGGAAAACGGATTCTCCACGTGGATATTTCGAAATATCCAGGTGGAGAATTTTT
>UQBE01000032.1 GCA_900539155.1 uncultured Porphyromonas sp.
TTCATTGTACTCATAGTTATCTTACTTACGAGTCAACTTTTTTCAGGGTAAGACACCCCGACACAGCGTCCTTTCGATATGTAGTCTGCTCTAAATTATTGTAACGAGTCAGCCTTAGATTTGCCAGCTAGGGCTGACGCATCATAATAGCTCCATCAGGAGCTGCACATGAGCGACCAGCGAGACATAGATGAGGTCATTATATATAATGTATCAGCCCTGTATATAATGTATCAGCCCTGTCATTCCTACGTAAAGATTCTCTATCTTCCAGTGAGCTATTTGAAAATTCCTACCTAGAAATTACCACCCTCCTCAGAATCCACTCAAGCAGTGCTAGTTAAGCCAATTCATCACACAGACGATTGCTCGCATTTGCCCAGATAGCTCCACAGTCTCCTCTCGGCGACCATTTTTTTCAATACCTTTGATTCGTATGAGACTGTTACAAAAGTCAACAGTCTCACAATCTTGCTTGCAAGATTGTCTAGACTTTGCAGAAAGAACGAAGCGTAAGGCGCTTAGGGTGAGGCCTGAAGGGAGCACACCTCCGTATGTGACCAAAGCCGAATCCCGAAAGCAACACAGCGATGCGCCTTTATGCAACAGTCTCCGTATACAGATTGTAGGCACCGTCCACAATCCCCAACTCACTAAGTAACACAGCAAAGATCAAAGCGTATGACGACAGAGAACTTAACAGCTAAGAGGCAAGAACTAAAGGCCCTGAAGGATCAACTGAACCACATCTGGGAGGAGTACAAAAAAGCACGAGAGGAGCTGCTCCTCCAGGTCACCACACTACTCGTAGACTATCTCGAGAGTCATCAGCTGGAAGAGCTGACATGGGATCTCCCCACCTCCCCCTATGACCACGATGAAGAGCAAACGATCCTACGCGCCTTTAACCTACACCCGGATGAGCATAGCGTACATAATCTATATCCTGTCGCTGGAGTGAAGCGTAGCGAGACTGGCATCAACCTCATCCTCTATCGTGATTGGCGCCTGACCGAACGCTTTGAGTACCCTCTCTCCACTCAAAACTTCGTTAGAGATCCTCAAGACTCATTTATTTTCTTCGGAATCAACTTTTGCAATCACGACTTCATCACGGCATTGCTCAAGAAAGCCCTCGACAAAGAGACCCTAGAGAGCCTGAGCGACATCTTCAGCCTCACGACAAAGATGTCCGAATGGTATCAAGAGCTCTTGAACCTTCGCAAATCATTTGTCTCCGTCCTTAACAGCCTTTTTCTAGACCTACTAGGCGAGGAGGGCGAGGTCTCGTGGAGCGAAGAGGAGATAGCCCCGGAACTCAAGTCTAGCCTGACCCTCATAAATCAGTGTCGGTATGACTGGATCTATTGCGAAGCGTATCCCATAGTGGGCGTTCACACGTATGATGGAGAAGCTTATCTCGACATAGACGATGGTTGGGAGGGATACGCGCTCACCTTCGGTCCCGCGATCAGCGATAAACTAGACGAGGAGTACTACCTTCACTACAACGACTACCTCTGCCTGCCAGACATCTACGAGTCGCTCATCACCATCGTCGAGCAAGCCCTCGCCAGAAACTCGTAAACACTGGATAGAGGCGTAGAATTACCCTTTCGGGTATTGTACGGAGCGTAAGGGCTGACTAACTTTGCAGGTGTGTAAAGGAGGGGACGTTGTGGAGAGGTTCTTTTCGTAAGGGCTCCACCCCAACACCCTCATATCTCTATCAAGACAACAAGAAGCGATGACCGAAAGACACCTCCCTGCTCAGTGGTACCTTGACGCTCAGATCACCTACTATAGTCCGCTATTTGTCGGTGTCTACAAGACTCAGAGCCAGTGGTGGATCAATCTATCTATTAGCAAGCGCATCGCCTCCTGGAAGCTCTCCCTCTCGTGCTACGACCTGCTTAATAGCAATGTGGCACGGGGCGAGATCATGGGTCACTCCCAGCCGATAGCCTTCGTCCAGAACTGGTACAGTCCGAAGGTCACGCTCAGCATCAGTTGTACGCTAGGCAATAAGCACCTCAAGAGTTCTAGCCGTCAGACAGTCAATAGCGAGTCTCGTCTCACCGACTCGGCCAACGAGGGGCTCTCATTTAGCAAACCTTAAATAGCCATTTAGGAGGCTTTCAGGAGAGGAGACGGAGTGGGGAGACGGCTGGATGTTTTCTTTACTGTGGCAGCACACCGTGATAGCTTTTGTCCTAACTTAAACGATACCCTCTCCTAGCACAGGGGGGGGGGAGAGGATTAGAATGATTGGGGGCGAGCATCTGCTTGGAAAGTTCTTGACGGGATCTGTCGCCCATTGCGGACGCCTTCGCGCACAGGTCTAAGAGAATTGATCCGTTAGCCCCCAAATGAGTAACTTTGGGACGGCAATAAAGGATCTAAGATTGGAATAGATATAACTTTATACCCGCACTCGATGCTGGACGATATCGCAATCTCGTAACTAGTTCGTAACATCCTAGATAGCTCTTACTCTTAATTGTTTATTACTCCATCAGCAATGGTGAAGAATTGGCATAACAAGCTACTTTTCAAACGCTTGCATCGGATTCCTTGATTGTCAACAACTCTATCTCGTAACCCTTTGACAACAATAGAGATAGACGGAAAAGGAGCTCATTTTGTCGTTTTGTCCTATTGCATAGCATCACCAAAGTTAGGATCTTTGCATACGAAAAGAATCCCCTACGGCTCTATGACGAGTGGACCCTTTTTGCATCGCAAGTCTTAGACTGTAGCCAGGTCTTCAGTCTTCGCTCACACTAGATTACTACTTATTAACTGACTATCCCCCATATATGACTGACAGAGAAGCTGCCCTGCGGGCGTGGTCTGAGTGTACAGTCCTCCTCCAGGCGATGATCCAACCAGAGGTCTACAATGCCTGGTTTCCACACATCAAGCCAGTCTCACTCATCGGAGTGGAGATGACGCTCGGTGTGCCTAGTCAGTTCTTCTGTGAGTACATCGAGACGCACTTCATCCATGAGCTCAAGCAGGTGCTCCAGCGTGTCGTCGGTCCCAACGTAGTCCTCAAGTACAAGGCACTTGTAGACAGCGCAGCCTCGCATCGCAAGAATTCGTCCGTGACATTGCCCACGCAAAGCTATGCTAGCAGTGCTTATGGCGATGCTGGAGCTTACACGATTAGTGCCAATGGGGCTGCACCAGCACTGAAGAGAGAGCCTCGTGAACTGCCAGACTTTGACTCGCAGCTTAAGCCTCAGCTCAGCTTTGCTTCCTTCTACCAAGGAGAGTCTAACCGCACCGCTAGTTCCATTGCTCGCTCTATTGCTGAGAAGCCTGGACAAGGTGCCCTCAATCCTTGCTTTATCTATGGCCCTTCAGGCGTTGGCAAGACGCACCTGTGCCATGCCATCGGACTACGGATCAGAGAGCTGTACCCTGAGCTCAAGGTGCTCTACGTCTCATCTCACATGTTTGAGATGCAGTACGTCGCCGCCACAAGAGCCAATACGACCAACGACTTTATCAACTTCTATCAGCAGATAGATGTCCTCCTCATCGATGATATACAAGGGTTAATTGCTAAGAAGAAGACACAGCTCACCTTCTTTCAGGTTTTCAATCACCTCTATATGCTGGGTAAGCAGATAATCCTGACGAGTGATACGGCGCCCGTCAACCTCGCAGGTCTTGAAGAGCGTCTCATCTCACGCATAGCGGGTAGCCTGACCATCGAGATAGAGCGTCCTGACTACGACCTCCGCAGGGAGTACCTACGCCACAAGAGCGAGGAGAGCGGGAGTATCCTGCCACAAGAGATGATCGACTATATCGCCCGCACGGTGACAAGTAGCATCCGTGGCTTGCAGGGGGTCTTCTTTTCGCTCATCACCCGTGCCGCGGTGGAGGGGTGTGACATCACCGCTTCTTTTGTAAAGAAGATTGTGAGCCAGACGGTCAAGCAGGAGAAGAAGGAGATTACCGTCTCGATGATTGAGAAGACGGTGTGCGACTACTTTCACGTACCGATAGAGCTGGTACGCAGTCGTTCGAGAAAGGCTGACGTGGCTCAGGCGAGACAACTCATTATGTACTTTGCGAAGCGCTACACGGATCAGTCGCTCAGTGCTATCGGCGAATTGCTCGGTGGTCGCTCGCACGCCACTGTGCTACACAGCTGCAAGGTGGTAGAGGATCAGGCGGAGGTCTCCGCGGCTTACCGCGCTGACCTCAATGCTATAGAGTCACTGATTAAGTAGTCGCCGTAGTCCCCTACCCTATGCCACACCCATCCCGTGCTACCGAGACCGGCTACATAGACCCTACCTCTATTATTGACGAGGGGGCTCATATTGGAACTGGTACGACTATCTGGCACTTCTGCCACATCATGCACGATGCCGTCATCGGGGAGCAGTGTCATCTAGGACAAAACGTAGTCGTCCAGCCACGAGTCCATCTAGGCGATCGCTGCCGTGTCCTGAACAATGTCACGCTCTTTACAGGAGTTCATTGCGAAGAGGAGGTTTTCCTAGGACCTTCTTGCGTCTTTACTAATGTAATCAACCCGCGAGCTGCGGTCTCACGGAAGCACGAGTTTCGCCCCACACATATAGGTAGAGGAGCCTCTATCGGTGCTAATGCGACAATTCTCTGCGGAGTCAAGATTGGCATCTATGCGATGATTGGTGCAGGAACGGTCGTAATCCGTGATGTGGCTCCCTACGCCTTGGTCGTGGGTAATCCCGCTCGCCAGATTGGCTGGGTAAGCCAAGGGGGGTACAAGCTAGACTTCTCCGAAGGTTCTTCCTGCTATGTCGCGGAGGAGCAGCGCACCTACCACCTAAGCCCCGACGGCAATACTATAACTTGTGACAACCAGTAATCGATATATGAATATGGAAAGCAAAGCAACCACCCTGACCAAGCAATACATCATCGAGCCTAAGCACAGTGCTGCAGAGATGGGCTCGGGCGATATGCCTGTCCTCGCCACCCCTGCGCTGATCGCCTTTATGGAAAACGCAGCTATGCTCCTCGCCCGCAACTATACCGAGGAGGGCTCAACGACCGTCGGCACAATGATCACCACCGACCACCAGCATGCGACACCCATCGGAGAGACGATCACGGTCACAGCACAAGTCTCCTCGATAGAGGGGCGCAAGCTCACCTTTACCATTGAGGCTACGGACCAAGCTGGCGTCGTGGCTCAGGCCACGCATGAGCGTTTCATCGTATCGCGTCAACGATTTCTAGAGCGTTTGGGCATCAAGGAGTGATCGTTTGGCTAAATTCTACTTCGAGGTGCTAGGAGCAGAGCACTCTAAGGATAGGATGTCTTAGTCAAACGAGATAAAACTCAATAGCCACGTGGAGATTTTCGAATTCCCACGTGGCTATTTTTTATTCCCCACGTAGGCGAGAAACATTTCCTCCGAAGTTTCATTTCATTCCTCCGAAGAATTTTTCCACGCCCACGTGGAGATTTGAGATTTCCCACGTGGAGATCAACATTTTCTGTAGCAGACTCAACACTTTCACCAAAATCGACCTCTTTCAGTGGATAAATGAGCTGTTTTCACCGCCTCCAAACGAGCCCGAAATAGTATAGGGGGGGGATCCCCCCCCCGTTTTTACCGCAAACGTCAAGAGGTCGATTAACCCGCTTGACAGCTTTTTACACAAATTGCACGCAAAAAACGTTTAGGACACTATTGGGTTTTTGCCCTATTGTTATTCTGTAGCCGGAAACCAGCTTCGTGTGTTATTGGCAATCCTTACTAACATCAACATCACCGGAACTTCGACCAGCACGCCCACCACCGTAGCCAATGCAGCCCCAGACTGTAACCCAAAAAGAGAAATAGCCACAGCAACTGACAATTCAAAGAAATTACTTGCCCCAATCATTCCAGCAGGTGCGGCAACATCATGGTGTAATTTCCACCATTTTGCCCAACCGTAAGCAACGAAGAATATCAGAACCGTTTGCAACACAAGCGGAACTGCAATCAATAAGATATGCAGGGGATTGTTCAGTATCGTTTCTCCTTGAAATGAAAACAGGATAATAAGCGTTAATAGCAATCCAGCTACCGTGTAGTTATTAAATTTCTTGACAAACACGTTGTTGAAATACTCCACCCCTTTGCGGCGGATAACCACTATTCGGGTAATGACCCCGGCAGCAAGTGGTATCACAACAAAAAGCCCTACGGATAGCAACAGAGTGTCCCACGGTATAGATACGCCACCAACTCCCAGCAAGAAAGCTACGATAGGGGCATACGCTACCAATATGATTAAATCGTTCACTGCCACTTGTACCAGTGTATAAGCGGCATCCCCTTTCGTAAGGTAACTCCACACGAACACCATAGCTGTACAAGGTGCAGCCCCCAGTAATACCGCCCCGGCTAAATATTCTTCGGCTAATCCAGCAGGTATAAAGGCTTTGAAAACCACATAGAAGAACAAATAAGCTATTCCGAACATGGTAAATGGCTTTATCAGCCAATTTGTAACGCAAGTGACTATAATTCCTTTCGGACGCTTGCCGACATTCTTAACACTTTGAAAGTCTACTTTTAGCATCATCGGATAAATCATTAACCAAATCAGGATTGCCACGGGTATAGACACATTGGCATATTCAAATTTGCTTAATGTTTGCGGAATTGCCGGGAGCCATTGTCCTACGGCAATTCCAATAATGATGCACAAGGCAACCCAGATAGTTAGGTATTTCTCAAAAACTCCAATTCCTTGTTTCTTGTCCATAGCTACAATTGTTTAGCTTAACTGTGGTTTTAATTCGTTCAGGTAGAAGTCATAGAAACGGGCTCTTATTTCATCCCGAACCCGATGAAATTCACTGTTTATAAACTCCGGCGTTCCGGTTGCTTCCGATGGGTCGTCAAATCCCATGTGCAGTCTCTTTCCGACCTTACCAGTAAACACTGGGCAACTTTCATTTGCCCCACCGCAGACCGTAATAACATAGTCCCATTCCTGTCCTATATATAGGTTTACACTTTTAGGGATATGGTGGGCTATGTCTATACCCATTTCATCCATAACCTTTACCGCCATCGGATTAACCTTTTCAGCAGGTTTTGTCCCTGCTGAAAAGACATCCAGTTTATTGTCAAATGATTGTAGAAAGCCATGTGCCATTTGGCTGCGGCAGCTATTCCCTGTGCAAAGAATTAAAACCTTCATGTGATTAGTTGTTTTTCCAAGGTATCAGGGCCGCATTTCCCTTCGACAATTTTTCTATTTTCTTAATCCAAGCCAATTCGTTTTGCGCCTTTGCCCGCAAGAAAGAATTTTCGGTGTCAGTTAGTGACAAGCAAGCATTCACGACCCACCATTTATTATTAATCCCGGCACGTTGTAAGTCCATTTGCAAACGTTCGGCTTCAAATACGGGTGTTGCTTCGGGCAGGGTCACAATAACGATTTCTGTTTCCTGAGGGTTTCTTAAACGTGGTAACAGCTTTCTTACGGAAGCGGGAGTGTCGCCTTGTGTACGTTGTACTTCTTTATGGTAACTTTCCGTTGCATCCAGTAATAACAAAGTGTGTCCGGTAGGTGCGGTGTCAATTACTACGACTTCTTTTTCTGCCTTATCGACAATTTCAGCAAAAGCCCGGAATACTGCAATTTCCTGCGTACACGGTGAACGCAAATCTTCCTCAATATATTCCATATCTTCGGCTGTCATTGTTTCCGCAGCTTTACTGCGAACCTCGTTTTTATAGGCTTCCAATACTTCCGCTTCGTCAATCCGGCTTACCGTAATGCCAGCCTGAATAGCCAGGTTATAATTCAGATGGTTTGCCGGGTCAGTGGTGGTAAGATGCACCTTTGCTCCCAGTTTTGTTAATTTCAAGGCTATTTCAGTGGCTAAAGTGGTCTTTCCCACGCCACCTTTTCCCATAGTAAAAACAACCCTTTTTCCTGATTGATAGAGGTCGTTTACCAGTTCATCCATCCCTTTGGCATCGGTAATCCGCTGATAGTTCGCATCATTTGTTAGATCATCACTGTAAAGCATCTGGCGGATATTCGCAATATTAGATAGATTGTATGACCGCAAAGGAACATAATAAGACGGATATTCCAGCAGTTCCGCAGGGGTCTGTTTCAGGGCATTTTGCTGCCTGTCATATATCTGTTTTGATACGTTATCGGCTTCATCTAATTGCAGCAAAAGTCCGTTGATTACCAATAGCTGGTTTTTAATTCCCAGTAATTGCAATTCATGTGAAGAACGTGCGGCTTCTTTCAATGGAGCGATTTCAGGACGGCTAACCAATACTAAGCGGGTTGCGTTTGCATCAGAAAGTGTTTCAACAGCTTGCTTATAGATACCTTTCCGTTCTTCCAAACCGGATAATTGACCTAAGCAAGATGCACCGTGCGTACTCTCACTAATGAATGTACTCCACGCTGATGGTAGTTGTAACATTCGTAACGTGTGTCCCGTAGGAGCTGTATCAAAGATAATATGGTCGTACTCTTTTGCTTTGTCAGCATCCGTGATAAAATCAGAAAACTGGTTGAAAGCCGCAATTCCTACCGTACAAGAGCCTGAAAGTTGTTCTTCCATATTCTGAATTACACTTTCGGGCAGTTGTCCCCGGAAAGGGGCAATAACGCTTTCCCTGTATTCGGCTGCAGCTTCTTCCGGATCGAGATTAACGACCGTTAAGCCAGGTACTTCTTGAACATCCGTGCCGTGTCCATTCAGTGTTTGATTAAACACATCTTGCAGGTTTGAAGCCGGGTCTGTACTGATAAGAAGTATTTTCTTTCCATTATCTGCCAAGCCTACCGCAGTAGCACAAGCAATCGAAGTTTTTCCAACACCGCCCTTTCCGGTGAAGAAAAGGTATTTCGTCAAATCTATATCTGACAAGTTAAATGTCTTCATTTCCATACAATTAGCTGATGAGTACTCATTTTACTGGCATAAAATCCAAATTGATACCCGTCCATTCACTCATTTGTTTGGTGGTAGGATAGGTTTTTGAAACGGCGATTTCACCGTCCACTAAAGTAATCGGCAGTGCATCCGCTCCATGTTTTTGCAGATGCTCGTTTACCGTCTTATTACTTACATATACTTGCGGTTCGTCACGTAAATTATGACGGGTAACGATGATACCCCGTTTCTTCAATGTTTCAATAACAACCGCAATACGCATTAATTCAGGGTCAATGTTTGTTCCACAAAGACCCGTAGGGCAACACATTGCCGGGTCGAAAATTTCTATCTTCTTCATACTGTTTTTTGTTTAAGGTGATATTCAATGTTTATAGATAAAAGACTACTGCATAATAAATTCCTACCGCAATAAAGAGGATGGCAACTATTTTACGAAACCATTTCTCGAATATTTGGGTCCGGCTATAAAACTTACCCAGTCCGGCAACACTATACGCTAAAATCCATGCAACAAGGATTACGGGTAATCCCGTAGCAATAGCGTAAATAACAGGTAAGAGATACCCGCCCGTTTCCGCTGCTGACATAGGTATGAGCATACCGAAATAAAAGACTCCACTGGTAGGACAAAAAGCAAGGGCGAATAAAATACCCAATAGCATAGCCCCCCAACCGCCTTTAGTCCTCTTTTTCAAGCTTTCACCGCCGATATTGATTTTCGGCAGATTGAGTTTTATTACATCGAGCATAAATATTCCGATGATAATTAACGCTGGAGCAATCAGCATTTCCCCATACTTGCTTACGGCTTTTTGAACCATAAACATACTTGCACCCTCACGGAGGATAGGGATAAGGATAAAGCCAAGAACCGTATAGCTTACTATTCTGCCAAAAGTATAAAGCAGACCGTTTATAAATATCCGGTGATGGTTTTCTATGTCCTTACTAATAAATCCCAATGCCGTTATGTTGGTCGCTAACGGACACGGGCTGACCGCCGTTAAAAGCCCCAGTATAAAAGCTGTAATAGCAGGAATAGAGCTGTTGTCTAATAGCGATTGAAGAAAGTCCATCTTACAACTGCTTTAACAATTCGTCAATCTTGCTTTTAATTCCCTCTTTAAACTTGTCTGGTGCATTTTTCGCATTGGAAAAACCAAACTCGGTCATATTGTTTACATTCTCTTTTCCGTCTATCCAGCTGTTTACAAACAAAGACGACCATGTCACTTCGTACTTGTCTGCAATCGCTTCATTCTCTTTCTTTGAAATATCTATCACTTTATAGATAATTCTGCCGTCTGCTTTTTCTTTTGAATAAAGGCTATCCAAAAGGGCTCCTGTATTTGCTTCTATCGCCCGGCAAGTGATACACCGCTGCGCTCCATGAAAATAAAGAACCTCTATTCGGTTAGACAGTGTTTCTTCCGCTTGATTTTCTCCGGTCTTTTCCTTTGAACCGTTACTACAGGAAACTAAGACCAGCGTTATAATCAGTAGATAAAACAATTCTCTCATAGTTCGTTTTTATTTAATTATCAATTCTTTTACTTCTGCAAGGGATAACTTTTTCCCGGCTGATACGACTTTCTCGTCAATCACCAAAGCCGGAAGCCCTAAAATGTTATACTCCATGATTTTCAATAAATCTTCCTCTTTGACAAGGGTCGCTTCGCAACCTAATTCTGAAATAGCTTGTTTGGCAGTTTCGTACAAGGCTTTACAGCTTGAACACCCAGTCCCTAATACTTTAATTTCCATTGTCATTCTACTTTAAAGTTGATACAATAGCCGTAGTTCGCAGAACTACGAACGATTTGTCAAAAAAAAAGGTACTGCTATTCACAGCACGATGTATCTTTACATTTACAGTCTCCCAAAAAAGCTGCAAACAACTTTCGGGCAAGTTCCCAGTTCTCCTGGTTTATACAATACCGGACTTTGGGCGTTTCTATTTCTCCCTGAATTAAGCCGGCATCTTTCAACTCCTTCAAATGCTGCGAAACGGTTGCTTTGGCAATGGGCAGTTCTTCGTGAATGTCACCGAAGAAGCAACTCTCTTGTTTTGCCAAGAAAGCAAGAATAGCCACCCGTGCCGGATGTCCCATTGCTTTGGCAAACCGAGCAATCTGTTTCTGCTCTGTTGTGTATCGTTTTTCTTTCATTCCAATTCTCCTTTCTTGTTCGCAAATGTACGAACAATATTTTGAACAGCCAAATAATACGGCATATTTTTTCGACCGTACATTACTTAGGATAACTCCTGCAAAACGTTTAGGACACTATTGAGATTAGCTTGATATTTCAGTACCTTTGTACCAAATATCACGACAGACTATAAGCAATGCAAGACGATTCTATCACTTCTCAGATAACTAGTGTCTACGATCCCGCGGGTGTCGAGACTAAGTGGTATCAGTATTGGCTAGACCACAAGCTCTTTGAGGCACATGTGGATTACAGCAAGAAGCCCTACACGATCATCATGCCCCCGCCCAATGTGACAGGCGTACTGCACATGGGGCACATGCTCAATAACACGATCCAGGACATCCTCATCCGTCGTGCTCGCATATCGGGTTACAACGCTTGCTGGGTGCCTGGCACTGACCATGCCTCAATTGCTACGGAAGCTAAGGTGGTAGAGCAGCTTGCTAAGCAAGGCATTCAGAAGAATCAGCTTACACGGGAGGATTTCCTCAAGCATGCCTGGGAGTGGACCGACAAGTATGGTGGCATCATCCTCAGCCAGCTACGCAGGCTAGGCGTATCGTGCGACTGGAGTCGTACAGCCTTTACCCTAGATGAGGAGCGCTCAGAGTCGGTCATCAATGTCTTCTGCAAGCTCTATGAGGAGGGACTCATCTACCGTGGGGTACGCGTGGTCAACTGGGACCCCAAGGCACAGACGGCACTCTCGGACGAGGAGGTTATCTTCAAAGAGCATCAGGGCAAGCTCTACTACCTCCGCTACTTCATCGAGGGTACAGAGGATTATATCATCGTAGCGACGACGCGCCCCGAGACGATTATGGGCGATACGGCCGTCTGTATCAACCCGACAGATCCGCGCTACCATCATCTGCGCGGCAAGCGGGTCATCGTCCCGCTCGTAGGTCGCTCCGTTCCGATCATTGAGGATGAATACGTAGACCTAGAGTTCGGTACGGGCTGCCTCAAGGTCACCCCCGCCCACGACATCAACGACTACCAGCTCGGCATCACGCATCAGCTGGAGACGATCGACATATTCAACAACGACGGCACGCTCAATGAGCACGGCGGCAAGTATGCGGGTAAAGATCGCTTCGTAGTCCGCAAGGGGATTGTCGCAGACCTCAAGGAGGCTGGCTTGCTCGACCATGAGGAGGACTACACCAACCGTGTCGGCTACAGCGAGCGCACCGATGTAGCTATCGAGCCGAAGCTATCGATGCAGTGGTTCCTCAAGATGTCCGAGCTAGCCAAGCCCGCTTTACAGGCAGTCCTCGAGGATACCGTACAGCTTGTACCCAAGAAATTTGTCAACACCTACCGCTACTGGCTGGAAAACATCAAGGATTGGTGCATCAGCCGTCAGCTCTGGTGGGGGCATCGCATACCAGCCTACTACCTACCCAACGGGCAGTTCGTCGTAGCCGCTACTGCCGAGGAGGCTTTGGCAAAAGCAAAGCAAGAGACAGGCGACAATAGCCTAACCCTCGAACAGCTCAACCAAGAGTCAGACTGTCTCGACACATGGTTCTCCTCATGGCTATGGCCTATCAGCCTCTTTGGCAAGATCAACGGATCCGAGCCTACAGAAGATCTCAAATACTTCTACCCCACCTCCGTCCTAGTCACGGGACCTGACATCCTCTTCTTCTGGGTAGCCCGTATGATCATGGCGGGGTACCACTTTATGGGGGATCGTCCCTTTGACAAGGTCTACCTAACCGGTATCGTACGTGACGACAAGGGGCGCAAAATGTCTAAGTCACTCGGCAATTCGCCCGACCCCATCGACCTGATGGACAAGTACGGAGCCGATGGCGTGCGCCTAGGACTTATGATGGCCACTTCTGCCGGCAATGATCTTCTCTACGATGAGAGCCTTGTGGAGCAGGGACGCAACTTCTGCAATAAGATCTGGAACAGCTACCGCTTCCTCAAGACGCAGAGTGTCTCCGACGAAGTCAAGCCAGACTCAGCTAGCCTGATAGCTATGGAGTGGTTCGAGTCACTACTCGCCTCGACGATGAGCGAGCTGGACGACCTCTTCGACAAGTACCGCATCAGCGATGCCGTCACGCTCCTCTACAAGCTCGTCCGAGACGACTTCTCTGGCCTTTACCTAGAGGCTATCAAGCCCGCCTACGGCACCAGCATGAGCCGTAAGGTTTACGAGCGAACGATCCACTACTTCGAGCAGATCTTCATTTTGCTGCACCCCTTCATGCCGTTCATCACGGAGGAGCTCTGGCAGGACGTAGCACCTCGTCAGGAGGGAGACTCCATTATGTACGCTCATCTAGACGACACGCTACAGGCTGACAAGCAGCTACTCGCCGATATGGAGCACGCCGTGGATCTAATCACCAAGATACGTAGCATACGCAGTGCGCATCAGATAGCGACCAAGCAGTCGCTCGCACTCACCACCAGTGGCGAGCACCCCGAGCGTATGAGCGAGCTAGTCATCAAGCTGGCCAATCTCTCAGCCCTCACCAAGGCGGAGGCGCATCAGTCGGAAGAGCATACGGCCGAGCACTTCATCATCGGCACAGTCCCCTACTCCGTCGAGCTGGCGGGCGCCATCGATGTCGAGAAGACCGTGGAGCGTCTGCGTGGCGAGCTAGCGCATCAGGAGAAGTTCCTCGCAGGAGTTCGCAAGAAGCTCTCCAACGAGAAGTTTGTCGCAAATGCCAAGCCCGAGGTTGTCGCCCTTGAGCGCAAGAAAGAGAGCGATGCCCTGCTACGCATCGACGAGGTCCAGCAGCAGCTCAAGCAGCTCGGTGCCACCCTCTAAGTGACACTCAGGTCAACCTAACCACCTATGGAAATCCCTCTCAGTCACTTTGAAGAGTATATCGACGGACCCATCTTAAAGCGAGGACTCTCGTACTTTAAGAAAGGGTTCGTACACGAGCCTGCAGAGATTCGCCCAGGCGACTTCGAAGCAGTCGTGGAGGAATCTGAAGAGTACACCGTAAAGCTATCCATCAGCAATGGGGTCATCACCGAGCACTCGTGCGACTGTCCTTACGATATGGGTCCCGTCTGCAAGCATGTCGCTGCGGTAATCTTTTACCTAGAGCAAGAGGAGCTAGGACTTACTCAGAGCACAAAAAAGGGAGGCTCTAAAAAGGCAAAAGCCTCATCCTCTAAGCCCTCCAAGCGCAAGCCTATCGCTCAGCAAGTTGACGATTTGCTCGGCAAAGTGACTCATGACGAGCTGACCCTATTCGTCCGCGAGCATGCCGCCAAGAATGCTCAATTTAGAGACTTACTGCTTGCCTCCTTTGCTCAGTACAACCCCAACGAGTCAAAGGCGCTATACGCCAAGCAGGTCAAAGCACTGATCAAGGTCGCCCGTGATAGTGGTAAATACAGACTTATAGATTCGTCTGGAGCTAAGTATATCAGCAAAGAGATAAGCCCTTTGCTAAGCTTGGCAGAGCGTTATCAAAGCCAGGGCAACCACAAGAGTGCCTTCCTCATTTGCACCGCCATAATGGATGAGTTGATCTCAGCCTTGCTGTGTGCGGACGACAGAGAGGGCGTCCTAGGAAATGCTATTTACGCAGCCTACAACACACTCTCCGCTATTGCATCTGAAGAGCCATCTGAAGATATAAGGAAACTAATCCTCAAGTATTGCTTCACCTCTTTTGACAAGCGTACCTTCGCAGGATGGGATTGGCATATTGGGCTCTTACAGCTTGCGGCTTGCATCCTAGATACAGAGGACGAAGTGGAGGAGCTCTTTAAGCGAATAAATAGCATACCTGAATCCGATGAGTATGAGATAGAGGAGGTTCAAAAGATCAAGTACTGCATCCTATTAGAGAAGAAGGGAACTGAAGTCGCTCAGAAGTACCTCGAGCAAAACATAGGCAACCCAACCTTCAGAGCGCAAGCTATCCAAGACGCTTTGGATCAAAAAGATTACGAGAAGGCTACCGCCTTAGCCAATGATGGCATAGAGCAAGACTCGGAGTACCCTGGACTAGTTACCAACTGGTATGAGTGGCTCTTGAAGATTGCCGAGAGCCAAAAAAATACCGAGAGAATTATACTTTATGCTCGACACCTTCTCCTAAATGACAGCAGACCCTCGCAAGACTACTATGAAATACTCAGAAAGACGGTACCACCCGAAGAGTGGACCGACTTCGTTGAGACAATCATCCAAGAGGCTATGGAGCGCAAGCCATACTATGGAGTAGACCTCGCAGCCTCCGTTTTCGTGCGAGAGGAGTGGTGGAGCAGGCTCTTAGACTTAGTAAAGAAAGAGAGCTCTTTAGACCGGCTAGCGAAGTACGAAAAGCCCCTCGCGAAGCATTACCCTAACGAGCTAGCAGATCTCTACGCAGAGCGCATCATAGAGTACGTTGAGAGTCACGTAGGACGAAACTACTATCGCACAGCTTGCATATATATCCGTAGGATGATCAAGCTCGGAGCTAGAGATAAGGCCGATGAGGTGATCAGTCAGTTGAGACAGACCCATTATAGTAGGAGAGCTCTCATGGAGGAGCTAGACAACGTGTAAGTCTGAGCAGACAACCCCGTCGAGCCGCGCTTATCAAGGAGCCGCGCTCCCTCTCACGAGGCTAAGCTTCCTTATAAAAGGGAGTAGCCCCAAACGGCTAACAGACATCCGTCCATAACAAGAGTCAAATCACTTCTCCGTAGAGGTGAAATCACATTTCCGGAAAAGTCAAGTGGCGTCTCCGGAATAGTCATATGCTTACTCCCGAGGAAGTAAATCGTTTTTCCCGTCTGAAAGTTGCCTCCCAGTGTGGAAGCAAATCGTCCCAAGGGTGGGATTTCTTCGTTCCGCCCTAGGGATTTTTCAATCCCCCCTTAGGGAGCAAATCGTTCCACCGCAGGAACTTGAAAGTTCCTCCCTTGGAACTAAAAAGTTCCAAGAGGGGAACTTTTTTTTGGAACTCTTACAAAAGTGCGTCTGTTGCTCACCAAATGGCTATCGATAGCCCTATTGACTGCACTGTCCCATAGCACGATTATGGGAGAATATTAGGACGAAACAAACTTAAATACCGATGTTTAGGTATTGATTTGCGTAGGCTCTCCTTCATACCTTTGCAGTGTAATCAGACAACCTGTTTTTTCTAAGCAAACAAAGTATATGAAGAAAACAATCCTACTTTCCCTAGCAGCCACTATGACGCTGCTACTATGCGCTTCGTGCAAAAGCGACAAAGACGAACCGAAGCCTGTGCCCAACCCTACGCCTAACCCCTCGCAAAAGGAGTTGGTCGTCAAGAAGATCGTTGTAGACGCTTCCGACTACACGAAGTGGGTCTACATCAACTTTGCCAAGGGTGAGGTAGTCAGCGTATCCGCTCCTGAGACCGATCTATCGTGGGATCTAGGTCTACACCGCTACGACTTCAAGACCAACGGCGGGACTTCTGGCAAGGGCAAGGGTGCGGCCGCTCGCACCACACAGAAGGATCTAAAGGCAGACATACCTACTCCTAAGGATAGCGACTGGACGCTAGACCGTGAGGGTATGCTCCTAATGAAGTTTGGCGTCAACAAAGATGGCAAGCACGACATAGAGTACAAGAAGCAATCGGCCAACTTCCTCCTCACCTCAGAGCCCAAGGGCCAGGGGGGACAGGGATGCCTAAATAAAGGTATCATCAGCATGAGCATGGCTAGTATGCCTCCCACGGTGACGATAGATCCATCTGTCTTTCTCGTTCGCTCGGCAGCTGGTGAGATCGTCCGCATCCGCGTCCTAGACTATCAGAGTGCTACGAAGAAGTCAGGACACATCACCCTCGAGTATGCCATGCTGGCAGACAAGAAGTAATCACCCCTTACTAGCTCGGAGCTACTAGAGAGACTGCTCTCTGTGGCTCCGAGCTTTCTTGCCTCTAAGCGTCTCTTAAGCGCACTGAGCCTATCACCTTTTACGCCCTAAACTTTACTATATGAAAAGATCTCTATACACTCTTCTCTCCCTACTCACTCTCGCAGGAGCTCTCTCCGCTACCCCACTGCTCCCTCAGGACTCGACACTCGTAGATAGTACGAGAGTCAAGTGTCTCGATGAAGTGGTTGTCACGGGCACCCGCACTCGTTGCCCGATGAAAAACATCTCCATACCGATCCGCGTTGTCTCGCCCAAGGAGATTGAAGCCGTCCAGGCACGCTCCGTGGAGGATCTGCTACAGATGGTACTCCCTGGCGTGCAGACGAGTATTCACGGTACGCAAAATCGGATGAGCATACGGGGTCTCTCGGCCGACTACTACCTCTTCCTCGTAGATGGTGAGCGCATGACCAACGAGGGTTCGGCCAGTAGCGTAGACCTGGAGCGTATAGATCCCTCTTCGATAGAGCGCATCGAGATGCTACAAGGCTCTAGCTCGGCCCTATATGGGAGTAATGCCATAGGTGGCGTGATCAATATCATCACGAAGCGGAGCCACAAGAAGCTTGGGGCCAACCTCTCTAGCCACTACGATACGCAGAGCATACAGCGCTACAACGGTCGTCTGGTGATGAGACTGGGTCGTGTGACCAGCACCACGACGGGTGGCTATGCCAAGCAGCATGACTACGAGTTGCCAGGTGTCAGTGCCGATAGACCACGCACGATGCCAGGCTTCTACACCTTTCATATTGGAGAGAAGCTACGCTACCTCTCCCCAGACAAGCGTCTCTCGATCACCGCTACGGGACGCTTTCACTCCCGTATGCAGGACTTTGACGATAAGGAGAAGAACCGCTACCAAAGCCCCACCGGCAATCTGCAAGTACTCTACAAACCTACCGACGGACACTCCATAGAGACCAGCTACCACATCGAGGGGTACAAGCGAGACAAGTACTTCTTCCTCGCCACAGAGGAGGAGGGTCCCTGGGAGCCTCAGTTTAACTACCTGACGCAGACGGCGCGCATGCAGTACAACTACGACCCCTCGGAAGATCCTTACAAGCCTACCTTCAATGCGGGCGTGGAGATCCTCCACGAGAACCTGCGCAGCGTACAGGTGACCAATCTCAATGACGTACACCGAGCCTCGACGAAGACGCTCTACGGGCAGATGCTCTGGCGTATGGACAATAATTGGAGCACTACCGTAGGCCTTCGTCAAGATATGCACTCGACCTATGGGACGCACCTGACACCTCGTCTATCGATCATGTGGCGCAATCGCAACTACGCCCTACGCATCAGCTATTCCGAGGGCTTTAGGTCGCCTTCACTCAAGGAGCTCTTTATGGATTGGGACCACAGGGGAATGTTTCGCATCAAGGGCTCTAGCGACCTCAAGCCAGAGATTAGTCACCTCGTGATGATCGCACCTGAGTACAACAACTCCTTTATGAATCTCTCCCTCTCGGCCTCCTACAATCGTATCAACAACCGTATCTATACGCGCCCCGAGCAGGAGGGCAGTGTACTCCAATATCGCAACGGAGAGAAGCCTCTCAATCTATGGAGCGGTACGGCGATGCTACGGGTCACGCCCTTCGCAAACTTTGATATCAATGTCAACTACGCCTTCGTCCTAGAGCAGATGAAGGTGCAGGGCAAGACGCAGTCCTTCCATATCCGCAATACGAGACCTCACCACATCAATGGCTCCGTACAGTATGGGCACCGCTGGGGCTTGTACACCCTCTCGGGGCAGGTCTCAGGGCGCTACCTCAGTGGCGTGACCTCCGCCGTCTACGACAATGCCAGTAACGACTATAAGTACGCCTCCTACCCTGGCTACGCGCTCTTTAGGGCAAGCGTCACGCAGCGCTGGCAGACTGTCCTAGACCTTAGCCTGACACTGGGGTGCGACAACCTTTTCAACTATATGACCCCGATCATCGAGCAGGGCGCATCGCTATCGCCTGGACGTAGCTACTTCGTTTCACTCTCACTGAACTACTAAAAAGGGCTCCCCCCCCCTACTAAGACTCTCTACGTATGACTTTCTCTAAGAAGCATCTCTACTACATAGGAGCACCAGTACTACTGATACTCATCATCCTCGGTACCTATCTCTTGTGGCCTAAGCCTGTGCGGGTCGCACTGGTCAATATGCCAGACTTCGTCGCCTCTCGTATGGCAGTGGCGGCCGACAAAAAGAATGTGCGCCTCACAGCCGTCACGGAGCTCTCCGAGCTGAAGAACTACGACGCTATGATCGCCTTCGGCATGGGGCTCAAGTGGACCGACGAGGACCGCGCGCTAATCAAGCAACTGGGCGAAGAGAAGGGGCTGAAGTACCTCGCCTACATGACCACGACGCCAGAGAATAACATCTCCAACCTAGACTCGCTACAGAGGGAGAAGCTGGAGTCTTATCTGGCCAATGGCGGTACGAGCAACTACCGCTCGGGCTTTAACTACATTCGTAAGGAAATCCTCGGCAAGTCGCTCCGCACGGGCACTATCGAGGAGCCGATAGAATACGGCTACGACCTGCTCTTTACGGACGAAGACCCCGACCTCGCCTTCGACAGCGTCGAGAGCTTTCAGAAGTTCTACAACGAGCATGGTTACAAGGAGGGAGCTCCTCGCATTGCGCTCTTTACGGGCATCGCAGGCCCCTTCGGATCGAGCCGCGACTACTTGGACGAGTTGATCGGAACGTTGGAGGAGTCCGGCTTTAACGTCTACCCGATCAGCGCTATGACACGCCGACTAGAGTTCCTCACGGAGATCAAGCCACAGGCGGTCATCTACTTCGCCCACGGACGCTTCGGTGGCGACCCCGCCATCGCTTGGCTCAAGGAGCACAACATACCGATCTTCTCTCCGCTCATCGTGTCGGAGGAGTATAGCGACTGGCTACAAGACAAGCAAGGCATGTGGGGCGGCTACCTCAGCCAGACGGTCGTAACGCCTGAGATAGATGGCGCGATCCACCCCTTTGCGCTGGTGACACTGCGGGAGAACAAGCAGGGCTTTAAGGAGTTTCACACGATCCCCGAGCGTCTGCCCGACTTCTGCTCACTACTCCACCGCTATGTCAAGCTACAGACGATGAGCAATGCGGACAAGCGCATAGCACTCTTCTACTTCAAGGGGCCCGGGCAAAACAGTCTCGTGGCGCAAGGCATCGAGGTGGTCCCCTCGCTCTACAACGTCCTGAAGTATCTACAGAGCCAAGGCTACGACCTGACCGGCTTGCCCGACACTGAGGAAGCTTTTGCCAAAGATCTGATGTCTCGTGGCGCGCTCTACAACAACTATGCGGAGGGCAACAAGCAACTGCTCCTAAGTAGCAACTACCCAGCCTTTGTCTCAACGCAAGAGTTGACGCAGTGGATCGACGACACCTTTCCTCCAGCACTCAAGGACAGCATAGAAGGTCACTACGGGGCGATCCCTGGTCACGACCTCGTCTTAGAGCGTGACGGTGTCGAGGGCATTGCGGTGACGCGACTCACTTATGGTAAGGTGGCACTCCTACCTCAACCTGGTTCTGGCAGCGGAGAGCTAGACTTCAAGATGGTACACGGCTCCACCTCCGTACCCGCTTACCCATACATAGCTAGCTATCTGTGGGCTCGCAACGGCTGGCACGCTGACGTCCTGATGCACTTCGGTACGCACGGCAGTCTAGAGTTTATCCCCGGCAAGCAGGTGGCACTGAGCAACTACGACTACACCGATAGGCTCGTGCGTGACTTGCCACACATCTATTACTATACGACGGCAAACGTCGGCGAGTGTATGATCGCCAAGCGTCGCTCCTACGGGCAGGCAGTCTCTTACTTAGCTCCGCCCTTTATCGATACGCAGCTAGACAAAGAGATGCAACCGCTGCGCGACTTGACCGACCGCTACCTAGCTTCGGAAAAAGATGACGATGCACTCTCCAAGCGGATCAAAGAGATGACCATCGCTAAGGGCTTCCACAGAGACCTCAAGCTAGACTCCACGATGAGCAAGCCCTACACGAGAGACGAGATAGAGCTGGTCGCCAGCTTCATTGACGAGCTGGCCAATGCTAAGATCGTGGGCGGTATGTACACGACGGGTGTTCCCTTCTCCTCGGAGAAGATCCGCTCTAGTGTCCGCCTCCTCTCGGTCGACCCGATAGCCTATGCACTGGCTCAGATAGACAAGTCTCGCGGACGGATCACCGATGCTCAGATCAAGGACGATGTTTACTTCAACGCTCGCTACCTCCGCCCTGCCGACCGCTTCGTGGCTCGTGTTCAGGATCGGGAGATTGCCTCTGGAGAGGTCGATGCGCTCCTTCAGTCGCTAGGCGTCAGTGGTGCTGAGCTGGCTCGTGCCGACCAATTCCTCAAGGCGCAGCAAGAGGAGAGCGCACAGTCCGGTATGATGGGCGGAATGCCTGCCGGCATGATGGGTGGCGACAAGGCAAAAGCTAAGCCACAGGGTAAGCCTAGCGGGATGCCTAGCGGTCACCCAGGAGGTATGCCCAAGGGGATGCCTAAAGAAATGGGTGGCGGTACGCCTCCTCACGGTAAGCCCGCCAGCGCCGAGACGAAGCAAGACCCCAAGCTAGTACTCCTCGCCGAGGGAATCAGTCTGTTGCGCCGCTCCGTGGCAGAGATACCATATTATAAGCGTATGCTGAGCACTTCGCCACAGCTCGAGCTAGCTTCTCTCGCCAATGCGCTCAGTGGCGGCTACACGGCACCTTCGCCAGGCGGGGACTTCATCGCTAGCCCCTCCGTACTACCCACCGGGCGCAACCTCTACGCCATCGATCCCGAGATGACGCCCACAGCAAAGGCGTGGGAAGACGGACAGCAACTAGCCGATGCGCTTATCGCTGACTACCGCTCTCGTCACAACGACTCGATACCGCGCAAGGTGAGCTTCACGCTCTGGAGCAGTAGCTTCATCGAGAGTGAGGGCACGACCATTGCGGAGATTATGGCACTCCTCGGTGTCGAGCCCGTACGTGACCGCCGTGGCAAGGTGATCGATGTGCGTGTCATCCCCATCAAGGAGCTCGGCAGACCTCGTGTGGATGTGGTCATACAGACCTCGGGCCAACTCCGAGACATCGCAGCCTCTCGACTCTTCCTCTTGCAAAAGGCTATGGACCTCGTTGCAGAGACCAAGGATGGCAACACGCCTAACCAGATAGCCCTGGGACGTGTCGAGGCGGAGCGTGTGCTCCTAGAGCATGGCGTACCCCCCGAGCAGGCTCGTAAGCTTAGCGGCAAGCGTATCTTCGGCGGTCTCAACGGTGCCTACGGCACTGGCATTCAGGAGATGGTCGAGAGCGGTGACCGCTGGGAGAAGGAGAGCGAGATCGCTGAGGTTTACATGAACAATATGGGCGCCATCTATGGCGACGAAGATCTCTGGGGCGAGACCGCCAAGGGGATCTTTGAGGCGGCACTGCAAAACACGGATGCCGTCGTTCAGCCCCGTCAGAGCAATACGTGGGGCGCGCTAAGCTTGGATCACGTCTATGAGTTTATGGGCGGGCTCACCCTCTCCGTGCGTCACGTCACGGGCAAGGACCCCGAGGGTTACTTCACCGATCTGCGTAACCGTCGTCGTGTCAAGACGCAGGAGATCAAGCAGGCTATCGGCGTTGAAGCTCGCACCACCATCCTCAACCCCACCTATGTGCGTGAGCAGCTCAAAGAGGGCGCTGGAGCAGCAGATGCTATCGACGAGACCATCCGCAATACCTATGCGTGGAACGTCATGAAGCCCTCAGCCATCGACAAGGAGCTCTGGGATGCCCTCTACGATATGTATGTCGTGGACAAGCATCAGCTCGGCACCGTCGACTTCTTCGAGCGCAACAACCCCGCAGCCCTGCAAGACCTCACCGCCTCTATGATGGAGACCATTCGCAAGGGTTACTGGCAGGCGACTGCTGAGCAAAAGCAGACCATCGCTCAGCTCCATGCCGAGAGCTTGGCAAAGGCGGGTGCGGGCTGTAGCGGTATGGTCTGTGACAATGCTAAGCTACGTAAGATGATCCAGGATCAGCTCACACCCGAGCAGCAACAAGAGTACACCGCCGCCCTAGACAAGGCACTCAAGGTGACCTCACAGTCTGACCAAAAGCAGCAGGTACTCTCGAAGGACTCGGACAAGGCTCAGGGCAAGAAGCAGGCCACTGGCTCTGCCTCTGCAGAGGATCAGGATAGTCTCTCCACGACCGAGGTGGTTGTCATCGGAGGTGTCGTACTCGTCCTCATACTAGTGCTCTCCATCCTTTACAGCAGACGTAGGAAGCGTACGAAGTAAGAGATGATACTCATCGTTTCCATCTTTGCGATCCTAGTGGCACTCACCACCACAGCCGTACGACCTAATCGTAGGGTGCGATTAGCGCATGCACTCCTATACATCGTCGGCTTGGTGGCGACCCATCAGGCAACCCTGCGAGTGAGCAAGCTAGCCCTCGACGCCATGCTACGTCAGGCGGAGCAGCTCTCCACACTCGCCATGATGGTCTCGCTAGAGCTACTGCTCACGATGGCGGTCGTCACCTACCGCCCCGCACACCGCTCTCTACGTACGATTTATCATCGTGAGGGACTAGTCGTCGCAGTCATGACCGCCTGCCACCAGATAGCCGTATGGCTCCCCTCGCTACTGATGCTACCTGCGCTATGCTACCTGAGGAGCTTCGTCATCTACAGCATGCCCGGGGTCCATTACTGGGCAGTGACCATAACCTTTGCTGTGGTGCTCCTCCTACTCATCGAGCTGACACCTCGCCTGATACGTGATCGGGAGTTCCTCCGTCTGCTCGCCATGCTCTTAGCTGGAGTGCTAGCCGTGGGTAGCGTCATTGCCTACATCCTCATCCCAGAGCGCACCCAAGCTCCAGAGGTTCAGCTAGACAGCTCCTCGCCTAGAGAGCTGTGCTTACTCCTAGCGACCCTCGCCGGCGGCGTCCTCATCGGCTATGTAGCCATGCTCATCAAGGCAAAAGGCTCACGCAAATAAGACAGTTACACACACAACAGATTACTATGAAGTTCATTTCAGACACCATGTTTCTCCTCTCCAATGGTCTCCTCATACCGGTGATCATTGGGCTACTCCTACTCTTCCTCCTAGCCCTCCTCATGCTGGGCGGACTCATCGAGCGGGCACAGCGCTACAAGCGACTACAGCAGCGCTACTTCTCCCATCAGCGTGAAGACGCTAGCGCACTACTCGGCAGACTGCGCCAAGAGCTGGGCGGTGAGAGTCCAGAGACAGCACGGCTAGACCTCTTTGAGGAGCTCCTGCGCTCGCTACTCACGGCTTCCGCTGCTGAGCGCAACCTACTCATCGGCGAGTATGAGCTACGGCTCGACAAGCGACTCGTCTATCCGCAAGTCTTGACCAAGTTCGGTCCAATCCTCGGACTAATGGGTACCCTCATACCAATGGGACCAGCGCTCGTCGGGCTGAGCAGTGGCGATATGGCAACTATGGCGTACAATATGCAGGTCGCCTTTGCGACTACCGTGCTGGGACTCTTCGTCTCCGCCATCGGCTATCTGACCTTGCAGAGGCTCCACCGCTATCACCACCAAGAGCTCATCTACATCGACTACATCGACGAACTCCTAACCCAAGCTGAAGATGAGACGAAGAAGTAAGCGACGCACACTGCGCCACGATGACACCGATCCATCATCGCTCGTGAGCAACCTCTTTGACGTGGCGATGGTCTTTGCCGTGGCACTCATGGTGGCACTGGTCACGAAGTTTAGCATGACCGAGATGCTCACGCAGGAGGACTTTACCATCATCAAGAACCCCGGCAAGGACAATATGGAGATCATCTCCAAAAAAGGCTCCACCATCGAGCGGTACACACCGACCGACAGCGAGGACGCCTCCAATCAGCGCCGCGGTAAGCGCGTCGGCATCGCCTACGAGCTGGAGAATGGCGAGGTCATCTACATCCCCGAGGAATAAAACGGGCCAGACAGCTCACAGACCGCTAAACCGCCCCTAACCTATCGCTAAAAGGGCTCTAACCAGCCGCTAAATAGCCGCTAAAATCACAACAGCCCCCACGGCTCTCTACGATCAGAGAGAAACGTGGGGGCTGTCGTTTGTGCCGATGCTTCGCTCGCTCTCCGTAGAGACAACCGCAAGCCCCTCGGCTAAAAAACTTCGTTTCCCCGTATGCCCATTTAGTTTCATACGGAAGAAACTGAAGCTTCATACCTAAGAAACTAGAGTTTCATACCTAGGAAACTGGAGTTTCATACCTAGGAAACTGGAAATCCCTCCGTGAGGATCAAATCGTCCCTCCCGAGGGATTTTTTCGTCCCTCCCGAGGGATTGTCTTACCCTGAAAAAAGTTGACTCGTAAGTAAGATAACTATGAGTACAATGAA
>UQBE01000033.1 GCA_900539155.1 uncultured Porphyromonas sp.
CAAGGGTAAGAACTGGAATACGCTAAAGTACAAGTCCGATACCAGAAAGTATGTTGCCTACGAGGGCGCACAAACCTTAAAAGTAACGCTGACGAAAGAGGGCGAAGGAACGCTCACTGCTACTGGAGCCGCTGACCTTAACGCCGTTCTGGAAGGTACCGTGCTGACGATTGAAGCTACCCCCGCTGATGGCTACAAGTTGACAACTCTAACGGCCAACGGTACAGACATCCTCGCGACGAAGAAGTTCGTTGTAAAAGGTGCTACTGAAGTAAAGGCAACCTTTACGAAGATGGCGTTTACCGTGACCCTGACTAAGGAAGGCGAAGGTACGCTTACCGCTACGGGAGCCGACGATCTCACCGCTGTCCCCGACGGTACAGAGCTAACGATTGGCGCTACTCCAGCTGAGGGGTACGAGCTTACTGCACTTACTGCCAACGGCACTGACATCCTCGCTACGAAGAAGTTCGTTGTAAAGGAAGCTACTGAAGTCAAGGCAACCTTTACGAAGATGGCGTTTGCCGTGACGCTGACTAAGGAGGGCGAAGGTACGCTTACCGCTACGGGAGCCGACGATCTCGATGCAGTACCTCGTGGTACGGAGCTTACCATCGTTGCCACCCCTGCCGAGGGTTACGAACTAACAGCACTTACTGCCAATGGCACGGATATCCTAGCTTCCAAGAAGGTAGTCGTGACCAGCGACCTAACTATCAAGGCGACCTTTGCTAAGAAGAGCTTTGCAGTCTCTCTAACTAAGGAAGGAGAGGGTACGCTCACAGCTACGGGGGCAGACGATCTCACCGCTGTCCCCTATGGCACAGAGCTAACAATTGCCGCTACTCCAGCCGAGGGGTATGAGCTTACGGCACTTACTGCCAACGGTGAGGACATCCTCGCTACGAAGAAGTTCGTAGTCAAAGGTGCTACCGAAGTAAAGGCAACCTTTACGAAGATGGCGTTTGCCGTGACCCTAACGAGCAACGAGCATGGTACCATATCTATTGCTGAGGAGGTCAATCTCAAGGCTGTACCCTATGGGACTACCTTGACAGTTCAAGCTACGGGCAAGAATGCGCAGTGCGTACTGACGGAGCTCACGGCCAACGGGAAGGATATCCTAGCCACGAAGAAGTTTGTCGTCAAGGGTGCTACCGAAGTGAAGGCAACGTTTGTGGATCACACAGGCGTGGAGACGACCGTCACGCAGCAGGTGAAGCTCTACCCGAACCCAGCGACTGACTATGTCATCGTGGAGGGTATAGCACCTGCTAGCGAAGTGATGCTGCACAGCATGACTGGCGAGTTACTGTGCGCTATGCAAGCAGATGCAGAGGGGCATCTACAGATTGACCTGACAGCTCTCAGCGATGGTGTCTACCTCCTCGTAGGCACTGGATGGCAGGAGCGACTAGTGGTCAAGAAGTAACCGATCAATCCTGCTTATTAGACTGCTGCATTGAAGTGAATGAGTATCACGTCAGTGTAGCAGTCTTTTTTGAGACTGTTGCATAAAGACGAATCGCTGTGTTGCTTTCGGGATTCGGCTTCGGTCACATACGGAGGTATGCTCCCTTCAGACCTCACCCTCAGCGCCTTGCGCTTCATCCTTTCTGCAAAGTCTAGACAATCTTGCATGCACGATTGTGAGACTGTTGACTTTTGCAACAGTCTCTTTTTTATCTCTTCTCTGCGACACAAGAGCTTCTGACCTAAAGGTCAAAAGCTTAGTCGCTCTAGTCTCTAAATATGTATCTTTGTGAACCGATGAAGTCTTATCATCTACAGCAATACACTCCTATTATGACAATCCTAGCCCTATGGCTACTAGTCATAGGAACTCTTCAGGCACAAAGCTTGGAGGGGTGCAGAGCATACGCTACTCCAAGGAGCAGGGATTGCCACAGTGTCAGGTGACTAGGTTGATGCAAGATAGTCGCGGGTATATATGGGCTGGGACGAAGGCTGGTGTGGGTCGATTTGATGGCGCGCGGTTTCACCCCTTTACAGCATCTGGGGAGGGGTTGTCAGATGGAGAGGTCATCCATCTTGAGGAGGATGAAGATGGCTTTGTATGGGTCATTACGACGCAAGGCGTCTCAAGGATCAGTGGCGATAGTGTACAGACACTCCCTGTACCTCTGGCGAGACTATCTGCCGCAACCTTAGGTGGAGAGCGTACCCTGTGGTATGCCAAGCGGGATGCATCGTCTCGCTTTGTAGTCGGTCACTATGCAGAGGGGAGGCTACAAGAGACGCCTCTCTCTCCAGGGGTCACCTCGGTACACTCTCCGATGCGCTATGATAAGCTACACCACGACCTCTACCTCGTAGGTTCGTATGATGATGACTCTGAGAGGCTATTGCGGGTGACGAGAGAGGGGCGTATCACAACCGTTGACCTCCCTAAGCAACTACAGCAACAGTCTAAGCGTCTGCTCTATGGGCCTCGGGGCGAGGTCTGTATAGCCTTTAGCCGAGAGGTGGGGACGGTGGAGCTTTATGCTCTCTCTGCTAAGGGGCTTAGTCGTATAGCTTCTTCTGTAGGAGGGCGTTGGGTAGAGCCACTCCCGATAGCTTGGTATGGGGTAAGCAATGTCATACTGCCGGGCTTACATTTAGGAGAGTTACAGTTCCTAAATTATGGCGAGCTGATAAATCTTAGTAAGTATATATCGCAGTGGGGGTATATCACAGATATGGTCGTTAACCATCAGGGGGGCATCTATCTTGGTACAGAGCGCGGTATGCTACAGGTATTGCCTGATGCGATTCAGCTCTACGATGCGAAGCTACTGCCTGAGGTGTGGGGCTGTGTCGCTGGCGATGATGGCACGATATACGCTAGCTCCTTTACGCACGAGATCAAGCGCATCCGTGGCGATCAGGTAGAGTCGCTCTCACTTACTAGCGAGCTAGATCAAGGGTACTACTTTCATCCTGTACGAGATAGCCGTGGGGTGCTTTACTTTCCACACTCTAAAGGAGTGATACGTTATAATCCGAAGAGTGGTAAGGTCTCAGAGCTAGAGCGTACAGGGGTGCATGAGCAGCTCTGCTTCTATACCTATTACGATGCTCAGCGTCGGCTTATATGGGGAGGAGGTATGGGTAGCTTTGCTATATGGGACGAAGAGGGTAAAGTACAGCGTACAGTCACACAATATAAGAGTGTCACAATACAGGGTAATATACTCTCCATCACACGGGACTCTGTCGGGAGCTACTGGCTGGGTGGTAGAGAGATTTACCGCTATGACTACGACACAGGAGCGTTAGTTAGGTATGCTAACGAGCGAGGCGCCCCATACTTCTGTATGGAGATGGCGACAGATGCGTATGGCACGACTTGGTTTGCCACTGATATGGGACTATGCTACTACGATGCTAAGCAAGATCAAATCTGCGTAGTAGATGATCCCGAGTTTCAAGAGCTGACCGCCCTCGTCCTACCGATAGATAGCGAGCGACTACTGGTGTCGCAGGGCGATCGGCTCTGTATCATCGATCTCAAAGCATTTCATCGTACGAGACGAGTGAAACTGTGGGGCTATATCGATGCGTCCAATGGTTTTCGTGTAGAGGAGCCTGGGCAGGCTGGCGCATATATGGACTCTCAGGGCAACATTTGGGTGACCAGTAGTTCGCATCTAGCGTCTATTCGCCCCAAACTATTAAGACCGACAGCTACGCACGGAGCCAAGCTCTTCTTCTCCTATTATGATAACACGCCTATACTATATAATCAGCGACGAGTGAGCCTCCCGACCAATAGATCGTCTGTGACCATTTCGCTTACGACGCTTGCCTATAGTCGTCCCTATCCGCTGGTGTATCGCTATCGTACGAGTAGCACAGCACCTTGGAGCAAGGCTCAGGATGAGGATTATATCGTCTTGACCAACTTGCCTCATGGCACGACGACACTGCAGGTGCAGGTGCTATACAAAGGGACTGATAAGGTCTGCTCGGAGCAGGAGCTATATGAACTAGAGATATCGGTAAGACGAGCCTTCTATAATCAGGTGTGGTTTGTCCCAAGCATTGTCCTCTTACTGCTGCTAGCCATCGTGGGGAGTGTGCTCCTCCTGCTACGTACTAAGCGACGCCTCTCTGAGACTATTACGCAAGCTCAGGTAGCTGAGATGGATACGATACAAGCTCAACTCAATCCACACTTTGTCTACAATGTCCTGACCTCGGTACAGGCTAAGGTACACTTACAGAAAACCGAAGAGGCCGAGCAGCAGTTAGTCAGTCTGAGTCGGCTCATACGAGCATTCCTCCATAGTTCGATACAAAGCTCTGTAAGTGCGCTAGACTCTACACTAGCACAGCACTGGACTACGCTACAGCGGGAGCTAGAGCTGACGAAGCAGTTTGTGAGCTTTCAGCAGGAGCTACACCCAGATGCTTTTGCCTTTCAGATTACCATTGAGGAGGCTATATCTTCCGATCAGGTTTGTATACCTCCGATGCTTCTGCAGCCCTTTGTGGAGAATGCTATAAGTCACGGACTACTGCCTCTCAATGATGCCCGTAGAGCGATGCTACAAGTCTCCATCTCTCTAAACCAACAGGGTGGAGCCATATCCATCCAGATAGCTGACAATGGTATCGGCATACAGCAAGCCCAAAAGCTACAACACAAGTCCAAGCTCAGCTATCACTCCTATGGTCTGGAGCTAACGAAGAAGCGTATCCACCTCCTCAATCGACTAGGCTATGCGATAGACCTCGGTATAGACTCTTCGGAGCAAGGAACCACCATCACACTATGCTTACCACCTCATTATCGCCTATAAATCTATGTTTCCAACTATCCCACCACTACGGACCATAATCGCTGACGACTCTCCCGAGATCTTGGCTCTGATGCGTTCTCTAGTCGAGGAGGTAGCCCCAACACTAGAGATTGTTGCGACTTGTACCTCTCTGGCAAAGGTAGATCTAGCCATCAAGAAGTTTGCCCCCCAGCTACTCATCTTGGACATACAGTTTGCTCCTGAGGGGCGGACCGCCTTTGACCTACTAGAGGAGTGGCAAAACTTCCGACAGTTTCAGCTCATCATCTTCTCTGGGCACTGTGAGTTTAAGTATGCGCAGCAAGCGATCTATGAGGGAGCCGTTGCCTTTCTCGACAAGCCTATAGACAAGGAATCGCTACGCTCAGCTATCGAAAAGGCTGCTCAGCGTATCTATCAGTCGCATGAGACGAGTACTGCATCTACCCCAAGCGACCAGACTGGTAAGTGGCTACAAGTCTCCACAGCGGTAGACACGCGCATCTTCCATAGTAATCAGATCGTATACATACAGTCTAGTGACGGGGGGTGTAAGATCTATCTGTCTGATGGAGAGGAGATCTACAGCTCTAAGAACATAGGTGTCTACGATAGAGAGCTACAGGGACTACACATCTTCGTTAGGACGCATCAGAGCTACATCGTCAATCTTAACTACATCCAGGGCTACACAAATCGCACCGAACGCAAGCTCATACTGCGCTCTCCTTTTCCTCAGTTACCCAGCTCCAAGATTGGCTTCAAGAACCTCAATCATTTCTTCTCCCAAAACCGAGAAGACTAGCGATAAGTCGTAAGCTCCTTTTTGCCGTGAAGCTCTAGTGCCAACCCCTATTGGCACTATAGTTTCATAGGTAGGAAACTCTAGTGCCAGCGGGAGGAAAGAGAAAGGAGAGGGGATTTATTGCTACCTTTGTCGTAGAGGTTCGTTTAGCAAGCTCCTCTCTCCGCATTTACCGCTTCACCGTATGTCTCACACGACTCCCCCATTATCGTTTGTACCCTCCCCACAGCCCGAGGGTTATCGCTACTATAATATACAGAGCGACACCGACCGCCAGCTCTTGGCTAGTCGGTGCAAAGAGCGACTGCAGGCCCTGCACCGCATACCCGTCGAGGAGCGGGCGCAGTATCATAGGGCACTGCAGGAGCTACTCGGAGGACTCGGCGAGGAGAGTTGGCTGGTGACCCCATTCTTTTGCGACTATGGGAGCGAGATTGAGGTGGGGAGTCATACCTTCATCAATAGTGGCTGCACCATGCTCGATGGCGGGCATGTGACCATCGGCGACCATGTACTCATCGGCCCCTCCGTCTCGCTCTATAGTGTGGGGCACCCGCTCGACCTCGAGGAGCGCGCTGCCGGCTGGGAGTTTGGCATCCCGATCATCATCGAGGACCATGTCTGGATCGGCGGTGGCTGTACGATCCTCCCCGGCGTAACCATTGGCCGTGGCTCTGTGATCGGTGCGGGGAGTGTCGTCACGAAGAGCATTCCCCCGATGAGCCTAGCCGTGGGCAATCCCTGCCGTGTCATTCGCTCGCTCAGCCAGCCTACCGACCCTCAAGATTAACCCGTTACTTTTTACCCTATCTGAACTATGCCTACGCTCTATCTGCTTGACGCTTATGCACTAATTTACCGAGCTTACTACGCATTCATCAATCGTCCCCTCGTGGATGCGCAGGGGCGCGACACGAGTGCGCTCTATGGCTTCGCCTCCACGCTACAAGACATCATTGACAAAGAGCGGCCCGACTACATTGCTGTGGCGATGGATATGCCGGGAGGGACCTTCCGCCACAAGGAGTACCCAGAGTACAAGGCCAATCGCCCCGAGACGCCCGAGACGATACGCTTCTCGATGCCTTATATCAAAGAGTTGGTCCAGGCTTACCAGATACCTCTGCTAGGGGTCGAAGGGTACGAAGCGGACGACCTGATCGGCACGCTGAGCCGTCAAGCTGTCGAGGCAGGCTACGAGGTGCGCATGGTCACGCCAGATAAAGATTACGGGCAACTCGTCGGACCGCATGCACAGATGTTTGCACCACAGCGCACGGGGTCAGGCTTCGAGCTACTCGGCGCTGAGGAGATTACCGCTAAGTACGGCATCCGCTATCCGCTACAGATAATTGATTACTTGGGACTTGTGGGCGATAGCTCGGACAATGTGCCCGGCTGCCCAGGCATTGGCAAGGTAGCAGCGCAGCGACTCCTCGAGGAGTTTGACTCGATCGAAGATATCTACGCACGCATTGACCAGGTGAAGCCGACCTATGCGAAAAAGCTCCTCGCAGCCAAAGAGCAGACGATGCTCTCGAGGCATCTCGTCACCATCGTGACCGATGTGCCTGGGGTCACCTTTGACCCAGATCAGATGAAGTGGCGGGGTCCCGACCACGCCGCTGTAGAGCGCATCTTCAAGGAGTTTGCTTTCACCTCACTACTGAAGCGCATCGGCAAACCCGCAGAGAGCACGCCACAGGTGGGTCTCTTTGACCTTGGCGGTAGTTCGACGCCAGCTAGTTCGCCAGCCACGATTGAGGTGTCGGGTCCCGTGAGTGCCGCAGCTCCTATGGAAAGCTATAAGACAGTCGGTGTGACCTTCACCGAGGTGCAGGGTTACGAAGCAGTGAACCAGCTCGCTAAGCAGTTGGCGGGCAGCTCCGTTGTTGCCTTTGACACCGAGACCGATGGCCTCGATGCGCTCTGTGCGGGCATCGTTGGCATGTCGCTCTGTGCTGATGAGCAGCAGGCTTGCTTTATTCCGCTACCTGATTCCGCTGAGGAGGCTGCGCATATACTTTCTCCGCTAAAGGAACTAATGCAGGACGAGCATGTGCTAAAGGTGGCGCACAATGCGAAGTTTGACCTAGAGGTGCTGACGCGCTACGGACTGCCCGAGGCGCGTCCGCTCTACGACACCATGCTGGCGCACTACCTGATCGATGCCGACCAGGGGCACAGTCTCGACGAATTGGCGGGTGGCTTGCTCCACTACGACACAATACGCTACAAAGAGCTCTCGCCTAAGGAAACCTTTGCACTACGCACCGACGTTGACCCCAAGCTCCTCTGCGACTACGCCAGCGAAGATGCCTACGTGACGCTACGCCTCTACCATGCCCTGCACAAGCAGCTCTCCCCTACCGAGCAGCGACTCCTCACCGAGGTGGAGATACCGCTCCTCTACGTGCTGATGCACATGGAGCAACGTGGCATCGTCCTCGACATCGAGGCACTGCAGCGCTCCCGTCAGGAGCTACTCGAGAGCGTCCTTCGCCTAGAGAAAGAGATACAGAGCTACTCCTCACGAGGGCTTAACCTCAAGGTCAATAGCCCGAAGCAGATCGGCGAACTGCTCTTTGACGAGCTTAAGATTGTGGAGAAGCCACGCAAGACTAAGACTGGTAGCTATGTGACCAACGAGGAGACGCTCCTCCCGCTGCGCTCGCTCCACCCCGTCGTCGCGCTCATCTTAGACTACCGTGAGGCGCGCAAGTTGCTCAACACCTACATAGATCCGCTGCCCAAGATGTGCTACCCCGATGGCAAGCTCCACACTTCGTACAATCAGGCGGTCACCGCCACGGGCAGGCTCTCCTCGAGCAATCCGAATCTGCAAAACATTCCCATCCGTAGCGACCTCGGCCGTCCCCTGCGTCGTGCCTTTGTCGCTGATCCTTACTACACCCCGCGCCTTTCGGCTTGCGTTCCTGTGGATCATACCCATGAGGAGCCGATCGGTGCTGTCCTGCTCAGTGCAGACTACTCGCAGGTGGAGCTGCGCGTCATGGCGCATCTGAGCCAAGACCCAGCGATGATACACTCCTTCCTCTCGGGCGACGATATCCACACGGCGACAGCCGCTAAGGTCTTTAAGGTGGCTCCCGAAGAGGTGACCCCGCTGATGCGTAGCAAAGCGAAGACGGCCAACTTTGGTATCAACTACGGCATCACGCCCTACGGTCTGAGCCAGCGTCTCAACATCCCCGTTGGCGAGGCTGCCGAGCTGATCAAAGAGTACTTCGCCACCTTCACTCATATACAAGCCTTTATGAATGAGGCGATAGCACTCGCCACCGAGCGAGGCTATACAGAGACCGCCTTCGGTCGTCGCCGGCAGCTGCGCAACCTCCGCACGGCGCGTGGAGCCCAGCGTGGCAATGCGGAGCGCAATGCGATCAACGCACCAATCCAAGGCACCGCCGCAGACATCATCAAGATCGCTATGATACGTGTCGAGGAGGAGCTGACGAAGCAACAGCTACGCAGCTACCTCGTCCTGCAGGTGCACGACGAACTGATCCTCAACGTCTATCTCGACGAACTGGATCGTGTCACAACCCTCGTTCGCGAAGCAATGGAAGGTGCCTGGCCCGAGTGCTCTGTACCGCTTGTCGTGGAGATCGGCACCGGCAAAGATTGGCTCGAGGCGCACTAATCCTCCTAAGACGCCACATAGGCGTTTTCACCCAACGCAAAGGATAGCGCCGATAGCGTACGAATTGCAAGAAGCAAGCGACAAGCGACGATATACGACCCGAAAACCAATATCCACGTGGGAAATCTCAAATCCCCACGTGGATATTTTTTATTTTCCACGTGGGCGTCATTCATTTCCTCCGAAGTTTTATTTGATTCCTCCGAAGAATTTTTTCTTCCCCACGTGGAAAATAAAAATTCTCCACGTGGGGATTTCGAAATATCCACGTGGAGAATCCGTTTTCCCCGAGATAGTGCCGTTTTGACAGTTAGCTCATTTCTATAGGACGGCCTACTAGCTCTCTCAAAAAGCTTTTACTGGACAGCAATAGTTCGTCAGACCTGGGTTTCGTATATTCAATTAAGAAATGCAACTCATATCTACAAAAAATGGATCGCACCCTAAGCACAATCCAACATATTATTTAGAGAAGCAGAGAGAGAAAAGATCTCCCTCTAGCTCCTACTGAAGCGGATAATTGTTATCTTAGCGGTCGGTACAATTCAGTTGCATTGGATAGTTGAATCTACGAGAGTAACTTCATAAGACCCACTACATATAATTTGACATGGACCAAATTAAGACTATATTTTATAAAGAAATAACTAATCCATATTCTAACAATCAATATGGATTGGTCATCATTATAATGATGCAAAAAAAATGGCTGTATTTCGATTCATCAAGTTTTTGCTTTGTTAAGTCTCCAAGCGAAAAACTTAATAATCGAAAATGGACTGTTGTTAGCAATTTAGATAATAATAAGATTATAGAGATTCACGAAGATGAACTATCCTCTTATTTCATTCTATTTGCTAATAGAGCAATCATGTACATTTATCAAGAATTAGACGGCAATGAATGTATTCACCAGATATTCAAAATAGTGAACCCAAATGATGAGGATTATCACGAAGTAGAACAATATATGCATGAAAAGTGGGTTGAGACACTTTACAATGAACACGCAGGTATTGACAAAATTATGGACTGCAATATAGATATAAGTGAACAAACACCAAACGGAGTATGACTGACGGATGTAGGGACAACAGTGCCACAGAGCGCAAGCTAATCTGGGACGAGGAGAACCGCTTGCTGGCAGTCGATGAGAATGGTTTTGTGAGCAACTATTGGTATGATGCCGATGGTGAGCGCACGGTAAAGACTAGTGGTGAGAACGAAGCGATTTATGTAAACTCCGAGTTCTCAGGTGGCAACACTGGTACGGCACGCTTCTCGCTCTATGTCAGCCCATACCTTGTTGCAGGACAGGGTGGTAAGTACACCAAGCATATCTACATCGGTAGTCAAAGAATCGTTTCTAAATTGGGAGACTTGGCAAGCTATGGTGCAGACCCAAGACGAATACCCTATGCAGGAAATGAGGCTGATGGCTTGACTATCAATTACAAGGATAAGTATGCACAGCAACTGCAATCTATCAAGGACAACTATAAGACGTTTGACATCCCTTATACTGGAAAGGATAATAACGACTATGTAAACGGTCAAGGGTTCTGTTGTGATGATGGTACACCAGAGGCTGCGCAAGCAAAGGCGATGGCCCGTGCTTCTATCGATGGTAACTTCAAGCCGAATGAAGAGTACGAGAAGATGCAGTTCTACTACCACCCTGATCACTTGGGTAGCAGCAGCTATATCACTAACCTCGATGGAGAAGTATCGCAACACATCGAGTATGTGCCGTTTGGTGAGGTCTTTATCGAGGAACGCAATAACACTTGGAACACGCCTTATCTTTTCAATGCCAAGGAGTTAGACGAATAAACAGGGCTATATTACTATGGAGCCAGATACATGGACCCCAAAATCTCCATGTGGTTGGGGGTAGACCCGTTAATGGAGCAAACGCCAAGTTGGACACCATACAGAGCTTTCTATTGTAACCCTATTAGATATACAGACCTAATAGGACTTTCAGAAAGTACTCATACGGATGATAATGGCAATGTTATAGCTGTTTTCAATGATAATGATAATGGAGTATATAAACATGGAAAGAATGCAGATGGTAGTAATCCAACAGAATATCAATTATCAAAAAGAGCAGAAAAGTTTGGGACTTCAAGTGGTGGCATAAGAATGTGGGAAACAGAACATTGGGATGAGTTTGTTAGTCCTGAAACAGGGAAGGCTCTAACCAACCATAGAATACAATTTGGTAAATCATTTGATCCCATTATTGCTAAAATGCATGGTCTTGCAGAAGATATGTATTTAGCAGAAATTGCTTCTAAGTCGGCGGGTGGGCAATTATTTGATATAAAAAAGAATTATGTAGGAGTTGGTGGGTTATTAAATGGTAAATATGCAACATCACGTTCTGCTAGTAATTTCTTAGCAGGATATAATGCAGAAGGAGGAACATATCTTTGGGTCGGTATTTCATTTAAGACATTTCAAAAATTAGCAGGGGCATTACATATTGAAGAAAGTAATGGTAAGAGACTAAGTAAGTGGCAAATGGCTGATATCGTTATACGAGGTACCTATAATAGTTCAGATATTAAAAAGTTCGTCGCTCCTACTTATGGTGAGGTTAATTATCAGTATAGAATGAGCTTAGCTGGTTGGAACTTTGGAAAAAAGAAAAAATAGTACTTATGAGTAGAATAAAAACTTTTATAATACTTATAATAGTATTTCTAATTATTGGTGGTTACCTATACTATAAATGGGGAAAAGAAAGCTTTATGCCATCAAATGAGAATATTATTACCCTTAATTTGGAGAAAGTTGGAAAGCCAATATATATTAAAGCGAGAAATTGGGGTGTGGCGGGAAACCATGAGGAAATTATTTTATCTATGTCAAATAAAAACATTTCAAATAAAGATAGTGATTATATCTTTTACTCAAATGATGTTTTTTATAAGACTGACAGTATACAAACAATAACCTTTTTCGTTCCGGAAAGCTCAATTAGTGAGCCGTTGATTAAATTTACAAATCCAGTAGTAATAATAAACAAATTAAAAAATGCAGATGAAATAAAGGATTATGTTCAAAACTATCAGAAGTATGGATTAAAAAGGATTACTTTTGCAAATAATTAGTATCAACATATCTTGTAACACTAAGATAATGAGATGGCAAAGCAAATAATATCCCACACCGCGACCGATGTCCGAGGCATAGATAGGTGTGCTCACTTTGTTACCTTTACCATCGGTAGGTACATAGACCAAACCGTCATATCGTTTACCCCTATACTCCGTCTTCACTTCCTCTACAGCGAGATTATACTGGGAGAGGATGGCGTTCAACTCACCCAAAGAACAGAATGAATAATGCTTTAAGACGGTACGAACAAGCGAGCTGATTGACTTGAGTTAAAACCCACTTCTTGACCATACCAAATCTTGACTTACCCAGCTCTTAGCCGAAATCCCCTATGGCTTACTCATTTGACCGTAGGTAATTGTAAGTTCAGATTAAACGCTGAAAACGCACCGATGAAATGAACAATCCCCAAAGAGGGACAAAAGCAGTACACCGATGGATGAATTGACACTCACCGAGAGATTGTCTGCCCTTGACGTCAGCGTTCCCGAGTTCAAATGAGTATCCGCTAAACCATATCTCAACTCACTTCTTTGACCCCGCTGTTCAATTACTTATTTCTCTTATATATAGGATTATAGCACCTTTCAAGCATCGCTTGAATATCGCTCTGTTTGTAGAGTATCTTGCCTCCGATTTTGTGATAAGCTATTGTTCCACTGTCTCGGTACTCTTGGAGCGTGCGACTACTCAGACGTAACAGCTTGCAGACTTCCTCACTTGTAAGGTAAACCTCTCCGCCCAACATAGGACGTGCAGTAGCGCGATAACGCTCCAGCTTCTTCAAGACGCTCTCCATAAGTTGTGCAAACATCTGCATTTGAGGGTCTTGTTGTGTAATGATTTCGTTCTCTGACATAATTCATTAGGTGTTTGAGTTCAGTTTTTCTTTGCATTCAGTATCTCAGTGATGTCGCTCTCTTTGTAATAGCATTTATGCCCGACCATAGAGAACGGGATTTTACCCGTATCCCGATAGTGTTGCAGGGTGCGCTTGCTGATTCCGAGCCTACGGCATACGGCTTCATTGTCAAGCCATTCTTCCGTTTCGGGAGGACACCCGATAAGCCGTTCGATACGGTGGATGAAATCTGCAAAGGAGGAGCAGTGCTGCTCCCATGCCTTGCGTTCGAGGATGATAAGTTTCATTGCATTATTGTTGATTACGTTATTCATTTTTGCCGTGAAACTTGGGCTAGCTCTCTCAAAAAGCTTTTACTGGACAGCAATAGTTCGTCAGATCTGGATTTCCTGCAGGAGGGTTGGCTACTCTGATATTTTTTACTACCTTTGTGGGTGACTCTTAGGGGTGCCACAGTGCGACTGCGTGGTGGCTGAGATGAGACCCTTGACCTGATCCAGATAATACTGGCGTAGGCAAAGAGAACGACTACACGCTGACCGTGCAGACTCTCATACTGGGACACCCTACTTGTCAAGCCTCGTTGGCTGGGCAGTACACACTAAGAGTTTTACATACCAGACTGATGAAGGTATGTAGGCTCTTTTTCTTTTTATATGGCTTATGCAAGTAACGATCAATAAGACTCCCCACGACCTGCCTGCAGGTACCTCGCTACTAGAGGCGGTATCGCCTGTCGTCGCTACGCTCGACCACACGGCGCTAGCGGTCAACCATCGTGTCATACCACGTGACGCCTGGCCTACGCACCAGCTCTGCGAGGGTGATGCTGTCACGATCATTACCGCAGCAATGGGTGGATAAAACACTCCTCTTCTTCCAAACACACTTAATCTCTTTACTCTATGAAGCAAAAAGATCAAACGGACAATCTAAACATCTCTCAGGGTCCACTCCCTGGCTCTACTAAGATATATGTCACCGGCTCTCGCCCCGACATTCGCGTGCCGATGCGTCGCATCGCACTCTCTGATACCATCGACGAGGAGGGTGTACGGCACAACAACGGCTCGGTCGTGGTCTACGACACCTCGGGTCCCTACACCGATCCCGACTATCATGTCGATCCGCACCAAGGGCTACCTAAGATACGCCAGCAGTGGATCGAGGAGCGTGGCGACACGACGAGACTGAAGGAGCAGAGCTCGGAGTATGGTCGCAAGCGGAGACAAGACGCTTCGCTAGATCACCTGCGCTTTGCCCATCTCAACGACCAGCCGCTCGTAGGCACTGAGGAGCATCCGGTCACGCAGCTATACTATGCGCGTCAGGGGATCATCACCCCCGAGATGGAGTATGTGGCTATTCGTGAGAATCAGCTCATCGACGAGATCCGAGAGCAGTACCCACAGCATCTAGGCGAGAGCTTTGGGGCTAATATCCCGGAGCGCATCACCCCTGAGTTCGTCCGCGATGAGATCGCTGCTGGACGAGCTATCCTTCCCAACAATATCAACCACCCCGAGAGCGAGCCGATGATCATCGGGCGCAACTTCCTCGTCAAGATCAATGCCAACATTGGTAACTCGCCAATCACCTCCTCTATCCAGGAGGAAGTTGAGAAAGCGGTCTGGGCTATCCGCTGGGGAGCTGACACCATCATGGACCTCTCCACGGGGCGCAACATCCACGAGACGAGAGAGTGGATCATTCGCAATTCGCCAGTACCCGTAGGCACCGTGCCTCTATACCAAGCTTTGGAAAAAGTAAAGGGACAAGCCGACAAACTCACTTGGGAGCTCTATCGTGACACACTCATCGAGCAGGCGGAGCAGGGTGTCGACTACTTCACCATCCACGCCGGCTTGCGCTGGCAGTTCGTTCCGCTGACGATGAAGCGCCTCACTGGTATCGTCTCTCGTGGCGGTGCCATCATGGCGAACTGGTGTACGACGCACAAGCGTGAGAGCTTCCTCTACGAGCACTTTGACGAGATCTGTCAGATTTGCGCTCGCTACGACGTAGGTATCAGTATCGGTGACGGCTTGCGTCCTGGCTCTATCGCTGATGCCAACGATGAGGCACAGTTTGCCGAGCTACGTACGCTGGGTGAGCTATCTCGCATTGCGGACAAGCACTGCGTGCAGGTTCTCATCGAGGGTCCTGGTCACGTGCCTATGCAGCGTATCAAGGAGAATATGGACTTGCAGCTAGACCTTTGCAATGAAGCTCCTTTCTACACGCTCGGGCCGTTGGTCACCGACATTGCCCCAGGCTATGACCACATCACCAGTGCCATAGGTGGTGCTATGATTGCGTGGCGTGGCACAGCGATGCTCTGCTACGTGACCCGCAAGGAGCACTTAGGCCTGCCCAACAAGGACGATGTCAAGGAGGGTGTCGTCACCTTCAAGCTGGCAGCCCACGCGGCCGACCTCGCCAAGGGACACCCAGGCGCATACTACCGCGACTACGCTATGAGCAAGGCTCGCTATGAGTTCCGCTGGAAGGATCAGTTCCACCTAGCACTCGACAGCGAGACCGCACTCCAGTATCACGACGAGACGCTACCCGCTGAGGGGCACAAAGAGGCACACTTCTGCTCCATGTGTGGTGAGCACTTCTGCTCGATGCGTGCTAGTCGTCAGCTACAGAAGCGCATCGAGGACGACAAGTAATCAGTAAACCGCCCGACGCCCCATGATCATCATCACTCCGCCCGAACGTAAGTATATCGAAGATGTAGCTGGCGATATCTTTGATGTCGTAAGAAGCTGCATCTGTAAGGTACACCTGCGCATGCCGGGAGCCTCTGAGGCTGACTTTAGAAAGGTCTTAGACAATCTAGAGCCCGCCTATCACCCGTATGTCGTGCTGTGTGATCACTATGCGCTACTGGCGGAGTATGACGTGGCGGGCGTCTACCTACCCTATCGTCGTGTGGCGGAGTGGAGGAACATACCTCTCGCTCCTCACCAGACGATAGCGGTCGGGGCGCATTCAATTCAAGAGCTGCAGGAGCTGCCCTTCACACCAGACTACGCCTTGCTCAGCCCGCTCTTTGATAGCATTAGCAAGGAGGGCTATCAGGGCAATCCCGCCTTACTCTCGTGTCGGGAGGAATTGCTCAAGCTCCCTTACCCAGTCTACGCTCTTGGGGGCATCACTCCCGAAAGTCAAGAGACCGTTGCAAAGGCGGGCTACGCTGGGGTAGCTGTACTGGGCGACATCTGGTCGCAACCGCAGGAGCAACGGCAAGAGCGTCTAGATCAGTACCAAACGCCCGCCATCCTAACCGTTGCGGGTCACGACCCCACATCGGGAGCTGGCATCAGCATAGACACCCGCATCGCAAATAATCTGAGCGTGCAGTGCTACAGCATTATCTCTACGCTCACGGCACAGAGCCTGCACCGCTTCGTCTCCGCTACCGCTACACCGTCCGACCAACTTCAAGAGTCGCTGACGACGCTTCTCACCGACCACCCTGTCACCGTGGCTAAGCTCGGTATGGTGCAGGACTTACAGCAGGCGGTGCAGATTGTTGCGCAGATGAAGGCGCTAGGCGTCAAGCGAATCATTTGGGACCCTATCCTCCAGCCCACAGCCGCCGAGGAGACACAGTCCCGCCTTTGGACAGAGGAGCAGGACCAGCTCGCTACCCTACTGAATGAAGTGAGCCTCGTCACGCCCAACAAGCCTGAGGCTCAGACACTCTTTGGTACAGACGATTCCGCAGAGCTCCAGCACATCGCTCAGGAGCACGGCGTGGCTATCCTCCTCAAGGGTGGACACGATACCACTTCGCCACATCTTGTGATCAGCCATCTGATTACCTGTGACGGCATCCACCCCTACTACACGCATCGCTACGACAAGTCGATCCACGGCACTGGCTGCATGCTCTCCGCAGCAATCGCCAGCTACTGGGCCATGGAGTACAGCCTCGTAAGCTCTGTGCAGCGGGCTTGCCACTACCTCGCTGCTATCTTTGCGGGGCAACCAAACCGTCCCGGGCGACAGCTACTTTACCCCAAATTTCTTTCAGGAGATTGGAAGAAGCAGCATCTGTACTCACACTTTGCCCTGCAATATGTGACCAACGAGTCAGACCCTGACACATTATATAATAAGGTGTCCCAATACCTCGAGGCGGGCGGACGCTGGGTGCAGCTACGACTCAAAGAGGCGACCACCGAAGAGCGCATCAAGATGGGGATGCGCCTACGCACACTGACCGACCGCTACCATGCCTGCTTACTCATCGACGACGACATCATCGCCACCATCGCTGTGGACGCTGACGGGGTGCATCTCGGCAAGCAAGACTGCCCTCCGCAAGAGGCACGACGCATCCTAGGCGACGACTACATCATCGGCTATACGATCAATAGCCTCGACGACCTACCGCCGGCCTTGGCGGCCGACATTGACTACATCGGCGTGGGCCCCTATCGAGACACACAGACCAAAGCGCTACTCGCTCCTATCCTAGGCTTAGAGGGTATCTCGCAGATCGCTCAGCAAGCTCTAGAGACAGATTGCTGCTACACCCTTCCTCTGATCGTGGCTATCGGAGGCATACAGCCGGAAGATGCTGAGACGCTCTTAGGCGACGAAAACATTGACGGCATCGCCGTGAGCGGTGCCATCGAGCATGCCACTGATATGGCCCAAGTCGTATCGCAGTTACGGCATCACAGATCAAGCTTTCCTAAATATATCCTATAGACATACATTCTAATTTACTATACACATGCAGACTAAGTCATTGAAAATCGGAGATCACGACTTTACCTCGCGCCTCTTCATCGGAACTGGCAAATTTGCCAACAATCAACTTATGTCAGACGCGCTAGACGCCTCTGGCAGCGAGCTTATCACCGTCGCGCTTCGCCGAGTAGAGACCTCTGCAGGCCTCCACGATACACTCATTGAGAGCATCACACGCCCCAATGTCATCATCCTACCCAACACCTCTGGCGCACGTACTGCCGACGAGGCGGTCTACGCAGCACAGCTAGCCCGTGAGGCACTACAGACCAACTGGATCAAACTAGAGGTACACCCTGATCCCAAGTACCTTCTCCCCGACGCTATGGAGACGCTCCGCGCCACCGAGCAGCTCGTCAAGGAGGGCTTCATCGTCATGCCATACATACAGGCAGATCCTGTACTCTGTAAGCGACTCGAGGAGGTAGGTGCGCCTTGCGTCATGCCCCTCGGTGCTCCGATCGGTAGCAATATGGGACTCACCACGCGAGATATGCTACGTATCATAATAGCTGAGAGCACCGTCCCCGTAGTTGTAGACGCCGGCATCGGTCGCCCCTCACACGCTGCCGAGGCTATGGAGCTAGGTGCCGATGCAGTACTCGTTAATACTGCTATCTCCACCGCTGCCGACCCAGTAGCTATGGCCATCGCCTTTAGAAAAGCTGTCGAAGCTGGTCGCTCAGCTTACGAGATGGGACTGCACCAGCCCGCCACCGATATGACCGCCACCGCCACTTCACCACTCCAAGGATTCTTTGACTAATGACATTCTACGATTATAAGCAGCAGTACAATTGGGAGCAGGAGTGTGCTGAGTTTGACACCTTTACTGCTCAAGATGTAGAGCACGCCATCGCCACAGCTACGCCTACGCTACGCGACTTCAAGGCACTCATCTCCCCCGCAGGAGATGCTTACCTAGACGCTATGGCGACCAAAGCGCAGCAACTCAGCATCGAGCGTTTTGGCAAGACCATACGCATGTATGAGCCTCTCTACCTCTCTAACTATTGCCACAACCACTGCGTCTACTGTGGGTTCAATCAGGAGAACGACATCGTCCGCAAGGTACTCACTATGGAGGAAGTACAGGCTGAGGCTAAAGCTATCGCCGACATGGGCTTCACCCATATCCTTCTCGTGGCTGGCGAGTCTCCAAAGCATGCAGGCGTCGAATACTACCGTCAGGTCATCGAGCTCATACGCCCTATGTTTGCGCAAATATCTATCGAGGTACAGCCTATGTCCGTCGAGGATTACAAAGTTCTCGTCGAGGCGGGCGCACACTACGTCTGCGTCTATCAGGAGACCTACAACGAGGAGAGCTATCCACGCTTTCACCCCAAAGGACTCAAGGCCAACTACCGCTTCCGCCTAGAGACGCCCGACAGAGCTGCCGAGGCTGGCTTTCGCAAGGTCGGTATCGGCGCCCTCCTAGGACTAGACAACTGGCGCACGGATGCTTTCTTTACCGCGCTACACCTAGACTATCTAGAGAGCCACCACTGGCAGACCAAGTACTCTATCTCGCTGCCCCGTCTGCGTCCGCACGTAGGCTCCTATATGCCCGCAGACCCGATCAACGACCGTCAGATGGTACAGCTCATCTGCGCTTACCGCATCTTCGACCCCGAGGTTGAGATCTCCCTATCCACTCGCGAGAGCAGTGCCTTCAGAGATATGGCGGTACGCATCGGCGCCAACTCTATGAGTGCCGGCAGTAGCACGCAGCCCGGCGGTTATGTCAATCCCAATCCTGAGCTAGAGCAATTCTCTATCAACGACTCACGCTCTCCCGAAGAGATGATCGCTGCTATCAAAGCTCAGGGATACGAAGTCATCTGGAAAGACTGGGACCAGTGGATGTAACCCGCATGCCCCAAAACGACACGGGCATCGCTGACAGCGCACGATACGCGCGTCAGCTACAGCTCCCCGAGATAGGCCCCGAGGGTCAGCGACTACTCGCTCAGACGAGCGTGGCAGTCGTTGGCGCTGGGGGCTTGGGAGCTCCTGTACTCTACTACCTCACGGCAGCAGGCATCGGGCGCATCGCCATCATAGACTGCGATGTCATCTCCCCCTCCAACCTCCAGCGTCAGATCCTCTACTGTGAGACCGACCTTGCACGCCCCAAAGCTATCCAGGCGCAAAAGCGTCTCACCGCACTCAACAGTACCCTTCAGATCGAAGCTATCACCGAGCGGCTTAATGAGACCAATGTGGCGACCCTACTAGCCGACTACCAGATCATCGTTGACGCTACGGACAACTATCCTACACGCTATCTCCTAGACGACTACACCCGCAGCACCGCCAAGCCGCTTGTGCATGGTGCCATCGAGGGGTGGAGGGGACAGTGCACCATCTTTGCGTCCTCTAGTAGTCTGCGCTACCGAGACTTGTACAGCGAGCCGCACAGCGCCGAGGAGACCATACCGCCCGGCGTCATCGGTGCCACCGCTGGCGTCATCGGCAGCATCCAAGCGAGTCAAACGCTTCAGCTAGCCTTAGGGCAGACACCCTCTCTCCTCGGCAAGCTCCTCACCATCGACCTCTGGCACGGCTCGTGGCACACCTTCGACCTCGCCTGATACGGTTCAAGCACCGATTCAGCAAAAGAGACACAACCAAGAGACTGTCACCCCCTCGGTGGCAGTCTCTTCTTTTGCGTAGCGCAACAGTCACCTGCCCATTGCGCTCGAAGCGTCAACTTTGTTCACTCCTTCGCAAAAGTCAAATCGAGACTGTTGCAAGGGGAGCAGAGTGAAAAAGCAGGAGGCTCAACCGCTTCATCTCAGCGATTGAGCCTCCTCCGTATTGACCTTTCAAACTTCTACTGGAAAGCAATCATTCTTCCTCTCCTGTCAGGACTTGACAGTCTTGACCTTTATGCTTAAGATTTGTCGTGAAGAGATGGAGTGAGCTCGCTCTAGCTGAAGGCATTCCACCCCTGTGCCTTGAGCTCATGCTCGGCACGATCAGTCGAAATCCAGCGACATCCCTCGGATGCCTCCGTGGCATGCCCTATGACTGAAACTCCCTCGATGGCGGATACTTGTCCGACCTGTGCCAGTGGCACGGTGAAGAGTAACTCGTAGTCCTCCCCTCCGTTGAACGCTGCCGTGATGGGCGACATACTCATCTCTTCACAGAGTGCCAGCGTCTCACGATCTAGCGGCAGTCTATCCTCATAGACTCGGACACCGACCTGCGACCGCTCGGCTATGTGCAGCAACTCAGAGCTAAGCCCATCACTGATATCAATCATTGCCGTGGGGGTGATCGACTGCTCTGCGAGCTTGTCGCGTAGCCAGCGCTGTGCTGATGGCATGAGCTGACGCTCGATGAGGTATTCGTACCCCTCGAAGTGTGGCTCAAACTCCTCTGTCGGAGCGCTCAGGAAGGTGCGATGCTCACGCTCCAATAGCTGGAAGCCCATATAGGCTGCACCTAGATTGCCAGTCACACAGATGAGATCGTTGGGCTGAGCTCCGGAGCGCAGGACAGCCTCGCCCTTAGGGATGGAGCCTAGGCATGTGATGCTGATGGCGAGTCCATTTTGCGATGCGCAGGTATCTCCACCGACGAGGTCGACCTGGTAGTGCTGACACGCCAGTTCGATACCTTTATAAAGCTCTTCGAGCATCTCAGTCGTGTACTTTGCTGAGACACCTAGTGAGACTGTTATCTGACGAGGTATGCCATTCATGGCGCAGATGTCGGAGACGTTGACCACAACAGCCTTGTAACCTAAATGCTTGAGTGGCATATAAGTCATATCAAAGTGCACCCCCTCGAGGAGCATATCTGTAGTGACCAGTAGCTCTTCATCGGGCTGCATCTGTAAGATGGCAGCGTCGTCACCTACAGCCATGCGAACACGGTCGGGCGATGTGATGGCAAACTGCTCAGTGAGCTTTCGGATTAGTCCAAACTCTCCTAAGTCAGAGATTTGTGTATTCATAAGATTATTGCTTATCCTCGTCGCCCTCTTGCTCTTCTTGCTGAGCATGCGTGCGTGTAAACTGAGCGATATGGTCTAAAATGAGCTTACGCATACGCTCCTCGCCATGAGACTTGAAGCGTACCTGTATAGGCAAGCGAAGGAAGCGTTGGCGTAGCTCTGCACTCATATAGTTCTCCAGCTCGAAAATCTTGACAGCATCTTTGTCAGTACAGAGGAAGACGACCTCCACGCCACGCACCATATAGTCTGATAGGATGTTTTCCCAGGTGGTCACATTGCGCCTTGAGTAGTGGTGATGATCGGCGTAGGGCAGGGTAACCACACGTGAGAAGCCCCGCTCAACGTAAGCGAAGAACTCCTCCGGATGAGAGATGCCTGATATGGCGACGATGACCGAGTTAGTATCAATCTTAGTAGGCTCGGCTTCTTGCTGGAAGATCGGCACGGGGTCTTCATACTTGACCTCGCTGAAGAGTAGTGTCTGATGCGGATAGAGATCTAGCCGTCGCTCCGTAAAGGTGCAGTCTATCGGCTTGAGCAGGGGTGGACACTTGGTCACGACCACGACATCGGCACGATAACGGGCGCGGGCGGGTTCACGCAGATAGCCTGCCGGAAGGAGAGCATCCTCAGTCATCAACCTATTGTAGCTAGACAAGAGTATAGAGAATGATGGCTGTACTGAGCGATGCTGGAAGCCGTCGTCCATAAGAATTACATCTGGACGCTGAGAGTAGGGCTGGTTGACGAGGTAATTGATCGCACGCACCCTATTACCGTCCACGACGATCTGTATTTTATCTCCAAACTTACGCAGGAGCTGAGCTGGCTCATCGCCTATGCGACTGGCACTATCGCCCAGCTCAGCCACCTTGAGCCCAAAAGACTTACGTCTATATCCACGCGAGACGATGGCCACACGCAGATCCCCTGCGAGCATCCGTACGAGATGCTCTATCATAGGTGTCTTGCCCGTACCTCCTACGGCGAGATTGCCGACGCAGATGATGGGAATGGGGAATGTATGGCTCTTCAGACGCCCCATATTGTAGAGGCTATTGCGTAGCGACACGCCCGCTCCGTAAATACCTGAAAGCGGTAATAGCCATCTATTAATCTTGGGTGTCTGGTCCATAATACTGAGGGCGGATAGTTAATCTTGCTACGCCATACTAAAGGGGTGCACTTAGATATCTACTACTAGTGGCAGACGAGCCTGAAGTCCTGACATAGCACGTAGCTCGCGCAGCTGGTCAATGTAGCGAATCTCTTCATCGGTAAACCATGAGGTCATCAGCTTCATACGTACAGCTTGCGTTGATGTGTTGAAGAGTTCTTGCAGTACATTGACCTCACGTCTCGCATAAGTCACACGGTAAGTGTCATACCCAGCCTGCGATGCTGCATAAGCGACGGCATCTTGTAGTCCTCCGAGCTCATCGACGAGACCTAGTTCCAAAGCCTGAGCTCCAGTCCAGACGCGTCCCTGAGCAATAGAGTCTACTTGATTTCTTGTCATGCCACGCCCCTCGGAGACACGCTTGAGAAAGAGTTCGTAGCCACGATTGACATACTGCTGGAAGAGCGCACGCTCCTCCTCTGTCCATGGACGATCCAGAGCTCCTAGGTCCGCATGTCGAGCTGTCTTAACCACGTCTTGATGCACGCCCACCTTGTTAGCGAGCTTTGTCGCATTAGGCACAACACCAAAGATACCTATCGACCCCGTGATGGTCGATGGCTCAGCAAAGATGTAGCTAGCACCCGAAGACATATAGTAACCACCCGAAGCGGCGTAGTCGCCCATTGAGATGACGACAGGTTTGTTCTCGCTAGCCTTATGGACTGCGTACCAGAGCTGCTCGGAGATGTAGCTACTACCACCAGGCGAATTGACACGTACCACAAGAGCATCGTAGTCGTCATCTTCGCCCATCTCGAGGATGCGGTCAGCAAGTTGGTCGGATACCACTTTCTTGGTGTTAAAGGGAGAGTCTGCGACCTCGACATTGATCTCACCTTCGGCAAAGAGTACCCCCACATTGGCTCCTGCTCCACGAGACTTGCTACGAGTCTCATAGACATCACGCAGTGAGACGAAGTATAAATCATCAGGCTCATCTACATCCACGAGCGAGCAGAGCTGCTCCAGAGCTTGATCCTGATAGAGAGCACCGTCGATGAGTCCGCTAGCTAAATAAGCGTCGGTCGGCTGAACCGACTGCATACTATCGGCTAGAGCCTGCAAGCGTACACTGTCTAAGCTACGGCTAGCACCCACTTCGCCTAGGATGCGCCCCCAGATATCGCCAAGGTAAGAAGTAATCTGAGCACGGTTAGCATCGCTCATTCCATTGAGCATGTAGGGCTCTACGGCACTCTTGAAGGTTCCCACCTTAAAGACCATCATCTCCACTCCGATTTTGTCCAGCAAGTCCTTGAAGAAGACAGCTCCGCCGGCTAACCCGTCGAAAGCAATAGATCCCTCCTTATTGACATAGAGCTGGTCGGCAACAGAGGCGAGGTAGTACCCCTTGAGCGAGTAGAAGTCTGAGTATGATACGATGAACTTGCCCGTCTCTTTGAACTCTTCTAGAGCACCTCTGAGCGCCTCAGCCGAAGCATAGCCACAGCCTGGGTCCATCATGTTGAGATAGATACCCTTGATACGGTCATCATTCTTAGCCTCGTCGATAGCCTCGAGGACATACGAGAGAGGCAGGTCGATACTCCCGTCACTATTGTCCAAGCCCAGCTCGGCCCAAGGGTTTGAGACATAGGTGTCGGACACATGTGCCAGCTCAATCTTTAGGATACTCCCCTCCTTGACTGGCTTGACATTGGTCGAGGGAGCGACACTCAGTGTGGCGATAAGGGCAATCATCACTATGACAGCCAAAGCGGCAAAGATCACACTACTCACCACAATTGCCAGCAGTGTCGCAAAGAAAGTCTTCCAGAATGAATTCATAGGATATCTGTAATATAATCGTCTATTCGCAAGCGTTAGCACCACAAAGGTAACAAATAGATATCGAATAAGCTACATCTATCTGCTCCTACCCAGGGCTGACGCATTATAATGAGACTGTTGCAAAAGTCAACAGTCTCACAATCT
>UQBE01000034.1 GCA_900539155.1 uncultured Porphyromonas sp.
AAATATCCACGTGGAGATTTGAGATTTCCCACGTGGATATTCGAAAAAGGAGGGTGATTAGAGCTATCGGAGCTATCGGAGGGATCGGAGGGTGTCCATTACGTCGCCCTGTAGGGACGCACGGTCTGTGCGTCCGTTGTGTCCAAGGTTACAGCGTCGTGGTCTTAACGGGGACGGACGCTCAGACCGAGCGTCCCTACAGCGGGTCGTCTCGCTTTGTCGACAACGGACGCTCAGACCGAGCGTCCCTACTTTAAGTTTGCAGTGTGAAAAGAATTCTACCCGAGATTAGGTCAGTTGAACGGGGGGGGGTAGTGGTCTGTGCGTCTAGTGAGACTGTTGACTCTTGCAACAGTCTCATTATAATGCGTCAGCCCTAGGGAATGCGCCGAGGGGGCTTGTCCGTTGAGATATTTTTTGTACCTTTGTCGTCAGCTTTGCGTAATCTCTGACAGGAAGGGAGATCGAGCTACGAGCTGTAGGTCTCGCACGTCGCCTGTGTATATTACGTTTAGCTCATAGCTAATCAAAAAAGTAATCCTAAGAGAACATTATGGACTTCATCAAGCTAGTCGAAAAAGACTTCGAGAGTGGCAAGCAGCATCCCAAGTTTGCCCCAGGCGATACCATCGTCGTTGACTATCGAATCAAGGAGGGTAACAAGGAGCGTATCCAGAAGTTTCGCGGTACTGTCATACGTATCAGCGGACATGGTGACCAGCGTCGCTTCACCGTTCGTAAGATTTCTGACGGTGTCGGCGTAGAGCGTATCTTCCCGTACAACAGCCCCTTTGTCGAGGCTATACAGGTAGAGCGTCACGGTAAGGTACGTCGCGCTAAGCTTTACTACCTACGTGAGCGCCGTGGTAAGGCTGCTCGCATCCGTGAGCGCCGGACGCTATCTGCTAGTGTCAAGTAGTCAGCAGGACTCACTGCCCAAAAGACAAATGAAGAGAGGCATCCCAATGCGGGGTGCCTCTCTTTTGATATTTAGAGACTATTGCATAAAGGCGAATCGCTGTGTTGCTTTCGGGATTCGGCTTCGGTCACATACGGAGGTATGCTCCCTTCAGACCTCACCCTCAGCGCCTTGCGCTTCATCCTTTCTGCAAAGTCTAGACAATCTTTATGCAACAGTCTCATCTGAAGAATGAGTACTGTCGAAGCGAGGATAGGTAATCGCAACCTAGCGGTGAGGTAGCTCTGCGGCAACCTTGCCAAGCTCCTCCTCGAGGTCGAAGGGGATGCGCTCGCCACGCTCGAAGGCGGCAAAAATCTCGCTATTGAGACTCTTATACTCTGGGATAGCTTTCTTGAGGAGGTAGACGACACCATCCACATTTCCCTCATGGGCCAGACGATCGAAGAGTGCTACCATCAGACGTATCCGCTCGAAAGACTCCTCGCGCGTCTGTACGATGTGTATCTTATTGTGCGCCGTGGGGAGGTCTTTCTCCTTATCGTGGATGGTCTCCTCATAGAGCTTCTCACCAGGTCGTAGACCCGTGTAGACAATCTTGATGTCTTTGTCGGGCTCGTAGCCCGCTAGGCGTATCATACGCTTGGCAAGGTCGGCTATCTTGACCAGGTCTCCCATATCAAAGACAAAGACCTCTCCCCCATGCGATAGCATACTAGCCTCTAGAACTAGCTGACTGGCCTCGGGGATGGTCATGAAGTAACGCTCGATGCGTGGGTCGGTGACGGTGAGAGGACCACCACGCTGTAGCTGATGCTTGAAGGTGGGGATGACGGAGCCTGCCGAGTTGAGCACGTTGCCGAAGCGGGTCGTCGCAAAGCGGGTCGGCACCTCCGCAGGGACCTCTCCCCGCTTGATGGCTAAATCTAGGCTTTGAACAATCATCTCGCAGAAGCGCTTCGTGGCGCCCATGACGCTACTGGGATTGACCGCCTTGTCAGTCGAGAGCATAACCATCTGGTCAATGCCGTACTCAAGGCACTTGCTCGCTATATTGAATGTGCCGACAATGTTGGTCGCGACCGCCTCACAGGGGTTCTCCTCCATGAGTGGTACGTGCTTGTAGGCGGCTGCGTGAAAGACTTTGTCGGGTTGGAACCGCCGCATGACGAAGTCTAGTCGCTGGGGATTGCGGATGTCTCCCATGACAAAAGCGAAGCGACCCTCTGGGTAGCACCGCTGGAGCTCTAATCGCAACTCATGCATGGGGGTCTCTGCGATATCAAAGAGTACAATCAGCTGGGGCTCTAGGCGAGCGAGCTGACGAACTATCTCACTACCGATGGAGCCTGTGGCACCAGTCACAAGGATGGTCTTGTCGTGGAGTGCCTCTGAGATGGGCTTCATATTGAGGAAGATGGCTTCACGACCTAGGATGTCCTCGATCTGTATCTCCTCGATGGGCGGACGACTGTCTACGTTGAGGATGCGTCGCGGCTCTTGATCGACTAGGAGACGTATCTTGCGATCTATGCAATATGATGCAAAGGCTGCATTCTCGTGCAGTACATCGTAGCCGGAGAAGAGGAGGACGGAGATATGATGCTTGTCCAGTAGTGCGGAGAAGCTCGCGGTGTCTGGCGTGTAGAAGATGGGCTTGCCCCCGACGGTCATCCTCGTGGCTGGCTGCTCAGTCTCGACGAAGCCTACGACGTAGAGCCCTTTGCCCTGATAGGAGTTGGAGAGCTTGTCGGCCAGCTGTGAGGACTTGTCGTTCACGCCAAAGATAAGAGCTGGCGTACGGCTCATTGTTGTCGGCGCACCATTGAGCACACTCCAGATGAACTGCACGACAGTCCGGAAGCCCGTTAGGAAGAAAAGAGTGAAGAGTGTATCGATGACGAAGTATAGGACGCCAAAGAGCCCCTCACGCGAGAGAATCCCTAGGACTAGGCTCAGCACGAGTGCTTTGCTTAGTGAGAGCCATAGATAGTTGAAGCCGTAAGAGAAGGTGCGGATGCGTATAATCCCTTTGTAGACTGGGAAGAGGAGCAGGACTAGTAGTGAGATACCCGCAGAGAGGATTGCGAATGAAAGAGTCGGGTGCTCCATACCAGTGTACTCAGCGACGGCTTCGTGGAAGTAAACGCCCGTCAGCGTCAGAAGCACGTAGCTAGAGATGAAGACTGCCGATAGTGAGGCGATGACGCTCAGGGCTACATCGATGAGCGCGATGATGCGGTAGTTGACGTAGCGACTACCCAAGCATTTACGTAGGAATTCTTTAGTCTTCACGGGAAACAAGCGTCTAGTGTTTGAGGGGGGGGGGGGGCAGGCTTGCATAAGGCGGCGGAATATACTGATTTTCTTTCTAACTTTACTATGAGATTGGTACTCAAGTTTTGGGTGATTCGTGGCTAGGTGAAGAGCGAATCGTTGCGACTCATGAGTGCGCGTATGGGCTCTTCGTAGCGAGCATACGTCTTAGCTGAGGAGATAGTTTTGCGAAAGCGTTCTATCCGATGAGTATCCGTACCGACGAAGCTGTAGAGGCCACGCTCGAGGAGTTGGCGCGCACGCTGTGCGACTTGCTCACCGTACATACCAGTGAGGCTGAAAAGGTTGAGCTGGAAAGCACACCCCGCAGCTCGCAGACGGCTATACTCCGCATCATTCATGTAGAGGTATCGCTCTGGATGAGCCAACATCGGGATGGCTCCTGCCGAGATAACGCCCTGGATGAGCCGATAAAGGTCTAGAGGAGCGCCTACAAAGGAGGTCTCCACGAGCAGGTAGTTACTGTTTCCTAGGGTTAGGAGTGGCTTCGCAAGGTGAGCCTCGAAGCCTTCGTCCAGCATATGCTCAGCGCCAAGCATGAGCGGTATGTCCAGGTCTGCCAAATTAGGGAGCAGTCGCTCTAGCTCTTGCTGGAGCGTGTTGCTGTCGTTGTTCGGGTAGCGTCTGTAGATGTGTGGCGTAGTGACGACACGCCTGATGCCGACGGAGCGCATCGTCTCGAGCAGCTGTCGGGTCTCGTCGAGCGACCGACTTCCATCATCGACCGCAGGGATGAGATGACAGTGTATGTCTGTCATGCCCTCGAGCCAGCCGGCTGCAACGATGTCTACCTTCTTATGCTTTGCAAACCACCACATAATCCCTAGAGAAAGGTTGAGACCTGCTTATCTAAGTTTCTACTTATGCTCCTCATCAGAGCCATAGCTGCCATAGCTGCCATAACTACCATAACCGTAGCTTCCATAGCCATAGCCATACGAGGAGGCACCCACACCCGCATCGTTAAGAACGAGGCAGAGGCCCTTGAGCCGCTTCTCACGATAGAGGGACTCCAGCTCGAGTAGCAGACGACGAGGCAAGTGGTTCTCACGAACGACCATCACAGTGATGTCCGCCAGATGACTGATGACTCGGGTGTCTGCAAGATTGAGTACCGGAATCGTGTCCAGGACGATGTAGTCAAAGTTTTCATCAGCGTACCGCAGCAGCTCCTCAAAGCGTGGAGACATAAAGAGCTCCGTCGGGTTAGGCGGTACGGGGCCACTAGGCACGACACTTAGCATCTCCGACTGGGTTGTGGCGCAGATGACCATCTCTGGATTTATCCTGCTGTCGGAAAGATAGGTGGATAGCCCCTGCTGTCCCGTTTGATGCCTACCGATTGCCTTCGAGAGCGTATTCTTTCGGATGTCGCAGTCGACTAAGAGTACACGCTTGCCCGACTGTGCCAAACTTAGAGCCAAGTTTGAGGAGGTGAATGTCTTTCCTGAGCCAGGGATTGCGGAGGTGACTAAGATTCGCTTGACAGAGTCATCACGGTCTGGTGCGAGGAAGGAAATATTGGAGCGGATTACCGTGAAAGCCTCTGAGACCACACTACGTCTGTGATGCCCGACGATAAACATACGAGAGGCCTGGTCTACGACCTCGCTTCGCTCCTTACTGTCTAGCCCTTCTAGCTGCTCCTTGATTTGTTCCTCGACATGCTTGACGTAGCGTCTAGATGCCTTGTAGTGTGGTACCTCTCCAAGTAGCGGAATCGTGGTGTAAGTCTCCAGGTCCGCCTTGCCACGCACCTTATTATTTGCGACACTACGTATATATATTACCGCAGCTGGGATGAGAAGCCCGAGAAGTAGCGCAGCAAGCATGATGATTGGGACGCGGGGACTGACTGGCTCGGCAGGACCTGTCGGCGCTTGGATAAGTCGAGCGTTGGACTCCGCTGCTTCGATAGATAGGGCATTCTGCTCCCGTACATTCAGAAGAAAGAGGTAAAGCTCCTCCTTAATCTTCTGCTGGCGGTAGATACTCCCCACGATTCGCTCCTGCATCGGGACGGAGGTTATGCGCCCCTTGTAGCTAGACTGCTCAGCGAGTATGCCTTGGCGCTCTACTTCGAGGGTCGAGATGAGGTTCTCTATAGAGGTAATGATAGAGAGACGCTGAGCGGCAAGCTGGGTGTTGAGCTCCTGGACGAGCGGGTTCTGACTACTCGAATTGGTCTGCAGTTGGTTTCGCTTGAGAAGAAGCTCGTTGTACTTCGCAATGGCTGCTTCGATAGCTGGTGAGGCGATGCCCACGTTGGCTGGGATGAGCGACTCCATCTGACTCTTGTCCTTGAGATGTCCCTGGACGAACTGTGCGACGGAGATTCCATTATTTAGCTCGACAAGTCGCGCCTTGACCTCAGAGCTCCCCTTGATATACTCCTGCGCCTCTGCTCCTATATCAGCTATTTGCTGCGACTGCTTGAAGTCTTCAATCTCCGCGTCCACCTGTCCTAGCTCGGAGCTAATAATAGCTAGGCGCTCATCGACAAAGCGCTGGGTGCTCTCGGCTATCTTCACCTTGTCCGAGCGTTCTAGCTCTGTGTACACAAGAATGAGCGTAGAGAGGAAGTCCTCAGCGAGCTGCGGACTGCTCGACTGTATTGTGAGCTTAATAACGGAGGCATCCTTCTGCTGGAGGGAGACCTGCAGGTCTCTCATATAGCCACGGACGACCTCCCCGAAGTTGTCCTTCTGCACCCGCAGCACCTCGTAAGTTGGGAAGTTGCTGTAGTATGGTGTGTTCTCTACGACTATCTTGCCAATGGGAGTGGCTATGGTATCTCCTAGTGTCGCCACGATAGATCCTTGCACCTTGCCAGTCAGAGAGCTCTTGATATCGTAGAGTAGCACTTGGTTGTCCGGGTCATCTTTGTCCAGCTTGGCACGAAGTGTAATCTTCTCATCTGGATCCGCATTGACGAAGTGGATAGCGATAGGCGATTGCCTATAGAGGTCTCTCTCCCGCAGACCAGACCTGTAGCGGTACTGCACGTCTAGTCCCAGACGTCGCACCGTCTCACTGACGACACGCTCAGTGCCCAGGATGATGACCTGGTTGGACACCTCATCGCTGTAGGAGTGCTTGTCACCAGTGAACTGAGCCAGCTTCTCTATGGCGGAGTTGATGGAACTCTCGCTCTTGATGAGAAGGCTCGCAGATCGGCTATATTGGTGCGTGGAGGACTGGATGTATAGGAATCCCAGTGCGAGGCAAATAAGAAGCGACAGCAAGATGAAGAGCCAGTTGGCCCTAAAGAGCGTCAGGAGGTCACCAAGCGAGAACGTGCTGACCTCCTCTGCGGAGCGCATCGGCTCCTGCTGAGTAGAAGATGTGGAGTATTCCATACTATAAGTCGTGCTACTGGTAGAGAGGTAAGGCTCGAGAGCGATTACTTCTTCTGATTAGCTACAATAGTGGCGATAAAAGTGGTCAGCGAGGTCGCGGTGCTGACGACGCTTAGCCAGGTGCCTACGTTGTTGTTAGGATTGATGCTCGCTGTCTGTGCCTTGGCACTGTTCGGCTCGACATAGACGATATCGCCCTGACGGAGGAAGTAGCAGGGAGAGTCAAAGAGATTATTGCTCCTCAAATCGTGAGCGACGATGTAGCGCTCCCCATTGACCTCGCGAATAACCAGTACGTTATCCCGACGCCCCTGTATAGTTAAGTCACCCGCCATCGCAATCGCGTCTAGGATTGAGACCTCCTCGCTCATCATCGGGAAGGAGCCTGGGCGAGCCACTTCGCCCAGTACGGATATCTGCGCATTGAGCAGTGAGACCGTGACGGTGGCATCGTTGAGAAGTCCCTTGTCACGTAGCTCAGCTGCTATCTGCTTGTTGAGCTCCTGTCGCGTCAAGCCCTCCACATGGAGCCGTCCGAGTGAGGGGAAGGTGATACAGCCCTCATCATCGACGATGTAACCCTGCTGGGAGGTCGCTGCCGAGATGCCGAAAGCATTGTAGTAGCCCACCATAGGCAGGTTAAAGGGGTCGGAGAGCTCCCGATTCTTGGAGTTGACCGTAATGCCAAGCATATCCCCCTTGGCAATGCGTAGGACGGGGATGGTGTACTGGCTAGGTGTGCTCGTAGGAGCATCCTGCAGGTAAACGATATCCCTCCGCGAGGCACACGAGGAGGTGAGCAAGAGCAGTCCCATCACGAGGGAAAGCCCTAGGAAGTGTAAAGTAGTGTGAACTATGCGGTTCATGCTGAGCGTGTCGTTACTTAATAGAGCGGTGCAGAGCTAGAGATGGGGGGTAAAGTCCGACGACGCCTCTCTGGACAACTCTGCTAGCCGAGCAAAGATACGGATAAAAACGAAACCACCAATAGAAACTCAGTTCCGCAGACAGGGCTGACGAAATTCCACACTGGCTCGCTACAATAATTTAGACCTACATATCGAAACGGTGCTGTGGCGAGGAAAAAGTGTTTTCCACGTGGATATTCGAGAAAGGAGGGTAATTAGAGGTTAGAAGGCAGGGAGGACACATTATGAGACTGTTGCAAGAGTCAATAGTAAAGGAGACCTAAGCAACTCGGTGCTACGGTCTCCTAAACAACTAACGCTATGTAATAGAAGGGTTGCCCTCCGCACGCTGTCACTGAGCGGACTAGAGGGAGTGGCTCTCGGTGCGAGCTCTAGGACTCGGCACTGCCCTGTCGTCGCATCCAGTCAGCGTATCGCCTGACCACCTCTGAGATGTCCATATTGAGCACCTTGAGCTGTGCGAATAGCTCAGGTAGTCGCTCCTCCGTCAGCTCGCGGTAAGCCTCGTTGCGTAGGAGCATCTCGGCGGTGTCGGAGACAAAGAGCCCCAACCCTTTACGCGGATAAATGAGTCCTTCGCTCTGAAGGTTTTCGTAAGCCCTGAAGATGGTATTGGCATTGGTCTCCAGCTCAGCTGCGAGCTGGCGCACGCTCGGGATCTGCGTCCCCGCGGGGTACTCGCCCGAGAGGATTTTCTCCTTGATGCGCTGCTCTATCTGAGCGTAGATGACTACTTGCGGATTAAAGCGTGGTGTGATCATGATCGATGGTTAAGGGGGAGGGAGGGGTTATGCCTTGACCTGCTTGCGTCGGAGCGAGCCGAGCCCGAGCCAAATCATCGCAAAGGCGTAGAGATAGATGGGTATCGTCATAGCGAGGAGCGAGATGCTGAGCTCACCCTGCTCGAACTCTAGTACCAAGTGGTCCCCAGCCCTGTCTGGACTTATGGAACAAATGTCTAGCAAATGCATCAGCATGCTAACGCCAAGCACCGAAAGGACGAAGATCCCGAAGCCAATCCCCATAAAGCGCAGGATGGCTCGTATCGGCTTGCGTGCCGAGATGAGACAGTAGATGTAAGTAGCATAGCTCGCCAGCTGCATAGAAATCATTAGACTTACCGCCCACGCAGAGTCCAGCGATGGCTTGCTATAGCCTAGAGGGTCTATGAGGACCTCTGAATATTGCGCAAGGACCTGCACACCATCGATGAGTGCCCAGAAGAGCATGTAGAGGGTCCAGGCGACCATTCCTAGGATAGGCGTGATGATGTGCAGCACCAGCGTCAAGAGGATGAGCGATATGTACTTCTCCGTAGCTGAGGCGGGAATCTGTAGATAGAGAGGCGAGTAGTGACCGTTGACACGTTTGTTGTAACTAATCAGCGTCGCGGTAGAGACCGCGAGGAGGCCACAGTATAAGCAAGCGGTGTAAATGCCACGTGCATCTGTAGCATTGCCCCCCATCCCGAAGAGCATGCCGAGCAGAGCTGACACGATGACAGGCACGAATGCGGCGAGAAGACCAGCTGTAAGGATTTGAATCCACTGTCTATGGTGAAAGGCGAAGTCTAGCTGCAGAAGCTGTCCGAGACGCTTGAAGCTAAAGGAGCTGCCACCAGCCTTGGATGTAGTGGCGGTTGTGGAATGAGCAGATTTATTCATAGGAAGAGCGGTGCTTGCGTAGTGAGTCTATCTTGTGAGGGGACGTGAGAGATGCTGTAGTACCGCCTCAGTGTTGTACATAAGAGCGTTGAAAAAGAGCTCCATCGAGAAGCCTCCCGTCTGGGCAACCTCTGGCGTGCGGGGCGTCATTACGACCTCTCCCCATACGGAGGGCTCGCTATACAGTGGCGCTACGTGAGGAGCCTCGGCGGCGGTGCCGCAATAGAAAGCGCTCTCGAGACGAGCAATTGTCTCGTTGCAGATGACCTGATTCTGATGAAGTATCATAAGACGATCTATCATCTGCTCTAGGTCGCGCACCTGGTGGGTGCTGATGAGTACGGTCTGCTCGTCGGAGATGTGCTGGACGAGTAGCTGACGGAACTTGCTCTTCGACGGGATGTCCAGTCCATTAGTTGGCTCATCCAGGAGGAGGAGTGGTACGCGAAGTGAGAGCGCTAGCACGAGTGCCACTTTTTTCTTCTGACCCATCGACAGACGGCGCAGGTTATTTGTCGGCGGTACGTCCAGCTCTTTCAGGAGTTGTCGGGCAAGAAGTGCATCGTAGTGCGGATAGAATTGTCCGGCTCCGTCGAGGTACTGTGTCGCCGATGTAGCTGGGAGCTGCACCTCCTCAGGAAGATAGTACACCTCTTGAAGGAGAGGCACCGAGCGCTCTCTGCTGGAGTGCCCGAGTACGGTGAGCGAACCGCCCTTAGCTAGGAGCAGTCCTGAGAGGAGCTTGAGGAGAGTCGTCTTGCCCTCGCCATTCTTTCCTAGTAGCCCCGTGATAGAGCCAGCGGGCAGTGTGAAGCTTAGCCCCTTGAAGAGCGGATGACTACCATAAGAGAAGCGTACATTCTGAGCCTGGATGACCAGACTCGGGGGAATCATTGTCGTTGTTTCTGACTGCATATCTGACTGCATATATAGATTACCGCTGAACATTTAACTGTATTGTCTAGATAAGACACTGCAAAGGTAGCGATATATTTTTAAATTGCAAGGCATCCAGGCGAAAGGGATTCTCCCCCCTTCGCTCAGTCAGTCTCCGCAAATGGCTTGATTGCTACAGAATAATGAGGACAAGTAGCGCAAGTATCATCCCGATACAGGCTAACATGAGGAGCAGAATGGTGAGCCGCTTCTCCAGCGACCAGGAGGCAGGGAGAGGTAGTTGTGTGACCCACTGTGTGAGCCGTGTGGTAGGCTCGGCGCTCTCGTCGGGAAGTGTGAGCTGACCTGTCGCAATCAGCTCCTGTATCTCTGGACGAAAACGCTCAGGCACCTCAACGATGAAGCCCCCGACATCGACGAAAGCGCTGAGCATACGTGCGCTGTAGCTGTTGCGTATCGTAGCAGGGATGCCATAATCAGCGAGCAGGTCTAGGAGATCTATCGCCTCTTGCTCGACTTGGTAAGAGGCAAGCTGTACCATTCGGTCGTCAGTCATACTGTGCTGGGTGGTCACTTGTTAGTGTAAGCGTGTCGTAAAGCTCCGGCAGTGGGAGCCAATGTCTCAGGTCTCGCTCCTCACGAATTGCCTGACGTATCGCAGTCGAGGAAACTTCTATCTGGGGTGCTTCCGACATGATTCGGATCTGAGCTGTGGGGTATCGGGAGGCAAGCTGCGATAGGTCGTGACCTCTCCGCGGATACACCACGAGCGGCACCTGAGCGACCAGCTCCTGATAGCGATACCACTGGGAGAGGGAGGCTAAGCTGTCGGCACCGATGATGAGACTAAAGGCGCAGTCCGGATAGTACTCCTGCATAGCCGTGATCGTCTCTAGGGTGTAATGCGGTGATGGTAGTAGCGACTCGATGTTGCAGAGACGGTAGCGGTCGTCCGACTGAATCGCACGCTCGATGAGCTCACAGCGGAGCTCATAGAAGAAAGCTGTCGAGGTCTCCTTGAGCGGGTTCTGAGGTGTAGGCAAGAACCACACCTGCTCCAGCCCCGACTGTTCGGGATAAGCCAAGAGGTAGTCGCAAAGAGCTAGATGCCCTATGTGCAGCGGGTCAAAGCTTCCTCCGAAGAGCCCCACGGCACCCCCACACCCCCCTGAAGTTTCAAGGGGTGCGGGTCTTAGTTTCGAGGTCATCTCCATCGACCGTTCCATAGTCCAGCTGGGGGAGCTATAGGCAAGGGCTCTGCGACCTTAGTCGATCCAGAGCGTATGCCACTTAGAGAGATTCAACTGCTGACGCACCTCCATCTGCTTGACTACGCGTCGTATAGACCGAATGCGTGTAGCCTCTCTATAAATAGCGCAGTAGCTCTGCTCGACACGCTCTGAGAGCGAGTAAGCGAGCGGGTCCTGAGCCAAGGCTGGTGGTACGATGATAAGTAGCTGGTACTGCGTCTGTAGTTGCTGCATCTGCTGCTGGAAAGCTGTCGACCCTATCAGCCCAGGTGTGAGCTGCGTGTGGCAGACTGCTTTCTGGGGCTTGTCAGTCATCTTTTTGCTTGGCAGGTCAAGGGACCAGACACCACAAGAGACACCTCGCTGCTGTAGTGCTTGCTGTAGCTCGCAGACGAGCTGAGAGTGCGCCTTAACCCTGTCGGGCGTGGCGAGAAGTACGGTGCGCTGCTCCCCTTGAGGTGCAAGCGCTGTGGCAAGCTCCTCGAGGTTGGGATAGAGTGGTCTCCTACCCCAGCGAGCGCGCTTGAGATCTAGCGTGAGACGCTCACGCAGGAGCGTCGGCAGCTCTGAGAGGTAGTGGATTACCCCAAGGACAGCCCAGTAAATGTACATAAGGAAGAGCGGTAGGAGCAGTCCCAGCAATCCCATCCCAGCGATGACGAAAAGGTCTGGCTCTATCTCCCGCAGCTCGCGAGGTTTGTCTATAAGCTTAAACGGCGAAAGCCCAGCCGGAGGCACCGTACCGACGAATTGTCCCAGCGAGTCTACCTGTCCCTCGTCGGATAGTTGCTCGACCCAGCCTAAACTATCAGTGACAATGTACATCTCATTGAGGAGACTGAGACAGCGACGCTCAGAGCGGTTGGATAGTAGTTCGACACGCATCACGGATGAGAGCGGGAGGTCAGCCTTTTTCATCGTCACCTGCATCTCCGTCTCATAGACGTCTCGCGCCACGACAAGGGAAGTGTAGGTAATTGCCACCTCAGTGTATCGTTGGTCAATGTGATAAGGGAAGTGCTGCGTGGGGTCATCTAGTGTCACGGTCACGGGCCCGACGGGCGTTTCCTGCGTCGTACCGACTGGGATAACCACATCGTATGGCTCGTAGAGGGGCTGTCCCTGCACGACACCTGCGAAACCGCTCAGTGTGACTTGCTGTGGATGCACGGGGTCATCCAGACGAGCGATACAGTCCACCTTGTCCGTCGGCAGGAGATTGCCAAAGCGTACGATAATCGGTGTCTGATTATAGTAGTCCCGCATACCAAAAGGCGTCTTGACCCAGTAGTCCACCTGAAAGTCAATTCGCTTCCCAGCCTCCAGGACAGCCGTAGTCGTATTGAGCAGAGAGGCGATGTACTCAGGCGCCCACGGTGAGGTCCTGAATGCCGAGTCGCTCAGCTGCATCGTTGGCTCCGTCAGCTCGTGCGGCTCGCGTGAGGAGAGCTGCATATAGTAGGTCTGACGTCCTAAGGGACGGTACTTCACAATGCTACTACCCAGCCAGACGAAGAGGGCGATGGATAGGACAAACCAGTACCAGCGTCTCAGGAAGATAAGCAAGACTTGTGAGAAAGAGGGGCGGACGCCATACCCGTAAGAGGGCGCAGAAGAGCCAACCTCAGCTCCCTTGGTGTGCGATGAATGAGTCATAGTATAGTTGCTAGATAATGCAAAGATAAGAAAGTCCGCCCGATACCGCTAGAAGAGCAAGCCTGCGTCAATGCGACTGCGGAAAGGAGGGACTAGAGATGGGGGTAAAAGCTAATGAGTCGCCAGACGAGACGAAGAGTAGATAGGAGACGTCAGACGAAAGTTGCTTGCGCATCGCCTCGGAGCCCTCGTAACCCGATGCCATAAAGGCCGTCGCCAGGGCATCCGCCTCGGCGCAGGTCGGAGCCAGCACCGTAGCACTCAGGATGTCGGTCTCGGCGGGATAGCCACTCAGAGCAGAGATGGTATGCCCATAGAGCCGGCCCTCGGGAGTCACCTTGAAGTTGCGATAATTGCCGGAGGTCGCCACCCCTCCCCGCTCGCCTGGCAGGTCGATGACCTCTTGTAGCTCTTGACTGAGTCCGAGCGAGTCGAGGTCGGGCTTAGAGATGCCGATACGCCATGCAGCACCTCGAGGGTTGCGTCCCGAGTAAGCTATCTCGCCACCTATCTCCACCAGGTAGTTGGTCACACCCGCCCGGCGAAGCCTTGCGCCTACGAGGTCGGAGGCGTACCCCTTGGCAACGGAGGCGAAGTCTAGCTCCATAGAGGGCGTCTCCTTGGTTAGCTCAGCGGGGGTGCAGGAGACCTTGTCCATACCGACCAGCTCCAGCAAACTGTCCACCTGTACCTGCGTGAGGGAATAGCCCTCCTCGAAGCCAAAGCCCCACGCATTGACCAGCGGAGCAATGGTCACGTCGTAGGCACCGCCAGACTGCTCGTAGACCCTTCGCGCTACGCTGTAGATGGCGTAGAAGGTGCTGTCCACCGTCATCGACAGGTTGTTGTTGACCGCATAGAGCATAGAGGTCGAGTCAAAGGGGTTTGCCACATGGTTGACCTCTTGTAGTGCCTCATTAATCTGGTCAGACAAGTCCTCGTCAGCCTGATAGGTAATGCGATAGAGCGTGCCGAAGATGAGTCCCTCGGCACTTCTGTAGGGCGCCTCCTTGTGGCACCCACTCAGCAGGATGAGCCAGAGCAGGAGTAAGGTGACGGTGCGACGCATGGCGATGCGATAAGCTTAGATGAAGGTGACCAACTCTTCCATCGTCTTGCGACGTGGGTTGCCCTCTTTGCCGGCAAAAGCAGGGTCGGGATGCCCCACCGCTAGGATGAGGATTGGCTCTTCATGCTCAGGTATCTGTAGTAGCTCGCAACAGATATCCTGGTCGAAAGCAGCTACGGTCGTAGCGCCTAGACCCATATCCTCCGCCTTGAGGAGCATGTGCGTCAATGCTATCGAGGTGTCTACATAGGTGAGGTCACAGTGCGGCCGCTGCCACGCCTTGTCGTGGTCGCCGATGATGACGATATAGCTCGGAGCGTGATAAAACCACGGCTGCTGACTGATGGCGTGGAGCTTCGTGCGCTCCTCCTCAGAGAGTACGACGACGAAGCGAAGGGGCTGGAAGTTCTTTGCCGAGGAAGCTAGCCGCCCAGCTTCTAGTATCGGCATGAGCTCAGCACGAGTTATCGGCTTGGCCGCGTCAAAGTGGCGTACCGTACGCCGTGTTGATATGATTTGGTCGAAGGTCTTAGTCATAGTTCTGTTTCTATATTATAGATGTCACGATTGGGATCGCGGCGCGTGATCATCTCTCCGATAAAGCCTGCACAGAAGAGCTGCACGCCGATGATCATTGCTGCGAGGGAGATGTAGAAGTAGACGCGATCTGTCACGAGCGGTGCGGGGGTGCCACTGATAAGAGCGGAGAGCTTGAAGGAGAGAACGACGATGAGCGCCACAAAGCCTACGAGAAACATGAGCGACCCCCAGAAACCGAAGAAGTGCATCGGCTTGCGTCCGAAGCGATGGGTGAACCATAGCGTCAGGAGGTCGAGGTAGCCGTTGAAGAAGCGGTCTAGTCCAAACTTCGAGTGCCCATACTTACGGGGTGCGTGATGTACCACCTGCTCGCCAATCTTGGCGAAGCCTGCGTTCTTTGCCAGGTAAGGGATATAGCGATGCATATCGTTGTACAGCTCGATGCTATGCACTACCTCCGCACGGTACGCCTTGAGCCCGCAGTTAAAGTCGTGCAGGTTCTTGATTCCTGAGACGCGCCTTGCGGTCGCATTAAAGAGTTTGGTGGGAATCGTCTTCGAGAGCGGATCGTAGCGTTTCTTCTTCCATCCGCTCACGAGGTCGTACCCCTCATGAACAATCATATCGTACATCCCAGCTATCTCCTCGGGAGCGTCTTGCAGGTCGGCATCCATCGTGAAGACGACCCGTCCCTGAGCCTTAGCGAAGCCACATTGTAACGCAGGCGACTTGCCATAGTTGCGACGAAACTTGATGCCATGCACCGCTGCATCCTGGGTTGCTAGGCGCTCGATCACCTGCCACGAGCCATCGCTACTGCCATCGTCGACGAAGATAATTTCGTAGCTCAGCCCCACCTCGGCGGTGTGAGCTACGATACGCTCGTATAGCTCGGGAAGGCTCTCAGCCTCGTTGAGCAAGGGGATAACCACGGATATGTCAGGACACGCCGTGGCATTGGGAGCGAGAGAGTTGGGATCAGTCATGAGGTCTACTTCTAGTACTGTCCCACAAAGATACTAATTTGCTACCGACGAGCGAGCGCCACAACTGATGAGCCTCCACTACGGGAGGGTCACTTTGTCGAGGATGCCGGTGAGATAGGCTATCGCCAGACCGTAGTTGGTCATGGGCACTTGCTGAGCCGTGGCGAGGTCTTGGCGGGCGATGAGCATACGTCGGTTGAACATGCAGGCACCGCAGTGGATGACTAAATCATAGGGTGTGAGATCCTCGGGGAAATCGCGCCCTGAGACATGCTCGATGGTGAGCGTCTCGCCGATGCGCTTGCGTAGGAGGCGGGGCAGCTTGACGGTGCCGATGTCCTCGCCCTCGGGAGCGTGGGTGCAAGCCTCTGCTATGAGCAGACGACTAGAGGGGGTGAGCCGACCAATGGCATTAGCCCCTGCGACAAGTCGCTCGAGGTCGCCACGCTGGGCACTCATGAGGATGGAGAAAGAGGTGAGCCGACAACCCTCGGGGACTAGAGGCTCGACGATAGCGAAGACTTGTGAGTCTGTGATGATGAGCTGAGGCGGAGCTGCCAGCTGTGATAGGGCTGCGGGGAGCTGCTCTGGCGTGACGCATAGCGCGTGGCAACCTCTGTCTAGGAGTGCTCGTATGGTCTGCACTTGTGGCAAGATGAGGCGTCCAGCGGGAGCTGCGCTGTCTTGTGGCATCACGAGGAGTACGAGGTCGCCTGTTTCGCAGAGATTACCTAGGAGCGAGGGCTCTGGCTCGGATCCGTTGCGTAGCGTCCGCTTGATCGTCTCGAGTAGGGTGTCTAGGCTCTCGTCATCGTCCTGACGAAGCGTGAGCGGGGCATGGCCGAAGCATTGCACAATCTCCTCTTGTCGCTCTAGCCAGGAGCTTTGCTCCGGCAGATCGGCACGAGCGATGATTGGAAGTGTCGGCACATTAGCCTCTCGCAAAGTTGCTATGATGGGCGTGTCGAGGGAGTCCTCATGACTGAGGAGGTAGAGGACCAGGTCGGCAGAGCGCAGTGCTTGCTGCGTGACCCGCTGTCGCTCGGCACCGAGAGGGGTGTCGTCGGCTAGTCCTGGGGTGTCGACGAGTAGGACGGGTCCTACGCTGGGTAGCTCGAAGAGCTTCTCCACGCTGTCGGTCGTGGTGCCTGCTTGGTCGGAGACGAGCGACCGCTCTTGTCGTAGCAAGCGGTTGAAGAGCGTAGACTTGCCACTATTGACCAGTCCAATGAGAACTATTCGCTTGCGCTCGCTGGTGTCTTTTCCCCTTGGAGTCATATCCTTTATTCATTAAAAGCGGAAGTCGCGCTCTCCCGCCTTGATCTGCTGGAGACGCTGCTGCGCAATGGCACGAACTCGCTCGTTGGGAATCGTAGGGAGTTGTTGCGAGATCATCTCTAGTCCCAGAGCACGAGTCGTGGGTGAAGCGTAATCCTCAAGGTACTCCTGCAGCGTGAGCAGGGCATTAGGCCCGCAGCAGTTGGAGATTTGACCACTCTTGCAGAGCGACATGAAGCGGTCGCCCGTGCGCCCCTCACGATAGCAAGCGGTGCAGAAGCTCGGTATGTGACCCTGCTGGAGAAGCCAGTAGACCACTTCGTCAAGCGTACGTGGGTCGCTCACCTCAAACTGCTCCGAGTGAGCTGCCTCTGTCGTCTGCGCATAGCCCCCCACGGAGGTGCGAGAGCCTCCGCTAATCTGCGACACACCTACGTGGAGTGCTCGCTGCCGTACCGCCTCACGCTCACGGGTCGAGACGATGATACCGGTGTAGGGCACCGCTAGTCGGGCCACCGCTATAATATGGAGGAAGGTGTCGTCAGGGATTGCCTCGGGGAAGGAGTCGAGCGAGATGTCATCGGCAGGGCAGATGCGTGGCACGCTGATAGTATGAGGTCCTACGCCAAAGGTTGCCTCCAGATGCTCCGCATGCATCATCAGTCCGACGAAGTCATAGCGATAAGTACTCAAGCCAAAGAGCACGCCCAGTCCCACATCGTCGATGCCTCCCTGCATAGCTCTATCCATCGACTCGGTATGATAGGCGTAGTCACTCTTAGGACCTCTCGGGTGTAGCTCCTCGTAGTGCTCCTTGTGGTAAGTTTCTTGGAAGAGGATGTAAGTGCCGATGCCTGCCTCGTGAAGCATACGATACTCCTCGACAGTGGTTGCGGCAATGTTGACATTGACACGACGAATCGCCCCATTCTTATGATGTATGGAGTAGATCGTCTGGATCGACTCAAGGATATACTCGATTGGATTGTTGCGTGGGTCTTCGCCCGCCTCGAGGGCGAGACGCTTGTGCCCCATGTCTTGCAGGGCGATCACCTCCTGCCGTATTTGCTCCTGGGTCAGTTTATGGCGAGGAATGGTGCGGTTCTTAGCGTGGTAAGGACAGTAGACGCAGCCGTTGATACAGTAGTTTGAGAGGTAGAGCGGAGCAAAGAGTACGATGCGCTTACCATAGAAGCGTAGCTTAATCTGCTCGGCTAGTTGTGCCACTCGTTGTCGTGTCGCAGGGTCCTCAGCCAGGAGGAGTACGGCAGCCTCTCGGTGATCTAGGCCACGCATCTCCGTAGCCTTGCGTAGGATGTCGGAGATCACCTTCTCATCATCTTTGTGTTGCTCCGCATAGCGGAGGGTGTCGATGATTTCATCATGATTGATGAAGTCACAGGCATCGTGCGATTGCTTATTGTAACTCATACATTCACTTTTTTAGCTAGTGGGAGCGTCTCCACGCCCCCAGTCTATTTGGTAACCTATCGTGTCAAGCTGTGCCTGTAGGAGGGCGACACCCTCGGCAGCCTCAGAGCCTGAGTAGGCTTTGTTGTTATAGAGAGCGTAATCAGCTCTATGGTTTAATGGGGATAGATTGGGCATCACCACGTTGCACCCGAATCGTATAGCGGCTAGTCGTCCCTCAGGGTGAAGCGTGGCGACAGCTGTCGTGGCGGGAATCAGTGCCCGTGGATTAAGTAACCGACAGAGGGCGAGGAAGCGAAGCGTCATCGACAAGCTCCCCGCAGGGTAGGTCCCTAGAGGCGTATCTTCATGAGGAATGAATGGCCCCACGCCTATCATCTCCGGCTGCAGCCTACGGATGAAGTCTAAGTCTTGTGCTAAGTGTGCCGTCGTCTGCCCTGGCGAACCGACCATGATACCCGTCCCCACTTGGTAGCCGATTCGCTTGAGGTCCCGGAGGGCTTGTAGTCGATGCTCTTGCGCCATCGTGCTAGGGTGCAAGCTTTGGTAATGCACCTTGTCGTAAGTCTCGTGACGTAGCAGGTAGCGGTTGGCACCAGCGCGAAAGAGCGCCTCGTACTCCTCATACTCCATCTCTCCGAGTGAGAGCGTGATAGCACACTCTGGATAGCTAGAGCGGATGTCGCGCACGAGCGAGAGTAGACGCTCGCCTCGCCAATAGAAATCCTCGCCACCCTGTAGCACGAAGGTGCGAAAGCCTATCTCGTATCCTCGCGCACAGGCCGACATCACCTCATCGGCTGTAAGTCGATAGCGGGTGACGTGCTCATTGCTCGAGCGTATGCCACAGTAGTAGCAGTCGTTGCGACAGTAGTTGGATATCTCAATCAAGCCTCGCAGATAGATCCGCCGTCCGAACTGCTGCTCCGCAATAGCCTCGGCACGCACCTGAAGCTCATGCTCGAGGTGCGTGTCGTTACTATCTAATAGAGCCTTCAGCTCAGGGATGGAGGCTGCTGTTACTTGGCCTAGCGTATCACTCCTTGTAGTTAGCATAGGTGAGGTCGATCTTCTCCACCTCCTTGAGTAACTGACGGCGACCAGCGAGTACATCGTTGAAGGCACTAGGCCCCGTGACGCACCCTCCGAGACAAGCCATCACCTCGACAAACTGCGTATCAGCCTTGCCTCTCTTACCGTAGGCCTTGAGCTTAGCGACCGCCTTCTTGTCCATACCTGCGATTTCCTCTGCAGTAAGGTGCTGGACGAACTCCTTGTACTCCTCCGTATTGCTCAGATAGGAGATGACAGCGTCCTTGACACCGCCATTACGAGCGAAAGCGTGAGCCTCACGGACTGACTCGACGGTAGGCTTGTAGCCCTCCACCGTGTTAATGTCTATATCCAGCCCCTCTAGGATAGAGCCAAGCTCCTCAAAGGTAACCACCATATCGACATCCACGTTAGGACGCTGTATCTCCTTACGCTTAGCAACACAAGGACCGAAGAAGACAATCTTGCTATCGGGATAGAGCTTGCGTGCGCGCTCTGCTGTGTAGACCATCGGCGAGTGTGAGCTTGAGACAAAAGGCTTGAGACCAGGCGCATGCTTGTCCACCAGCTCATAGAAAGAGGGACAGCACGAGGTCGTCATAAAGGCTTGCCCAGCCTCGATCTTCTCTACCAGCTCCTTACCCTCGTGGCTCACCGTGTCCATAGCACCCTGTGCCACCTCAATGACATCGTGGAAGCCAATCTTCTTAATAGCTCCGTAGACCTGCTCACGGCTTGCCTTGAACTGACCTAAGATCGCAGGAGCTACGATAGCTACGACTTGCTCGCCACGCTCTATGGCACCCAGTACGTCAAAAACTTGCGAGATCTCAAAGATTGCTCCAAAAGGACAAGCATTCAGACAAGAGCCACAGTAGATACACTTAGACTCGTCAATATGCTCTATGCCATCCTCGTCCTTGCTAATAGCACCCACAGGGCACGACTCCTCGCAAGGCACTGGTATGTAGACTATCGCATGATAAGGACAGTTCTTGTGGCACTGTCCGCAACTGATACATACATCGTGATCAATCTGAGCCTGACCATTCTTCTTGAATGAGATGCAGTTCTTCGGACAGTTGCTATAGCAAGCACGGCTCACGCACCCACGACAGAGATTGGACACCTCATAGTTGATCTGTACACACGAGGTGCAGGCCTCGTCGATGACGCAGAGCACATTCTCCTTCGTCGGCTGTGGGCGATGCAGTGCCGTGTGAGCATACTCAGACAGCGGGGTCAGCTCATCCTGCTCATCCTCCATGTCAAAGCCTAGGAGAGGAAACATCTTATACTTCCATACGGCACGCTCCTTATGAGGGCAACAACGTCCCAGTACATTGCGCTTCTTACGAGGACTCAGCTCCAGCGGGATGCGGTCTATCGTTTTAATCAATTGGTCTTGACGCCATCTAGCCACCATGGTCGAGAGGAGCTTATGGCGCACGATCATTACATTGTTTATATAGGTCATACGATCAAGTGATATTTAAGCTTTTGACCCGCGCTGCACTGGTCGGATCTCTAAACGCTCCACAAAGATACGACTAATATCTCAATCAATCACTACATTTTGCTATCACCGTGTGACAAAAGTACCCAACTCTTGTGACGACAACCCACCCAAGTCATCCGCAGAGACACAAAAAAAAGCCCCACTCTCGCGAGTAAGGCTCTCCATACATATTCGAAAGTTGATATTAAAGAAGTCGTGGGCCCAATAGGATTCGAACCTATGACCCTCTGTTTGTAAGACAGATGCTCTAAACCAGCTGAGCTATGGGCCCTCTCTATAAATATGTACACTCCTTCCTAGAGACCTTCCAATGCTTGCAGACGTTGTCCTACAAGGATTCGAACCTTGACAAACAGGACCAGAATCTGTTGTGCTACCATTACACCATAGGACAATCTATATTCCACTAGCCCCTCTGCCGATTAGCCCGTCACCATCCTAGCGTGACACCCAATCACAGAGTATCTCTAGAGAAGCTATTATACGCTACTGAACGATATCGTAGCAAAAGACCCCGACCACTAGCCTCGCCTTAGTCGCCCCTGCGGGAGTCGTTGTCCCACAAGGATTCGAACCTTGACTGACAGAACCAAAACCTGTAGTGCTAGCCATTACACCATGGGACAAATCCTTTTACTACCGACAGACACCTCTGTCATCGTTTGTGAGTGCAAAGGTAGTAAGAAAAAATCAAACTACCAAACATCCACCCACCCCAATCAGCGCTGATGCATTATACATAGAGACTGTTGCAAGAGTCAACTATCTCACAATCTTGCTGGCAAGACTGTCTAGACTTCGCAGCTAGGATGAAGCGCAAGACGCTGAGCGTGAGCCCTGAAGGGAGCATACCTCCGTATGTGACCGAAGCCGAATCCCGAAGGAATCACAGCCATTCGCCTTGATGCAATAGTCTCACAACAATTTAGACCCGACTACATATCAACACGGCACTATGTCGGGGGAAAACGGATTCTCCACGTAGATATTTCGAAATCTCCACGTGGAGAATTTTTATTTTCCACGTGGGGAAGAAAAAATTCTTCGGAGGAATCAAATGAAACTTCGGAGGAATTAAATGACGCCCACGTGGAAAATAAAAAATATCCACGTGGGGATTTGAGATTCTCCACGTGGATATTCGAATTAGAAGTTAGAGATTAGAGAGCATCGGAATGATCGGAGCTATCAGAACTATCGGAGCGGTCAGAGAGGTCGGAGTGCTAGTGTGCCTCTAGTGGCACTAGTGACGCTAGCCAACAGCCAACGGCTAACAGCCAATTTCTCAGAGGTGACACATCATATATATGTAGTAACCTCATCTATTCCTCGCTGGTCGCTATGTGTAGCTCCTGTATGATGCGTCAGCCCTGCCAGCCCTGGATCATCCGAGAGCTTATCTCAAATCTTTTAGTACCTTTGCTACTGAGAGAGCTACTGTTGCTGGGGTTGGTGCCAGAGGTATCAGCCATGTTGCCCTTCAGTGGCTCTCTTCTCTGAGAGCTACTGTTGCTGGGGTTGATGTCATTGGCACCAACCAAACGTCCCTTCAGTAGCTCTCTTTTTTGTAGCCTCTGACGAATGCATCTTGCCAGGCTGAGCATCATAAATCTCACGGGCGTTCCCCTACTGCGGGGCTACCCGTTTTTACAGGCTATCTCTGACTCTCAAGTTCTTTTACTATCTTTGTGGCGAGTTCTAGGTCTAGATAGGCCACCTCGGCGAAATTGATTCGCCGTTGGTCTATCTGATTTAGAACTCTTTCTTTATCCAAACTTCTCAGCTTTTCCCCAGGGTACTCCCCCATTACGCTGCTCAAACCTTACTCCCGCAGCTGACACATATACACACCAGCGCATCGAGCTAGCTAGCAATCAGCTCTGCAGAAGTTGTGGGCATATAAACCAAGAGCCTATCTCAATCTCTTTTACTATCTTTGCGGTGAGTTCTAGGTCTAGATAGGCCACGTCGGCGAGATTGATTCCCCGTTGGTCTATCTGATTTAGAACTCTTTCGTTATCCGCACTCCTCAGCTTTTCCCCAGGGTACTCCCCCATTACGCTGCTCAAACCTTACTACCGCCCGCTGACACATATACACATCAGCGCATCGAGCTAGCTAGCAATCAGCTCTGCGAAGCTAAGAGGCCCACCGCTTGTAAGAGTGATACGTTTCTCGTACCTTCGCCCCTAGAAGCATCGGAGATTACTCCTTCTTGACTTCCTAAAGGCTCATAGACAGCTACGGCTTTTGCCAAGCCGTTAAGGCTGTCTGTGAGCTTGCTTTATTCTATCATCGCAAGACGATGGTCATAGTACGGGCCATCTTTCCCCCCCCGACCTTCAAACCACTAAGGGAGCGTCCTCCGTCCCTTGCAGGGTCTCAATTTCTTTCACTACCTTTGTGGTAGACATAAGCTTCTGCTTAATATTTCCGCTTGCAAGATAATTTGGCTCTTGGGTTGAAAGAAAAGCAGAAGCTTTCTCCTTGTTTACTGGCCTCCATTTATCTCCTCCTGTGAGTCCCCCTGCAAATTACCACGATGCCGGACATGCTCCAAGACAAACTTCATAAAGTCGCATCCAGTTCGCAGATGCACTCGCTAGGGTCTCCATTCTCATCGACAACCTTCGAGACTTTCGACATTTGTAAGAGTGACACAAGCTTCTTATCTTTGTACTCAAGAAAAGGCAGATTGATTCGTTGAAGGCAACGTGGGAGATAAAGCGCCAACTTCATCAATCAGTTTGCCTTCTTCTATTTCCATAAGAGCGTGATCGTAATCCCAACTATTCCGAGACTCCCGATAGCTGATTTCTATTTTCTCAGGGTCTCAATCTCTTTTACTACCTTTGTAAACACAGAAAGCTCTTGGTTATCTTGTGCGTCCGCAATTGGAGCGGAGATGCGTAGATAATCGAGAGCTTTCGCTGTCTATGTGCTTGCTCTCCGAGACTCCCGATAGCTGACTTCTATTTTCTCAGGGTCTCAATTTCTTTCACTACCTTTGCCACTAGAAGGAGATGTTGTGGAAGAGTACCCGTTAGTATTCCTGTCCTCAGTCATAGTACTAGACGAGCCGGTCTTGGCAGGTAGACCGTCTCTCGATACGAGTACAGATCCACCCTCTCCTGTTGGCGAGCTAGGCGTAGGGCTGGAAAGGGCACCAGCCTCCTCAGTTGATTCTGAGGGCAGTATGAGGAGTTGCCCGTCCTCACGTCTAGAAGTCTCGCCTTGAGAGCTGTCAGGAAGAGCAGAAAGGGCTGCTGCCGCTTCTTACGAAGTCTGTATGAGGACTTGCCCACCCTCACTGACAGAACCCTCTCTTAGAGAAGGAGCCTCCTCGGTAGAGTTCCTGCTGAGGCTCGCAGGGCTACCAGGATATCCAACCTGCGTTGTCATATCCTCTTGGCTCTCGGTAGCAGGGTCAATGCCTAATGCGGGTACGGCAGACCAGAGAAGCTCCTTCTCTTTACTTTCGACTAATTGCTCCCTACGGATAGCCTTAGCTCTATCCAACCCATCAGGGAGTAGCAGATCTATCTCATAGCGTCCTAGTCGAAGTCACCCACGTCAGCGAAATTGGTTCGCTGTTGGGTGATCTTTGCTAGGACGCTTTCTACATCAGGACGCTTGCTATGCCAGAACACTTTTTATATCTAGATAGAAAGCAACTGGACACAAAGCCTTTCCCCTAAGCTATCCAAGACAACCGCAAGCGGTCGTCCCCTCCGATAGCGCAGATAGCCCTGATTCACTCCGATACCCTCCGACACCTCCGATCCACTCCGATACCTCAGATCCACTCCGATCGCTCTGATAGCTCCGATGGCTCCGATCACCAAGAGCCAAAAAAAGAGAGTATCTAGCGGGAGGGTGTCCGTCCCCGTCAATACCACGACGCTCAGGCTACGAAGTCCTGATCGTTCAACAACGGACGCCCGCCCCCCACTTCGTCCTGCTTTCTAAGTTCATATGCAAGTATAAAGCGAAGTTTTTTCTTGTTTCGCAAGCTCGGTCGACTTCTCTTCGGGGAACCGCTCGGC
>UQBE01000035.1 GCA_900539155.1 uncultured Porphyromonas sp.
TGTGCGTCCGTCCCCGTTAAAACCTTGACGCTGTAACCTTTGACACAACGGACGCTCAGACCGAGCGTCCCTACAGGATTCAGTAACACCAGCCAATCGCTAACGGCCACCAGCCAACAGACACAACGGACGTCTTCCGACTAGACACTAGCCGTAACTGAGTCCTGTAGGGTCGCACGGGAGTGTCTAGCGGGAGGGCGTCCGTCCCCGTTAAAAGAGACGGTACCAATACTTGTCTTGCCGTTCTACAACGGACGCCCTCCGACTAGACACTAGCCGTAACGAAACCTTGCTTTCTAAGTTCATATGCAAGTAAAAAGCGGGTTACTCGTTTCAATGGTTGACATCTGAATCTAACCTCTAATTTCTAATTTCTAACCTCTAACCTCCTCTCTTGCACGACTTGAAATAAAGTTTTATCTTTGTGCAGAACATTACCTACAAGAGGGTTCCCCCCCCCTCAAAAGAAAAGTAACAAACAGTGACAGCCCACATGGCTCTGACTGCGTATAGTATCGAAAGAGCTGGTACTACTTATTACTATAGTACCGCTAGGTCTCAGAGAGACTTATATAAATGGTACACTTTTCTTATATATAGGAGCAAGGCTTACCGACTAATCAACAACTACATTCATCTTTAAGACAGAATCAAAATGGCAATAACTACTTCAGAGATTAGAGAGAAGATTAAAGAGGAGATTAGAGAGGTCATGACGCTCCTAGCGCAGACCATCACAGCGAATAAAGGAAAGATCGATACGAAAGGTCTCCCGTACAATAATCAGCGGGCGATCATCTCGAGACTCTTTGTCGGAAAAGAAGATCAGGAACATATACTCCTGCGTCTTGTAGTCCTCAACTCTTACTACTCTACGAATGCTGCCTATAGTTACTTCTCGCTGGAGCAGCTGGCGGATAGGATTATTGATGAGACCACGCAGTTCGCTGGTAAGAGTGGTAAGTTGCCCAATGACTACTTCTATGACATCGTTTTGCAAAACCTAGGCAAGCCAACGACCATAGGTAAGGCTTTCTTTGAGGCATCGTATGGGATTAAGAAGAATGGGACGCCAGGAGCCACCCTCAAGTCCCTCATTAGCAAGTATGCCTACTACTGCATGCTGATGGACACGAAGAGATACCCGCTTGGCTTCCCGATCTATGACAGTCTAGCTAGGAAGTCATATCGTAAGGTGATGAGTGCTCTGGGTCTAAAGCCTCAGATGGTTCAGACGCTAGATACAGGAAGCATCGGAGAGTATATCTCAGCGCTCAATGAGCTGAGAGAGGCGATCTTTGGTGCAGGGTCTACAGCTCTATTCTGTGGTCTACAGCAGTTTGATATGCTAGATGCTTACCTATGGTGGATGGGCAAGCTGGAGGGTGGCAACTTCTCACTCCTGCTGACCGAGGGTGAGTATAAGATGCTCATTAACAACCTTAAGCTAGGGTCTCAAAAAACAGATATCAATAAACATATTGCGGGGGAGCTGAGACAGTCAGGTGCTGCGCCCTTTGCGAGCATTGCAGATCCTCAGCGCAAGAAGTTCCTAACCGCCATGATTGATCACTGGCGTAAGCTATAGACAAGCACAAACTATAAACAGATGAATATGAAAGACGCTAATATCTCTTCTCAAGCAGCAGAGCAATCTATCATACGGCTGAGCGTGGATAATGCAACAACCTCAGGGAAACTTTGCCTCGGACTGAGTGCCGTAGGGGAGGTCACCATCGAGGGCGTTGAAGAGTCTCCCAATACGAGTGGTACGTATTATCACTACACGTTGATCTCCTCGGAGGTAATCATTCGTGGGGATGTGACAAGCTTCAACTGCGGTACGTATGGCGACAATAGTATCGTAAGCCTGGATGTCTCGCACGCTGTCAACCTGAAAGAGCTGCGTTGCTATGGCAATAAGCTAACAAGCTTGGACCTCTCTAAGAATGCTGCCTTGACAGTACTAGAGTGTGATATCAACCCATTGACCAGCCTAGACCTGTCGCACTGTGTTAGTCTGCAAGAGTTTAACTGTATGGACAATCAGCTGACTAGCTTGGATATGGCAGCTTGCTCCAATCTAAGAGTATTGCGCTGCAGTGGCAACAAGGAGCTGGCGATGCTAAAGCTCCCTGAGAGTCCGCTCTGTAGCCTCATGGTGCAAAGCTGTAAGAAGCTAAAGAGTCTGCACTGTCCGAGCAAAACTTTGGAAGAGTTGGACATCTGTGGCTGTGAAGCCTTGGAGGAGGTGGATGCTAGAGATAGTAAGTTGGAGTCCATCTGGGTTGTGGACTGTCCTAACCTGCGTGTCGTCCGCTTCGACGGGACTGCTCTTGATAATGAGCAAGCGCGTAGGCTGGTGGACGGACTTCCCGATCGAAGAGAATCGGTTGCTGGCGAGCTCCATCTCTTCACCGCAGAGCAAGAGGAGGAGGCATGCTGCATGATGGGAGGCCATCTAGGTGATGCTACCGATAAGAATTGGAACATATCTATTGTTCCAGAGCGCCTGTGGGCTGCCTTGCGCGATATCCAGAAGGATGTAGACACGTTACTGGGACGAGCTACTGAGTAGTAGCAAGTTCGGACTCGCATCAGCGATGGTGCGCATGATATAGAAGATTGACAGGACTCGTTTGTCGTGTCAATCTTTTTTTATGGTCTGTTGAGATTGTTGCAAAAGTCAACAGTCTCCTGTTGAGACGTATGGAGACTACAGAGAGACGCTTAGCGCATCAGAGTTCACGCTTTGTAGTCTCCTATATTACCTTTGCAGAGTCGATTAATTAGGCTTTGCTCTCGATTGGCATCCCAAGCACCTTGAGGGGAAGCGGGACGGAGGATTAGCTGATTTGTCCCCAGTGGTGGGCGTTGGGGTGGATGCGCTCGAGGTTGATGCGGTAGAGCTCTGTGTCGGGTTTGTCGAGGAGCGGACTGTAGTCGAGGAGGTAGTTGACGTCTAGCCGTGTGAGGGCGAGGAGGTTGTAGTCAGCCACGGGGTCGGCTATTCGGATGCCCGCTAGGGTGCCACTCTGTCGTGTTCCCTCCATCTGTCCGAAGCCGCGTAGGCGCATATCCTCCTCGGCAATCTTGAAGCCGTCTTGCGTGGCAACCATCGTGTCGATGCGTTGCTTGGCATCGCCCTGCAGGTCGTCGGGCGTGACGAGGATGCAGTAGCTCTTGTCGCCACCACGCCCCACACGTCCCCGCAGCTGATGTAGCTGTGCCAGTCCGAAGCGCTGCGCATCGTTGATCACCATAACCGTAGCGTTTGGCACGTTGACGCCCACCTCGATGACCGTCGTGGCTAGGAGTATCGGCACCTCTCCCGAGGCAAAGTGCTCCATCTGCTCCGCCTTGTCCTCGGCGCTAAGACGTCCGTGAACGTAGACGACTCGCTCTTCGCCAAAGCGCTCTACGTACTCCTTGTAACCTACCTCTAGATTGGCAAAGTCAGACTCCTCCGTTCCCTCAATCATAGGGAAGACAACATAGATTTGCTGTCCACGATTGATTGTTTCGTTGATGAGGTTGTAGAGTGTTTCTTTCTTCTTTTCTGCTATCTGGACGGTCGTGATCGGTTTGCGCCCAGGGGGCATCTCGTCTATTACCGAGACATCGAGGTCGCCATACATAGTCATGGCTAGGGTGCGGGGTATGGGGGTCGCGCTCATGACGAGGATGTGGGGAAGGGTCAGCACGTTCTTGCCCCAGAGCTTGGAGCGCTGGGCTACGCCAAAGCGGTGCTGCTCGTCGATGACCGCCATGCCGAGCTTGCGAAAGGCGACTCGCTCCTCTAATATAGCGTGCGTGCCGATCAAGATGGAGAGGCTACCATCGGCTAGGGCGGACAGGGTCTCGCGTCGCTCTCGCGTCTTGCTGCTCCCTGTGAGAAGTGCTATGGAGACATCCAGCCCCTCGACGAACTCGGAGATGGTCTCGTAGTGCTGCTGTGCTAGGATCTCCGTGGGGGCGAGCATGCAGGCTTGGTAGCCGTTGTCTATGGCTAGGAGCATGGCAAAGAGTGCGACGAGGGTCTTGCCACTGCCCACGTCTCCCTGTATGAGACGATTCATCTGTGCTCCTGAGTTGGTGTCCCGACGTATCTCACGGAGGACTCGCTTTTGCGCTCCTGTGAGGTCGTAGGGTAGTGCGTGGTACAGACCGTTGAAGAGCTTGCCCACTTGCTCCAAGCGGTAGCCTTCGTAGCGCATACGCTGCATGACGGCTAGGCGACGCAGGTAGAGGTTGAGGTAAAAGAGTTCGTCGTACTTCAGTCTGAACTTAGCCACCTGCACCTGCTCGACACTCTGCGGGTGATGGATCCATCTGATAGCCGTCTGGAGAGGTGCTAGATGACGGTGCGCGATGAGAGGCTCAGAGAGCGTCTCGGGGATGGAGAAGTAGGGGCTCTGGAGAAGCTGGTCTATGTAGCGTCCTAAGAAAGCGGAGTCGATGCGGGCACGCTTGAGTCGCTCGGTGGTTCGGTAGATCGGTTGGTACCCGCCGACGGATGGGCTTGGCTTGTCTGCGGGCTTAATCTCTGGATGTGTGATCTGCAGCTGATTGTTGAAGAGCTGTAGCTTGCCGTAGACGATATATTTGCACCCAGGGGTGAGCGCACGCTGTATGTAGTTGTGCCCTTTGAACCAAACCAATAATAACTCTCCCGTGTCGTCCATAAGGCGTGCCGAGAGGTTGCTCTTGCGTCCCAGAGAGGGTGCGCTAAAGGGCTGTAAGATGCCCTCGACCTGTACCTCCGACATAGAGGGTGTGAGTGCACCTATGGGATAGATGATCCGCCGGTCAGCATAGCGGTAGGGAATGTAGTAGAGCAGGTCCCGATAGGTGTGTAGGTCTAGCTCTTCGGCTATCAGCTGCGCCCGCTTGGGACCCAGTCCAGGCAGATCTGCTAGGGGTGTGGTTAGGAAGCTCATAGCAGTATGGGCAGAGAGGCGGGGAGATGGCTTACCTACTCGAGAGTAGTCGCTGTGTCAGGCGCAGACGCTCCTGACGAGATGTGGTCAGGAGGTGCTCACCCCAGTAGAGCTGGTCGGGGGTGGTAATCTTAATATTCTCCGTGGTGTCTGGGACCAGTGCTAGGTCGCTGTAAAGCTGATCATAGACGGAGCAGTCGTCTGTAAAGTTCTCCTGAAAGGGCTGCTGGTAAGCCTCCTTGATGCGCTCGGACCAGAAGACCTGTGGCGTACGAACCAAACAGTAACGGCTACGGTCTATGGCTTGTGAGCTTTGCCCCCCTTCGCCCTCATCGGGTAGATAGCGTAAGCTCTCTGTGAGCTGCAGGACAGGCACCGCTGCTCCCACGCGCTGAGCCTCTGCGAAGCAGTTGTCCACAACCTCCTTAGCAACGAAGGGACGTACCGCATCGTGGATGCCGACGAGTGTGCCACTAGGCACGACCTTCAGGGCGCGACGTACTGTGTCAAAGCGCGTCTTGCCCGCCAAGGTTAGGTAGACACGGTCCGTGAGACCTATCGTCTGGAGCATATCCTCGACGATGATGCGGTAGTCGTACGATATGCCGAGGACGATGTAGTCCACATACTTAACTAGAGCCTCAATGGTGTGCTGGAGGATTGTCTTGCTACCCAGCTTGATGTATTGCTTGGGCAGATCAGCTCCCATACGAACGCCCGACCCACCGGAGGGGATGATGAGATATCTTTTAATATGTTCTGACGCAGTTATTGCTTGCTCCATATTTATCGTAGGTGGTGAAGAGGAGGGGGAGGGTTACTTCTCTCTGAGGAAGACGTTGATGGGAGTCCCGCAGAAGTCCCAGTTCTTACGAATCTGATTTTCGAGAAAACGCTTGTACGGCTCGCGTACCCATTGGGGCAGATTCGCATAAAAAGCAAAAGATGGAACCGCCGTGGGGAGCTGCTGTACGAACTTAATCTTGATATACTTACCCTTGATAGAGGGTGGTGGAGTCTTCTCAATCAGAGGTAGTAGCACTTGGTTGAGCTGGTGCGTCGGGATGCGTGTCGAGCGCATATCGTAGACATGCTGCGCCGTCTCGATCACCTTGAGGATGCGCTGCTTATTGAGCGCTGAGATAAAGAGGATGGGGAAGTCGGTAAAGGGGGCAAATCGCGCACGGATCGCCTCCTCCATAGTGCGCTGCACGGGCATGCTCTTGTCCTCGACGAGGTCCCACTTATTGACGCAGACGACAAGCCCCTTGTTATTGCGCTGGATCACCCGAAAGATGTTGGCGTCCTGAGCCTCTATACCTCTCGTAGCATCGATCAGCATGATGCACACATCGGCATTTTCGATAGCACGGATGGCACGGATTACGGAGTAGTACTCGAGGTCTTCGTTGACCTTACCCTTCTTGCGGATGCCCGCTGTATCAACGAGGTAGAAGTGCTGGTTGAACTTATCGTACTCAGCAAAGATGCTGTCACGCGTGGTGCCCGAGCGGTCGGTGACTATGTTGCGCTCCTCACCGATGAGCGCGTTCAGGAGCGAAGACTTACCCGCATTCGGTCTGCCCACGATCGCAAAGCGAGGCAGCTCGAGGAGAGGCTCATGATTGCCCTCCTTAGGGAGTAGCTCTAGGATATGGTCAAGGAGATCGCCCGTCGAGGAGCCGTTGATAGCAGAGATAGGGTAGGGGTCGCCAATGCCTAGGGAGTAAAACTCCGCCGCGTCGTTGTGCTGGGTGAAGTTGTCCGCCTTGTTGGCCACCAGTATGACAGGTTTGTTGGTCTGTCGGAGCATCAGAGCTATCTCGTCGTCTAGATCGGTCACGCCGTTGAGTATGTCCACGACAAAGAGGATCAGGTCAGCCTCTTCGACTGCTATGCGCACCTGCTTATTGATCTCCTCCTCGAAGACATCATCACTGCGCAAGACCCATCCGCCGGTGTCTACAATCGAAAAGGTACGCTCGCACCAAGTGACGTGACCGTACTGTCGGTCACGTGTTGTACCCGCCTCCTCTGTGACGATTGCTTGACGGGAGCGAGTCAGACGATTGAAGAGGGTACTCTTGCCCACGTTGGGGCGTCCTACGATGGCTACTAGATTACTCATAGCTTGATATCTCTTATAGACTATGTCAGTCTGCTTAGTATATAAATAGGTGCGTCAAAAAAGCAGCTCAGTGGCTAGATGTCATAGCCGAACTGTGTCAATGCTTGATCGCTCTGACGCCAATCCTTATCCACACGGACTAATAGTGTCAGGTGGATATGCTTGTCAAAGAATCGCTCTAGATCCTTTCGTGCGGAGATGCCGAGACGCTTGATGGCGGAGCCTTTGTGCCCGATGATGATCCCCTTTTGCGACTCACGCTCTACGAGGATTACGCAGCGCATATCGATTCGGTCGGGACTCTCGACAAACTCCTCCACGACAACCTCCACGGCGTATGGCACCTCCTGGTGATAGTACTGGAGTGCCTTCTCGCGAATAATCTCCGAGACGAAGAAGCGTGCTGGTCGATCGGTCAGAGCGTCCTGCTCGAAGTAAGGTGGCGACACGGGGAGTAGCTCCTCGATGCGCTTCTTGAGCGGAGCTAGGTTAAACTGCCTCAGAGCCGACACGGGGATAATCTCTGCCTGCGGGATGATGCTGTGCCAGTAGTCGACTAACTCCTCCAGATGCTTCTGGTCTGTCAGGTCTACCTTATTAATGACAATGATAATGGGGCAGGAGAGCCGCTGTACACGCTCCACAAAGTCGTGATGCTTGTCGCGCTCCTCCATCGTGTCGGTGACGTAGAGCAGCAGGTCGGCATCCTCTAGAGCCTGCTCCGAGTAGGCACGCATGCGCTCCTGCAACTTGTAGCTAGGCTGTAGCACACCAGGCGTATCGCTGTAGACCACCTGCATGTGGTCGCTATTGACGATGCCCAGGATGCGGTGCCGCGTCGTCTGCGCCTTGCTCGTGATGATCGAGATGCGCTCTCCGACCAGGTAGTTCATCAGCGTCGACTTACCCACATTGGGGTTGCCGACGATGCTCACGAAGCCACTCTTGTAGCCCTCTGGCAAGGGTTTACCGGCGAGGTGCTGTAGCTCCGTCATAGCCCCAAACTAGATAGACAGCTCCCCACGTGTACCCTGCACCGAAGGAGCTTAGGATGAGCTTATCACCCTTCTTGAGTTTAGGCTCATACTCCCAAAGGCAGATAGGTATCGTGGCGGAGGATATGTTGCCATACTTCTGAATGGTTACCATTACCTTGTCCATCGGCACATCGGTGTACTCCGAGACAGCCTGGATGATACGCATATTAGCTTGGTGAGGTACGACCCAAGCGACATCGTCGTTGGTCAAATGATTGCGCTTCATCACCTCACGGCTCACGCGAGCCATGTCGAGGACCGCATTCTTAAAGACATGCTGCCCCTCCTGATAGACAAAGTGCTCACGGCGTGCGACCGTCTCCGCCGTGGCGGGACTAGCCGATCCGCCCGACTTCATGATCAGGTGCGAGCGACCATTGCCGTCGGTCTTGAAGAGAGCATCCTGCACGCCTAGCGAAGTATCTTCCGTACGCTCCAGGAGGACGCATCCCGAGCCATCGCCAAAGAGCGGACTCGTCTGGCGGTCGGTGTAGTCGATTGCTGCGGACATCTTCTCCGTAGCTACCACAATCAGACGCTTGTACTGCCCTGAGCGAATGAAGTTGGCACCCGTCTCTAGCGCGTAGAGCCAGCTCGGGCAGGCCGAGTTGATATCAAAGGTAAAAGCGTGTCGGCAACCAGTCTCAAAGGCTACGATCGAAGAGGTCGATGGGAAGTGATAGTCGGCCGTATTGGTCGCTAGTATGACACCCTCCACGGAGAGCGGGTCTATATCCCATCGCTCCAACATCTGGCGAACAGCTTGGATAGCTAGGTAGGAGGCCCCGAGGCTCTTGTCCTTGAGTATGCGGCGCTCCTTGATGCCTACACGTGTCATAATCCACTCATCGGTGGTGTCGACCATCTTCTCTAGGTCGGCATTAGTCAGTCGATCCTCTGGTAGGTAAGCACCTACGGCAGTGATCATCGCATTGTATTGGGTCGAAATCATGTACTGTTTGGAACTACTCGGAAATGGTATTCAGTCGCTAAGGTAATAAAAAATCAGGCAATGCAACCCATCCATCTCGGAATGTGTGACAAGTCTTCATGCAAGGAGGCTTGTTTTAACGACTTCTGGTGAGCTATCATAGGTGCTTTGTCAGAGGTCTGAGGAGGAAGAATTAAAGGACACAGTCACGGAGGTCTTAAGACTTTCACGTGACTGTGTCCTTTTATATATAGGTAGCTCTCAGTAACGGAGTGCTACGAGCTGTACTACTGCTTGACCACTAGACGGTCAGTACCAGAGATGCGTACCACGTAGGTGCCAGCGGGATAGTTAGCGAGGCTGACCACAGCACTACCCGTAGCGTCTGTGAGAGCCGTACCAACGAGCGTACCCGTCATATCGTAGAGCAGGATATCACTATCAGCGACTGCGCCAGCCACGTGGAGTAGCTCCTGCGTCGGGTTCGGATAGAGCTGTATGTCGAGCGCATCGACAGTAGCGACAGCGAGGTTGTCCTCCTCAACGATATGGCCAAAGATACTCCAGCCCTTAGCCTTGCTGTAAGCCTCCTTAGCTCCCTTCTGTACATGGAGCGTAGCATCCTCGGGCGCGTAAATATCCTTAAAGGTTGCCTCATTGATGACAGAAGGCTCTACACTATAAGCGTAGACATTGCTGATAATCTGACAAGCAGCAAACGTATTAGCCTCTATCGAGCAACCTTCTGGGATATGCACCTCCTTGAGTGCCGAAGCGATTCCGAAGGCTCCCTTGCCAAACGAAGTACAGCTAGGCATATAGGGCACCTTCTCTAGTGAGCGGTCATAGTAAAATGCGGAGTCACCGACCGAGACAAGCTGAGGTGTGACACCCTCTGCCCATCCGAACGACTTCATAGCCGCATTGTAGGTAAGTGCCATCGCATCGATGCGCTCTAGCGATGCTGGGAGTGTCAGCTCCTTGACTCTACCATTGTAAGCAAGAGCGAGGCGCGTGATCTCCTTGAGACCATCCGACAGCGTCAGCTTACCCTCCATATCAATCGCTTGATTGCCTATAGGTAGGAAGAGCAGCTTCGAGCCATCTGCCGTGTAGAGGACACCCTTGACACTCTTGAGCGCTGTATTGCCCGAGGCAACCTCGACAGCCTTTAAGTGCATAGGAGTCAGGAAGGCTCCAGGCTCTATCGCAGAGACCTTAGCCCCTAGCGTATAGCTGTCTGCCGTGAGACCCGCTGGGTAGGCGATGAGCTTCGTCTGATCCTTGCTGTAGAGGACTCCCTCTATCGTTGAGAACGACTCATTAGCCTCTGGTACGACAAACTTCGTCATAGCCGTGCAGAAGAGGAAGGCACGATCACCGATGCCCTTGACCTTATTATTGAGCGTCAGCGAAGTCATCTGGTTGGCACCCTCGAAGGCTAGCGGAGCGATGTAAGTCACCTCATCGGGTAGGACTGCATCACCCTCGGCCATCCACTTATATAGTACGCCATTGACGATGTTAGGCTTCTTATCCGTACTAGACGCTGGGCTACAGACCATATTCACCTCGACATCCTCCTTGAGGCTATCGATCGTGTAGGTCAGCCCGCGGTAGTTAGGAAGCGTATTACCACCGACCTGCCACTCATCGACGGTGTAGCCCTCAGCAGGGTGTGCCGTAAAGACAAGCTTGCTACCAGCCTTGACGGCCTGACCCGTCTTGATCTTGACACCATTAGCCGTAGCGGTGAGCGTGCCGGTCTTCTCATTGAAAGAGGCAAACTTCACTCTAAAGTGTCCCTCGATACGGTCAAAATCGACCTCTATCTCACGTGCATCGGGCACTTCGCAGCGATAGGTGGACTGACCATTTTGTCCCTCTATCGGCTTAAACTCGCTGCCTCCTATCTCAATCTGCTCAAACCAGTCTCCGATGCGGTAGCCCTCCTTAGGCGTAGCGGTAAAGTTGAGCATCGTACCCACAGGCACACGAGCGCCACGCTTCACCTCTGTACCGTCATCCAATTTGCAGGTCAGTGTACCCATCTCTGGGTCACGACTACGGAAGTAAACGTCAGCACCCTCTGGACGAGCCTCAAAGGTCACCTCGACATTTAGATGACTGGTTAGATCCTTGACCTCATAGATTTGAGGAAACTTTGGATCACCTTTGACAGTCACGACTTTTCCATTGACACGCCACTCCTTGATCCGCTGCTCAACACTAGGGATTGCCTTAAAGCTAATAGGAGAGTGCTCTAGGAGCATCGCGCCACTCTCAACATCCTGCGCTCCAGTCGTCCAAACCTCCAGCTGACCATCGCCTATAGCCTTATAGGTTACCTTGTAGCGTTGCTGTGTCCCTGCGGGAGCACCGACGACGATCTGGCACTTCTTCAGTTTCTGCGCTAGCTCCGTCTTAATCGCCTCAGTAGCGACATAGACCGTTGTCGTCTCCTTGTCAGGCCAAAGCACCTCCAGACCAGAGATAGAATTGCTCAAGTGCAAGTCTACGACACGTAGCGAGCCCACACCACTGAAAGATAGAAGATGCCACTTGATACGCTCCAAGCGTGGCAGATAAAGCTCAGCGAGCTTAGTGCAATTGACAAAAGCATTTGTACCTATCTCCTTAACGTAAGGAAGCTCTAGACGCTCCAAAGCTTTACAGCCAAAGATAGCGTTGTCGCCAATAGCCTTGCACTCCTCGCCCAGGGTCACCTTCTGGACACCTCCCGCTAGTACGCGTAGCACGCCATCAGCACGGGAGATGAGTGCACCCCCGGTTGCGAGGTAGTTAGCACAACCTTCCTCGAGCGTTAGCGAGGTGAGGCTGGTACTGCTTTGGAAGGGGTTGTCCACGATAGACTCGAGCGACTTGCCTAGTGAGAGTGAGGTCAGTGCGTTTGCATTCTCAAAGGCCCTCTCCCCGATCGTCTTGATCATCGGCAGTTCGAGAGCCTCCAGAGCTGTACACCCCTCGAAGCTGTGACTGCCTACGCTCTCTAGCTTAGGAGCCTTGATAGTCTTGATACCAGTGCAACCATTGAAGGCGTTGTCACCGATCTTTGTCACCCCGTTGAGATCTACGCTGGTGATATTGGTGTTGCTGATATGGTTTGAGGAGCCCCACCCATTAGGATTATCTTCATCAGGTGTGTAGAAGCAGTTTGCAGCGATCTCAGTCACCTCATCGGGTATCCGGATAGCTCCAGTCGCATCACTCCAAGAGAGTAATACGTTACCCGACACCGTCTGCGCGGCGAGAGCTGTCGCCGAGAGGACGAGTAGGAGTAGTAAGTTTGTTATTCGATTCATAAATGTAATTTGTTGTTGATACATTGAGTATTAGTGCACATCTCGTGCATAGAGGCTCCGTGCGATACGGAGCAGTCGTTTAGAAAGGGGAGCAGTCTTCTTTGAGACTGTTGCATAAAGGCGAATCGCTGTGTTACTTTCGGGATTCGGCTTCGGTCACATACGTATGCTCCCTTCAGACCTCACCCTCAGCGCCTTGCGCTTCATCCTTTCTGCACAGCCTAGACAATCTTGCGCAAGATTGTCTAGGCTGTTGACTTTTGTATCAGTCTCCCTTTGCGCCATTCTAAAATGTCAAGCATACGGCTCAAAGGTACAGAAAAAAGATTTACTCACTTTCTGCAGTCCAGTATGGACGGAGGCGTGTCACCCTCTGCCCATACTGGTTCAAGGGCTAGTTTACACAGGAACTAGCTTAGTAGCCCTCCTCGAGCACCTCCTCCACGAGAGAGTCTAGAGGCTCGTGGAGTGGCACCGTGGCGACATCCCCACAGGGATAGAAGCCTGGTGGTATATTGAAGGAGGTCTGTGTCGAGTAGCCTAGCGTCGGGTCGGCATAGACACTCTTCATAAAGTAGCCGAAGATAGGTAGTGCTGCCGAGGCACCCTGTCCATACGCCATCGAGCGGAAGTGTATCGACCGCTCCTCGCCACCGACCCAGCAGCCAGCTACAATCTCTGGAGAGAAGCCAACGAACCATCCATCGCTGTTGCGCTGTGTCGTACCAGTCTTGCCCCCTAGAGGCATTGTTAGGTTATGACGGAAGCGCAGTCTGCCACCCGTACCACCATCGACGACAGCGCGCATCATGTCGAGCATCTGCAGGGCAGCCCGTGCGGGAAGTACCTCCGTAAGATTGGCCGTAAAGGTCGCTACCACATTGCCGTAGCGATCCTCGATACGAGTCACAGGGATCGGGTCGACACGGATGCCTTGATTGACAAAAGCACTGTATGCCGCCACCATCTCACTGACCGTCACATCGGGCGTACCGAGAGCCACCGAGACGACAGGGTCTATGTCGCCCTTGATGCCGAAGGAGTGGAGCAGTCGAACAAAGGTATAGGGTGATGTGCGCCCCATCAGGTATGCCGTGACCCAGTTAGAGGAGTTTTGCAGTCCCCACTTGATTGAGACCATCTCGCCCACTCGCTTAGCTCCAGTATTGCGCGGCGTCCACGCCTTGCCATTAGCATCATAGAGCGTGATCGGCTGGTGCATCACCTGCTCACAGGGAGAGATACCCTGTATCATACTGAGGGAGTAGAGAAAAGGCTTGATCGTCGAGCCCACTTGTCGCCTACCCTGTGAGACCATATCATACTTAAACGTGCGAAAGTCCACATCCCCGACATAAGCCAGGATATTTCCGTTGTGCGGATTCATCGCCATAAAGCCCGTGTGAAGGAAGTGCTTATAGTATAGTACTGAGTCGCGAGGGGTCATTTCCTTATCGACCCATCCGTCGTAGCTCCAGACACGCATCTTACGCTTCTCATCGAAGGTCTTACGAATCTCTTCGGGCGACATACCGAGCTTCTTGAGTGAGCGCCAGCGATCCGTGTTGTGCAGGGCACGCTCGATAGCATCCTTGCGTTGCTGTGCTGTCAGGTCGCTACTATAAGGAGCCAGCTTAGAGCCTCGCATCTCACGGTCGAAGTTGGGCTGTACAAACTCGCTCATATGCTTCTGCACCGCCTCCTCGGCGTACTGTTGCATACGGCTATCGATCGTGCCGTATATCTTGAGTCCATCGGCATAGAGATCGTAGTGCGAGCCGTCTGACTTCTTGTTCTTCTGACACCAGCCGTAGATAGGCTGTGTCTCCCAGAGGAGCGAGTCAATGGCGTACTGCTCTTGATTCCACTGCGAGTAGTCACTTCGCTTAGGTTTTTTGGCAGTCAGTAAGAGACGCACGAACTCTCTATAATAGGGAGCCAAGCCATCGGAGTGCGTATTGCTTGTGAAGTTCAGCTGGATTGGCTCGGCGGCAGCCTTCGTATAGGTCTCCTCGGATATGTAGCCCGCCTTGACCATCTGCTGGAGTACTGTGTTGCGACGCTTCAGCGGTGCCTCGCTATCGGCGTGTAGGACGGGGTTGTACAGTGCGGGGTTCTTACACATTCCGACCAGCATCGCCGACTCGTTGAGGTTCAGCTCCGAGGGCGTCTTGCCAAAGTAGGTCTGGGCGGCCGAGCGGATTCCGACAGCGTTGTAGAGGAAGTCAAACTGATTCAGATACATCGCGATGATCTCCTCCTTGGTGTAGTTGCGCTCGAGCTTGATTGCTATCACCCACTCGATCGGCTTCTGGAGGAGTCGCTGTAGCGTGGACTTAGCATGCGGCGAGTAGAGCTGCTTAGCCAGCTGCTGCGTGATGGTACTTCCTCCGCCACTAGCTGTCTGACGTAGCACGCCACGCTTGACGACGGCACGCCCCACGCCTCGCATGTCGACTCCCGAGTGCTGGTAAAAGCGCACATCCTCCGTGGCCACAAGAGCCTGCACCAGTGGCTCGGCAAGCTCGTCATAGCCCACGTAGATGCGGTTTGTCGACCCATGAGCGTAGGAGCCTAGCTGCACACCATCGTCCGAGATGAGGACAGAGGCATACTTGTCTATGGGGTTTTGCAGCTGCTCCACGTCGGGCATGTATCCTATGACGCCGTGCCAGATGAGCACAAATATGATTAAGACCAAAGTCCAAAAGGCTCCGAAGAGCCACCACAGCACCTTGATGATCTTTCCTTTCATACGAAAGCCTATTATTCTTGTTTTCCACTTTTTGCGAGACAGACTTTTCAAAGCTAGTATCTCAAGTGGTTCATTTTCTTATCACGTGAAACTCTTTGTAAGCATCATCATACCAAACCTTGACGAGATACTGTCCGTATGGTAGATCAATGACACCTAATGGATCCCCTAGTTTGACCCCTCCCATATGCTGCAAAACTCCTGTTGCAGACCAGATCCCGTAAGTATATTCAACCTCTTGATGTGGCAAGTGGTCTTGTTGAGAGACTTTGCGATGATGACTTGTCCAGTCATATCGTAGTACGGCATCTTCTGTCGTCACTACAGACGGAGTTATCATTATGTTGTCTAGTACGTCTAAATATTGATAGGTGAATGTGCTTGACTCGCTTTCGCCACATTCATTTTTAAGACGATAGGTGAGTGTATATCTTCCAGGCTTTTCGAAAAGAGTCCGACTAGGCTCATAGTGAAGTTGTAGCGTACGACGGGGAATCAACGACTGCTCGTTTATGTAGTCTGGGATTTCGTATTTCTCTATTGGTTTACCATCAGGTCCTATGCGATCCTGAGAAATTTTACTATTCCATTTTAATGGTGCCAAATAGATGTTAGACTGCTGAGCATACCGAATCATTGCAGGTTCAGTAACACTTTCGTATTGTACCTGATCTAAAGGTCGCTTCACTAAGTCATAATCAAAAATACTCTCGTCAATGACAAGATTATTTGTCGGATCTTTTTCCCCCCATTCAACTCCTGTGATATTGCCCCAGTATGGCCAATCTATCTGAACCGTTGGATAGGGTAAGTACTTACTGTTATAGCTATTCTTGGCTTCAGCTTGAATTATCTGAACCTCCTTTGTAGTAGGCGTACCTATATAGACGTAGCAAGAATCTGAGGAGGCAAACTTTCGCCCATTAAAAAACGCCTCAACATAGACAAAGCCGATCTTTCCGAAAGGACTACTATACTTTTTTGCAAGCTCACTAGGATAGAGAGTGGCTCGTATGCCATTTTCTTGAGTGCTACTAGGTATATCAAGCATAAGGCTCGTATGCCACTTATAAGTAAAGCCCTCTAGAGGGTTAAGCACCTTCAGTGTCGTACCACAGTCACAAATAGTTGCAGTGGAGTCGAGCTGTGGACGATAGTTCTTTGGGATGTCTTCCTTTAAGGCTAAAAGGAAATTATTGAAGTGACTCCAAAAGGAGATGTGTTGCTCCGAACTCTCACCACTCACGGTATATATGAAGTCGAAAGGCGATTTTCGCTTAGCCTCTTCGTAGCTAGTTATTTTCTCTCCAGCGGGAATTCCCAAGGAGCTATTAAGTGGCACGAAACAAAACTTTGACGTGTTCACCTTTGCACTAAACTTACTACTAAGAAACCAAGACCAGAATTTATATTTTTCTGGATCAACCATTGTCCAATCAACAAGAGGGTTCTTTGCATAATCAGACAATGGGAATACGCCACCAGCATCTACATCATTAAAGAGCGGATTGGGATTTTGTACTCTTACTTGCATACGAGAGAGGTGATACGTATGGGGAAACAGCCCGAAGAGATAATATTTCGTCAGCGCGATGTCTTGATAATAGGGGGTTTGACAAGGCATAGCATTAACATAAGCCTCTACAGTAAACGTACTACTCGTCAGAGGAAAATGATTGAGGTGTGGTCCTCGATTGTTAAAGAGAGAAGCAAAGAATCCTGAAGAAAGACCGAATAACCCATACGCATAGCCACCTGCTTCAGCAAGGTGAAATCCACGAGGTACTATTGGAGATGCTCCAATAGCTCCATTTGAAAACGCCACATTAAAAGTCTTACGAGGTAGGCCCATCCGTTTGTACTCCTTATGAAATGAAGTAAACTCTGGGTTTGGACTCAGAGGAACATCATAAACATTGTCGTAAGGGTTAGTGAAACTATTCATACCTGGGTCTCGCGACTTTAGGAAGAAGAAATAATCCTCTGTATAGAAAGGCACCAACTGTCTAATCGCTGGCTTCCTCAACCATTCTCGGATCTTACTCATCCTTACGGGATTGTCTTTACACCATAGATAGATATTCGTGATTCTTCGAATTTTAGAAAACTCTGATCCCTCAAGCCAGTGGTATGCCATATAAAAAGCCCCTAGTGGTACGTTGGCTCCCATATGTGGAGAGTCATAGGAGATATACTTGCGAGTCTCGTGATCCTCTCCCGCAAGCTCCATCTTACGTAACCCATACGAGGCAACTAGACCTCCCATACTCAGTCCTACGACAACATTCTTTTCGTCTCCCTCTTTATGAGTGTTGATATACCGTAGAGCCTCCTGAAAGAGAGCTGCATTGCGACGGATGTCATCCATCCCATCTGCGTAGTCTAGATAAGCAATATCGTAGCCTAAGTCGAGGATACGATTGAATTGTTCATCGCTAAAATAGGAATTAATATCCCAGTTCTTTTGAGGATCGGAGATAACTGTAGGATATACATCAAACCCCTCAACTATAAAAAGTGGCTTGCGAAACTTTCCAGTATGATTGTGTGGGGAGAGCTTGTATTGCAAAGTGCCTCCACTATGCATCCCAGATTCTGATAGGAAAAAGACAGACTCAAGTTCTGGAATTTCGAAAGCGATTTGCGTCTCTTGCGGGGTTGTTATAGCAAGAGGAAAGTGGGAGCGATACCAAACATTAGCACCCACTTGCTGTATGCGCATAGTTACCATCTTCAGACCATCAGTGGCATAGCGGTAAGAGATATGCTCTCCAATAGCTATCGAACGAAAGGGTTGTCCCTCTTCAAACTGAACCTCAATTTGCGCAATGGCTTGACTATTCGTAAGCATTAACTGCTGAGGAATACAGAAGGTCACATCTCGGCTGGACAATTCACTTGTGAAAGGAGCTGCAGCAAAGAGATGTAGCTCTTCGTAGGGTGACTTGGAGATACCTCCTTTCACTCTTATTTGGTCATTTAGTGGATAGACATCTCCACGACGGACTGCCTCCTCAGAGAAGCGACAAAGATCATACCTCAAAAGTGTAATTGGTACAACTTCTTTACCATAGTACTCCTCATTAAGGCTGTTTACTCTATCCAAATTGATACTATTAGGGTGATGGGGTAGCACCATCGAGCTATTGAGTCCGCCTATGATTTGCTGGAGCGTTGCGTAGTTAAGATAGTTTGTTGTGTCTAGCTCTTGCTTCGTGTAGGGAAGCAGTGAAACAGAAGACAGACCATAATCCTCCAAGATTCCATATGGAACTTGCGGTAAGTCTACGTGCTCAAAGATTTTGTCTCGCTCCGATTCAATCTGCTGAGCAAAAGTTCTAGTTGTAACGACTAGAACTAGCGCAAAAAGCATTAAAAGGACTCTTTTCATTTTTAGGTTTTTCATATTTGTCAGTGATCTCCTATTCGTGTAATATTAAATACTCCATCTGTAATCGTTATCGGATTATCAAAGTCTGTCTCTGAAGGGCTTGACTGCAGTGTAAAAGTTCCAGACACACGACCTCGTTGTTTATCTGTCTTAGGGTCAAGTGCATAGTCAAACTGTGAGATTTGAATAGACCCAGTCAGATTAAAATATTTTGTTTTATACCTAGGACCAGGGAAGCTTGAATCTAGATTGTAGTATTTTTTTAGTGTGGCTTGGATTTCATCTTTTACTTCATACAAAGAGTCATTGAGATCAAATTCTCCAAATATATAAAGCTCAATAGTGTTTTCAAGTGCCGTTGCATTGACTCCTTGAAGCTCTATTTTGATTAACGACTTATTGCTAATAGTGTCTTCAAAGATATCAAAATGCGAAGAAAAAGAGCCTGCCCATTTCCATATAGGCTTAAACACCACAGGTTTGCCATTTACGCGACAGGCGAGGTAGTTGCGATCAGTAGGGGGAGGGTCTTGGATTTGGTTGGGGTCTTTCGGGGAGCGAAAGAGACAACAAGAGGTGATGACAAGTAGGCACCCTAGTAGACCTACGAATTGTGCGATTCTTATGTTTTGCTGTTTCATAACTACGTGTGGTTTATAAGGCTATATATTCATATTGCTAAGCTACCCGATTTACGGGTTCTAGGTAGTTGAGATAGTTTGTTGTGTCTAGCTCTTGCTTCGTATAGGGAAGCAGCGAAACAGAAGACAGACCATAATCCTCCAAGATTCCATACGGAACTTGCGGTAAGTCTACGTGTTCAAAGATTTTATCTCGCTCCGATTCAATCTGCTGAGCAACTATTCGTGTTGAAAAGGTAAGTAGAGCGAGGCTGATTAAGACAGCTTTGAATATTGGTTTTGTTTTCATACTGAAGCTATTCTATAAGTGTTACATTAAAGACTCCATCAGTTATTCGGACTGTATGACTATTCTCTTGCAATGGGTAAGGGGTCCTAGAAGTGAACTCGAATACACCTGATATACGTCCATAAAACTTGTCGTCGTCTCCTTTACGATACTCAAAGTGTGTGATCTTAATGGACCCTTTTAGCTTTGGATCTGCGTGATTGAAACCATAAGGTGCCAAATTTAAATCGGTAAAGACCGCATTCTCAATTTCTTTTTCATCAAACAGCTCTTTGTCAATTTCGACAAGATTATTCTGAACAACAAACTCTTGAGTTACTTCGAGATTAAATTGAGCATCAGATTTTTTAGGACCATCTGCATTAAGTGAAAGCTTGATGACAAGACTATCTGTTGTAGTCTTTGAGACACTAAAGGATGAGTATCTTTCTCTGAAAATGGGTCCTGAAACTCTCTTAAACACCACAGGCTTGCCGTTTACACGACAGGCGAGGTAGTTGCGATCTGTAGGGGGAGGGTCTTGGATTTGGTTAGGGTCTTTCGGGGTGCGAAAGAGACAACAGGAGGTGATGGCTAGTAGGCACCCTAGTAGACCCACGAATTGTGCGATTCTTATGTTTTGCTGTTTCATAACTACGTGTGGTTTATAAGGCTATATATTCATATTGCTAAGACTACTGATATTCTGCCTAGTCTGTTCCGTTAGAGCTGCGTTTGGGTTACTATCTAGCTGTTGAGTCCGCCTATGATCTGCTGAAGTATTACATAGTTTCGCAAATCTCACGAGTAGCCCTTTGTAGGGATGCACGACCGTGCGTCCCCAGGCTATCCGACTTGCAGGATCTAGGTCGTTGAGATAGTTTGTTGTGTCTAGCTCTTGCTTCATACTCTGAGTCCGTTTATTATGATACTACTAGGATGCCTACCTCATTACGTTGATTGATGCGATACTATCGAGGTCGTTGGGGTATATATGATTAAGCCTCAACAAGATTTGATGTCAAGTCATCGCACTTCTCACTTCGTGACGAGCTGGGGCAGTGACTTGCGCTCCTTGATGAGCCCAGCGTTGAAAGCGTGGAGGAGCTTCTCCAGGTCGTCCACCTGCTGCTGTAGCTCGGCACCTACGTCGGTGTCGGCCACCAACATACGATGCGTCGTGCGCTCCGAGATGACCGTCACGCTCTTGATATCCTCCATCAGCTCTACCGCACGGCGCATCGTCGTAAAGGGCTCGTGCTGCACCAGTTGCATGCCTTGCGAATTGTAGATGAGCGTGTAGCCCGCGATACCCGTACTGCTCTGATAGGCTCGACTGAAGCCTCCGTCGATAATCATCAGCTTGCCACCAGCAGCGATAGGCTTCTCGCCTTTGGCGACCTTGACCGGCACGTGTCCATTGATGACGTGACAGTCTTCGCCTTCTAGACCAAACTCACGGAGGATCATCTCGATGGTCTCCAACTCCTGACGATACTTGAAGTAGTATCCCTTCGTCTCCGTATGAGTCTTCTTGTCAGCAACAAAGTAGCGCTCGAAGGTGGTCATCGCAGACTTGTCAAATAGGGGCGAGTCGGGTCCGCACCAGAGATAGAAGATATAGTCCACGGCAGCCTTATGTTTCGGATGGCTGTGCCTAGAGGGATGCGCTAGGCGCACCACACGATCTATCTCGTCAAGTAGGGCGCGACCACGTAGGGGCTGCGAGTCGAGGACTCTCACTGCTTTGAGCTGTCCCGAAGCATCGAGTGGCATCGAGGCGTGGTAGAGCAGGTTGCCATTGCAGACGAGGTACATACTACCGAGTCGATAGAAAGCGTCTATATGCGTGTGGAGTCGCTCGCTCGTAGCGAAGGAGCGACGCAAGCGATCCATCACCTCCTCCTCTTGGGGCGTGAGACGGTAGGGGTCCTTCGGGTCAATCGTGGGGAAGTTCATATCAAGCATCTCATGCACACCGTAATCCTCGTTGGGGTTGGTGTGCGAGAGGTCTACCGTACCCGCCTCAAAGTCTATCTTGTGTAGGAGGTCACGCTCCTGCATCTGCCACTCCGGGTGGCGAGCTATCAGCTGATGTTCTAGCTTAAACTGGATAATGCTGATCGCTTTGTGCATCTGGCTAATCAGGTAAATTCCCTTGTCGTCATAAGCTACGTCCGAGTCGCCTAGCTTAGGCTTGAAGTAGGTACACGGGTCTCCTGCGTACACTTCACTAGCTAAGCGAGAGAGTGGCATCAGGTTGATTCCGTAGCCATCCTCTATCGTGTCTAGATTGGCGTAGCGCAGAGCGATACGTATGACGCAGGCTATGCAGGCGTCATTGCCGGCAGCTGCGCCCATCCAGAGCATATCATGGTTGCCCCACTGTATATCCACGTTGTGATAATCTAGCAGTGTGTCCATAATGTACTGAGCACCAGGACCACGGTCGTAGATGTCACCAACAATGTGGAGGCGGTCTATGACGAGCCGCTTGATCGTCGCTGAGATGGCGCAGATGAAGTCCTCCGCCTTGCCCGTCGAGATAATCGTTGAGATGATACTAGAGATGTAGGCAGACTTGTTGGGGTTGACCCCATCCTCGTGTAGTAGCTCTTGGATAATGTAGCTATACTGAGGTGGTAGCGCCTTGCGCACCTTCGAGCGGGTGTACTTCTCTCCCACCTTACGGCACACCTTGACGAGACGATTGAGCGTCACCTTGTACCACTCCTCGTCTATTTCGCCAGTCTCATGGAGTTGCTCCAGCTTAGCCTGCGGGTAATATATGAGTGTCGCCAGCTCACGCATCTGCTGCTCCATCATCTGCCCTGCGAAGACCTCGCGTATCTTACGCATCACGCTGCCGGAAGCATTCTTCAGCACATGGTCGAAAGCCTCGTGCTCTCCGTGCACATCTGCGAGGAAGTGCTCCGTGCCCTTAGGCAAGCTTAGGATCGCCTGTAGGTTGATAATCTCTGTGGAGACCTCCGCCGAGTTGCGAAACTGGTTGGAGAGGAGCTGGAGGTATCGCAAGTCATCCTTCGCAGCCTGTAGATCAGTCTTGTCGTGCATCATGTCTATCTATATCTAGGGGTGTACCACGGCTCAAAGTTACTAAATAAAAGAAGACAGCGCGCAAAGTCATGCTCTCCTCCAGGGCTGACGTATTATATGAGACTGTTGCATAAAGGCGAATCGCTGTGTTGCTTTCGGGATTCGGCTTCGGTCACATACGGAGGTATGTGAGTTTCAGACCTCACCCTCAGCGCCTTGCGCTTCATCCTTTCTGCAAAGTCTGGACAATCTTGCAAGCAAGATTGTGAGACTGTTGACTTTTGCAACAGTCTATATATAATGAGTTTATCTATTCCTTGCTGGTCGCTATGTGTAGCTCCTGACAGAGCGATTATGATGAGACTGTTGCAGAAGTCAACAGTCTCAATATAATGTGTCCCCCCCCTGCCCTCTAACCTCTAATCTCTAACTTCTAATCCCTATTTCCGAATATCCACGTGGGAAATCTGAAATCTCCACGTGGATATTTTTTATTTTCCAC
>UQBE01000036.1 GCA_900539155.1 uncultured Porphyromonas sp.
AAAATATCCACGTGGAGATTTGAGATTTCCCACGTGGATATTCGAAAAAGGAGGGGATCGAACGAAATTCCCCGTTCATTAGAGGTTAGAGGCAGGGGTGACACATTATGAGACTGTTGCAAGAGTCAATAGTCTCATTATAATGCGTCAGCCCTGCGCAGAAGCCAAATCAAGGAGAGGCATTAGGGGCTTATTCAGCAGAGTCAATCTGCGATGCGAGTAGTTGGAGAGCTTTCTTGAGTATGATGGGGAGTGCCAGCCACTTGCTCTCATCGTGTAGCGGTACCCAGGTACCGCCATCGGGTAGTGGTAGGGTGCTACTGTTAGGGAGTATGGTGTAGTAGCAGTCTATGTATAGCTGTCGATGCGTAAGGCGATGCTTGTAGCGTCTGAGCGGGTGTAGCTGACACTTCCTGAGCTCTGGAGGTAGTGTGGGTAGTGACTGCAGAAGCAACTCTGCTCGTGGAGCTTCAGGCTTATCGTAAAGTAGGGTGGGCTGGTAGAGCTTCGCCCATATATCCCCAGTGGTGCGCTGGTAGAGTACTGTGTACCAGTCGCCGAGTGCATCCTGCTGGAGCAGGAAGAGGTAGCCTAGATGTCGTGGTTGGACTGAGAGTTTGAGAGCTTTGCGGGGCAGTGTAGCTCGTGCGGGAGTGTCGGCTGAGGGGCATTCGCTCCTGATGGGGCAGCGCGAGCAGTCGCATAGCTGAGGTGTGCAGATGAGTGCGCCTAGCTCAATCATTGCTTGGTTGTGTAGTCCTGGGTGCGGAGCTTTCTCTACCAGTTGTTTGGCTAGGGCGGTGTAGTACTTTTTCCCCTGAGTGGTGTCTATCGGCTCCTCAGAGGCGTAGAGCCTACTCAGTACGCGTAGCACGTTACCATCGACAGCGGGGTAGGGCTGATCATAGGCAAAGGATAGGACGGCTCCAGCCGTGTAGTCGCCAATGCCAGGGAGGGCGCGCACTGTCTTATAGTCTGTCGGGAAGGTGCCTCCCAGCTCCTCTGTGATGATGTGAGCCGCCTTGTGTAGATTGCGAGCACGACTGTAGTAGCCGAGCCCCTCCCAGAGCTTGAGGACTTCATCTAGTGGAGCCGCAGCAAGGTGAGAGACGGTGGGGTAGTGCTCGACAAAGCGTAGGTAGTAACTCGTACCCTGATCTATCCTCGTCTGCTGTAGTATGACCTCGCTGAGCCATATACGATAGGGGTCGTGGATGTCTCGCCAGGGGAGCTTACGGTGATGCTCTTGGTACCAGCTATGAAGCTTGTCGAGCAGTGTAGTCAAGGAGCTAGGGAGAAAGAGGAGTAGAAGCTTCTTTAGATGGAGAGCATATGTAGGAGGCTGATGAGGTCTGGGTCGATGCTCTTTTGCTTTTTGGTAGCTTTGACAAAAGGCACGTAGACAATCTCATCATTGTCATACCCGATCATCACATTGCGCTGTTCGTCAAGCAGAGCTTGTACTGCTGCAGCGCCCATTCGGCTACCCATGATGCGGTCCGTGGCGCACGGTATCCCACCTCTCTGGAGATGCCCTAGGATGGTGACACGGATGTCAAACTTGGGGTAGCGACGCTTGAAATCATCTGCGATAAATAGCGTCTGCCCCTCGCGCTCTCCGCTCTCGGTGACGAGGATGATGCTACTACTCTTGGTCTTGCGGAAGCCACTCTCAATCATCTTCTTGAGCGACTCGATACTGGTCGGATCTTCGGGAATGAGTGCTCCCTCGGAGCCTGTGGCTATAGCTCCGTTGAGAGCTAGGAAGCCAGACTCACGACCCATCACCTCGACAAAGAAGATGCGCTCGTGACTCGAGGCTGTGTCTCTTAGCTTGTCGACAGCATCCATAATAGTATTGAGTGCAGTCGTATAGCCGATGGTCAGGTCAGTGCCTGCCAGGTCGTTGTCGATGGTGGCGGGGATGCCTACGGTGGGGAGGTTATGCTCATTGGCAAGCAGTCGCGCTCCCGTGAGAGAACCATCACCACCGATGACGACGAGACCATCGATATCATTCTCCTGTATGACTTGGTAAGCGCGAGCACGACCCTCGGGTGTCTCAAACTCATGGCTCCGAGCGGTCTTAAGTATGGTGCCACCACGCTGTATGATGTTGCTGACGTTCTCGACGGTTAGCTCGATGATGTTGTTGTCTATGAGACCAGTGTAGCCCTTTACGATGCCACATACTGAGATGCCGTGGTATAGTGACGCTCTAGCTACGGCGCGTATAGCTGCATTCATTCCCGGGGCATCACCGCCCGATGTGAGTACGCCAATGCGTTTGATGCGATTCATGGTCAATGCTATTAGAGAGATTAACTTATCGTGTTTACAAAGGTAGCACTTTTTGCCCCAAGTGTAGTACTAGAGAGATGCCATCAGTCCGCTGTCTGCAAAGCTGAGATAGGGGGGCGCTGTCGTGCCTTCAGAGGCAACAGAGGAGTGGTAGCGACCGAGGATGAGGTGGTCGTTGAGCTGTATGTTGCACACGGAGGATATCTGCTTGACTCGCTGGGTGAGATCTATGTCATTGCGGCTGGCCTGCAGATGACCCGTGGGGTGGTTATGTGCTAATATCAATGCTGAGGCATAGAGCGTGATGGCTGGTGCCATAATAAGTCTCAGGTCAGCAACGGCGTGGCTGACTCCGCCCGAGGATATCTGCATCTCCTTGATGACTCGCCCCGAAGCATCTAAGTAAAGACACCACAGCTCCTCATGGTCTAAGTCCTCTAGGTGGCGTCGTAAGATGCGATAAGCGTCTAGGCTACAAGTAATCTGAGTTCGTTGCCGTGGAGGGGTGTCTCGTAGTCTGCGCCCTAGCTCGATGGCTGCGAGGATGGTGCAGGCACGTGCTTCACCGAGTCCCGGAAACCGCTTCTTCCGACTGCCCTCGACACTACCCATAAGGTAGGTGTTGTCAATCTCTAGTAGCCGTCCTAGGTCGTTGTCAAGGCTACTCATAAGACTCTTTGCTAGGTCGAGTGCTGTGACTCCCTCGGTACCAGAATTGATGAAGATGGCTAGCAGTTCGGCATCGGAAAGCCTGCGAGCTCCGAGCTTGAGGAGCTTTTCTCGAGGACGATCCTCTTCGCTCCACTGCTTGATGGAGCTTTTTACAGGTACTTTGGCAAAGCTCTCTGATGACTGAAGGGGAGTATCTGCTTTCATCAATGGGTCGGGGCTATGGGATGGTGTAGGTCTTGACTAATTCGCTCGAGGAGAGCATCCCACGGAGTGGAGAGGTCGAGGGGCGAGAACTCAGGATGACGTCTCTGCCAAGTGAGCTGCTTGCGGGCGTAGTGACGGCTATTGCGCTGTATCAGACGAACCGCCTCGGCTAGGTCATACTGACCCTCGAAGTGGGCGAAGAGCTCTTTGTATCCCACCGTATTGAGGGCATTGAGATGACGGTGTGGATAGAGTGCCTTTGCCTCCTCAACTAAGCCCTCCTCAATCATCAGCTCCACACGCTGGTTGATGCGCTCATAGAGTTCTTCACGGGGGCGTGTCAGAGCATAGGTCAGGAGTCGGAAGGGTCGCTCACGCTCTTTACCTGAGTGGTAGGAGGAGAGCGGTGCGCCACTACTGCGGTAGACCTCTAGAGCATGAATCACACGGCGGTGGTTGCAGTGGTCTACCTTATTATAATATATAGGGTCAACCAGTTTGAGCTCTGCGAGGATACCTGCTAGCCCTTCACTCTGGTATCGCTGTATGAGTTGCCTACGCACCTCTGGATCGACGGGGGGGATGTCATCGATACCGCTACAGATGGCATCTATGTAAAGCATTGACCCTCCAGATAGGATGGCTGTGGGCTGCTCTTGGAAGAGCTTATCTAGTAGACTAAGTGTCTCTAGCTCATAACGCCCTGCACTATACTCTTCTGTAATCTCATGAGTCGCTACAAAGTAATGCGGAGCTAGTAGTCGCTCATCCTCTGTTGGTGAGGCAGTGCCTATGGGCATCCCGCAGTATATCTGTCGTGAGTCTGCCGATAGGATGGGGAGGGGACTGGACTCAGCCCCTAGATGACGTGCGAGAGCAATGGCAAAGGAGGTCTTGCCTACGCCTGTAGCTCCTGTGAGGACAATCAGTGTAGGGGAGACTTTCCCTGGTTTGCTCGTGCAGCTCATCGAGGAGAGGGTAGGGCGTCTTACTCTTCGTCTAGTATGCTGAAGCTGTCGCTAGAGAGTTCGTCAGCATTAAAGAGGTCGTCGTCAAACGCTTCGTCCATAAGCCCAGAGGTAGTATCGCCAGAAGGGATTACGCTGTCTAGACCTCCGACGAACTCATCGGGGCTGATCTGACGAGGACGCTTGCCCTCTATTGAGATGATGCGAGGTGTGGGGAGGGAGCCACTATGTATCTTGACTAGCTGGAGACTGAGATAGCGGTCCTCAAAGGCATCATAGAGGTAACGCAATCGAGCTCCTGTCTCGTCCATAAGTTCCTCCAGACGGGTGCGGTCAATTTCATACTGAGTGCCTCTGTCGCTCTCAAAGAAGTCTCTAGAGGCTACCTGACCAATCTCTTGCCAGCGGTCATCGCAGAGGTAAAACATGCCAATTGACGCTGGATCAAAGTGCAGCGTCTCAATCAGCATATCCTGTAGCTGAGCAAAGGTGGCATCAGCTTGAATCTCAAAGTCCAGCGAGAAAGTCTCTTCGTCCTCTGAGTGTACGTGATAGTGATGTATCATAATGCTTTAGTGCCGTGTGATAAGTGTAGATAAAGTAGAGCTCTTAACAGGCTCTGCTTTAGCTACGACGTACAAGGTTGAAAAACTCTTCGCGGGTCTTTGACTCCTTGAAAGCTCCTGTGAAGTCACTGGTCGTCGTGAGGGAGTTTTGCTTCTGCACTCCACGCATCTGCATACACATGTGTTGAGCCTCGATGACGACTATGACCCCTAGTGGGGAGAGTGCCTGCTGGATGCAATCTTTAATCTGTGTGGTCAGTCGCTCCTGCACTTGAAGTCGACGGGCGAAAACCTCGACGATGCGTGGTATCTTGCTGAGACCCGTGATGTACTTATTGGGAATGTAACCTACGTGAACCTTGCCAAAGAAAGGAATCATATGGTGCTCGCAGAGAGAGTAGAAGTCTATGTCCCGTACGATGACCATCTGCTGATAGTCCTCTCTAAAGGTGGCAGCTCGTAAGATAGCTAGCGGGTCTTCTTGATAGCCCTTGGTGAGAAAGTGTAGAGCCTTGGCTACGCGCTCTGGAGTCTTGAGTAGCCCCTCGCGGGTTGGATCTTCGCCAATCTCTGTAAGGAGTTCCGAGATGTGACCTTTCATCCTCTCCAGCTGATCATCGGGTAGAAAGTCGTTGACCTCGTAGTTTTGGTTAGTGTGCAGTACTTGCTTTGCTTCTGCCATGAGTGGTATGTGCTTCGGGAAAAGTGTTTGAAGGTAAATCTATAGTGCCGTCTAAATAGGAGCTTAGCGCGTACGACTTCGCCCTTTTTCTCGTACGATGTAGGCCTCTCGCATCAGACGAGGATAGGAAGCTCGGAGCGTGTTGAGCTGTTGCTGTGCTTCTTGTCGCGAGCTGTAGTCACCTATAGAGAGTCGCCAGAAAGGTGCGCGATAAGTGACATAACTAGGAATGTCGGGGACAAGACTTCTCAGTTGACCAGCTAGCTTGTAAGCTTCCTGCTTGGCACCTCGCATATTGCTCGTGTAGACTTGGATGCGGTACTCCGAGACGACACCACTAGAGGTGTGAGGCTTCATCCCCACTATGTTGCGTAGCCAGTCAGGCTGAGTGATAGTTACATCACCGCCAGCTGACTGAGTAGCTATGTGAGTAAAGATATCTCGCTCCTTACTGAGCTCCTGAGCAACAAGAGAGGTCGAGAGCATCGAGATGCCTAAGAGTAAGACGAGCCAAGATCTGATGAGCGACGAGAGTCTCATTTGTTTGCTGTGATGATAGGTAAGAACGTGTCAGCCTTAAGTGCAGCTCCTCCGATGAGTCCGCCATCGACATCTGGCTGTGAGAAGAGAGCCTCCGCATTTGAAGCCTTACAGCTACCTCCATAAAGGATAGTAGTAAGATCTGCTAGCTTTTCATCAAAGAGCGAGGCAACAGTCTGACGGATGTGATGGTGCATCTCTTGTGCCTGCTCTGGTGTGGCGGTCAGTCCTGTGCCGATGGCCCACACAGGCTCGTAAGCTATGACTATCTGCTGCATTTGCTCTTGCGTGAGATGCCCTAGCGAACCACGTAGCTGTTCGTCAACTACTTCGAAGTAGCGATTGCCTTCACGCTCTGCTTGCTGCTCGCCAACGCAGAAGATGACTTTCAGACCATGAGCGAGAGCTTGGTTTATCTTCTGAGCAAGTAGCTCGGCAGACTCATTATGGTAGGCACGACGCTCACTGTGTCCGATGATTACATAGGTACAGCCACAAGAGCGAATCATCTCAGCGGAGACCTCTCCTGTGTAAGCTCCGGCATCGTGAGCGGAGCAGTCCTGAGCAGCGTACTCTATGTTACTACCTTTGAGTAGTCCTTTGATAGCTCCTAGATGGATGTAGGGAGGAGCTAGGATTACTTTACAAGGATTGCTCAGTCGAGCCATCTGCTCTTTGATGTCAGCGATGAGCTGAAGCCCTGCATCCAGGGTCATGTTCATCTTCCAGTTTCCAGCGACGATAAGTTTTCTCTTGTCCATAATTATAGAGTAGTACTAGTTGTTATTCTTGATTTGGTATTCGGAGTACTTTGCTTTGTCCTCCCATTGGATAGCCTGAATGAGTGCAACGAGGCAACAGATGAGCCACAAAGCGAGCAGTCCCCACCGCTCTATGTGTAGCCCTGCGTGGGGGGCTTGCTGCAAAGTCATAGAGAGCCGCTCGTAGGAGTGGTCAGAGTACTCATCGGGTAAGTCTCGCACAGCTCTTTTGTCTACGATGACACCGTCCGATACGAGTAGCATCGTCGGCTGAGATCGGGCCATCGTCTTGATAGTTGTAGCATCGCAAAAGTAAAGCGGGTAGGCAGCCGCCGTCTTATTGCGCCAGCGTCCACTCTCCTCGGGAGTACTACCAGAGATACCATACATCGCTATACCGAGCGACTCAGCCCAGTCGTAGAGAGCGTTGAGCCTGCGACTTGCTCGTATGGAGGTTGTCTCCCAGTTCGGTGTGACGACCCATATCTGTGGACTCTCATTCATCAAGAGCGTCTGAGTTACCTCACGCTCTCTGCTACCTTGTGTGCCACCTCCTGCATAGATGGCGAAGTCCATCACGGGAGGTTTGTAGCCCTCACTGATTACATGCTCCTGACGATCAATGTAGGTCCAGGAGGAGTCTGGGAGGTTGTCCATGTTGAAAGTCTCTCGCAGACCATTCTTCTCATATATAAATAGGTACTCAATCTCTTCTCTAGGTGCATCTTCGGGAATCATCGTTAGGTCACGTAGAGAAGCTCCCACCTTGTAGGGACGGAAGTCAATAAGCGGGAGATGTCTTAGGTTTCCACCGACGAAGACACCCCATCCGACTAAGAGAAGAACGAAAGCTCCCATAGCAAAGCCTCCTCGCAGAGGATGACTAGCAGTGCGATAGGTTAGGTGGTAGACTACGGTGATGCCCATAAATAGAACGTTCTTGGCAAAGGTCTGCCAGTTCGTCAGCTTGAGTGCATCACCGAAGCAGCCACAGTCACTGATTGGGTTGAACAGAGCTAGGTAGAGCGTCAGGAGGGTCATGACACCCATAAAGATGGTAGTAGCCCAAGCCACCAGTCGCTTCCATAGTCCCATCAGGAGACATCCACCCAGAATAAACTCAAAGGAGCAGAGAGCTACCGAAAGTATTGGAGCCATCTCTCGTAGATTTCCGAGACCCATCACTCTGAGATACTCTTCTATCTTGATTGCTCCGCCTACGGGGTCTACTCCCTTGACAAATCCTGAGAAGAGAAGCAGGGCTACAAGCAGGATGCGAGAGAGTTCGGCTAGGATATATTTGGCTCGTTGACGGCTCATAAGGTCTATCTATAATCTGTTCTGGAAGAGTGTATCGCGGGGGTGCTACTGCTGGTCAAAGCGCAACTTAATCAGTGCAAAGATAGCATAGTTTATCATATCTTGGTAGTTTGCCGAGATGCCTTCGCTCACCAGTGTCTTGCCAGCTAGGTCCTCAATTTCTTTCGTCCTGAAGATTTTGGTTAGGATAATGTCCGTGATAGAGCTAAGGCGCATCCTACGCCACGCCTCATCGTAGTCATGGTTCTTGTCGACCATAAGTTGGTAAGTCTGCTCGATGAGCTGATCGTATAGCAGTAGAGCCTCATCGGGAGATAGGTCTGGCTTATCACTTGGGGTGCGGGCGAGCTGTATGAGTCCGATGACTCCATAGTTGACGATGCCGATATACTCATTGTCTACGTCTTCATCGATACGCTGCTCAGCCTTGGTCTCTAGGGAACGTATGCGTATAGCCTTAATCATAATCTGATCCGTGAGCGATGAGGGGCGTAGGATACGCCACGAAGCTCCGTAGTCGTGTAGCTTCTGTGCAAAGAGCGTTCGGCACTCTGCGACCACCTTATGATACTGTTGTTCTGTATTCATATGGAATTACGCTAAAGCTTTAGGTGAGGGGGGCTAATCGTTGAGTGCTAGGTCTAGCACTTCCCTAATCGTCTCTACATAGGAGAATGTCAAGCCCTCGATATAGATAGGCTTGATGTCTAGGATGTCCTTTTCGTTCTCCTTACTCAGGATGAGCGTCTTGACGCCAGCGCGCTTGGCCGCTAGTATCTTCTCTTTAATACCGCCCACGGGGAGAACACGCCCAGTGAGCGTAATCTCACCACTCATAGCTATGCGGGGCTTGACGGTACGCTTGGTCAAGGTAGAGACCAGTGAAGTCGCCATCGTGATGCCAGCACTTGGCCCATCCTTTGGAATGGCGCCTTCTGGCACGTGCAGGTGTATCTCCAGCTTGTCAAATGTATCGACCGGTATCTGTAGCTCTTCAGAATGAGCCTTGATGTAGTCGAGAGCTATGACGGCACTCTCCTTCATCACGTCGCCTAGGTTACCCGTGAGGGTGACCTTGCCTTCCTTACCGTGGTGTGTAGAGCTCTCGATGAAGAGTATCTCACCGCCCACCTCGGTCCAGGCTAAGCCAGTCACGATGCCTGGCATACCGAAGTCCTGCCATATGTCGCGTGTGTAGGGTGGTGTACGCAGGTCCTGCTGTATTATCTCTGGCGTAATCTGAACCTCGTACTCTTGCTCCATAGCGACCCGCTTCGCCTGTTTGCGCATGAGGGCTGCAAGCTTCTTCTGTAGAGCTCTCACGCCGCTCTCTCTTGTATAGCCCTCGATGAGATAGGTTAGGGCGTCGGTGTCTATAGCAAACTGCTCGCTCGTCAGCCCATGTGCCTCTAGTTCCTTGGGTACGAGATGACGCTGAGCTATCTCAATCTTCTCCTCGAGGAGATAGCCTGAGACTTGGATTAGCTCCATACGGTCTAGTAGGGGACGGGAGATGGTGCTGAGCGTATTGGCCGTCGCGATAAAAAGCACCTTGCTTAGGTCATAGTCTATGTCTAGATAGTTGTCGTGAAAGGCCACGTTCTGCTCAGGGTCTAGCACTTCGAGGAGCGCAGCCGCTGGGTCGCCCTTGTAGTCCGAGGAGATTTTGTCTATCTCGTCCAGTACGAAGACGGGATTGCTCGTGCCAGCCTTCTTGAGACTATCTATGATGCGTCCACACATAGCTCCTATGTAGGTACGTCGGTGACCACGTATCTCAGCCTCATCGTGTAGACCTCCGAGAGAGATGCGTACATACTTGCGCCCTAAGCTCTCAGCGATGCTCTTACCCAGAGAGGTCTTACCCACACCGGGAGGTCCGTAGAGACAGAGGATGGGTGCCTTGAGGTCGTTCTTTAGTTTGATGACTGCTAGATGCTCGAGGATTCGCTCCTTAACAAGCTCTAGGCCGAAGTGGTCGCGGTTGAGAATCTTCTCCGCATGTTGCAGATCAAATCGGTCCTGACTGCACTCTTGCCAGGGGAGATCCAGCATCAGACGCAGGTATTGTAGCTGTATGGAGTAGTCGGGAGCTTGAGTAGGTATGCGCTCGAGGTTGCCCAGCTCCCGTTCGAATATCTTTTGGACCGCCTCGCTCCACTGTTTCTTCGTCGAGGCTTCACGTAGCTCGTCGATGGTTTGGTCGGCTAAATCGCCTTCGCCCAGCTCTTCCCGTATGGTGCGTATCTGTTGCTCTAGGAAGTGCTTGCGCTGCATCTCGTCCATATCTGACTGAGTCTGCTTGGATATCTTCTCATTAATCTGCACCAGCTCGCTCGTCTGACGCACATAGGGGATGAGAGCTATCACAAGCTCCTTGACATCGGAGATACGCAGTAGTTCTATCTTCACACGTGCTACTAGGGAGAGATAGGCAGCTGTAAAGTTGACCAAGAAGGGAATATTATTCTCCTTATGGAGGCTATTGACGAACTCATCTGCATTCTCCATCTGTCTGAGGTGGACCAGTTCGCCCAGCTCATACTGGAGCTTGCTGTAGGCTACGAATAGTTCCGTATCATGAGCCAGAACCCGATTTGAGTGTACCGGCATGAGTGGGTTAGAGACTCTACAGCGCAGGTATGGATTGGACTGAGTAAATGAGTCTATATCTACTCGCACCACACCTCTTAGGATTGCAACCAGATTCTCAGGTGAGGGGTGGATGACATCTTCCACGATGCAAAGCACACCGACCTCGTAGAGTGATTTCGTCGAGATTTCCTCGTCAGCATCCTCAGATGTAGAGGTGACGGCAACGAGTAGCTGACCCTTGGACATCGCATTGTCCACGGCGCCTATCTGCTTGTCCTCCGTCAGCATCACGGCTTGTAGGACGTTGGGGAAGACGACCGCATTAAACACAGGAAGCACTGGGAAGCTTTTCCCAGAGATTGTCTTCTTAGCGTGGTTGGCATCCTCTTGTAGCTCACTCGTCTCCACCAGACTTGGGAGCGGAAGCACGGGACCTCCAAAGCTAACATTGGGGATGGGTATCTCGGTCAGGTCGTAATTATCTTTTTTCATAAAGGTAATGTCAAGTATCTATCCGCTTAGCTGCGCAATCTGCTACTAGTCGGATTTGAGGAGTAAGGGGGAGCGCAAGTAGTGTACTCTGCAAGCTTTTGAGCCTGCGTCCTTTACTCCATATGCAAAGGTAGTGAAATTGGCGGTGAACGCTGCTTGCTCAGGGCTGGAGAAATTCAACGCTGAATCGCTACAATAATTTAGACCCGACTACACTTCGATGCGGAGCTGTGTCGGGGAAAACGGATTCTTCACGTGGAGATTTCGAAATATCCAGGTGGAGAATTTTTATTTTCCACGTGGGGAAGAAAAAATTCTTCGGAGGAATCAAATGAAACTTCGGAGGAAATGAATCACGCCCACGTGGAAAATAAAAAATATCCACGTGGAGATTTCTGATTTTCCACGTGGATATTCGAGAAAGGAGGGGATCGGACGAAATTCCCCGTTTATTAGAAGTTAGAGGTTAGGGGCGACACATTATGAGACTATTGACTTTTACAACAGTCTGCGCAGCTTACAAGACGGGACGCTCGAGTGAGAGCGTCGCTGCGCTTTCGGTGCGTACGGGCTTAACCTGGTCACCTGCCGAGAAGGCATACGAGATGGTCAGCACCAGTCGCCGACGTGGCGAGAGGTTGAGACGAAGCTGCTCGGTCGTATCACCCATCCTCATCGTGATCCGATCCCGACTATGGAGGAGATTGCTCAGCGAGAGACTGAGCTGCAGCTGATCATGCAGTAGGGAGGCATAGCAACCTAAGTCCAGTCCGTAGCGACCGCCGAGGGTGTAGCCGAGTTGCTGACGAGCTGTCTCACCGCTGAAGGCTACGCTCAGACCAACCATCTTGGTGATAGTAAACTGATGCGTTGAGGTGCCACCCACCGAGAAGCTCTCTACCGACCGCCCAGGCATTTGCTCTTGATCATAGCGTAGGTAGAGGATATTATTCGTTCGCCAGAAGGGGAAGAGACTCTTATTGAACGTCCCCGATGCGTAGTGGCTCCAGCGACTTCCCACATTGCTCGGCTGTGTATAGTAAAGGTCGGGAGCACTCTCGTCCTTATAGGTCATGATCTGAATGATGTTGCGACCGTAGCGCACCCGATAGGTGAACTGCCAGTCACGGTTGAGGAAGTAGTTGACCTCCGCCTCGTCAAATGTTTCCTGCTTAAGTCGCTGATTACCGATGCTGTAGAGATTCTTCGTCAGGTAAGTCGCCACGGGCGAATAGTAACCGTAGTTGGGTAGCGAGAAGAAATGGCGGTATGCCACGCCTATCCCCGAAGCCTTCGCGGGGTTAAGCATATACTGCAGGAGCAGGTTAGGATAAAGCCCCCGATTTGGCACGGTATAGTCATTCTGCGCATTGAGTAGGTCTCGGTAGTGCACCACCGTCGTCTGATAGCGCAAGCCCGCCTGTAGGTAGAGCCGCTGGGTCAGCATCTTGCTGTACTCTAGATAAGGCGAAAGGTCAAAGCCTAAAATCGAAAACTGCCGATGAATGATCTGTGACAACGTGCTGTTGCTCACACCGCCCGCATCGTTGTCATCCAGCCCATAGTTATAAGAGAACCCACCTGTGAGCTGATTGCCTTCCGCAAAGACTAGTGTGGCTCTTGGGTGAAAGGTCAGATAGTGCGTCCTGCTCTTGCTCTCTGCCAGCTCCCCCTCATTGGTCGAGTAGTAAGCCGATCCATCGCTCTGCGAGTGGCTATAGCTCACTGTAGAGGTGATGCCCAGTCCCTCGCATACGGCCAGCCGTGCGGCATAGCTCACACCGCCATTGAGGTTCAGAATGCGCTGGTCGTACCCTTGTGTCAGGAGCGTTTGCCCTGCGCCATCCTCTAGAAGCGTCTCCGCCTTAGGACGGTCGTATATCACACCGCCAAAGACGCCCAGCGTGTGCTGCTTATTGATCTGATACTTAACGCCGAAGTTGTCTAGCACGGCATAGTCTCTATTCTTGCTGTGACTCATCGTGGTGACGAGACTAGAGGCTTCGCCCTGGTACTTGTTTTGTCGTTTATACAGCGTAGTGTAGCGTCCCCCGCCACCACGTAGCGTGTTGTATAGCGAGACACCAGCCTTGGTGTACTGCAGGAAGAGCGAGGGCCCCCCATCTACAAAGCCTCTCTGGTCAAACTGCGTCCGCAAGCTCACCGAGCCGAGAAGTCCCGCCTCAGTCCTTAGCGTGATGTAGATGATTCCGCCCTTGATCTGCTGTCCTAGCGAAACGCCTGGATTAGGCACCACCTCAATGTGGTCTATCATAGAGGTCGGTATCGAGTTCAGTTGCTGTAGCGTAATCTGCTGGTCTCCGATGTAGATAAGGTTGTCCTCCTTACCGTTGAGTAGGAGCTGGTTACCACTCACCTCGACGGATGGAATGAAGCGCAAGGCTTCCGACATAGACTTCCCCTTGGTCACTGGGTTGCCCTTAAACTGTACACGGATATTGCCATTTGACTGCAGCTTCGTGTGTTTGGCGACCACCTCAACCTCAGAGAGCTCAACGCTGTTTTCCTCTAGTGTAAAGTCCAACTGCGTGGTAGGCTGAGTGATTGTCACCCTCTGCTGCTGCGTCTTGTAACCAATACAGCGCACCTCTATGAGATAGGTTCCACAAGCGGGTAGCCGTAGCGCATAAGCTCCCTGCGCATTGCTCACCGCACCCGTCAGCGTCGTCGCTGTCGTGTCTCTCTGTAGCGTGATCGTAGCACCGATGATCGACTCTCCGCTACTGTCGGAGATGCTTCCCTTAACTTCGTAAGCGCCTTCCTGTGCGCTAAGCCATTGTCCCGCCATAACGAGCAGGAGGACGAAAACTACCTTCTTCATTCGAAAACTTGACTTGTTATTATTATCTGCGAAATGCTTTGCTGAAATACTACTGCACACCTGTTCTCTGGTCTAGGTCGGAGGTGGCGAGAGACTCGTTGCGCGTCACCTTACGGCTCTTGCCCGAGTTGAAGTTGTACGTGATCTTTAGAGCGATAGCACGCGCTTGGATCATATTCCTTTGGTTATACTCGAAGTCATCGCCCCACTGCTTCGTCTCGAAGCGGTTGTATTTCGAGAAGGGGTGCTGAGCCGTCAAGGTTAGATCCAGCTTGTCGTCCCAGAAGCTCTTCTTCAGGTAGAAGCTGTACCCGTGGCTGTATGAGTAGGTCGTGCGGAGTGTCGGCGGATTGGTATAGTAGTACCACGTAGCTCCTAGGTACCACGACTTGGGGAGCGTGACATCCACATTGGCGGAGAACATGTGCTCCCAGCTCCGCTGAGTGAGTCCTTCACTAGGATAGTCGAAGAGGTGATACCTACAACTACCAAAGAACGTAAGCGAGAGCGGCACGATAGGACGCCAGTTCAACCAAAGCGAAGCGTTCGGCACACGGTGCAAGCCTGCATTAGCAAAGGTGTGATACAGTATCTCTGGACTCTTGGGGTCTCTATACCTTACGGGCATAATCGCATTGTTGGTTTGCTCATAGCCCGTCGTTAGACTGAGGTAGAGTTGGTTCGAAAAGAATGTATAGGAGAGGTCTACATTGTGATGTAGCTCCGACTGCAAGTAAGGATTGCCAAAAGAGATGTCGTAGGTTGTCACCTGACTTCGATAAGGATTGAGACGCCAGATAGAGGGACGGATAGGGCTCATCTTGTAAGAGAGGAAGAGCTGCTGGCGGTCAGTGAGCATGTAGGAGAGCGTAGCCGTAGGGATCAGGTCTATGCCCGTCTTGTGAAAGTCTCCCTCACTGTTTTGCGAGAAAGTTATCTTGTCATAGACCAGCGTGCCTCGTGCTCCAGCGGAGAGAGCGAAGCGTTCACCCTGCCAAGCGTAGTTGGCATAAGCTGACGTAAGGCTCTGCAGCTGACTCATGTCTCCCTGACGGTAGAGCGGGTTATTCACCTCTTGCCAGTCGCCCTTGCCTTCGTTCCAGAGATGGTACTCAGGGCGAGAGCTACCCAGTCGTAGCACCTCCTTGACACCTACCTGCAGAGCGTGTCCTCCGCTCCAGATAAACTGATAGTCGCTCTGTAAGGCATGCTCGCTCAGACCTCCGCGTGAACGCTCCATACGTCGTGTCTCATCATAGGGAGAGCTCTCCCAGCTGGTGAAGCCATCTCGGTACTGACGCTCAGTCCACTCCTTGTACCTCAGGTCTGGGTTGTAAGCGTAGCGATAACCTATCGAGAAGCGGGGCTGCTTGTCCGCTGCATAGAGATTGCGATAAATAAGGTTACCCTCTACAGAGCCAGAGGTCAAGCGCATCTGATTGAGCGACGTGGCATATCGTGTAGGCTCATTAGGACGATCGAAAGTCTGCTGAGAGAGCCCTGTGGTGTAGACCGATGAGACGAAGAGGTGCCCATCAGCATAGAGGCTATTCAAGCTATCTATGGCGTACTCTCCCATCAAGCTACCGACATGGTTTTGGAAAATACCATCGTTGCTTCTTCCAGTTACCTCTTTGGACTTGAAGAGGCTGGTCGTCTTATCCCCTTGGAATGTGCGTCTAGATATATCCACAGGCTGATCCTTATGACGCGTATAGTCATAGTTGTAGTTGAGCGCTACGCTGAGCTTACCCTTGGTGAGAGTCAGACTTGAGGTACCATTGATATTGGGGATTGTAGAGCCCATCAGAGAGACTAGGCCGCTGTACCCATCTAGACTCTTGCTCTCAGTGATGATATTGATGATAGCATCTCCAGCAGAGGCGTCGTAGCGAGCATCTACCTGTGTGATTACCTCTATACCCTTGACGCTACTGGCGGGGATGCCTCGCAAGACCTCCGTGGGGTTCATCGAGGCAACACGAGAGGGCGACCCGTTGATGTAGACGGAGAAGTTTGACGACCCCTTGACACGTATATTCCCCTCTCCATCAACAGTGACGAGGGGCACCTTGCGCAGGGCAAAGAGTAGATTGTCCGTCTGAGCCAAGACGTCGTTTTTCATATCATAGGTCAAGCCTTTGGGAGAGAGCTTGATGAGCTTGCGACGCGCCACCACCTGCACCTCGTCTAGAGCCTGAGCATCGGGTGCTAGGTAGATCGTGTCTAGACTATTCTGTCCCGCCTGTGCCGTCACCCGCATCTGTTTAGTCTGAAAGCCAACCGACCTAATCGTCAACTGGTAGCTACCCATACGGGGTAATGTCATCTCGAAGTGTCCCTGCTCATTGCTCACCGCACCGCCTGTCAACTGTTCGTCTAATAGTTTGTACTCAATCGTAGCGTAGGCTATCGCCTCGTGACGTACGGAGTCCATAACGACGCCACTGATCTGACAAGGAGCCTTTTGCGCCGAGGCTGTTAGTGCGACAAGCAATAGCCCCGTCACTAGGAGGACTTTGCGGATAAGGGTTGATAATAGACGTTCCATTTGATGATTGTTGTTATAGAGACAAAGGTAGGAAGCTTCTTACTGTTTCACAAAAGCTAAAAGGGTGTTTGTTAGAAGCGGCGCTCGATGTCCCGTGCGCCTTGGCTGCGAGTGGAGGATGTGTCCTTGCCGTTGGAGAACTTGTAGGAGATCGATAGGTAGAGCGTCGGGTTGTCATAGCTGTTGTCGAAGGTGACGCTGTAGCCGTCGTACTGGCTCACTCCCTTATAATTCGAGACTAGGAGGTTTAGTCCAGCGATGGAGAGCGCGAGCCGTCTATCCAAGAGGAAGTAGCTCATGCCGAGGCCCAGATTGTACTGAGGCTCTAGCGTGACGACCGTTGTCTTCTGCCGTCCCGTGTACTCGCCCGAGAGGAAGCCGGTCCAGGTGCGGCTCTCGTTGAAGGTAAAGTCCAGGTAGCCACTGACGCCCCATTCACTGCCTGTCATCTTAGACGGGAGCTGTGGTAATGTGGAGGTATAAATGCTTCTGCCGTAGTATGCCTCAACGTTGGCACTCATCCAGCGGAGCTTGTCGAAGTAGTAGCCCGCCTCCGCTCCTAGGAAGAGACTATTTTGCGCATTCTCCATCTGCGTGTAGACCCGCTCTCCCTGCAGAGTTGATATAGGAGTCATCAGTCGTAGCCCTCTCCGCAAGCGTCCGCGGATAGAGAGGGCTTGGTCGAAGGTGTAGCCGACACCCAGCAGGTAGCGTAGCTCGGGACGAAGCTCCGCATTCCCTTGGTAAAAGGTGCGCTCATTGACCTGCCAGACGAAGGGGTTGAGGTCTCTAAACTTAGGCTCCACGATGGAGCTATTGACCGTGAGCGTCAGCTGATGCCTCGACGAGGGGGTGTAGCTGGTATGTAGCATCGGGAGCCAAGCATCGTCATAGCGGTCTAGCTCAGGGATTGTCTTCGTTGCTTGCCCCTGCTGTGCGAGGTGCGACTTGACCCCGAGGTAGCGCACCCCTAGGCGCATCCACCACTGGTCGCTCAGGCGAAGCGTACCGCTGACGTAAGGCGAGAGGCTCCACTCCTGCCAGACGATGTCGTTGCGCTGCTGTATGAGCGGATGCGGACTCACCGCATCGTTGTGCGCTCGGTGGTTGGCAGAGCTACTCCAAGCACCCTTGAGACCAGTCTCTAGGAGGTAGCGGTGGTCACCGTCTAGATAAATAGCGTAGTCGCTACTCAGATGCGCCCCCGAGGTACGCAGGTCCCGCTCCTCACTATAAGCTAAGAAAGGGTCGCTCTGTGGCAATTCCTGACCTACGTAAGTAGTTTGCGAGTCGTTCGTCAGATTAAAGTAGGACAGCTCGCTCCAGAGCTGTCCGCCCCGCTCCCCAAAGGTTGCCTCCCAGTAAGCGGTCGCCGTGATGCGTGGCTCGGTAGCTCGGTAGCCGTTGCTATTCTCCACGACCCGCTCTGGTGCGCCCGGTTGCGTAGTCGTCTCCTGACTCTCGAAGATGTTATGGTACTTCTTCCTATTCCACGAGAGCGCCACGCCCACTAGGCTTTTCTCCCCATATGCGTATTGTAGCGTGCCACGTACTCCCATATAGTCATAGCGCCCCACCGAGGGGGTGTAAGTGCGGTAGCGATAATCTTTCGCCTCGTAGGTGACATCCTCCAGATTGTCCGATCCGTTGAAGTTGATAGAAGGAGCTATCGAGGCAAAGAGTCCTCGCCGATTGTAAAGTAGCGAACCGTACCCTCCGTAGCGGAAGTTGTCCTTGCTGGCAAACATACCCTCAGTGCCAATCACCCCGCCCATATACTCCTTAAAGAGGGAGGAGGTGTGCAGGATGATCATAGCCGTATTGCCGTCTGGGTCGTACCTGAGTGGCGGCTGCGTGATGACCTCCACACGGTCTATGAGCCCCGCATCGTAACCCTTGAGGAGACCAGCAATCTCCGAGGCGTCGACTCGCTGCAAGACGTTGCCTATCTTGACCAAGACCTGCTCCTTGCCTATGATACCGAGCTGGTTGCCCTTCACCTGCACCTTCGGTATATGCTTGAGCAAGTCTAGAGCATCGTTGCTGCGCTCTCGTATCTCGCGCACATCGACCGCAAAGCCATCGGGCTGCGTTCGCACCCCAACGATCTGCCCCCGCACGACCACCGTCTGTAGCTCCTCAGCACTCGTCTCAAGGGTAATGGTACCTAGGTCAAGCGGCTCGGCGGTTAGGCTAATCTCCTTCGTGTGCATCGCATAGCCGAGGTAGCTCACGCCGAAGATATAGTTCCCCGCAGGCGCACTCATCGTAAAGTGCCCCGCAGCATCACTCACGGCAAACTGCACAATCTCTTGTGTCTCCCGATCCTTCACGAGGAAGACGGAGGCCCCTTCGAGCACCCCTTCAGCATCTTGGATGGTTCCCGTGATGGCTCCTCCAGTCGTCTGCGCCGAGGCTGTTAGTGCGACAAGTAATAGCCCCATCACGAGAAGGGCTTTGCGGATAAGGGTTGATTTCATCATATCGTGAGAGTTTAATGTTTGCCCCATAGTTGTTTCTTCTCAGGAGTAAAGCAGAGATAACCTATCACTAAGGCAATCCCCCAAGAGAAGAGGTTTACCACATCTCTCAGAGCGAAGCTTGTAAGCTCCTCCACTGGTCGTATCGAAGCTAAGTATGTGAAGGTAGCAAAGGGAAGATAGGCTCCCGAAGGTTCGTTGGTCATAAAAACAGCAAAGGCGGTCAAGAAGAATCCCAGCAGGATAGGTAGCGTAAAACTACGCGCTAGCAAGCTGACAATAAGTCCCAATGCTCCAATGCTGAGCGATGCGAGCAGAATGCGTCCCAATAGCTGTGTCGAGCCAATCCAAATGGAGTAGTCTGTAAACTTGTAAGCAGGTATCAAAAGCCCAAGTAAGTATCCTCCCAAGATGAAGCCAAGCCAAGTAACTAGGCACAAGATTACCGTGAGTAACGAGAGCGAAAGGACTTTGGATAGATAGAGTTTCCACTTAACTATAGGGAGTGCAAAGAGGGTCCTGATATTATCGTTTTGAAACTCCAACTCGCATACCATATAAGATAGGATCACGATGGCTGGTGGTAGCACGAGGGATAGTAACGGAAGTGTATAGCGAGACCAAATCATCAGCCACGGATTACCATCATAGGCAAATGCCGTAGCATCTAAAAGACCCGTCCGCCCCTTGTAAATAGCATAGAGGAGTATCAGTAGATAGAAAACTAGTGGCGATAGCAAAAGCGTCACAATGCGTCTATTGCGCAGAGTCTTATAAACCTCTGCTTGTAGTATGTTGGATAGTGATATGAGAGACTTCATAGTGGCGCTATTCGGTAAGGTGGATAAAAGCATTTTCAAGAGCCGAACCCCTATGCGTTACGTTGTAGATAGAGATGTCGTCTTGACTGAGTGTGGCGAGCAGGCGAGCAAACTCCTCTTCGTCCTTTATCTCAAACTCGACATGATGCGTATCACATACCCGCAGCAGTGTGAATCTAGAGTCGTATCCTAGTTGCGTCATCAGTGCGCTATCACTCAGCTTAAGATATACGATATCGGGTTGCTTTTTGGTAAGTGCTTCGATGCCTCCTTGATAGAGTATCTTGCCCTCCTTAATGATTGCGACTTGATCAGCCAACTTCTCCAGCTCCTCTAGGATATGACTAGAGAGAAAGATGGTCACCCCCTCCTCTTGATTAAGTCTGGCCAAGATATTCCTAAGCTCATAGATCCCCTGAGGATCGAGTGCATTAAGAGGCTCATCGAGGATCAGCATCTCAGGACGCTTAAAGAGACACATAGCCAGGCCTAGACGTTGCTTCAGACCCGACGAGAGTGCTTGTGCCTTCTTGTCGGCATGCTCGCTGAGACTAAGGAGAGACAAGACTTCGTCCTTTCGCTCTCGTCCCATTCTAAAGATTTTGTCTAGATAGTCAAGGTTCTCAGAGACGGTGAGAAAAGGATAGTAAGATGGGTGCTCAATCATCCCACTAGCACTGGAGCGTAGCAGTAAGGGGGAGTTCTTAAGGTTTACACCCTTAAAAAGTATCTCCCCCTCATCCAATGGGAGCAGTCCCAAGAGTAGTTTAATCGTCGTAGACTTGCCCGCTCCATTCTTACCCAAGTAGCCGAATATAGAGCCCGCAGGGATCTCTAGATCCACCCCTCGGAGTATTGGATTGCCTTGGTAACCAAAGCGCAAGCCTCTTATAGAGAGTATACTGTCCATAATCTGTGTTGGTTATGTAGGTTCGATTAGCTGCATACTTTAGCTGTCAAGCGCAACCTCGTTTGTTTCTACTCTGACTGGGTTTCGGGAGCTGTTCCTTTTGTGCCTTTTGAACAAACCACCCCTCTTCTATTCTCTATCAATGGAAGAGGGCTAGACTATTGATTCTGTGTTGGGGGCGGACACGTAGATCCGCCCCTACACGAATACTAATGTGCTGCGTAACACGTAGCCCCCCCTTTACAAGAAGGCTACTTTCTTCGTTGCGGTGTAGACACCTTCGTCCGTTGTGATCTTGATGGTCACTGTCTGGACGCTATTGGAAGGAGCTTTAGTGAAGCGCACGCGATAGAGGATGTTCTTGTGCTGAGGATCCTGTGGATCTATCACTGCATTCTCTGGTGCTAGGTAGACCATCGCAAGTTCCTCTTGTGACACCTTATTAAGAGTCTTGTTGATGCGCTGCACGCCATATCGAGGATCGGAGTAGTCCACGTTAGGCTCGATCAGCCCTTCTAGACTTGTCGGATCATAGTTACGCTTGATGCTTGGGTAGGCTGTCAGATACTCAATCTCTACGAGGTCTGAGAGTGAAGAGCCTGCGGAGTGAGTAGCGTCAAAGTCTTCAGCAGTCGTGATTGTGACGTCGCTCACAAAGGCTGATAGAGCAAAGCCTAGATCAATGGCTTCTGGAAATGTCATCCTAGAGGCGGTATCTCCAAACTTCTTGGCACACTGAGCAAACTTGCTCACCTCTGCTGCTGGCTTTCTATAGCCGTAGAAGTTCTTAGTGACAAACTCCACGGTCATCGTATAGCTCCCGTTTTGATCTTTCTTGAGAGCATCCTCTTTGATAGAGAGGTCACTGATTTTGTAGTAGCGATTTATCTGATGACCAGAGCAGATATACTCACCTTGAGGGGTTACGCTAGGGTCTCCCTCGTTGTTTTTGTTAGGGTCTTGCTGCTCTTTGTCTGTCCCTTTCTGATCACCTTGTTGGTTAGGTGCAGGAGTGTTTTGGCTACAGGAGAGTAGCATGACCAGTACGGTTAGGGTTGATAGGATTCGTTTCATAACCTTATTGTGTTATAGGGTTTGTATTAGGTTGCTCTATATATTTAGAGTGATTCAGTTTATATGGTGTAGGGTGTATAGGTACTCCCATTGCTTGCGCAGTGCTGGGATAGAGAGTGTGTCAATCATTGCTCCTTCGAAAGAGAGCCCTAGGTAGAGGTGGTGAAAGGTCTCTGCGAGCATTGTCGTATCTGTGTCGGGACGTATCTCGCCACGCTCCTTCGCAAGGTTGATCGCCTCACTCCAAGCCTCTATCTTTTTCGCTTCGTACTCCTGCATCTGCTCGCTCCAGGTCTCGTGATGATCTTTTAGGTACAAGATGAAGCTCATAAAGCTGGCAGACGTGACACGCACATCGACATCCTTGAGGAAATAGGTCATTCGTCGCTCTATAAGAGCCAAACGGGTGTCCATAAAATCCTTGAGAGGCGTCGGACTAGTCAAGTACTCCGCACCATAGTCCACCTCCTCGAGGAATGTATCGAGGAATGCATCGATGAATTGGTCAGCAACATGCTTGAACAGATCCTCCTTGCCACTGAAATGATGAAATATAGCCCCTCGAGTGACCTGCGCAGCGCGCTCAATATCTGTAAAGCTGACAGCATCATATCCCTGTGCGAGGAAGAGCTTAAAGCTCTCTCTGAGTATTGCCGCTTTCTTTTTAGTCTCTTTTCCTTCCATGGCGATGAAATAAATACGTACCGGTCGGTTCTTTTTTTTTTCTAGGCGCAATATTACAAATAAAAAACGAACTGACAAAACGGCCCCCCTGCAACTTGCGGGGTAGATGGGTTACAATAATTTAGAGCTGGGTATATATCAATACGGCGTTGCGTCCGGAAAGAGTGATCCCCACGTGGATATTTCGAAATATCCAGGTGGAGAATTTTTATTTTCCACGTAGGGAAGAAAAAATTCTTCGGAGGAATCAAA
>UQBE01000037.1 GCA_900539155.1 uncultured Porphyromonas sp.
CGTGGAAAATAAAAATTCTCCACGTGGAGATTTCGAAATATCCACGTGGAAATCAGTTTTTGCCGACACGGATCCGCATCGATATGTTTTTGGCCCTAAATGTAAGTTAGCGAGGGGAGAGCTATAGTTCTCTACACAGTAGAAATCCAATCTGCTTAATCAAGAGACTTTCACAGGAGCTTTGTAATTAGCTTTGGCTACTTTTCAGGTTTTTCTTTGCTACTTCTTGCCACTTTCTTTGGGAGTGAAGATTTCATAGCTCCCATCATTATAGAATATACGTATCTCAGAAACTGCACGCGGCTCAGCTTGTTTGTCCTGAAGGATCTGACGGAATTGCGTCACCTCCTCCGAGCTAAAGGGAAATGGTACGACCTGTTGCTGTCCAAGAGATGCTGACGGAGCAGCACCTATAATGCCATGGTTAGGCTGAGATGTCGACTCGCTGGTCGCACTAGATGTCGCAAAGAGACTAGTCTCTACGGGAGAAGTGGCAACGATTGTCTCGTTCTCTTGCTTCTTAGGTGCTCCCTTGCCAAATAGGAGCCACTCATAGCTCCAGTCTGGATAGGCCGAGATGATGTTGTTGAGTGTCTCAATCGTGGGACGATTGCGCCCGTTGAGCATGTGACTGATGACAGACGGCGTGATACCCGCCTCTGTAGCAAAAGTGGTTGCATTGAGATCCATACGCTCCATCATGTAGCGTACTCGCTCGATTATTCCCTCCGATTCGATTAACATGACTTGTTCCATGAAATTACAAATGTGATTTAAGAAAAACAGTACCTACAACTATGTACAAACTGCTCTCGCAATACAAATGTAGCAAATACAATTGAAATGGCAATCGTTCGGAGCAAAAGAATTGTTGTTTGCTACTAATCTGCCTAAGAATGCCCACTTATCTACCTAAACTACTACAACTGATATAAAGCAATAGACACTCATTATATGATAGTTAACCAATAACTATATAGGGTAGGGGAGTGAAGGCTTATTAAACTGGCGAAACAGTACACTCTATATGCGTACCAATAGATGTTGTTATCGATACAACTATTTGATTTAAAGTGTATAATATAAAAATAGCTCACTAGTAATAATATTGTGAAACGTAATTATTCGCAGATGTATATCGATATAGGTTCTGGTGTTTCAGTTGTGATTCGCGGAGGTTTACTGAAGTCTGTTTGTTGAGTTGTTGTTTTACAAAAGACGTTTCAGTAGACGCTTATTTCTTTTGTAATAGGTTTGTTTTGTTGTTTGTGAATTGTATGATGGTTTGAAAAGAACTTGAAGACGTCCCATCGTGTTGGCTTCGCACTCTTACGAAGTAGAAGAAATGTGAGACAGTACTGCTGTTCATGGATGCCTCAATTTTCGCCAAAAATAGAGTGAACCACCAAAAAGCTGTAATTTTGCAATATCTGAGAGGTGCTTGTAGCGTTTTATCGCTAGCAGATGGCACGCCTTCTCAGATAAGTTTGCACAAGAATCACGTCATGAATAGAGATCAAATCAGGCGTACACAGCCTACTATGCTGGACGCTGTCGTCATACGAAATGAGCAGGTAGCGACTCGCTATCACCTACTCTCCTTGAAGCTTGAGGTACTCCCTCAGGGTAGTCCGTGGCTAGATGGCGTAGCTCCGGGGCAGTTCGTCCAGATAGACTGTCGTAAGGGTGGTGTACTTCTGCGGCGACCTATATCTATATATGAGTGGTCTATCGAGGAGCGGTGCGTCTCGCTTCTAGTGCAGCGTGTAGGACGTGGGAGTAACTATATATGTGATTTGAGGGAAGGCGATCAGGTTAATCTAATCGGTCCTCTGGGCACTCCCTTTGCGACAGATGAGCATATCGCTGGGCCTCGTCCTTTGCTCGTAGCAGGAGGCGTAGGGATGGCTCCTATTATCATGCTAGCTCGCTACCTGCAGGCGATGGAGGGTGTCAGACCTCATTTGATTGTAGGTGCCCGCACCTCTTCGCTCCTGATTCTAAGAGATGAGATCGATCAAATAGGATGCTCCTATAGCTATACAACTGACGATGGATCGTATGGCACTCGTGGGCTAGTTCTAGCCGCTCCAGAGTTGCAGGATGAGGATTACTCTATGGTCTATACGTGTGGCCCGAGACCAATGATGAGGGCAATGCACGCATGGGCTGGGCAACATCATATAGCCGGTCAAGCATCTCTTGAGAACCTTATGGCATGCGGTGTCGGAGCCTGCCTCTGCTGTGTCGAGAATATTGCAGACAAAGGCAACGTTTGTGTCTGCACCGATGGTCCCGTCTTCTACTTCAATCAATTGTTATGGTAAACACATCTGTCAACATTGGCGGAGGGATTACTCTAAAGAATCCCATATTAACAGCTTCCGGTACCTTTGGGTATGGACAGGAGTTCGCATCTTTTGAAAATCTTAACGCGCTCGGTGGATTTATAGTTAAGGGGACGACTCTGCACCCACGGCAAGGAAATTCCTATCCTCGTATGGCAGAGACTCCTGCAGGTATGCTAAACTGCGTAGGATTGCAGAACAAAGGGATAGACTATCTGATAGAACATATCCTTCCTGAGATAAGTCACTATGACACTGAGGTATTGGTCAATGTCAGTGGCTCTACGATAGATGATTATGTGGCGTGTGCCGAGCGACTCAATGACCACCCGAAGGTACGTGCTATAGAGCTAAACATTAGTTGCCCAAATGTAAAGGAAGGTGGGATGTCCTTTGGCGTCCATAGCAAGAGTGCCTACGAAGTGGTGTCTGCAGTGCGAAGAGCTTACAAAGGTCATCTGATGGTCAAGCTATCGCCCAATGTCACAGACATAACTGAGATAGCACGAGCTGCAGAAGAGGCTGGTGCTGATAGTCTTTCGCTCATCAATACACTCCTCGGTATGGCTATCGACATCAAGACGCGCAAGCCTAAGCTCTCTACAATCACGGGAGGTCTGAGTGGCCCTGCCGTCAAGCCTATAGCCGTTCGTATGGTGTGGCAAGTAGCCCAGGCGGTTTCAATTCCAGTCATTGGACTGGGGGGCATCGCTTGTCTAGAGGATGTCATCGAGTTCCTGCTAGCTGGTGCTACAGCAGTACAGGTAGGTACTTACAATTTTGTCGAGCCAGACATAGCTTCTCGGCTTGTCCACGAATTGTTCGCCTACCTAACTGATCACGACATCCTCGATGTACAGAGTCTGATAGGTGCTCTACGATGAAAACTCTTCAGGATAGATGACCTACTTCTTCCCGAAAAGCAAAATGACTATTCCTGGAAAGTAAAATCACTATTCCGCAAAAGCGAAATGACTATTCCCGAGAAGCGAATGACTATTCCTGAAAAGTGAAATCACTATTCTGGAGCAAAACTTTACCACCTCTGCAACTAATTCCTTAGTATTCCCCGTGAGATTTGCCAAAATATCAGACTCTCATACCGATTCACTCAGAAGTTTACTGCAAAAGATGTCAGTAAGTATCCAACACCTCCCTGAAAGCCAGAATGGGATTTATGTTTAGTTAAGTGTGGAAGTTTTGAAACGAAGCTGGAATGGGTTGAAATACCAAAATCTTTCCCTATCTTCGTAGTCGAAAAGCGAGTGATGCGATAAGCGATGCGTCTAGGTGCTCTCTTCGAAGGTTCGTATGGGTGTCGTTTTTTCTAGCGGATAGCCTATGATACGCCTCCGATAGCGTTTGCTCGTTTTTGTCATTAGCATGATACTAACTGCAAACATACTATCACATGAAACTATCCAAGTGGTTTGACACACCCACCACAAATCCGACGCCAGAGGTGTCGCGTCCTAGCAGACGTAGGCTACTAATGTCAGAGAGGACACGCTTGTCAGAGAGGACACGCTCTCGCAGACGCAGAGCGCTGATACCCGAACTGTCGTTTGCCCTCTGTATTAGCATATTAATGCTGGGTGCTTGTCGTAAGTCTCCCGAAGTTGCTAACGAGACGGCTAGCGGTAATCTGGCTATACAGCTCAACTGCGTAGGCGTGGACCTTAGAGTTGGCGAAGATGACCCTATGTCGGCCGTAGAGAGCTTGGACTTGTACTTCTTCTCTGGAGAGGCTGACCCTGCAGAGCGTTCGCTAGTAGCTCATCGCACGTTTGGCAAAACAGACTTAGCCACTACTGCTCCCCTATCTATGTCTTTGCCAGTCTCTTCGTATTACTTAGTCGGCATACTCAATGCAACTCCCGAGATTCAGAGCAGATTTGGTCATGGATGCCCTTGGAGTTCCCTTTCACAGACTATTGATGACCTAAAGCATCTCTATAGTAAGGGCGAGAACGGAGGACTCACCTCTGTAGTTTGGAGCAACGATCAGGGAGCTATACAGATTACCGAAAGCGCATTTGCCAAGGGAGCCTCGCCAGTCCAGCTACCACTGACGCGCACCATAGCGCGTGTGCGACTATTTGGAGAGCCGAAAGTTCCACCATATATGTCCATAGACTTGAGTAATGGAGGGATCTTCAGAGTAGTTTGCCGAGCTAGAAAAGCCTCACTGATGCGTAATCTAGCTCCTCTCATAGGCGTATCTGGCAACACAGAAGAAAAGCCGGGTGACGGATCGAACTTTGCTTCTCGCTATGCTTACTCGCCTGGATACCAGGAGATCGCTGCGAGCTCTGAGGGTGACTACAACTCGCTTGTTGAGACTTATCGAGTTACTGACGGATCTAAGACTATTATCAACATAGAGTCTCGCAAGCTTGTCCCGAAGACGCTTGCGGAGTGTGACCCCTCCGAAGTATTGTATTACCTCACTGAGACAACTATCGACCCGGAGCACACAACTTATAGCTTCCTACCTTCACTGACTGTTGGCTTCAAGATATACCCCGCTAGCCTAGATGCTTTGGGAGACTTCACTGCCGATGAGGGATGGGTTAGCTTCCAGGGGGCTTATTATCGTGGTCGTGACTTCACAACTTATCTGAAAGCTCTGCACGACCGTAACACAAGCACTGCCAAGCAGAAGCCAACAGTCGCCGTACCAGCTGGCTACCCTAGTAGCTTACAAGCAGTGTGCGAGGAGTATGTCGCCACAAATGGGAAGAATATGATGATCACAGCCAATCAGTACAAAGATCAGCTCTACCCTATTGACTTCAAGGGGCTACGCTACTACCTCCGGAGCTACAACTACTACTATCTCCCAATCCTACACGCTCCTGGTCAAAAAGGGTACGGGCGCTACGGAGCAGTCCGCAATAACGACTACCGTATTGAGATACAGAGGGTCAGTGATTACGGGATGCCTGTGATGCTTCAGCCAGCTAGTCTGCATAAGATATATAAGGAGCAGCAAGCTATCTCATCAATCATCACGCTAACTCCGCTCACAGAGCACGATGACTCCGTAACACTTTAGCCTACCCTCCCCTATCGGGACAACACTCTTCTATAGTTATAATGCCACGTCTATTAGGATTGATAGGCGTGGCATTTTTGTTCCCTTCTAGAGGAGCCTCTTGTCGTAGTGGAAGGTAAGTGTCAGAGAGAGCATATGGCTCAGACGGCTTTGCGTAGCGGTACGCTGGTTCCACCAGAGCGCACCCTCTAGGTGCAACGCCCCGAAGCTGGGAATGGGTACTTCTAGTGCGGGATAAACGCCTAGTCGCCACTGGTCTCCTGCCGTGCGAGCTGACGAAAGAAGCGGTCCCCCGTAGGGCGCATAGTAGCAGTACCCGTAGGTTGCATCGGTAGCTAGTCGAAGGTATTTGTGTCGCCAAGCCAAGCGACCATAGAGGGCATATCCGAGCGGTGGCTCAGCCTTGCCGTCACGAAGCGAGGAGCCTAAGAGGTGCAAAGCGCCTTCGACCATCCCCTGCGCAGCATACTTATATTGTGTAGTCACCCCAGCGGCTCCTGCCAAGTAGGTGTGTAGCGTGTCTGGAGGCGACATCTGCTGTATCTCTCCTGCCCGATGATGCGCCGTAGCTTGCAACTCTAGTTGCGTCTTCCAGCTTTCGCTGCTGTGGAGCCGATAAACTGTGGATAGTAGGGCTGAAAAGGCCTCTTGATGGGTCTCTCCAGGGAAGATGAAGCCTTGCCAATCCACAAGGGCTTCTAGCGCAAAGCGAGGATAACGCAGCTGAATCATTGCCCCCTGCGCAGGGTCTCGTGTGAAGCTGTACTCGGGGTCATAGAGCGGAGAGACGAGGGAGAGCGACCCGTCTTGATCGACCATGGAGGAGGCGACACCTCGTAGAGCCAGCGTCTGCGCTCCGAGGAGCGTTCCCATCGTGACCGTGATATGGTCGTTGGGTCTGTATTGTAGAGAGAGGATAGGGCGTAGATGTGCGCCACTCCCCTGCTCTTCTCGATTATCGCTCCAGTGTGGCAAGTGGTCGTACCAGCCCCCGCGTGGATAGCGTTGTGCACCTAGTAGAGTAAGGTTGTAGACGCCCCCCACGAGACGCACCTGACGATGCTCGAGTGCTACCGTGGGGCTCAGTTGCCATCCAGGAAGCGTATAGCCAAGCTCGTAGTCAGCGTGGTACTCATTGTTGCGAAAAAAGGTCACCGCGTCTACCCCTACGCTCAGAGACAGGGAGTCCGTACCTAGCTCTTCGGCATTGCTCGCCGAGAGTATGGAGAGCGGGGCTAGCAGTAGGAGGAGCGCCCCCAGGAGCCGTCTCGTCTTCATCACTCTTGACTGACGAAGTGGTAGAGCAGCGCACTAGACCTCATCGGTGTAAAGAGGGAGCGCACGTGGTAAGAGAAGCCGACGCCAAAGGCTTTGAGCCAAGTAACGAAGTTGATACGTCCCCCCTGCTTGTAGCTTTCGCTCAGCAGTGCGATGTAGTAGACATCTAGTCGCTGCGGGCGAATCTTCTTTAAGGTGAAGTGGTGCGCCTCCACCGTTTGCCGCATAGAGTGTGGTGTAAAGTGCCATAGATGGCGAGGAACGTCGTAAGCGGCCCACAGTTCTCGATAATAGCTGGCGTCAAAACTCTGCGCATTAGGCACAGCGATGCAGAGCGTCCCCCCAGGCTTGAGAAGTTGCTGGTAAATAGTCAGTTGGTCGTCTAGGTCCGGTAGATGCTCCAAGCTGTGCCAAAGGCAGATAAGGTCTAGCTGACCAGATAGTTCGGAGTGGCGCGCCACAAACTCTTGGGTCGTGGCAAAGAGTTGGTCGCTAGGTATCTGCTGAGCGCACAGCTCTCGTGCTGCCTTGCTCTGCTCCACGACATAAGCCTTGCACCCTCGCTCCTGCATAGCGTAGGCAAAGGCTCCGACGCCAGCCCCGACCTCCAGCATCATCTGCGGAGCTGTCGCACAGAGCTTGCGAGCTGTCCGAACTCGCCGTCCTACGCGGTAGCGCTTTACCGTACGATAGATGCGAGCCATACCGCCCCGCCCCTCTGTCTGATGACTCAGATATTCAGAGCTGTTGTAGTATCTCCCGAGCTCCTCCGCGGGTGGAGGCATCAAGGTCTGGAGCAATCCACACTGGTTGCAGCGTCCTATAGCATAGTGCTCGTGCGAGACGAGATGGTCCTCACACTCCCACAGCTCAGTATAGCTACTATTATGGCAGTGCGGGCAGGTTTGGTCGGAGAGACTACATGCTATCATAGCGAAGTCGGGGCTGTGGGTTCGACACCCTTTTTAGCTTCCTGCCACAGTGTCTCCATCTCCTCTAGTGAGAGGTCGGTGATGCTCTGACCACGCACCTTGGCCGTCCGCTCGATATACTCAAAGCGGTCGATAAACTTACGATTCGTCCGCTCCAGCGCATTGTCGGGGTTCACACCATAGAGACGAGCCGCATTGACAATGCTAAAGAGCAAGTCCCCTATCTCGGCCTCTAGGTCGTCAGCACTCCCCGAAGTCATCTCCTGCTCGACCTCCTGCAGCTCTTCGCGCACCTTCGCCCAGACCTCCTCACGCTCCTGCCAGTCGAAGCCGACGGCTCGCGCCTTGTCCTGTATGCGATACGCCTTGATCAGTGCTGGCAGAGCCGACGGCACGCCAGAGAGGACCGACTTGTTGCCGTCTTTCTCCTTTTGCTTCACCTGCTCCCAGAGCTGTACTACCTGTCCGGCATCATCTACCTGCTCAGTAGCATAGATGTGCGGGTGGCGGAAGATGAGCTTGTTGCACAGCTTATTGCACACATCTACGATGTCAAAGTCGCCCTGCTCATCCCCTATGCGCGCATAAAAGAGGACATGCAGTAGCACGTCGCCCAGCTCCTTGGAGATGGCATTCGTATCCCCTTGCTGTAGCGCCTCGCTGAGCTCGTAGACCTCTTCGATAGTATTAGCCCGTAGTGACTCATTCGTCTGCTTTCGGTCCCAGGGGCAGTGGGAACGCAAGTTGTCGAGGACATCTAGTAGTCGGGAGAAAGCCTCCAGCCGTTCGTCTTTGCTGTGTATCATAGCTTGTCAATTAATTCTGTGCAAAGGTACCACTTTGAGGTCAAAGCACCTCACGAGTCAAGCCACACCCCAGGGCTGACGCATTATAATTGCTCTTTCAGAAGCTACACATCAGCGACCAGCGAGGAATAGATGAGGTTACTACATATATAATGTGTCACCCCTGCCCTCTAATTTCTAACCTCTAATCTCTAATTAACGGGGAAATTCGTCCGGTCCCCTCCTTTCTCGAATATCCACGTGGGGAATCTCAAATCTCCACGTGGATATTTTTTATTTTCCACGTGGGCGTGATTCATTTCCTCCGAAGTTTCATTTGATTCCTCCGAAGAATTTTTTCTTCCCCACGTGGAAAATAAAAATTCTCCACGTGAAGATTTCGAAATATCCACGTGGAGAATCCCTTTTCCCCGACACAGCACCGTTTTTGATATGTAGTCGGGTCTTGTAGCGAACCAGCGTCGCATTTCTTCAGCCAGAAGCTACACATAGCGACCAGCAAGGAATAGAGAGATAGATGAGCTCACTGTATATAATTGCGTCAGCCCTGAGACACACCCGTGGATTCCCAAAAAGTTTCCACCGCTGGAAAAATAAATTTCCAAGGCTGGAAATTAAGTTTTCCAAGCTTGGAAATTTTTCTTTCCTCCCGAGGAAGCAAATCGCCCTACCGGAAAAGTCAAAACGCTTCTCCGCAAAAGTGAAATCACATTTCTTTCTAGAGAAGTCAAATGGCTCCTCCCTAAGAAAAGATAGACTATTGGGATGGTGCTACTCTATGGATGGATGCTTAGTCTCACTCAAGTGTGAGCTGATTCATATGGATTAGGTCGTCTAGGTGGACGGTCGTCAAGCTACCGTAGGGCAGGATTTGCTCGAAAGACTCTTGTAGGGTGATGTGCCCCGCCATCGCTCTGACAGCATTGATGACACCTCCGTGGCAGAAGAGGAGTACGTTCTGTGCGCCCGCAGTGTAGAGCTCATCAAGCAGGTCAGCGACACGCCGTGCTAGGTCTCGTAGGGACTCGCCCCCAGGTGCTGGCTGCTCGATGAAGTACTCGAAGAAGGCGGACACCTTCTGGTCTTTCTCTAGGATGCGCTGCCAGTCTACCCCTTCCCAGGAGCCAAAGTTCATCTCCATAAGACGGTCGTCGACCTCTATGGGGATATGCTCAGGCACGCAGTAGTGTGCGAGACGTAGGGCTCGTGATAGAGGGCTAGAGAGTACACGGTCATACTGAGATACATCTATCTGAGCGGCTACCAGTGGTGCCTCCTCGTCAAATGTATCTGCCAGCGGCACGTCCGTATTACCGTAGCAAATGAATTTCCATCCGGGGGCTACCGCTGTGTGTCTGACCAGTGTAATCTGCATACTCGTCCTTATTACTCCTTATAACATATCACTTGCTTACGTAGCTGAGTGCTGTGATAAGCGAGACGATTTTACCATCTATCGTCATTCTTGCCGTACTCTTTGGATCGGCCCTCGTGGCGACGTCCATGCGCTTCGCCCCCCTTGCTTCTGTAAGGCTTACCGCCCTTGGCATGTCCTCTGGCGGGCGTGGCTTCATCGCCATAGCGGTCTGACCTCATCCTCTTAGGGCCACCCTTGGCGGGACGGCTCGAGCGCTCTCCGCCCCGTGCCGAATAGCTCCTTGAGGCTTCTCTGTCATCTCGGTCTTCCTGCTGAGCCTCTAGATAGTGCTTCATGGAGAGAGCCTCACGTAGGATGTCATTGACGGGGAGCTCCTCACCATCGAGCGTCACGATGTCGTCCTCCACTACAATGTCCGTTAGCTCAGCACGCTCACCATTGAGCGTAACACGTCCAGCGACGATGTACTTCTCTACTTCACGGCGCGAGCCGATACCTGCATCGCTCAGAAGTTTGTTGATACGCAAACTCATGACTTAGTCGTTTATATTTAATCGTGTAGTTCTTAATGATACCTCTATAAATAAGGAGTAGCAGTACTATCTACGCCTGCAGCTCCTCGATAGCGCGCTGCATACGCCTCACACTCTCGGGGATGCCTAGCAGATATATAATCTCGTGAATGCGTGCACCACGAGGGGCCCCAACGAGAGCCATACGGATTCCGTTCATCACCTTGCCCATGGGTAGCTCGGAGCCATTGATTTTGTCATAGAGAGCCTGCTCTATCTCATCCATCGTACAGCTCTGAGGCAGCCCCTCTAGGAGCGCTATGATTTGCTGGAGATAGTCTGGTGTCTCGGGCTTCCAGTGCTTCTTGATCCCCTTAGGGTCGTACTGCGTAGGTGCCTCAAAGAAGTATAGGACCTCGGGAAGCAAGTCGGGCAGTAGCTGTGCTTTGTCACGCACCGCAAGCAGGACAGCCCGTAGATGGTCATCCGTAGGAGTCAAGCCTCGCTCGCTCAGTAGTGGGCGCAGGTAGTCCATAAGACGCTCTACGGGGATAAGCTGTATGTACTGGTGGTTGAACCACTTTGCTTTCTCAAAGTCAAAGCGAGCACCACTCTTGCTACAACGATCTAGCGAAAAGGAGGCAATCAAATCTTTGGGGTCTGCAAAAAGCTCCTGGTCGGTCCCTGGGTTCCACCCGAGGAGTGCGAGGAAGTTGCTTACAGCCTCTGGTAGGTAGCCCTGCTCCCGGTAGCCCATTGAGATTGCTCCATCCTCTGGGCTCCGCCACTCTAGTGGGAATACGGGAAAGCCCAGCTTATCACCGTCACGCTTGCTCAGCTTGCCACTCCCTTGAGGCTTCAAGAGCAGGGATAGGTGCGCAAACTGTGGCATCGTGTCGCTCCACCCAAAAGCCTCGTAAAGCAAGACATGTAGCGGAGCACTGGGGAGCCACTCCTCACCACGTATCACATGCGTAATCATCATTAAGTGATCATCGACGATGTTTGCTAAGTGATAGGTCGGCAGGTCGTCAGCACTCTTGTAAAGCACCTTGTCGTCCAGTTGCTTGGAGCTGATAACCACTTCGCCGCGTATTAAATCATTAACCACGATATCTCGGTCAGGCTCCACCTTAAAGCGCACCACATACTCCGCTCCCGACTGTAGCAGACGGGAGACCTCCTCAGCTGGTAGCGAGAGGCTGTTGCGCATCTTCGAGCGGGTCGTAGCATCGTAGCTGAAGTTTGGCATATCTGTGCGCGCCTGCTCCAGCTCCTCGACGGTATCAAAAGCGTAGTAAGCAGCACCCCGCTCTATGAGTTGCTGCACATACTTCCGATAGATGTCACGACGCTCGCTCTGACGATAGGGGCCGTAGGGCTGATTATCACTACCTATCCCCTCGTCAATCTCTATGCCGAGCCACTGCAAAGCTTCTATAATGTAAGCTTCAGCTCCTGGCACAAAGCGCTTGCTGTCTGTATCCTCGATGCGTAATACCATCGTGCCTTCGTAATGACGTGCGAAGAGATAGTTAAAGAGTGCTGTACGTACGCCCCCTATGTGTAGCGGACCTGTAGGACTTGGAGCAAATCTTACTCGAACCATGTATTGTGCTTGTGATAATGATGAGAGGCTTCCTCAGCCTTATAATTTATATGTAGCATCACTCGACTCCACTCGACTGCGAGCAGTCCTCGTGATACCATACCAATATTTACGCTACAAAGATAGTAAAAAGCAATCGACAAGTGCTCTTTTGCCGGCGACCTTGATACAAAATCGGTAGACCAGTGACCGAGTAGCGCGAAAGCTCTCTGGAAGCGTCGCTTCATCAGCCCGCAAGGTCGCTCAAATATATCACGGAGGTATTGCAAATATGTGAATTATTTGCTACCTTGCGACAAGTTTGGTGAGAAGCTAGTTCAGAGAGAACAAGAGCGGGGACAGATAAAAGCGTTACGCCTCCTCTACTTGCACTCTACTCCGAGTGGCACATCCGCTAGGCTTACACGTTGACAAGCACCACATTAGGTAGTGCTGTCTAGATATTGCAATCAATCTATTCACTCTAATATAACAGGCTATGCAATTGTATCAGACATCAGACATTCGGAACATCGCCGTCATCGGCGGCTCGGGTAGCGGCAAGACAACTCTTGCCGAGGCTATGCTCTTTGAGAGTGGCGTCATCAAGCGTCGCGGGACTATTGAAGCACAAAACACCGTGTGCGACTACTTCCCCGTAGAGAAGGAGTATGGCTATACCGTTTTCTCCACCCTCTTTAGTGTCGAGTTTGCTCATCGCAAGCTCAACTTCATCGACTGTGCAGGCTCCGATGACTTCGTCGGTGGTACTGTTGCAGCTCTCCATGTGACCGACTCAGCTCTAGCAGTGGTCAATGCCAAGGAGGGCGTCGAGGTCGGACTGATTAACCAGATGCGTATTATAGAGCGACTGCATAAGCCTGTGCTCTTTACGATCAATCAGTTGGATAGCGACAAGGCAGACTACGATAGCACCGTAGCTGGTCTCAAGGCACGTTACGGAGGCAAGGTGGTCGTCATCCAGTACCCAGTCCAGGAGGGCCCAGACTTCCATCAGGTGGTCGATGTGCTCAATATGAAGATGTACCAGTGGAAGCCCGAAGGCGGTACTCCCGAAGAGCTCGAGATACCAGCAGATCAGCGAGAGCGTGCCGAGGAGCTTCGCCAAGCACTGATCGAGTCGGCTGCTGAGCATGAGGAGCATCTGATGGAGACATTCTTCGAGAAGGGGTCTCTCGACGAGGAGGAGATTGTACAGGGTATGCGCAAGGGTATCGTCCTCGGCGATATGTATCCTGTCTTCTGTGTCAGCGCAATTAAGGACATGGGTGTGCGCCGTACGATGACCTTCCTCGGCGATGTGGCACCTCGCGTCACGGAGTCTGCGCTACCCGTCACGACAGAGGGCGTCGAGGTCGCACCTGATGCTTCGGCTCCCGTGAGCCTCTACTTCTTCAAGAGTACCGTGGAGCCACATATCGGCGAGGTATCTTACTTCAAGGTTATGAGTGGTACACTCAAGGAGGGTATGGACCTAACCAATGCTAAAAACGGCTCTAAGGAGCGCCTCGGTCAGATTAATGTGGTGGCTGGTGCGCAAAAGGAGAAGGTGAGTCAGCTCGTCGCTGGAGACTTTGGTGCAGCTGTAAAGCTCAAGGATGTACGTCGTGGAGCCACCCTCAATGACAAGGGCGTGGAGTATCAGTTCCCCAACATCGAGTACCCCGCCCCCAAGTACCGCCGAGCCATCGTTCCTGTCAATGGTGCTGATGCTGAGAAGCTGAGCGAGGCACTCACTCGTATGCAGGAGGAGGACCCCACATGGATTGCTCAGCAGAGCAAGGAGCTGCGCCAGCTCATCGTGTATGGTCAGGGAGAGTTTCACCTACGCACGCTCAAGTGGCGACTGGAGAACAATGACAAGATTCCCGTCACCTTTGAGGAGCCTCGCATCCCCTATCGCGAGACTATTACGAAGGCAGCACGTGCTGACTACCGACACAAGAAGCAGTCGGGCGGTGCTGGACAGTTTGGCGAGGTGCATCTAATTGTCGAGCCTTACGAAGAGGGCAAGGAGCTACCGAGTGTCTTCCGCTTTAACAATCAGGAGTTCAAGATCACGCCTCGTGACACTCAGACTGTCGAACTAGCCTGGGGTGGCAAGCTCATCTTCGTCAATAGTGTCGTAGGTGGTGCCATCGACAACCGCTTTATGCCAGCTATCCTCAAGGGTATTATGGAGCGTATGGAGCGCGGTCCGCTGACAGGCTCCTATGCTCGTGACGTGCGTGTGATTGTTTACGATGGTAAGATGCACCCCGTAGACAGTAATGAGATATCCTTCATGCTGGCTGGACGCAATGCCTTTAGCGAGGCCTTCCGCAATGCAGGGCCTAAGATTCTCGAGCCTATCTACAGCGTCGATGTGACCGTACCCGCAGACTACCTAGGCGATGTGATGAGCGACCTGCAGGGACGCCGTGCACTCATCATGGGTATGAGCAGCGATGGCAACTACGAGCAGCTCTCTGCCAAGGTGCCTCTCAAGGAGATGAGCGACTACTCCACATCGCTCAGCTCACTGACGGGAGGACGCGCTTCGTTTGTCATGAAGTTTGACGCCTACGAGCTGGTACCGTCAGACGTCCAGGAGGCACTCCTGAAGGCCTACGCAGAGGAGAGCGAGGAGGAGTAGACAGACGACTCCCCCACCCTCTATACTTAATAGTAAACAGGAGCGGTCTCAAGTCTTACACGACTTGGGGCCGCTCTCTCTATCTACTCTCGGGAGCGCAGTCGACAGTTCTCCCCAAAGGCGACATTTACCGCTTCGTATCGCACTGATTTCTTCGCAGATACGAGTTCCAAAAATGGTTCCCCTCTTGGAACTTTTTAGTTCCAAGGGAGGAACTCTTCGGTTCCAAGGGAGGAACTTTTTAGTTCCAAGGGTGGAACTTTTCGGTTCCAGCGGAGGAACTCCCTGTCCTCTCCCAAAGAAATAGATTTTCCTCCGTATGAAAATAAAGTTTCGTCCGTATGAAACTGGAGGGCTGAGGCATCATAGTCGCTCTGTCAGGAGCTACACATAGCGACAAGCGAGAAGTAGATGAATTCATTATAATGTAATGCGTCAGCCCTGGTATGAAACGGAGGAGAGGCAGGCGGTTGAGTGCTTTTTTGTACATTTGTAAGCGATAGCAGTTGGGCTAGCTAGCGCTGACTGCGACAGACCTTTTTTATCTCAGTAGACTTTATCGATCTCATCGTGCTATGCAAGAGCCAAACAAACCTAGAGTGATCATCAGCGGAGGCGGTACTGGTGGACATATCAACCCCGCCCTAGCTATTGCCGACGAGGTGCGCCGACGCTATCCCGAGAGTACGATTCTCTTCGTCGGTGCCCTAGGTCGGATGGAGATGGAGCGTGTCCCCGCTGCGGGCTACGAGATCATCGGCCTACCTGTGATGGGACTAGACCGTAAGCGTCTCTGGCGCAATTTTAAGGTGCTACGCTCTCTCATCAAGAGTCGCCTGCTGGTGCGTCACACGTTGACAGACTTTCGTCCTGACCTAGCGGTCGGTGTCGGGGGCTATGCCAGTGCGCCTACGCTCAAGGAGGCTCAGCGTATGGGCATCCCTACCCTGCTACAAGAGCAAAACAGCTATGCGGGCGTGACCAATAAGCTCCTGGCTCGTGAGGCGAAGTGTATCTGTGTGGCTTACCCGAGTATGGAGCGCTTCTTCCCTAGTGAGCGCATCATCCTCACGGGTAATCCGGTGCGTCACGCGATAGAGTACAATCAGACGACACGCGAGGAGGCCTGTACCTACTTCGGTCTCCCCTCTTCGCTCGCGCCTACCATCTTAGTTATGGGAGGTAGTCTAGGGGCTCGGACAATCAATGAATCTGTCTCCGCAACCCTCTCCGAATGGAGCAATTTAGGCTATCAGCTCATCTGGCAGACGGGGCGTAGCTATGAGCATGAAGCGCAGGAGCTCATCAGGGCTTACGATATTTGCAAGCGCGCCTACGTATCTGCATACGTAGAGCGGATGGACTTAGCTTATCGACTGGCGGATGTAGCGGTCTCTCGTGCTGGTGCGCTGAGTGTCTCGGAGCTTTGTCTCTCTGAGCTACCGGCTATCCTGATACCCTCGCCCAATGTGGCTGAGGACCACCAGACGAAAAACGCCCGTGCGCTCTCTACGCGCGGTGCTGCTATCCTCATCCCCGACGGTGAGGCAATAGGTCAGATGGGACTCACCGTCACTGAACTGCTAAAAGATGAGACACGCAGGGATAAGATGAGGAGTGCTATCCGTGACCTTGCGACACCACAAGCGGTGGAGCGCATCGTGGATCAGATGGAGCAGCTGTGGTAGTCTCTTATTACTTTGCAAAGACCTTTGACTAACGCATGAGTTACGTTTATCTTATAGGTATCGGTGGAGCTGGGATGAGTGCGCTGGCGCGCTACTATCAGCTCAAGGGCTACACCGTATCGGGCTATGACCGCTCACACAATATGTACACGGATGAATTGGAGCAGATAGGTATCGCCATCCACTACAGTAGCGATACGGCCACTTGGCTCGAGAGCTCTCCGATGAATCCTGACAACACCCTCGTTATCTACACGCCCGCTATACCGCAGGGCCATCCAGAGCTATGCTACTTTCGTAGTCATAACTTCCGCGTTTTGAAGCGAGCTGAGGCTCTAGGGTTGATAGCCGAGAGTTATCGTACGCTCGCTGTCGCGGGCTCGCACGGTAAGACAACGACGACCAATATGCTGGCGCACATCCTAGATACGACCAAGGAGGTGGGCTGTACTGCCTTTATCGGGGGCTTGGCTGTGGATACGGGCTCTAACTTTATCTATTCGGACCACTCAGACCTGCTGGTTGTCGAGGCGGATGAGTACGACCGCTCGTTCTTACATCTAGACCCCTATATGGCTGTCGTAACATCGACCGATGCGGATCACCTAGACATCTACGGAGACTATGCGGGGTACCTAGCAGGATTTGAAGAGTTTTGCGGGAAGATACGACCAGGTGGCACGTTGCTAATGAAGGAAGGGCTACCAATCAAGCCACACCTAGCGGAGGGAGTACGCACATTGACCTATGGCTCGAGCTCGACAGCGGACGTTTACTATGACCATGTGACCGTCGGAGATGGAACGATTCGCTTCGACTGGCACTATCCAGAGGCGGGGCTGCATCTGGAGCAGGTCAGTCTCGGAGTGCCAGTACGCACGAACTTAGAGAACGCCACGGCCGCCATGACGATAGCTTATCTCAATGGAGCTTCGCCAGAAGACATCGTAAGAGGGGTCGAGAGCTTCCGAGGCACTAAGCGACGCTTCGAACTTGTTCTCAAGACGGACCGTCATCTACTCATCGACGACTATGCCCATCATCCAGTAGAGCTGGACAGTTCTATACGTTCGATCAAAGAGATTTACGGATCGGAGGATGTATTGGCTATCTTTCAGCCTCACCTCTACTCCCGAACGGCTGACTTTTATCAAGACTTTGCCAAGAGCCTCTCGCACGTAAATCAGGTGATTGTGCTGGACATTTACCCAGCCCGTGAGGAACCCATGCCAGGCGTCTCCTCGGAGCTCATATACAAGGAGCTTACAGCACCGCATCGCTGGCTCTGCAACAAGGATGAGCTACTCACACTCCTACGACATATCGAGCTACCACGAGTTATCGTCACCGTCGGCGCGGGAGACATTGACAAGCTCGTCGCTCCTATTCGTGACTACCTAGCTACGATATAAGAAGTATGCGCTATCTGTATCTCTCCCTCGCTCTGCTCCTCGTTGGGATGCTCTGCTTTATGGCGATAAATACGCCACGAATGACTCCTGCACGCATCACAGACGTGCAGGCAGACATCCACTATGAGGGTGACCACCCGCTGATGCCTGAGCGAGACCTCGTGAGCGAACTGCAGGCTCTTGGCTTTCACCCCATAGGTCGATCGGTAGACTCACTCTCCACGATGCGTATCGAGTCGCAGTTGATACGCAATGGTCTCTTTAGCCATATAGACCTATACACTACGCCTGGCGGTGTACTACATGTGTCGATGCTGCAGCGCGAACCGCTCTTTACGCTACTCACCCCCCAGGGCAACTACTTCGTCTGCAAGGACCAGACGGTGGTACCAATCATACGTAGCGAGGACTACTACACCACGTTCCTCCCAGTCAGCGGAAGTATCTCCGTAGACAAGGCGGCAAACGAGCTATACCCATTGATGAATCTGATACTCTCCGACCCGCTCTGGCGAGAGCTATTCATACATATCTATGTAGACCCAATCCGAGGTGTCATAGCTACACCACGAGCTAGCAACACGGAAATTATCCTAGGTACCAGTTCCAATTGGGAGGAGAAGCTCGACAAGCTACACCTTTTTGTAGAGAAAGTAATCCCCATATTTGGCTGGAATAGCTTTATTTCTGTACATTTGGAGTACAAAGACCAGATAGTGACTGTACCGTCAGAGGAGGGAGCATTACAACGCTCCTGACGAATCCTCTCGGCACAGCCCTTAAATAATACCCACTCTCACGACTTAATCTCAACGCATTGTATGTCATACAACGAAGATCTCTACGCTGCCATAGACTTGGGTAGTGCTACCATAAGAGGTATGGTAGGAGCCAAGAAGGATGGCAAGGTGCTCCCAATAGCTATCGCTGAGGTCCCCACGAGCAACGCTATCCGCAAGGGGGTCGTCAATAACATGGAGGAGCTACACAACAAGCTCAAGGTACTGATAGACCGTCTCAACGAGCAGCTCCCCGACAAGCACACGGAGATCAAAAAGGTCTATGTAGGCTTCGGCGGTAAGTCTCTTATGTCTCGCTCCTACAAGATTAACCACAAGATGGATAACCCAGACGGTGAGGAAATCAGCGACTATCATATAAATCTAATCAACGAACGGGTCAAGAACTACCGGCTCAATGCTCACGAGGTCCTAGATGCATCTGACCCTTACTGTCTCGTCGATGGAAGAGTGGAGAGAAATATCAAGGGACTCCTCTGCACCGAGTTCTCAATCCACTTTAATCTCATCACGACTCGCTCGAGCAATGTCAACTTCATCCGAATGGCTATCGAGGATCGCCTAGGGCTTGAGCTGGAAGCTATACTCCCCTCACCATGTTGCGAGGCTGATGTCTTGCTCTATCCCGATGCTAAGACGCTCGGTGTAGCACTGGTCAACATTGGTGCAGGCACCTCCTCCGTCGCCATCTATAAGAACGACACGCTTAAGTGTCTACGTGTCATCCCATTTGGCTCTAAAAACATAACTAACGACTTGATGTCGCTCCACATCACTTACCCCGAGGCAGAGCGAATCAAGCTCGAGAGTGCACAGCCATTTACCGATGCCTACGATGACGAGATTCTCTCGTTGAGTACTCCTGACGGTAGTCGCCAGCGCGAGATCAAAATGCGTGACATCAACAGTCTCGTTACTGCAAGGATGAAGGAAATCACCGCCAATGTGCTACGCGTCATTCGTGACTTCGAGGCGGGTGCTAGACTAGGATCAGGTATTGTCCTGGCAGGACAGGGCTCTCTCATGAGAGGCTTTATCAACTACCTACAGAGTGAGAGTAAGTTTGTCTCCTTAGCTCGTGAGTTCAACGACAAGGTTGACAAGGAGTCCACGCACCTCTCTAGCGACATCGACTACGCTGGTTGTGCAGGGCTCATCTACCGCGCTGAGGTCAACTGTGTGGAGCCTTTTGAAATGCCTGTAAGAACGACACCCACCTCTACTCCTGTTGGCACCGCTAAGTCTCCAACTGAGCATCACACGAAGCCGGCACCAGAGACGACTGTCACAGACAGACCAGTAGCTGCTCCTGCAGAAACCTCTAGTGAAGGAACCTCACAGGAGCCACAAGCTTCGCTCTTTGATCTGCCCTCCGTCGAGCAGCCACACACGGAGAGAAGCCGTACACCTAAGAGTGCCAAGCGGAAGAAGTCCTTCAACTGGTTCTCCAAAATCAAGGATGTACTCACCAGCGACGATATAGAGTAGTACACTCCCCTCTTCCTCTCTCTCCCCTCTCAATCTAATTCTCTTACCTCTTTTGACAAATGGACAACGCAGACAAGCTCGTCAACTTTAAATACAATAAGGCTGTTGCTGAGAAGAAGCTCATCAAGGTCATCGGCGTAGGTGGTGCTGGAGGCAACGCAGTCAAGCATATTCATGACTCAGGACTCCAAGGTGTGTCCTATCTACTCCTCAACACCGATGAGCAGGACCTAGCCAAGAGTGGCCTTAAGGATGTAGCCGTCATCGGACAGAAGCTCACACAGGGGCTGGGTGCCGGGAGCAAGATTGAGGTCGGAGAGGCTGCTGCTATAGAAGACCAAGAGCTCATCCACTCACTCCTTGATGACAACGAGACGCAGATGGTCTTCATCTGTGCCGGTATGGGTGGCGGTACAGGTACTGGAGCAGCACCTGTCATTGCCAAGATAGCTCGAGATATGGGACTACTCACCGTGGGCTTTATCTTCATGCCTTTCGTGCGTGAAGAGCGGCAGCGTATGATCAAAGCAGCTCAGGGTGCCGAGCGTATGCGCCAAGAGGTCGACTCACTGGTCATCATCGCCAATGAGAATATCAACCAAGTCTACGGACAGCTCCCCTGGGACGAGTCTCTCAATAAAGCGAACGAAATTCTCGCCAATGCAGTACGAGCCATCACCATGGTCATCACCAATGAGATGGAAATGAACCAAGACTTCGCTGATGTGCGCACCACGCTCAAGGATGGTGGCATCGCCCATATCAGCATTGGCTATGGCGAGGGACCCGATCGTGTGAGCAAGGCTATCGATTCGGCACTGCGCTCTCCTTTACTTAACAACGATGACATAACTACCGCCACAAGACTACAGCTTGCTATCTTCTATGATCCGTCCGATGCGCTGACAACAGATGAAATGGACGAGATTAAGAAGCTCACCTCCTCAATTAGAAATCTTCAGAACAACAAGTCCGGACACGCCTTCAACGAGGAGCTAGGCAACAAAGTGATGGTAGTCATCATCGCCTCTGGTTTCCAAAAAGAAGCTCACATCCCAGTCACCGCTATGGACGTGGAGGACTACGTACGGCAGACCGAGATTGAGAAAGAGCAGAACAAGCTACTCAACCAGTACTATTCCGACTTTGACCTCGAGCCTCGTAGCTCTCTACCTACTTTTGTGCCGATCGTACTGACCGATGATGAGCTAGACCGTGACGACCTTATTGACTACCTTGACGAGGAGCCAGCTAAGAATCACAGCTACTCCGAGGTGGAGGAGCGACGTGCTAAGTATAAGTATGGCAACCAAACGCCAGCCATGTCGCAGACGCTCGACACGAGTAAGGGTGGTCACAGGCCTTCCTCTAGTAGACCAGCTACGGCAGATGTCGAGGAGCTACCCGATATAGACACAACCCGAGAGGACGGAGAGCAGCCAAATCAGCCAATCCACCAACCTCAGATTATCAAGTTCTGAGCACTCGCTGATGACCTCTGAGATAGTCTTACTGTGCGCCATGGGCAAGGAGCGCCTAGCGGTACACTCTGCGCTAGAGACACTAGCTCCATCTATTGAGCTCGTAGAGGTTCACTTAGTCGAGCAGGCTCCCTTTGCCTCCTATCGCTACACTGTACAACTCGCCAATAGTCAGACAAGCTACGCCTTTCACCTCATCGAGACTGGCATCGGCAAGGTACACGCAGCTCTAGCCACTCAGCAAGCTATCACGAAGTATCATCCCAAGCTACTGGTCAATGTGGGTGTCTCTGGGGGACTTTACGATGGCGCACGAGTAGGAGATATTTGTCTCTCTACCAGCTATCGCTATCATGACGTATGGTGCGGGACAGGCAATGAACCTGGGCAGGTGCAAGGCTTACCCGCACAGTTTACAGCCGAGTCCAGAAGTGTCGCCGAGGTTGCTCAGGAGCTGAGCATCCCAATCCAAGAGGGATTGCTCCTTTGCGGTGACACCTTTATTCCCGATGCCGACCACCTCAGGTCGTTTGCACAGCAATACCCCGACCTTGTAGCTGTCGATATGGAGAGCGGGGCAATCGCTCAGACAGCCTACCTGTACGGCACTCCACTTGTCAGCCTACGCATCGTCAGCGACACCCCTCTCACGAGCCAGAATCACAGCAAGCAATACAGTAGTTTCTGGCAGGACAGAGAGCTCTCTCTGGGCTCTTTTGCCGATGCTATGCGCATCGTCTGCACACTCCTAGGGCAGATCTAGCCCCTATAAAGTACTAATCTAGTAGCGTTTAGTCTGGGGTGTATCGCTACCAGACTAGTTCGATTCACTGCATCTTCTGTCTTTACAAAAGATTCCCTGCGTAGAGCTACAGATAGCAACCAGCGAGGCATAGATGAACTCATGATAATATATAAAGTGTCACCCCTACCCTCTAACTTCTAATCTCTAACCTCTAATCTCTAATTACCCTCCTTTCTCGAATATCCACGTGG
>UQBE01000038.1 GCA_900539155.1 uncultured Porphyromonas sp.
TTATGGTGGTCTGCTTGATTTTTTCGGCTATCGCTTTCTGGCTCTTCAAGCGCATTCACTGGTTCTAGCTCTAGACGCTTATGCTACTAGACACGAGTAGTACACAGGTTTTTTACGCCTTTCTGATCACCCTTTGGGCGGGTCTCTCTACCGGCATCGGGAGTGCTCTGATCTTCTTTACCAAGCGCACCAACCGCATCTTCCTATCGGTCTCGCTAGGCTTCTCGGCGGGCGTGATGGTCTATGTCTCTTTTGTGGAGCTCTTTCGCTCTGCCGAGACGACGATGACGCCACTTTATGGAGAGCGACTGGCGACGCTCTATGCTACGCTCGCTTTCTTTGCGGGGGTGGCGCTGATTGGCATCATTGACCGGCTGATCCCGGAGGCGGAAAACCCTCACGAGTTGCCCGACCAGAGTGCTGTGCGAAGCCTTCAGAATGAATCCGCCCAAACGACGACCGCGCACGAGCAAAGCCTGCTGCGTACTGGTATGGTCACGGCGATAGTTCTGGCGATCCACAACTTCCCCGAGGGTATGGTCACCTTTATGTCTGCGCTGACCGATCTCTCGTTGGCACTGCCGATAGCTATCGCTATTGCGCTGCACAACATCCCGGAGGGTATCTCGGTGGCTATCCCTATCTACCACGCCACGGGCAATAAGCGCAAAGCTTTCTTTCTCTCGCTCTCCTCGGGTCTAGCCGAGCCTATCGGTGGTTTGCTAGGCTTCTTGCTCTTGCGTCCTTTCCTGACCCCGACGGTGATGGGCTGCTGCTTTGCGATAATTGCGGGCATTATGGTGTACATCTCCTTTGACGAATTGCTCCCAGCTGCGGAGCGGTTTGGTCACCACCATACGGCACTCTATGGGCTCATCGGGGGTATGGCGTTTATGGCACTCAGCTTGTTGCTGCTCTAGCTGTTGGCTGTTGGCTAGGGGTACTAGTGGTGCTAGTGGCACTAGAGGCACTAGTTGTATCAAAGTAAGACGAGTAACCCTTTGTAGGGACGCTCGGCTAGTGTCTAGTGGGAGGGCGTCCGTTGTCGAACCAACCAAAACGGATAACAAACTTAATGCTGTAACCTTTAACGGGGACGGACGCTCAGACCGAGCGTCCCTACATAGGGCTATTCGTATCGCTTTGACACAACGGACGCCCTCCGACTCGACGCTCAGACCGAGCGTCCCTACATAGGGCTACTCGTCTCGCTCTAGCCTCCACCCTCGATGTGCTTGTTTTTGTGTACTTTTGTGCTAGTGGAGGCTGGCGCACAGCGTATCGGTCTCTGCGAGACAAAAAGATAGATATAGAAATAGGTAGCATCAGATTATGTACAGAACGCATACGTGTGGAGCTCTGCGTGCCTCTGACGAGGGGCAGCAGGTGACGCTCGCGGGTTGGGTCGCTAAGATTCGTCGCATGGGAGCTATGACCTTCCTCGACCTACGTGATAGATATGGCATTACGCAGATATTCTTTGATGAGTCGCATCAGGGACTCCTCAGTGAGGTGGGACGTGAGTGGGTGCTCGCTGTAACGGGTACCGTGCGCCTGCGCAGTAGTGTCAATGAGAAGATACCCACGGGACAGATCGAGATCCTCGCAGATCGTATGGAGGTGCTGAACCGTGCCGACACGCCTCCCTTTACGATTGAGGATGTGAGCGATGGTGGCGATGACCTGCGTATGAAGTACCGCTACCTAGACCTGCGTCGTAGACCCGTGCTGAGCAACATAGAGCTACGTCACCGTATGACGATGGAGACGCGACGCTATCTCGATGGGCTCCACTTCCTAGAGATTGAGACGCCGATGCTGATCGGCTCGACGCCCGAGGGTGCGCGAGACTTCGTGGTGCCTAGTCGTATGAACCCAGGGCAGTTTTACGCATTGCCCCAGTCGCCACAGACCTTCAAGCAGCTACTAATGGTTGCGGGCATGGATCGTTACTTCCAGATCGTGAAGTGCTTTAGAGATGAAGACCTGCGTGCCGACCGTCAGCCAGAGTTTACGCAGATAGACTGCGAGATGAGCTTTGTGGAGCAGGAGGACATCTTGAGCACCTTCGAGGGGCTGGCGAAGCATCTCTTTAAGGAGATCCGCGGCATTGACCTCCCCACACCACTACGTCGCATGACTTGGTACGAGGCTATGGATCGCTACGGTAGCGACAAGCCCGATCTGCGCTTCGGTATGGAGATAGCAGAGGTGACGGAGACGATACAAGGGCATGGCTTTGGCGTAGTTGACGAGGCAGAGTATATCGGCTCTATAGTGGTCTCCGGAAAGGCGGACTACACGCGTAAGCAGATTGACCAGCTGACCGACTTTGTCAAGCGCCCACAGGTGGGTGCCAAGGGGTTGCTCTGGCTACGCTATCAGCCTGATGGAACGATGAAGAGTAGCTTCGACAAGTTCCTCACGGCTGACCAACTCAAAGCGCTGGCCGATAAGCTGTCTATGCAGCCTGGCGACATAGCCTTCCTTATCTCAGGGGGCAAGCGTCCGGCGCAGAAGCAGCTAGGCACGCTACGCCTACACATTGCCTCCGAGCTGGGACTGATGAAGCCGGGGCACTACGAGTGTCTCTGGGTGGTCGACTTCCCGCTACTCGAGTGGGACGAGGAGACGCAGCGTTACTACGCAATGCACCACCCCTTTACAGCACCGAAGCCTGAGGACCAGGAGCGTCTCGAGAGCGACCCTGGCAGTGTACGTGCGGATGCTTACGATATGGTCATCAATGGTGTCGAGGTAGGCGGTGGCTCTATTCGTATCCACGATGCGGAGCTACAGGCGCGTGTCTTTGCGGCACTAGGCTTTACGAAGGAGCGTGCCGAGGAGCAGTTTGGCTTCTTGATGAATGCCTTCAAGTATGGTGCACCTCCTCACGGTGGTATCGCCTTCGGACTGGATCGCTGGGTGTCGCTCATGGCGGAGCTGGACTCGATACGTGACTGTATCGCTTTCCCCAAGAACAACTCGGGCCGTGATGTGATGATTGACGCACCCGCACGACTAGACCCCGAGCAGCTCGACGAGCTACACCTGACGGTGCGGGAGACACTATAATATATATAAGGAGTCCTTATGGTCACGATAGGAGATGTCATCAGTACGATTGAGGAGTGCTTTCCGCTAAGTTACCAGGAGAGCTACGATAACTCAGGTCTTCAGGTGGGCGATGTGACGCAACCACTGCGGGGTATCATGCTGTCGGTCGAGACGACCGAGGCGGTCCTCGAGGAGTGTGTGATGCGTGGATGCAATCTTCTGGTGTCACACCATCCGATACTCTTCCGTGGACTCAAGCGACTCTCTACAGCGACCTATCAGGAGCGCTGCGTAGCCTTTGCTCTGAGAAACAACATAGCAATCTACGCTTGCCACACTTCGGCTGACAATGAGACGACACAAGGGGTCAATCACTACTTGGCTAATCTCGTTGGGCTAGAGGCATCCGGTCGTCGACCCATGATGCCCCAGCGGGGACGCTTCTACAAGCTACAGACTTACATACCGCACAGCCATGCCGATGCGCTACGTACCGCCTACGAGGAGACGAGCATTGGCTCTCTGGGCGGTTACACCGGTTGTAGCTATAGTTGCTCGGGGGTGGGTCGCTTTCGCCCAGGAGCGGAGACGCATCCGACCATTGGCACGCATGGTGCCTTGGAAGCGGTCGAGGAGGAGATGGTATCTGTCCTCGTACCAGAGGAGAGACTATCGCAAGCCCTTGCGACGCTCCGAGCAGCGCATCCCTATGAGGTGCCAGCCTACGAGGTGATACCGATTATGATGGATCACCCGACGAGCGGACTGGGAGTCGTCGGAACGCTCCCGAGTGAGATGGCTCCACAGGCTTTTCTCGAGCACCTCGCCCAGATACCTGGGGTGGAACGCATCGCCTACTCTAATCCGCCCACACAGCCGATCCGCCGTGTCGCACTCTGTGGCGGTAGTGGCGGAGGTCACGAGTTCATCAGAGAGGCTATACGCTCGGGCGCAGATGTCTATATCACTGGCGAAGCAAAGTACAATGACTACCTTGATGTGCAGGGACGTCTCTGGCTGATTACTTTCGGACACTTTGAGAGCGAGCTATGTGCACGCACGATGCTCTATGACGCATTGTCGGATAAATATCGTAACTTTGTCATCCATACGTCAGATGCTGACACGAATCCTATTCACTATTTCTAAGCAACACCATCTATGAGCATTAATACAACGACCCACGAAGTAGCCGAGCGTAGTATCCGGGAGAAGCTCATCGCCCTCAAGCGTCTACAGGAGACGCTCACCAGTATTGACAAGATTAAGCTACTACGTGGCGAGCTTCCTCAAGCTATTGAAGACCTAGCAGACGAGATCGAGGGACTGAAGACACGCTTAGAGAAGTACAACGCTGCGGCTAAGAAGCTCACCCAGTCTGTCGGTGGCGAGAACCAAAAAATCGCCACGGCAAACGACCGTCTCGAGCAGCTCAAGGGACACCTGGACACTGTCAGCAATAATCGTGAGTATGAGCATCTGTCGCGAGAGATTGAGTTTCAGGAACTCGAGATACAGCTAGCGCAAAAACACATCCGTGAGTTCAACGCTGAACTGCAAAGCCGTAAGGATGATATAGCCAAGCTCCAAGAGCGCATCCAAGAGCGTGAAGAGGATCATCAGGCTAAGAGTGACGAGCTGGACAAGATCATCGCTGAGACGCGCATCGAAGAGGAGCAACTCCGTGACCGTGCCAACGAGCTAGAGGCACAGATCGACGAGCGTATCCTGAAGGCTTTCCTCCGACTACGCAAAGGTGCTACCAATGGTCTCGCTGTCGTCCCCGTAGAGCGTGAGGCGTGCGGTGGTTGCTTTAACCACATCCCGCCACAGCGTCAGCTAGAGGTCAAGCTACACAATAAGATTATCGTCTGCGAGTATTGCGGACGCGTGCTCATCGACCCAGACATTGAGGAGGAGCCAGTAGAGACCGCTTCTGCAGAGACGACCACAGAGGAGACCTCAAAGGAGAAAGCTACAAAGAAGACCTCCACGACCAAGAAAGCCACGACCAAGAAGGCTACTACGACGAAGAAAGCCTCTACGACTAAGAAGAAGGCTGCTGAGTAGGACTCTCTAGAGTTAAGCCACTCCTACAGACGACTAGCCTCACTAGCCAGACGCTCTCTCCCCACACGACATTTACCGCTCTCCCAGTGCCTCAGCGACGGACTCTCTTCAACCATGCCTTGCTGCATCAGATGCGTCGCACGATTGAGCAGTACCATCTGCTGAGTCAAGAGGAGAAGCGCACGGTTATCGTTGCTCTGAGCGGTGGAGCTGACTCGACAGCTCTCCTATGGGGTCTGTCGCTCTTAGGCTATCGTTGTGTGGCTGCTCATTGCAACTTCCACCTGAGAGGGGCGGAGAGTGACCGTGACGAGCTCTTTGTTCAGCAACTCTGTGACGAGCTGGGGGTATCTCTGGAGCGAGCCTCCTTCGATACTTATACTTATGCTACGGAGCATCGGGGGATGAGTATTGAGATGGCGGCGCGGGAGCTGAGGTACCGCTTTTTCGACGAGCTATACGAACGGTACGATGCAGCTTGCATTGCCTTAGGACATCACCTGGAGGACAACGTGGAGCAACTCCTAATCAATCTCTCCCAAGGGGCTGGCATACGAGGCTTGCGCGGGATGCGCCCCAGTCGAGATGGAGGAAGGTATATTCGTCCACTCATTGATACCCCACCGGCACTCATACATGATTTCTTACAGACGGCGGGACAAAACTTTGTAACAGACTCGACCAATGCGGACACGACTATACGTCGCAACTTCGTCCGTCACACGATACGTCCGCTCTTTGACCAGCTCAATCCATCCTTCGACAGAGCAGTCGCCTCGACGATTGAGATACTTCGTGACTTAGAAGAGGTCCAGGAGCAGTACCTTCAGAAGACACTCCCCCCGAGAGAGCCCTTGAGACTGGAGATAGCATGGCTACGGCAACAGACGGCTCCGCGGACGCTGCTCTACCACTACTTCGCCAGCATCGACTGCGACCGACAGGTGCTCCAGCAGATACTCCTAGACTGTACGCAGGCGGAGCGTGCGGAGCAGTACGCTTGCTACGAGGGAAGAGGGGGCATCATCGAGCGTTATCGAGGGTATCTAATAGGTACGACGAGCGAACAGCTCAGGCGACTGAACGAATCGGTCGCCTGCTGCGCTACACTACCACCTGTCGAGAGTTGGGCGGAGGGGGCTATGCTAACGCACCCGCTAGGACGCTTCGACATTTCACTACATGAAGCCTCAGACACCCTATGCCCCGCACCTAAAGCATCCACCCCTTACAGCTACTTGGCGGACTACGACCAGCTACTTGCAGCTACTCCTCAGCTAGAGATACGAGCTTGTGCCGACGGCTCTAGGCGTGTCGCTCCGCTAGGTCTGAAAGGCACCAAGCAGATGACCAAGCTCCTACGAGATGCTAAGCTCCTTCCCTCACGCCGAGAGGCGACACCACAGCTCGTCGATAGTCGTACGGGCGAGACCCTCTGGGTCGTTGGCGTATGCCGTAGTGCAGAGTACCAAGTCACACCGCAGACCCTCCGCTGGGTGGAGATAACTTATACCCACACATTGCCAGAACCATTAGAGAGACTGACGGAGCCGTGCGCATTAGTCCGTTAGTCGTTTATTTTGTACTTTTACCTAAGTAGACAAAGATATGTCATCCGACAAGCAAAGCATGACGCAGACCTTCCCTATGATTGCCAAGACGCTCCCAGGATTAGAGCCAGTACTGGAGCAAGAGTTGATAGCCCTCGGTGCGGACAACGTACAGGTGGGTCGCCGTATGGTTTCCTACGAGGGAGACCTCAAGATGCTCTATAAGTCCAACCTTTGCCTGCGAACTGCCCTCAAAGTTCTGAAGCCTATCTACGAATTCGACGCCGAGGACATAGATATCCTCTACGCTACGCTCATGCAGTTCGACTGGAGTCAGTGGCTCGACCCCGATATGACCTTTGCTGTCGATGCGGTCGTCTACTCATCGACTTTCAAGCATAGTCGCTACGTCGTCTATAAGACTAAGGACGCCATCGTCGATTACTTTATGGAGCAGACGGGAGGTGCTAAGCGCCCCTCGGTCAAGCTCTCTAACCCGCAACTCATCTTCCACCTGCACATCGCCGAGCAGCATGTGACGCTCTGTCTCGACTCTTCAGGCGAAAGCCTACACAAGCGCGGTTACCGCGTCGAGCAAGACCGTGCGCCTATCAATGAAGTCTTAGCTGCGGGTATCTTACTCAAGGCAGGTTGGCACGGGCAGTGCGATCTGATGGATCCCTTCTGCGGATCGGGCACATTCCTCATCGAGGCCGCACTGATTGCTACGGGGACGCCTCCGGGCATCTATCGGGAGAGCTACCCCTTCGAGCGGTGGCCAGACTTCGACAGTGAGCTCTGCAGTGAGGTGTACAATGACGACTCCTCGGAGCGTCCCTTTGACTACCATATCTACGGGTCTGACCTCTCGCCTCAAGCCTTGGCAAAGGCTAAGCGCAATGTCATCCGCTCAGGTATGTCACGCTACATCGAGCTCTCCGTGGGCGACTTCGCAGACCAGCGTCTGCCACATCCCGATGCCGAGACAGAGCCTAAGTGTCTACTGGTGATGAATCCGCCTTACGGAGAACGTCTCTCTGAGTATGACCTCGAGCAGCTCTACGGAATGATTGGTAGCACGCTCAAGTTTCACTTCACTGGCGCCCAAGCGTGGATCATCGCTCATCAGGTAGAGCAGTTTCACGCTATCGGCTTGAAGCCCGACATGAGGGAGAAGCTCTACAACGGAGCTCTCGAGTGCGAGCTTCGAGGCTATACACTCTTTGCGGGTAAGCACAAGGAGTACAAAGAGCTAGTTGCCGAGCGTGGCGAGTCGCAAGAGACCCGTCGGAGCAACTACTCAGAGACGCACCAGCGCAGAGAGAGACACGACAAGCCCTACGGCAAGAAGAGCTACGACAAGAAGCCCTACGGCAAGAAAAACTACGACAGAGCCTCCTCGGGAAGACACCGCTCGAGAGGCAACCACGCTGTAGGCTCCTCAGCCCGACTAAGCGGTGCCAACATACAGGCCTTCGGCAGCGATGAGACTTTCGTCCACGAGGTCGAAGCAAAAGACAACGAATAAGTAACAACCCCTCACACCATACAGACTCTATGACTACGACACTTCGTCACCACACCCTCTGGCTCATTGGAGCCCTCTTGCTCATCCTCACCCCTGCACTACAGGGACAGACGAAACAAGCTCTAGACCTTGAGACCGTAACTTATGGAGGCAAGAGCTTTCGGTCAGACTTCTACCCGCAGCCTGTCTACGGACTCACATGGCTCCAGAGCGGATATACCTATACAGTAGAGGGAGGTGACTACAGGAGCTTACGGGTTTATACCCCGACGAGAGGGCAGGAGCAGACCGTCCTCACGCAGGACGATCTCGTCCAGCTCCTCAAGCCTTACGACGACACTGACAAGCTCTACCCGCTGATCGCCTACGACTTTACCCCACAGTGCCACTATCTCGAGGTGGAGCTGACCAAGGGGCTCTATCTAATAGATGTAGAGCAAAAGTTAATCGTCGGATACTTCGCCACTGGTGACACCGAAAAGCGCGCCTCGCTCCTCAGCCCTAACGAACGTAACCTAGCGGTCAAGAGCGAGGAGGGTACGCTCCTGATCTACACCATACAGCCCGCAGGGAGCAAGCCTCAGGCTCCTACGCTAGTCGCTACGGATGAAGCCGAGGCTGCAGTCGTCTATGGCGAGTCTGTCCATCAGAACGAGTTCGGCATTGACGGGGGGCTCTTCTGGAGTCCCGATAGTCGTCAGCTCGCTTTCTACCGCATGGATCAGTCGATGGTTGCGCCCTACCCCATCGTCGATATGACCCCTCACAAGGCAGTCGTCCAGCCCGTTCGCTACCCGATGGCAGGTACTCCCTCGCACCATGTCACACTGGGGGTCTTCCATCTGGAGAGCCAAGCGACCACCTATCTAGAGACAGGTGGTGACCCTGAGCATTACCTGACCAATGTAGCGTGGCATCCCAATAGCCAGAAGGTGTACATTGCCGAGCTGAATAGGGGACAAGACCACCTCTTCCTCAACGGTTACGATGCTCAGACGGGGGCGCACGTCGAGACACTCTTTGAGGAGACCGATGCGCACTATGTCGAGCCACAGCGACCGATGATGTTTGTCCCCGGGAGCCATGGCGAGCAATTCGTCTGGGAGTCTCGTCGTGAGGGTTATCGTCAGCTCTACCTCTATAGTAGCTCTGGCAAGCTCATTCGCAAGCTCACCGATATGGAGGGCGAGGTGACCGACATCTACGGCTTCGACCCCAAGGGCGAGCGCATATACTTCCAGGCAGCCTACCCCTCTCCACTCGAGAGACACATCTTCGCCAGCGACCTCAGGCGTGGACGCACCACTCAGCTAAGCAAGGTTGCCGGGACACACGACGCCACCTTTAGCCCCGACAAGCAGTACTATATAGACCAGCTACAGAGTGCCACCATCGCACGCTCTGTCATGCTCCACGATAATAACGGGCTGCAGCTCCGCCTGATACACCAAGCACCTGACCCTTGGGTCAAGCTAGATATGCCCACCATCACCACCGGCACCCTCCTAGCAGCGGATGGTAAGACCGAGCTTTACTACCGTCTTATCACACCGTCTGACTTCGATGAGCTGAAGGAGTACCCCGCCATCGTCTACGTTTATGGCGGTCCTCATGCTCAGCTCGTCACTAATACCCCACAGTGGGGCGCATCTGGCTGGGACCTTTATATGGCGCAACAAGGGTATATCATCTTTACCGTTGACAACCGTGGTAGTGCCCAGCGAGGAGCCGCCTTCGAGCAGGTCATCCACCGTCAGCTAGGCACTGTGGAGATGGAGGACCAGATGAAGGGCGTCGAGTACCTGCAGAGCCTTCCTTACGTAGATAGCGACCGCATAGGCGTGTACGGATGGAGCTTCGGGGGCTTTATGACGACCAACCTGATGCTTACGCACCCCGAGACCTTTAAGGTAGGTGTCGCTGGTGGCCCCGTTATGGACTGGTCTCGCTACGAGATTATGTACGGCGAGCGGTACAACGATGCCCCTCAGGAGAATGCCGATGGCTATCAGCAGAACAATCTCATCGAGCGCGCCCAAGACCTCAAGGGACGTCTCCTCCTCATCCACGGCACATCCGACAATGTAGTTGTCTGGCAGCATGCTCAAGCCTTTGTCAAGGCCTGTGTGGACGCTCAGACTTACCCTGACCTTTATTACTACCCGGGTCACAAGCACAACGTCATCGGTCCCGACCGTGTTCACCTTAACCATATCATCACTCGTTACTTCTTAGAACACCTATGAGCCTTATCTATCCCAACACAAAGCAAGACGAGAAGAAATCTACAGACGCTGAATTTATGAAGTTCGCCAAGATCGAAATAGTAAAAGCCCCTCAGACCGTCCTCCTCCTCGGTAGCGGAGGTCGTGAATGCGCCATGGCAGCAGCCATCGCTGAGAGCAAGCTACTCAGGAAGCTCTACATAGCTCCAGGCAATGCCGGAACCGCCACCTATGGGACCAACGTCCCTGACCTCAACCCTGCCAAGCATGAGGCGGTCAGCGAGTTCATCGCCACCCACGACGTCACGCTCCTCGTCTGCGGTCCCGAGGCACCGCTCGTCGACGGTCTAGTCGACTACCTGCAGGAGGACGCACGCCATCCCGACCTGCTCGTCATCGGCCCCGACAAGGCGGGCGCCCATCTAGAGGGCAGTAAGGAATACAGCAAGGAGTTTATGCGCCGTCATAGCATCCCGACAGCCAGCTACGAGACCTTCGGTCCTCAAGATATCGAGGAGGCAGAGGAATTTCTCGACCAGCTCTCGGCGCCCTTTGTACTCAAGGCTGATGGGCTAGCTGCCGGCAAGGGCGTACTCATCTGCCAAGACCGCGAGGAGGCTGAGCAGGGGCTTCGCCAACTCTTCGACGGTATGTTCGGAAGCCGTGGACAGCGCATCGTCATCGAGGAGTATCTCGAGGGCATCGAGTGCTCCGTCTTTGTAGCGACCGATGGCACCGATTACTGCGTTCTGCCCGTAGCTAAGGACTACAAGCGAGTCGGGGATGGCGACACAGGACCCAATACTGGCGGTATGGGCGCGGTCAGCCCCGTACCCTTTGCCGACGATATCTTCATGCAGCGTGTCGAGGAGCGCATCATACGCCCCACACTTGAGGGACTGCAGGAGGATGGCATACGGTATGTCGGCTTCCTTTTCATCGGACTGATGAATGTCGATGGCGACCCGCACGTCATTGAGTACAACTGCCGTCTAGGAGACCCCGAGACCGAAGTGGTGCTACCTCGCATCGAGAGCGACTTCCTCGAGTTGCTCCTCGCGATGGCGACTGGTCAAGTAGCGGGCTACGACCTAGAAGTTTCTCCCGAGGTGGCTATGACACTCGTCCTCGTCTCCAAGGGGTACCCAGGGCACTACGACAAAGGCTTCCCCATCCAGCTCCCAGAGCCTGCAGAGGGCATCCGCATCTACCACTCAGGCACGGCACATGACGAGGAGGGACGTGTGGTGACCAATGGAGGGCGCGTCCTTGCCATCACGGCACGTGGCACCACCATCCAGGAGGCGCAGGAAGCGTGCTATCGCACCGCCACGCAGACACTCTACGAGGGCAAGAACTACCGACACGACATCGGCGACGACCTGCTCTAAAGTCACAGAGGAGCTAGCGCAATAGCTCTACCACGGGAAGAGCCCCAATTGGCTCTTCCCGTTTTTTTGTACCCGCTGGGTAGCAATCCGACGAGGAGCGACTAGATGAGTGAGGCGAAAAGCTCTGCAAAGGAGCTTGCCATGGCGGCTCGCGTGTACTGCTTGTACTCTTCGGTAAAGGCGTCTGCGGGCATCCGCTCACCACGCTCCAGACGCTCTAGATGGTGCGCGATGAACTGCGCGACCTGCGCCACTTCGGTGGCGGCCACAGCACCGCCATGTGCGCTGAGGAGACGCGCCACGACGCTTTCATCGCTCTCGACCATCAAGATAGGACGGCGCATGGCCATTGCCTCAAAAAGTTTTGTTGTAACCATCCCGTGCGGTCCCTCGGGCTGCTCCCGACGACCTAAGAGGAGCAGCATATCGGCCTGAGCCAATAGTGCTGGCACCTCAGCATAGGGAACCATCGGGTGGAAGTGCTGCGCGGTTCGGACGCTGGGGGCGTACGTTGCCAGAAGTGGCTCGAGAAGCCTTTGCGAAGCGGGGTCGCAGTACCAGTGCACCTCAACGGCTCCGCGCTGCACCCATGGCGCTAGCGCATGCTCCTGCAATGCTTGGAAGAGCAGTCTTGGGTCTCGCATCTCTAGCGATAGCAGGCGACCCGTATAGATGAGACGTAGCGGTAGCTGGGGCTGTATCTCTGGCTGGGCGATGAAGAGCCGCTCGTCATACCCATTGGGAATGCAGAGGACTCGCTGCTCAGGGTGGAGCTGCTGGAGTTGGGTGCGGTGCCACTCGGAGACGGTTGTGATGATGGTAGCTTGCTGGAGAGCGGCTGTTCGGGCCTTGATGAAGCGGTTGCGGAGCCAGCTGTAGAGCCGTCGGCGCATAGGAAGCCAGCGGGGCAGTGGCGCAGGGAGGAAGCCCTCGGCGGTGTACTCCTCGACGATGTCTCGGCAGTCCATCAGAGCGGGTAGCCCTGTGAGCTTCGACAGTTGCGCTACGACGGGTAGCGGGAAGGTGCGATAGCTCATACCCACTAGGAGTTCATACTTTGCTAAGTCGTACTCCTGGCGCAGATGTCTGAGGAGTCTCTTGCTCTTGACCTGCCAGAGGGCATCGGCTAGTGCGTGGAGAGCCTTTGCCCTATGGGGAGCTAAGGGCACACGCTCCACCTGATGTGCTGACACGCTACTGGTGCGCTCCACGGTGCCGTGAGAGCCTAGGTGCGCTCCGATGATATCTTCGCTGACTACGTCGACGCACCACTCGTCCTCGGGGAGTCGCTGCAGGAGTGCTGTGATGCGGGGCGCAAACTGCGGGGGCAGGAGGTCTGTGAGTAGGAGGATGCGGTGCGGAGCCATGGGGTGTGGAGGTTAGAGCTGGGGTATCTCGACAACGGGCGAGAGCTTGATAATCTGCCGGAGCAGCGCGCGGTAGAGCCGTGTGTGGTAAATGTGCGGATCGTCTAGGAGGAGGTTCTCATTGTGGAAGAGTAGCGTGACCTCCCCGTGGTGCTTATATGCCTGCGCCACCATCGCCTGTGCGACACGCTCCGCCTCAGCATAGTCAAGGTTCATATACTTCTCGTCATGTAGCGTGTAGTCCATCACCGTGAGCGGGTGCAGGATGAGGTCGGTCACCAGCATGCTCTGCGGATTGATGAAGCGCACGGGGCGCGAGGTACCTAGCCTAAATCCTGCCACGTCAGCATATGCCATCGAATAGTCGTGATAGATGCCCGCAGCCATGAGGGCGTTGTAGTCCTCTGGCTCGCGCACCGCTAGGTAGTGATGCCGTGAGCAGAGGAGGGGCTCCTCGAGTTGCTTCTCAAGCTCCAGCTTAGCAGACTCGACCGCCTCGGGGTGCTCCGAGCAGTAGAGGTTCAGGTGAAGCCCAAACTCCACCTTACGCCGACGCGCCAGTCGTATGATAGCAGCGATCTTTCGATTGTGCAGTGTGTAGTTTGGCTTGTCCAGAGGGTGAGAGCTGGGGGTCTTGATGAAGAAGATGCTCCGCACGGGCGCGGCACACTTGCGCTGTGTCTCCACATTCCAGTCGAGGAAGCGCCCGTAGCTAAAGAAAAGGTCTTCGTTGGCGCGTGAGAAGGTGTAGCGATAAGCTTTGCGGAGTGAGAGACGCTCCTTGAGGAGTAGGCGCAGGAAGCCTCGTATGCCTGAGCTGTAGTAGGGCTGGTCTAGGTCATGTGTGAGTGCTACGGCGCTGAATCCTGGGGGGATGGGGTCCACGGCTAGTCCTATCTCGCTCATGAGCCGGCGTAACTCTGCAGCATACTCATCCACGAGCGGACGCTCTAGAAAGCCCGCACGATAAGGCAGCGACTGCTTGCCAGGGAAGCGCCCATGCTCATCTCTGAGCTCACGGTGGTACACCTCCTCGTAGCGAGACAAGAGGAAGTAACTGCTAGCGACTAAATCTGCGTGGATAACGAGCCGAGTACCGTAGGGGGTCTCGACCTGCTCCTCACGGGGGGTGCCAAAGAGTAGAGGCAGACCATGCCACTCGGCGAGTGGCAGCGTGGGCATCGACTCAGCACGTCCGTAAATCTCGTAGTTGAAGAAGCCTGACGGGACGATGACCACACGCTGATACGGCTCCGCCTCCTCGGGGCGGCAGTAGGCGACATAGTCGGGCGAGCGCTGCTCTTGCGTCTGACGGGTGATGCGTATCTTGCCCGAGATGTCTGGTGGCGTAGCCTCTCCTAGTAGGAAAGAAAGGATGTACTCAGTCGCTTTATCGTGGCGCATATACTTAGGAGTGTCTGGAAGAGTTAGTAGAGGTTTAGTAGAGGTGGTGCTGATAGTAGCGTCGTAGCTGCAGGCGCATAGCAAGGGTCTGTCTGCCCGCCTGCAGACGCAGGTAGGGATGTGGCTCCGCGCCGAAGCTCCGGAAGAAGAAGGCTATCCCGCTCTGCATCGACCCCTCGAAGTCAAAGGTGTGACACCCGCTCCCGACCGCCCACTCGAAGAGTCCGTCCAAGAGTAGCGCCATAGCGCTTTCACCCTCAGAGCAACGCTCTTGCCCGCCTGCGATATAGTAAGCTGTGCCAGCGTGGGTCGCCACAAAAGCTCCAGCGACTGCTCGCCCAGTGGTCGGAGAGAGCAGAAGGTGCACGACACCTTGCTCACGCTCTAGGGCGGCGGTGATGAGCCGTCTGAGCGATGCTGCGCAGAGACGGTCTCCTCCACTGCGTCGGAGGCTCGTACGACAGAGCTCTATCAGCATATCGATGCAGAGCGTGCGGTTTGTTGCATCGGACCAGAGGGGTTGTAGCTCTAGGGCGGTGGCACGACGCACCTTACGCTTTATCAAACTATTGTACAGCTCTCTGCGGTCAGGTCGGATTAAGTCCAGGAGGTGTGTGTAAGCGACGGAGCTACGCCACGGCCCCGCGGGCGTGTCGCACGGCAACCAGTCCCAGTAGTCTAGCGGTAGATGCGCCTCTAGATAGCGTAGGGATGAGGGCAGAGCCTCACCCAGTGCCTGCATAGCAGCTAGATGAGCGATGTATCGATTCCGATCGAAAGGCTTCTCACCCACCGCCCCCGAGCGGTCGCTCAGAGGACCTGCAGACTGGCAGCAGGGAGGCACAATCAGGTGTCGCCGTGTGGGCATAAAGAGAGGCCACATAAGCGTCGGAGTGCCCTCCTTACTCTCCGTCGCACTCAGTACATCCATCTCTCCCATCCCCGATGCTGCTAGGAGCCACCAAGGCTGCACGTAGAGCGGTAGCGAGTGAGTCTCAGCACACCATCGTGTGTACTGCTCACCCGAGAGCGAGAGACGATCTACGGAGAGACTCACGACTTACTAAATCGCCTGGGGATTACGAGATTAATCGGCATAGCTCGTAGCTCATAAGCCTCCTCAGAGAGTTCACGCACAGCCTTCCACAGCAAGGCACTCACCTCCTCAGCAGACCACCCGGCGATACCACACCCGACCTCCGTAAGGTAAAACGTGAGCATAGGATGATCTAGGGCAAAGAGGAGCAACCTCTGGAAGCTCGCACGCAAAGCCTCGGGAGCCACCTGGCGCATATCCTTACCCAGCGTTGGCAGAGCATAAGCTTGTCCCGTCAACCCCTCGCCAACACCCATCTCTGCATTAAAGACGCGGCGCGCAGTACGTGCGGCACCCCCCATATGATGTCCAAGGAGATTACTGCCGAAGACAAATATCTCGTCCTCTTCAAGTTCTAAGACACGATCTGGTGTGTACTCTTCGTCAGAGCGATCGGAGAGCTGTTGCCAACCATGAGAAAGTTGTAGAGCTGTCATGGTAACTATGCTTTAGAGTTTGCGACTGGGGCTCAATAGACCCAGCTCTATCTGATAGCGTAGGTCAGAGAGACGCGCAAGGTGCAAGAGCCTGCACTCACGCACCCTACGCCACTCTGACTATCTATTACATATCAAAGTCTTCGTCGACCAGCTGGTCGGTCGTGTCGAGCTCTTCGCTCTCCTCGGGGACCTCATCGCTGAGATGAAGCTTGCCCTCGTGCTGGAGTTGCTCCATGACTTGCTGAGCGATCTCATCGGCAAGCTCGGGATTGTCCTCCAGGAGGTCGCGGACCGCATCACGCCCCTGCCCTATGTTGTTGCCCTGATAGGAGTACCAGGAGCCGCTCTTCTTGAGGATACCCATATCGGTCGCAGCATCGATGATTTCACCAATGCGGTTGATGCCCTTGCCAAAGAGGATATCAAACTCAGCGCGACGGAAGGGAGGTGCCACCTTGTTCTTGATGACACGCACACTGGTCACCTTACCGATTACATCATCACCCTTCTTAATCTGCTTGTAAGCGCGGATGTCTAGACGTACGGAGGAGTAAAACTTGAGCGCATTACCACCTGTCGTCACCTCGCTCGGCCCTGTGGGGCTGTAGCCACTACTAATCTTCATACGTAGCTGATTGATGAAGATGCAGCAGGTCTTCGAGCGGCTTACGGCTGCGGTAATTTTACGCATCGCACGGGACATAAGGCGAGCGTGAAGCCCAACCTGCGTGTCACCCATCTCACCTTCTATCTCAGCCTTGGGTGTGAGTGCTGCGACCGAGTCGACGACTAGGATGTCGACAGCAGATGAACGGATCAATTGCTCTGCAATGTCTAGCGCCTGCTCGCCATCGTCTGGCTGAGATATCCAGAGACGGCTTATATCGACTCCCAGAGCCTGCGCGTAGGTTGGGTCAAAAGCGTGCTCAGCATCGATGATTGCCGCGATGCCTCCGAGCTTCTGCGCCTCAGCGATAGCGTGGATAGCCAGCGTTGTCTTACCAGAGGATTCTGGTCCGAAGACCTCTATGATACGACCCCTGGGGTACCCCCCGACGCCGAGTGCGATATCTAGCGTCAAGCTCCCTGAGGGGATGACACTCACATCCTCGACAGCATCGTCGGCCATGTTCATGATAGCGCCCTTTCCAAACTGCTTCTGTATGCGTCCCATCGTAGTCTCCAGTGCCTTCATCTTCGCAGCAACGTCGGTGATTGGAGGAGCCACGACGGCTTTTTCCGTTTTCTTTGCCATATAAATCCGTAGTGGTTAAGTTGTATCTAGTCAGTGTCCTATGCGCTCTTGCGCCTTAGCCACACTAACCTTCACAAAGGTAATGAAAAAATCAACGACCCCTCCGCACAGGGCTGAAGAAATGCAACGCTGAATCACTATAATAAGACTGTTGCAAAAGTCAACAGCCTCACAATAATTTAGACCCGACTACATATCGATACGGTGCTGTATCGGTGAAAAACGGATTTCCACGTGGATATTTCGAAATCTCCACGTGGAGAATTTTTATTTTCCACGTGGGGAAGAAAAAATTCTTCGGAGGAATCAAATAAAACTTCGGAGGAAATGAATCACGCCCACGTGGAAAATAAAAAATATCCACGTGGAGATTTGAGATTCTCCACGTGGATATTCGAGAAAGGAGGAAGTCGGAACAATCAGAGCTATCGGAGTGGATCGGAGTGTCCAATCGGGACGAGTAACCCTGTGTAGGGACGCACGGTCGGTGCGTCCGTCCCCGTTAAAGGTTACAGCGGTTGGGCGGTTACGTCGTTCGACAACGGACGCACCGACCGTGCGTCCCTACACATCGTTACTCGTCTCGTGCGTCCCGACAAGTCGTTACCCGTCTGATAGCTCCGATGATTCCGATAGCTAACAGCCAATCCATGGATGACACATTATATATGTAGTAACCTCATTCCAGAGATTCACAGCTTGTGCAACTCAGTGGCGATTGATTTGTTGTACCTTTGTACCCAGGGATAGCAAGAAAGCTCTCCCCTTTTACCTAGACTGACTATGAAACAAACGACCGAATATATCCCCATCGTCGGCATGCACTGCGCTGGATGTGCGGCAGCCGTCACCAATAAATTGCAAGGCGTCGCTGGCGTCCTCCAGGCTACGGCGCAGATTGATACCCACTCCTTATATATTTCATACGATGCAGAGCAGATCACCCGCGAGCAAATCGCTGAACTGGTCTCCTCGCTCGGCTTCTCGCTTATCCTCACGACAGACGAAACAGAGGCAGTGAGCCAAGCGCTGGAGCAGGAGCGTCGCTCGGCACGTCGCCTCGCCTGGCGCACAGCTGTCGCAGCCGTACTGACCCTTGCCGTAATGGTCTGGATGTACTTGCTCGATGGCGTCGGCGAGCGCTGGGTGGCTCCACTGGTAGCTCTGGTGGCGTATCTCTATGTAGCAGGACCTTTTCACTGGAGAGCCCTGAAGCAGCTCAGACGCGGTGTCATGGGAATGGACACACTGGTCTCCCTCAGCACCACCTGCTCGGTCATCGGCTTGCTCCTCGCCTACGGCTCTGGGGGGCATCAGCTACACCTGTACCTAGACGCTTTGGTTATGATTCCCGCCTTCGTCCTCATCGGCAAGTGGCTCGAGCAGCGCGCCACAGCCTCGACAGCTAGGGCGCTGAGAGCACTCCTCGACTTGACCCCTCGTGAAGCTACGCTCGTCGTGGGCGAGGAGACACGCCGCGTGCCTCTGCAGTTGGTCCAACCTGGGATGACCGTTCGGGTGCGCCCAGGCGAAGCTATCCCAGTGGATGGCGTGATTGTCTCACAAGGTACGACGCATATCAACGAACAGACCATCACAGGTGAGGCGGATGCAGTCCTCCGTGGTGAGGGAGACAAAGTCTTCGCTGGAACCATCTGCCTCTCTACCGCCATAGAGGTGCGCGCTGAGAGCGTCGGTGCCGACACCGCCTTGGGACATATCGTCTCGACCGTGCGGAAGACCTTGGCGGACAAGCCCCCGCTACGTCTCTTGGCTGACCGTATCGCACAGTACTTCGTCCCAGCGATACTGTTCCTAGGGGCACTCACCTTTGCCCTGTGGTACTGGGTCGTAGAGCCAGGCGCCCTGGATCTAGCAGCACGCTACGCCATCTCCGTCCTCGTCATCGCCTGCCCCTGCGCCTTGGGCTTGGCGACACCTACCGCCCTGACCGTAGCTGTCGGCGAGTCGGCGCGCAGGAACATACTCTTTGCCGAGGCTTCGGCTCTGGAGACTTTGCCACGGGTCGATACGTTTCTCATGGACAAAACGGGTACGCTCACCCTCGGAAGCCCCTCAGTTACTGACGTGCAATGGTTTATATCCGAGGAGGAACGTGCTGCGAGGCTCTCGCACATCGTCTCCGCTGAGCAGCACAGCCTGCATCCTCTCGCACGAGCCATCGTGGCGTACGGGGAAACGCTGGGTGCGACGGTCAGCGAACTAACCGTCGTCGAGCACCCAGGACAAGGCTTGCTAGTGACCACCCCCGAGGGCGAGCTACGCATAGGGCGTGCTACTTGGGTTGCCGAGGGTGGGGTGGAGTCAATTCCTCCCTGCGAACTCACTGGCTCACTTGTGTACGTAGCGCAAGGAGCGCGTCTCATCGCTATCATAGCCCTCTCGGACACGCTCACACCGCACGCCACCGAGACCGTAGCGCAGCTCAAGGCGCACGGCAAAAAGCTACTCATGCTCACCGGCGACCGAGAGGCAGAAGCGCAGCGCATCGCTCAGCAAATAGGAATAGACACCGTGCACTCCGAACTGATGCCACAGGACAAGGAGACGCTCCTCACCTCCCTACAGGAGCAGGGACAGGTCGTAGCTATGGTGGGCGATGGAGTCAACGACGGGCAGGCACTAGCGCGTGCCGATGTGAGCATAGCCCTCGCTGGAGGCAGTGACCTAGCCACCTCTATGGCGCAACTGGTCATCTCCAAGCCCGACCTATCACTCCTCGTCGAGGCGATAGAGATAGCGAGACAGACCGTTCGCACGATCCGCTTCAACTTCCTCTGGGCTCTGCTCTACAACGTGATTGCTATCCCAATCGCTGCAGGACTCTTCACCCGGTGGGGCCTAACCATCACGCCCGCCATCGCGGCTGCTGCCATGGCGTTCAGCTCCATCTGCGTCGTCGTCAATAGCCTCCTCCTCCAGCGTCGCATCGCCCACCAGCACAAGTAATCCGCTCACCAGCCGAAGGCGTCTGCATCATTCGCCGAAATAGTTCGCTCGTAGCAGGACAGCCCGCTAGACCTTCCGACTGGCTGCGATACCGCTGCGACATCATTTTGAGACTGTTGACTTTGCAACAGTCTCATTTTGTCAACCGGGTTTAGTTGTTTACCTTTGCGGTGTGGGTATAAGACTCCAGCGATGCAGTACAGCGTGATGCCACTCGAGTTATCAGTTAGCTTGGCACCGCTCTTCCTGCGACTCTGAGGGGGGAGAGAGAATTATACATCTAGAATAAGTCGGAATTTAAACAGATATACGATGCAACAAGTCATCAAGGTCGTAGGAATAATAGGAATGGTTGCTTCTGTGCTTCTGCTCATAGCTGACATTCTATTTGGTATCGATCTGGGGAGATATACCGGAAAGATTGTACTTCTAATCGGGTTCGTTCTATACGAAATCGGGAATCGGGACTGGAATTTAGGCAAGAAGCGCAAATAAAGCCCGCCGACAGGTCGAGCAAGAACTCCGGACTATCGTAGGCACAGCTTGGGATAGACGGTGTCTATTCGCAAGATTGAAAGTCGATCCCCGAGGCATCGCCCTCTTGGGAGAGGATGGTGTGGCTATTAGCAGAGGGTGCGCTCTGAGACGCACGCCCTAGCTTAGAGTATCAGTCGCTTCGCATTTGAGGCCTATTAGTCAAGCAAAGGCGAAAACTCAATCTGCCAAGCCTTTTTGGGAAGAAGCCCAGAACTCCTATGATGCTCAGGGGGCAGGGGCGCAAGACTTAAATGAAAGTGTGCGAACACTCCACAAAGTTTTTCCCTACATTTGTAATCGTCTTGCACTGGACACTAGAATATGCACAGGACAGAATATGAAAGGACAGGTCTAGCAAAGAGCTTGATATATATACTTAAATAACTACACATGAGACTGTCTATATTAATATTACAACTTGTTGTTTGCTCCACTATTTGGGGACAGACAATAAGTTTACCCATAGCCCCCTTGGATATCAACTTAAAACGCATTAATCAATCGGACTCTTTGGGTAGAAAAACGGGGTATTGGTGTGAAGCTACTGATGACATTGTTTCACTATGCTTCTATGCTGATGGAGTTAAAGACGGCTTTGCTCAGATATACAGTAAGTTGGGACATGATAGATATTATCTCGCAGCCTCTGGATATTACCACAATAATATGCCAGTGCATCAATGGCTATTTTTCTATGCTAATGGTATGGTTTCCTTCTCACAAACCAAAATCTCAAAGAATTCAGACTTTCTAAAAGAGGCGCGAAAGGCAGGATTTTATAACCCAAGCTCAACACTGCAATGCTATATCACAAATTATGATGTTGACGGCAAAATCACTTCAGAAGGATGGTGCATATTTCAAGATGATGTAGAAGCTGAAGCACAGGAAGTAGGGATATGGAAATACTACACTTCGCAAGGCGTAAAAACGGTAAACAAGTCCTTGGAATATTGAGAAGTGTGATGTTGTGCAGATCCAAGACGCATCCCGTATGCAGAAAATGAAAGTTACAATAGCAATCGTCTTGATTCTTGTAATGAGCCTAATCTATTTATTGGCGATGAGCCTAATCAATAGGTTAGCTCCTATAGCCCATCCTAATGTCGCTTATGGATTGACTATGGTAGTGTGGACTATCCTGCTGTTTGCCACTCAATCCTTAGTACTGCTATTGTTGTTTTGGAGCAAACGCAAATTTGTTTTCTTCATCCCGCTCATTATTCCGGCTGTATATGCACTAAGCTTATTGGACGTATATCCTAAGCGTTCCTTTGTTTGGTTATTCGTATTGCTCATATTATACATTTGCTACTACCTATTCTTAATAAAATATGTCTTCTCAAATGGGAAACATTCTTAATCGCAAGATTGGAAACTTCACCATTTATATGAGCATAGTGGTAGTCTTATTGATGCCATTGTTGTGCTTTAGTTGCAGTCCTCAATTGTGTTTACAAAA
>UQBE01000039.1 GCA_900539155.1 uncultured Porphyromonas sp.
CGCCGAGCGGTTCACCGAAGAAAAGTCGACCAAGCTTCCGAAACGAGAAAAAACTTCGCTTTTTACTTGCATGTGAACTTAAAAAGCAGGGTGCAGTCACGGCTAGTATCGTCAAGGTCGTTCGACAACGGACGCACCGACGGTCTGCGTCCCGACGGTCAAGTCCCTACATAATCGTTACACGCATAATCGTTACACGTTGGGGTGGGTATGGTCGTGGGCGACGTTTTTTTAGTACCTTTGCACTCAGTAAGAGCGAGATGATCCGACGGTGTGGCTTCTCGCCTATATGACGAGGCTTCTCTGATGTGGCACTCCTATGGAAGTATTAGGAGGTTATGTGGGAGTAAGTCCTCATTTGTTTTATATCTATGAGCTCACACTTCTAGAGGGGCTCGTGGATGCCACTAGACTAAACGTAGACACTATCATCACATATCTATGGGATACTACTATATGACCCAAGAGGGATACGACGCCCTCAATAATACGATTAAGCAGCTCGAGGCAGAGGAGCGTCCCAAGGTCACACAGCAGATCGCTGAGGCTCGCGACAAGGGCGACCTATCGGAGAATGCCGAGTACGACGCTGCCAAGGAGGCGCAAGCGCATCTGGAGGACAAGATAGCTATGCTCAAAGCGCAGCTAGGCAACGCCCGTGTGCTGGAACCCTCGCAGATTAAGACGGACGAGGTGCAGATACTGAACCACGTGCGCCTGCTCAATAAGAAGAAGGGCGAGGAGAAGAGCTACTACATCGTCTCTGATGCTGAGGCAAACTTCAAGGAAAACAAGATTTCTGTCAATACGCCTATCGCTAAGGGTCTCCTCGGCAAGAAGGTGGGCGACGTGGTGGAGATACAGGTGCCTGCGGGCAAGCTGGTCTTTGAGATTCTTGAGATAACTCGCTAGGCTCGGGCACGCCCCTCTCTACAGAAGTACAAATAGACAAACTACACTATGGCTTCAATCTTCAGTCGTATCATCGCAGGTGAGATACCCTCTTACCGTATTGCGGAGGATGAGAACTACTACGCTTTTCTAGATATCAACCCCTATCAGCTGGGGCATACGCTCGTGGTCCCCAAGCGTGAGGTAGACTACTACTACGACCTGACGGATGAGGAGCTGGCGGGGCTGATGTCTTTTGCCAAGCGTGTGGCGCGGGCTATCCAAGAAGTGACGCACTGTCGCAAAGTGGCGACGATGGTCCTCGGCCTGGAGGTGCCTCATGCTCACGTGCATCTAGTACCCATCAATAGCGAGGGCGATGTAGCGCACGGACCTCTGGCAACGAAGCCTACCGACGAGGAGATGGCTCGCATCGCCTCCGAGATAGCATCCTATATTAAATAAGGAGTATCGAAGCCTAGTGACGGAGAGACTATATATCCTCGAGGAGATAGACCCGAGCATCCTCTACGGTCCTAACCGTGAGTACCTGCTCCTGCTACGTAACCTGTACCCCAAGCTACGCATCGTAGCGCACGACCGCATCCTCAAGATACTGGGAGACCCGACTGATATACAGCGTCTCACAGCACTCCTAGACCAGTTGGTCCGCCACATCTCTATGTACAATCAGCTGACGGAGCAGACACTGCGTCAGCTTGCCACAGGCGAAGAGCTCCCAGAGGTGCGCGTGGCGCCTAATCATCTGCTCTACGGCACGAAGGGACGGAGCATCGGCTATCGTGGGGCGCATCAGCGTGAGATGGTGGAGGCGATAGCGACGCATGATATGCTCTTCGCCTTAGGTCCTGCGGGTACTGGCAAGACTTACATAGCGATAGCCCTAGCGGTCAAGGCGCTCAAGGAGAAGCAGGTGCGACGCATCATCCTCTCACGTCCCGCTGTCGAGGCAGGCGAGAAGCTGGGCTTCCTCCCAGGTGAGCTAAAGGACAAGCTCGACCCTTACCTCCAGCCCCTATATGACGCACTCGAGGAGATGATTCCGACGCAGAGGTTGCGCACCTATATGGAGAACGATGTGATTCAGATCGCTCCCCTTGCTTACATGCGTGGTCGTACGCTCAACGATGCTATCGTCATCCTTGACGAGGCACAGAATACGACTCACCATCAGATGAAAATGTTTCTCACACGTCTCGGACGCAATAGCAAGATGATTATCACGGGCGACCTATCGCAGGTGGACTTGCCACGGGGAGTCACCTCGGGCTTGCGCCTTGCTGAGCGCATCCTAGGTGATGTGGAGCAGATACCATTTGTCTACTTTGACGCTCAGGACATCGTGCGCCACCCTGTGGTGCAGCTGGTTGTGGATGCGTACGATCGCAAGGAGCATCAAGCACTGCAGGACGGACGATCCGCACCAGAGACTCGCCCAGAGGCTCACCAACAGCAGGCTATAGACTTAGATAAGGATCCAAGTAAAGACTCATAGATACTTCTCTCTCTCTCGGCTAGACCGAGGGGGAGGGCAAGCGCCTTTTAGCAAATCAATTATTGATCATAATACAATGAATCAAGCACTAACACATACCGACCTCTCTCTCCCAGGTATCCAATCTGTCTTCCACGGCAAGGTGAGAGATGTGTACTTCCTCGAGGGTGATCTGATAGCTATGGTCGCTACGGACAGAATTTCCGCCTTTGATGTAGTACTCCCCGAGGGCATCCCCTACAAGGGGCAAGTACTTAACCAGATTGCTGCTGAGCAGCTCGACGCTACGGCACACCTCGTGCCCAACTGGAAGATTGCGACGCCCGACCCGATGGTTACGGTGGGACACCGCTGCGAGCCCTTTAAGGTGGAGATGATCGTGCGCGGCTACATAGCTGGTAGCGCATGGCGTGCTTACCAGGCTGGCGAGCGGACCATCTGCGGCATCGCACTACCCGAGGGACTGAAGGAAAATGAGCGTCTCCCCCACCCCATTATCACCCCCACGACGAAGGCTGACGAGGGGCACGATGAGAACATAAGCCGTGAGGAGATTATTGCCTCGGGACTCATCTCCGAGGAGGACTACAAGGTCATCGAGCAGTACACGCAGCAGCTCTTTGAGGAGGGTACCCGCATCGCTCGCGAGCGCGGTCTCATCCTGGTGGACACGAAGTATGAGTTTGGCAAGAAGGATGGCAAGGTAATTCTGATTGACGAGATTCACACGCCAGACTCCTCTCGCTACTTCTACCTCGAGGGCTACGAGGAGCGTCAGGCTAAGGGCGAGCCTCAGCGCCAGCTCTCGAAGGAGTTCGTCCGTCAGTGGCTTATCGAGCAGGGCTTCCAGGGTAAGGCTGGGCAGAAGATGCCTACGATAACCCCTGAGTACGCAGCCTCTGTGAGTGATCGCTACATAGAGCTCTACGAGCATATCACGGGTAAGACTTTCGTCAAGGAGCAGTCCCAGGATGTGGCTAAGCGTATCGAGGATAACCTGCTAGCCTTCCTGAAGAAGTAACAACAACCTGATTACATATATGGACCAGCGACTAGGGGGCTGTGTACAACCTCCCTAGTCGCTGGTTCTAATCTCTATATTACTATGTCTGTATCTCTAGATGGTAAGTCTCGCTACGTGCGACAGATGTTTGACCGCATCGCTGGGCACTATGACTCGATGAATCGCCTGATGACGGGCGGTATGGATCTGGCATGGCGCTGGCAGGTCATAGAGCATCTAGCGGACTATGCGCCTCATCAGGTGGCTGACCTAGCCTGCGGCACAGGAGATATGATCCTGATGCTCTCGCGATACTTGCCGTCGGTGCGTGAGATAGTTGGTGTAGACCTCTCGGAGGGGATGCTGGCGGTGGCTACTGAGCGTGTCAAGCGGGCTACACGGGCAGCCTCTGTAACACTATTGGCGGAGAATTGCCAGGAGCTCTCTCTAGCTACGCAGTCGGTTGATGCGGTGACCTGCACACTGGGGATTAGAAACTTTTCGGACCCGCTACAAGGCTTGCGAGAGATGCACCGCATTCTCAGGCCTGGGGGAAGGCTCGCTATCTTGGAGCTGAGCGAACCTCGTGGAGGACTATTGCTCCAGGGCTATAACATCTACGCCAAGCGGTTGATCCCCTGGATCGGACAGCTATGCGCTCACGATCGCTCTGCCTACAGCTATCTCCCAGCCTCTATCCAGGCGATGCCACAGCGAGAGAAGATGACGGCACTGATCCGTAAGGCGGGCTTTGGAGAAGTACAATATAAAGAAATGCCCCTAGGAATCTGCGTCTTATACACGGCAGAAGCTTAGAGGCATAAAAGAATAAGAGTATGCAACGTATTTACGCTCTGATAGGTAAGCCCCTAGGGCACTCGCTCTCGGCTGACTACTTTAACGACCTTTTTGCTACCCAAGGGATTGACGCTCGCTACGTACTGCAGGAGTTGTCTGACCTCTCCCTACTCATCCCCTGGCTAGAGGCGACACCAGCCGTTGTAGGCTTCAACGTGACGAGCCCCTACAAGGTCGCTATATGCGACTACCTAGACGAGATAGATGCTGAGGCAAGGTACGTGGGGGCTGTGAACACGGTCGTGGTGGACCGCTCTGGCTCGAAGATGCGTCTCAGGGGCTTTAACACGGATGTGCAGGGCGTGGTCGAGAGCTTGCAACCGCTCCTCAGACCAGAGCTACAGCACGCACTCATCCTGGGGACGGGCGGTGCTGCGCATGCGGTCGCGCAGGCACTGAAACGTCTGGGGCGTGACTACACGCTCGTGAGCAGAAGCCCCGAAGCAGCTCACATACTATCTTATGAAGCTTTGACCCCAGCGCTCATCTCAGAGAGCGGCATCCTGATTAATGCGACTCCGCTCGGTATGGAGCCACTCGTCACGGAGCGTCCGCAACTCCCCTACGAGGCGATTACGCCACAACACCTTTGTATGGACCTTATATACAACCCCGAGGAGACGCGCTTCCTCAAAGCTTGCCGTGAGCAGGGTGCTACCACGATTAATGGGCTGAAGATGCTCCTCGTGCAGGCTCGCTACGCGTGGCATATTTGGACTCACAAGCAGTAGTGTGAGACTGTTGCAAAAGTCAACAGTTTCCTTGTGGCTAGAGCGCAACCTCTGATTGCTCCTCTGAGTGCACTACGCTAGTCTCTTCCGTGGCAGTGGTGGTCGCTACGCTCTCTCGTGCTAGCTGCTGCCTATACTCCTCCTCGCGGATGTGCCGTGTGACTGCTATACAAAGGCCTATGGCAATGGATGTGGCAAGGAGCGAGGAGCCTCCTCGACTGATGAGCGGGAGCGTTTGCCCTGTATTGGGAGAGATGCCCGCCACAACATACATATGTATGATGGCCTGGGTGGTGTACATGAGACCGACACCGAGCAGGATAATACGCTGTGAACTGAGATGCGCTCGTGTAGCCCAGCGAGAGAGCTTGAAGAAGAGCAGGATGTAGAGTAGTGGCACCCAGAGCATCCCAATAAGACCCGTCTCCTCGATGATGATGGCATAGATAAAGTCGGAGTAGGCCTCGGGGAGGATGTCTCGCTCGACGCTATTGCCTGGGAAGACACCCGTACCATTGCTTCGTGCGATGGCGATGCGAGCGTGCTGCTCCTGGAAGTTGTCCTCATTGATGACAAACTTACTGGAGTCTGCCTTGATGGCAAAGTCTTCGATACGACCCTTCCAGCGTGCGGTGCTACTGCTTTGCATGACAACACTGTCTGGTAGTAGGAGGAGGCCAGCAACGAGCAGTGTGATAATCCCGAGACCAATGCCCGAGATAAGGAGTAAGCTCTTAGATAATCCCATCTGAACAAAGCCGATGAAGAGGATGAAGAGCGTGAAGATAATACCCATGGAGAGACTCTCCTTGGCAACGAAGAGAAGTCCCACGCCGGCAATAGCGCAGAAGATATAGAAGCGCTGGTTGACTTTGCTCTGATCTCGCACTGGGAGCACTATGGCAGCCAGCATAATGACTGCTGGCTTGAAGAGCTCAGACCACTGAAAGCCGAGGAGTGTGCGCTTCGCTTCATTGGTCTCCGTCCCGATGAACGGTGTAAATACCACGGCAAGGAGTGCTAACAGAAAGAGACCTGCTCCGAAAGGGAGCAACCACTTCTTCGACAAGCGCGAGCAACCCCATGCAACCACCACCGAGAAAATGACATGCTTGAGGTGCCCCGTAAAGGGAGCATACAGGCTCTCTCCTCGATAAGCCAGCGTACTGGTGGCACTATATATAAAGAGTATCGAGGTCGCGAGAAAGGCGAAGTAAAGAACCCAGAGCACTCGGTCGCCCTTGATGCGAGGCTGTTGTGGCTTGCTCTGGTCCCCCTCGTGGCTCTCCTCCGCTGGGGATGGATGCGTCTCGTCATCCTGAGCAAGGGGCTCCTCGGTCCTAGGCGTCAGGTCGAAGATGTCTGAAGAGGAGGTTTCGTTGTCGTATGGAGTCTCTTGTGGTATCATGGTCATCGGTTGTGAACGATTGCGGATCACTGGTTTGATTTACCCTCTTGAGTTAGGGCAAGCACCTCCGCTCTGAACTGGTCGCCACGGTCTTCGTAGCAGGTGAAGAGGTCAAAGCTGGCACACGCTGGCGAGAGGAGTACGGTCTCCCCCGCCTTGGCCATCTGGCGAGCCACCGCTATAGCGTCTCGCATGGAGGTGACCTCCTCGTGGCGTGGTATGACGGTATCGAAGCTACGATGTAGCTTGGCGGAGTCGGTCGTGAGGTAGATGAGTCCGACGACTTTCTCTCTGACCAGAGACATCAGATCATTGTAGTCATTGCCCTTGTCTGTGCCTCCCAGTATGAGTATAGTCGGTGTACGCATACTCTCTAGAGCATACCAAGTACTATTGATGTTGGTCGCCTTGGAGTCGTTGATGTAGTCTACGCCATCGATGCAAGCTACATACTCTAGACGGTGAGGTACATTGGTAAAGGTCTCTAGCGAAGCTCGGATTACGTCGCTCTCTACGCCTAAGGCTTGCGCAGCGCAGCCGACGGCTAGGGCGTTCTGTACGTTGTGCTTTCCCGAGAGAGCTAGAGACGATTCGGGCATAACGAGCTCTGGCTCTTGCAGACTGAAGCGGAGCTGTCCATCAAGACTAGAAGCCACGACAGCGTCGCTTGAGGATGACTCGGTGGTAAAGAATAGTCTGCGTCCAGCTCCCATCCCAGGCTCTTGGAGTAGACGCTGTGTCCATTCATCTTCAATCCACGAGATGAAGTAGTCGGATGGCTGCTGGTTTTGCGTAATGCGCATCTTAGCTCGCGCATAGAGCTCCATCTGGTGGTCATAGCGGTCTAGATGGTCGGGCGTGATGTTGAGCAGGATAGCGATATGAGCTCTGAATTGGTACATATGATCCAGCTGGAAGCTACTCAGCTCGATGACATAGTAAGCGTGTGGCTCCAGTGCTACCTGACGAGCTAGACTAGTCCCCACGTTGCCCGCCATAGATACATCTAGTCCTGCATTGTGGAGGGTGTGGTAGAGCCAGTTGGTCGTGGTTGTCTTGCCATTGCTCCCCGTTATAGCAATCATCACACTATCCTCGGCATAGCGATAGGCGAACTCTATCTCACTGATGATAGAGGTGCCCTGAGCTGTGAGCTGGCGGATGAGCGGTGCGCTGTCTGGTATGCCTGGGCTCTTGATAATCTCCCTGGCAGATAAGATACGACTGGTGCTGTGTCCGCCCTCTTCGTAAGGGATGTGGTACTGCTCTAGCTCCTCTTTATATTGTGGCTTAATCTGGCCCGAATCGGAGACAAAGACTGGGAGTCCTTGCTTCTGGGCGAGAATGGCAGCTCCGACGCCGCTCTCTCCAGCACCTAGGATAATATATTCGTTGCTTTGCATATGTGTGTGAGGTCGTTTCTATATGTAGTGTATCTTAGCGCATCTTGAGCGTGATGACCGTTAGGACGGCCAGCAGGATAGCTATGAGCCAAAAGCGCACGGTAATCTTAGCCTCTCGGATGGGAGCCAAGGGTCTCTGGATTAATGCATCAATACCGCTATTGCCCGCTTTCTGGAAGTGGTGATGCAGGGGCGACATCTTGAAGACCCGCCGCCCCGTCCCCGTGCGTCGCTTGGTAATCTTAAAGTAAGCTTGCTGTATCAGAGAGGAGAGCCCCTCGATGATAAAGAGGAAGCAGAGGATGGGTAGGAGTAGCTCCTTGCGAATGAGGATGGCCATCACGGCGATGATACTGCCGATGGCGAGACTCCCCGTATCGCCCATGAAGACTTGTGCTGGATAAGCGTTGTACCAAAGAAAGCCAAAGGTCGCTCCCACGAAAGCTGCGCCAAAGATTACCAGCTCCTCAGCACCAGGGATAAACATAATGCTGAAGTACTGCGCGAGGGCTATATGGGAGGAGACGTAAGCGAGTACAGCAAGCGCGACACCCGCAGGGGCCGCCGTCCCCGCCGCTAGTCCATCGAGTCCATCCGTCAGGTTAACACAGTTCGAGATGAAGGTCACGATCAGGATGATGATGATTGAAAAGACAATCCAGCCGACCAGCTCACGATTCGGTGTTGAGGCGGGAATCAAGGAGAGGTAGTCGAAGTTGTTGTTCTTGACAAAGGGAATAGTCGTCTGCGTGTTCTTCGCCTCTTGAGTAGAGAAAGTAACCTGCTCGACACGACCATTGTTGATCACCTCTTGGTTCTCTCGAATAATAATCTCTGGACTTAAGTAGAAGGTGAGTGCTACAACCACGCCAAGGAGTACCTGACCGATGATTTTGTAGCGTCCGTGAAGTCCCGCTTTGTTTTTCTTAAAGACCTTAATATAGTCATCGATAAAGCCCAAGGCTCCCATCGTTATTGTCGTAAATATCATCAACTGTACATAGACGTTGTCTAGGCGAGCGAAGAGAAGTGTGGGAACAATGATAGCAATGATGATGATGATGCCACCCATCGTTGGGGTACCTTTCTTCATCGCCTCTCCCTCCAGTCCTAGCGTACGCACCACTTCTCCTATCTGCATGCGGTGTAGCCAGTGGATGATGCGCTTGCCGATGACGGTGCTGATGAGCAGTGCAACGACAAAGCTCAACGCTGCTCTGAAGGTGACATACTGAGCCAGTCGCCATCCAGGGACGTCATTTGCCTGAAGCCAGTCGTAAAGGTGGTAAAGCATTGCTAAGTGGTTATAGAGTTACTGTCATTGGTTTGTGAGTAGAAGGAGGAAGAAGGGGACTTGTCTATCCCTGCCCCTCCTGAGCGAAGATTTCCTGCACCACCTCCTTATCATCGAAGTGATGCTTGACACCCTTAATCTCTTGATAGGTCTCATGACCCTTGCCCGCGATGACCACGAGGTCGCCCCGCTGAGCTGTAGTGCAAGCATCCGTGATGGCTTGTCGGCGAGAGACGTTAGTATAGACCTCGCTACGCTCTGCCTGAGGGATACCCTCGAGCATCTGCTCAATAATCGTCTGGGGCTCCTCGGAGCGTGGATTGTCAGAAGTGAGGTAGAGACGGTCTGATAGATTGTAAGCGATACGTGCCATCTCAGGGCGCTTACCCATGTCTCGGTCACCTCCAGCTCCTACAACAACGTGAACCCTTGTGGCGTTGAGCTCAGAGACCGTCTCGAGAAGATTCTCCAGAGCGTCCGGCGTGTGTGCATAGTCGACCACCACATGGTAGCCCCTCGGTGAGGAGAGCAGGTCAAAGCGTCCATTCACATGCTCCAGACAAGAGATGCCTCGCAAGATTAAGCTCTTGTCCAAGTCTGGTAGGAGGAGACGCGCTACACCGTAGACGGCTGTCACATTGTAAGCGTTGTAGCTCCCGACGAGCTTGATTTCCAGCTCCTCATCATCTAGGAGGAGCGTAGAGCCATCCACATACTGTCCTAAGAGCTGAGACATATAGTCAGCGTGACTACGCATCGCATAGGTACAGAGATGAGCAGCGCAGTTTTGCACCATCACGCTCCCGTTGCGGTCGTCCACATTGACCAGGGCGTAGGCATCTGGTGAGAGATGGTCGAAGAGTAGCTTCTTGGCAGCTATATAAGCCTGCATCGAGCCGTGATAGTCTAGGTGGTCACGCGTGAGATTGGTAAAGAGCGCAAGTGCAAAGGGCAGTCCGTAGACCCGCTCCTGCACCAGAGCGTGCGAAGAGACCTCCATAAAGAGATAACGACACCCCGCATCGACCATGTCGCGCATCACACGATGCAACTCGAGGGCGTCAGGAGTCGTGTGGGTGGCGGGATACTCTTTGTCGCCAATACGTATGCAGACCGTGCTAAAGAGCGCAGCCCGCAGTCCAAGCCAGGTCCATAGCTGGTAGCAAAGTGTGGCGGTGGTCGTCTTGCCATTCGTCCCCGTGACCCCAACAATCGTGAGCTCTCGCTCGGGGCGGTCATAGTAGACAGAGGCTAGGACGGCAACCGCCTGCGCCGTGTTTGTCACCGTGAGCCACACCACCTCGTCTGAGAGCGACTCCGGTCGTGGTCTCTCTGTGACAATGATGCGACAGCCTGCCGCAAGCGCCTTGGGAATGTAGTCCGCACCATCCACATGCACCCCTCGTAGGGCTACAAAGATAGCACCCTCAGTGGCACGACGCGAGTCCTGCTCGATAGCGGAGACTAGGCACTCCTCTTTGGAGATAGCCCCCGTGTGGGCTTCTAGTAGGAGATGCTCCTCCGTGAGGGCGACTATATAATTATTGAGTGATTTGAGATTCATATGAATAGTTCTGGAGAGCAAAAGTACTTACCCTGTTTACTGTCTATGATTATTTCCTAGCTGGAGAATCACTTTCTCGCCAGGCTTGATGGGGGTGCCTATAGGAATGCTCTGACCTACGACACGTCCGTAGCCGACCAACTGCACCTTGAGACCTTGCCGACTGACCTGATAGACCGCCTCACTAGGAGCCAAGCCTACGAGACGAGGCATCACCCCTCTAGAGTAATTGCCTAGAGGATATAACTGTACCGCCTCATGACCATACTGCGGGACGACCAGCTGATCGAGCGTTGCCTTCTGACCTTCTTGAGGGCGTAGCTCAGGGATACCATAAGCACTGAGGAAGTGCTCTACATCCTTACGCTTACCGCCTGCCAGCTCGAGATGCTTCAGACGCATATCCGCCGTGTGTGGTGTGATTGTGTCTAGAAGGATAGGATTAGAGAGCGTGTAAATCTCCTCAGCGATACGCTTCACCCCGCTACCAGCCACGATGCCACCAGAGGCTCGTCCAGGACCATGTGGATTGACCACGAAGATGATGCAACTGTACTTAGGGCGGTCTGAGGGGAAGTAACCGCAAAACGAAGTCATGTAGACCTCGCCACTCGTGCGATAGCCCCCGCCACCATGATTGCTCATCAGAGCGGTACCCGTCTTGCCACTAATCGAGATTAGATTAGATTGTACCGTCCTAGCAGCCGTCCCTTTGAGAACTACATTGTCCAGCATCGAGCGTATTGAGTCAAGCGTCGCGGGCTTGCAAATATTTTCATGTAGCACTTGTGGCTGAAACTCCTGAATCACCTTTCCATCGGCGTCCTCTACACGATCCACTAGATAGGGACGCATGATACGTCCTCCGTTAGCAACGCCATTATAGAAGTTGAGCGTATTAATCGCGGGTACCGAGATACCGTACCCTCGACTGATACCAGGTATCGTCGAGTTGCCGTAACTCTTGTCCTCTGGTCGTATGACCGTCGGCGTAGCTACTCCCTCGATGCCCACATCCAGGCGCTCTAGGAGTCCATAGTTAGCCAGATGCTTGTAGATTCCCTCGGGATGGTCCACATATCCTTCGATAGCAATTTTTGCCAGTACTATATTACTCGAGTACCAAATCCCCTGCGCCACAGAAATACGTCCGTAGCCACCCCGATTAGCATTGTGATCGCGGATGTTATAGCCGCCATACTTAAAGACCCCGTTGCCCGTGTCGATTGTGTCGGTAGGCGTACAGACCCCATCATCTAGGGCAGCCATCATAAAGGGGGTCTTCATCGTAGAGCCAGGCTCGTTGAGCGCGCTAAGGGCATAATTGACCCCCTCGTAGTAGCTCTCGCCACCCTTCGTCAGATTGGCTAGAGCCAGGATACGCCCCGTCTCTACCTCCATCAGGATAGCCCCTCCGTAGTCTGCCTCGAACTGTGTCATCTGTTCATACAGCGCACGGTGCACTATCTGCTGCAGATTCATGTCCAGCGTCGTGTAGACGTTGTAACCAGCGCGGGGCGAGTGGAGAGTATTCTGTCGTGTCGAGCCCGCTAAATATTGTCTCACTGCCAGCCCAGGCTCACCACGTAGTAAGGTGTCGAAGCTTTGCTCCAGACCATACTCGCCTTGCGTCAGGTCCCCCTTGACCTCCTTGTAGACGCTTCCTATCGTGCGTCTCGCCAGCTCGCCGTAGGGTCGGTCTCGCAGAGCGCGCTCCTCGTAGGTCAGTCCCACACTGAGCGGGCCTCGACGACGCACCATACGTCCTTTGCGCTCCACAGTCATCATGAGCGGATAAACCTGCTTGAGGTGCTGATACTCCACGTGACTGACTTCGTAGGGACAGATAGAGACATAGCGATAGCCGGGCTTCTTGAGCTCTGCCTTGCGATATCCCTCACGTAGTCGCTTACGTAGGGCTTGATAGGTGCCTTGCTCCCCTTTCTCCCATAGACTCATCTGATAAGCGAGCGAATCCAACTGCTTATATATGGAGTCTTGAGGCAATTGCTGAATGCTCCCTGCGCCAAAGTCTAGGTAGAGTCGGTAAGCGGGCTTGCTAATAGCCACTATGTGTCCATCAGACGAGATGATATTCCCTCGCAGGGGTGAGATAGTTACCGTGTCGGGCTGGTGCATCGTCTGAGCTATCTTGCGCCAGGTCGGACCGTCCACGAAGATAATACCGAGGACTTTTATGAAGAGCCACAAGATTGCCAGGATAAAGACGAACCCAATGAGGCGGTAGCGAGCTATAATCGAACTATGCTTAGACATCCCAGAGTGCGGTAGTACGGTTAGTTATTTCTTGGAGTCACGATATAGGATGATGGACTGCTGTGAGGGTGCCTCTAGGTCGGAGCCCATCGACTGTAGCTGCTGCTCGAAGTTGCCCCCGATGCTACGGCGGGTCAGTTCGCTGACGCTCTCCATATGCTTGTAGGTCAAATCCTTGACACGTGCCTCTAGCTTGTCTATTTCACGGCGCTTAGAGATGATTTGATAGTTGCTCGTCACATGAATCAATGCCATCAGTAGGATTGCTATAAAGGCTGGTATATACTTGCGAAAGGTGGGCTGACCTAGCATATCTCCGCCCAGCCAATACCACAGTCCACGAGACGACTTTCGACTGAAGGGTATCTCTTCGTCCTCGTCCGCCTCGGCCGCATCCGATAGTGTGCGCTCCTCGAGCGACACTTCTGGCACATCGGCAGGCTCCTCCTCGTAGGCGCTCGCTGGCTCCTCCTCGTAGGGAGTCTCCATTGGAGCGACCACGCTTTGCGGCTCCTCCGCTTCAGTCACAGCCACGTCAGCCACGTCAGTCGCCTCTGCTTCATCCTCCTCCAGCAGGTCTCCCAGCAGTGGCTTAGGCTCAGAGGGCACTACAGACTCATCGGTAGCTAGAGCAGTAGGCTCCTGTAGCTCCTCCAGATTATCGTCGAAGTATGTCTCGTCTATCTTGACCATATCTCATCACTCACCATCTGCGTTACGTAGCTCCGCCACACGCAGCTTCGCACTGCGCGCACGATTATTGTCAGCTATCTCCTCAGCCGAGGGGGTGATAGCTTTTCTTGTGATCGCCCGTAGTGGAGCGACTCTCTGCTGCAGCTGAGGCATACCCATCAGCCCATCAGCAGGCTGCTCGAAGCCACCCAGGCGGAAGAAGTCCTTGACCATACGATCCTCCAATGAGTGATACGATATGATTGCTAGGCGACCACCCGGTTTGAGCAACCGCACCGAATCTGTCAGCAACTGCCGGAGCGCACCCAGTTCATCATTAACCTCAATCCGCAAAGCCTGAAAGATGCGACTAAGTTTGTTGCGTAACTGCGGCCCCCCCTTGGGCAAAACGGGCGCCAGTGCCTCCATCAGCGACGATATAGTCGGAAAGCCCGTCGCACGATGCGATACCACCAGGCCAGCGATACGACGCGCATCGTGTAGCTCTCCGTAGTAGTACAGGATATCCGCTAGTTGCTCCTCGCTATAGTTGAGGAGCAGGTCACGCGCCGTGCGCCCCGCCCGACTATTCATGCGCATATCTGGCATCGACTCCTCATAGCGAAAGCTAAAGCCTCTCTCCTCACTATCGAAATGGTGTGACGAGACACCGAGGTCGGCCAGTATGCCGTCCACCTGTCCCTCCACCCCCCAGTAGTCGAGCCAGTGCGACAGATAGCGGAAGTTTGCCGCTAGAAAGTGGTAGCGTCCGTCTTCAGGCGCATTCGCCACAGCATCAGGGTCCTGATCCAGCCCGATGCAGCGTCCCTCGGATGAGAGCCTATCGAGGAGCGCACGCGAGTGTCCCCCGCCTCCCATCGTGACATCTACATAGAGACCTGCAGGTGTCGTGACCAATAAGTCGAGAGAGGCCTCACAGAGGACCGCCGTATGATAGGGTGTAGTGGACAAGGGTGTATCAGGAGCTAAGGAGTAATAAACGTGTGATTACTAGCTCTATACAGGAGCGACAGAGAGAAAGCATTCGTCACCTCCGCAGAGCTACTGCAAAGATAATCAAAAGGAAGATACCGTTACCCCCCTCTCCTATCTTTAGTCTCGCCAGTCTTATGCTCAGCCGACGCAATGAGCTGACGAATAGTCCCCTAGAGCAAAAATCGGCCATCCATACAGCCAAGCTCTAGTAGCGAGGAGACTGTTGCAACAGTCTCCGTATAGGAGACGAAAAAGACCTCCCCTCGCTCAGACCGTGAGGTCTAGGCGAGGGGAGTTGCTATCAGTGAAGTTGTGACTGTGCGGGGCCAGATTAGCGGCGCTTCTTGTTTTTCTTCTGCTTCTTGGGCTGCATACGTCCTAAGCCTCCGCTCTGCATCTTGCGCATCACCTTGCTCACTTGGTCAAACTGCTGGATGAGCCTATTGACCTCTGCAACGGATGTACCACTACCGTCGGCAATACGCTTGCGTCGTGAGCCGTCGAGTAGGCTGGGCTTAGCACGCTCTGCGGGGGTCATCGAGTAAATAATCGCCTCGATGCTCTTGAAGGCGTCGTTGCTGATGTCTAAGTCTTTGACCATCTTGCCCACACCGGGAATCATGGAGACGAGATCTTTCAGATTGCCCATCTTCTTAATCTGTGCAATCTGTGCGAGGAAGTCGTCGAAGTCAAACTGATTCTTGGCAATCTTTGCCTCGAGACGCTTGGCCTCCTCCTCATCGTACTGTTGCTGTGCTCGCTCGACAAGGGAGACGATGTCGCCCATACCGAGGATACGGTCTGCCATACGTGAGGGGTGGAAGACTTGAAGAGCTTCCATCTTCTCGCCTGTACCGACGAACTTAATCGGCTTATTGACGACACTGCGTATAGAGAGCGCAGCACCACCTCGTGAGTCACCGTCGAGCTTAGTGAGGATTACTCCGTCGAAGTCTAGTCGCTTGTCAAACTCAGCAGCCGTATTGACCGCATCCTGACCAGTCATAGAGTCCACGACAAAGAGGGTCTCATCGGGGCGGATAGCCTCCTTGATGCTACTAATCTCGCGCATCATCTCCTCGTCGACTGCCAGACGACCTGCCGTATCGATGATGACGGTGTCTAGACCCTCCCGCTGAGCATGAGCGATAGCATTACGAGCGATCTGGACTGGGTCCTTACTCTCTGGCTCACTATAGACCGGTACGCCAATCTGCTCGCCCAGTACGTGTAGCTGCTGAATCGCAGCGGGACGGTAAACGTCGCAAGCTACCAGCAGAGGCTTGCGCTGCTCCTGCTTCTTGAACATATTAGCGAGCTTGCCTGAGAAGGTAGTTTTACCAGATCCCTGCAGACCCGACATGAGAATGATGGCAGGAGTCCCCTGGAGATTGACCGGCACGGCTTCGCTACCCATGAGCGTAGCGAGCTCGTCGTGGACAATCTTGACCATCATCTGCCCCGGATTGACCGCCGTGAGTACGTCCTGACCGAGAGCTTTCTCCTTAACTTGCTCAGTGAAGTCGCGTGCTACGTTGTAGTTAACATCGGCATCAAGCAGGGCACGGCGCACATCTTTGAGCGTTTCGGCGACGTTAATCTCGGTGATGCGCCCTTGACCTTTGAGTATTTTGAATGAACGCTCTAGGCGTTCGCTGAGGTTTTCAAACATGTTGTTGGTGGGATGATCTGTAGTTTATAGTCGGTTCGTGTCACTGTCAGGGAAGATAATCTTGGGCTGGAATGTGCGAGCCTCGTCATACTCCATCAGAGCATACGACATGATGATGACGATATCGTCTGGCTGGACAAGTCGCGCAGCGGGACCGTTGAGACAGATGACGCCACTGTCAGGCTCACCGGCGATGACGTAGGTGTCGAGGCGGTTGCCGTTGTTGCAGTCTACCACCTGCACCCGCTCTCCAGGGAGAATGCCGACGGCGTCCATCAGAGTGCGGTCGATGGTGATACTGCCTACGTAGTTGAGGTCAGCCTGTGTGACCCGGACACGGTGAATCTTGGATTTGAGTACCTGTATGTACATAATTAATTCCTATGAGGCGAAGAAGTCCTAGCGCAGGTCTACGACCTCCAGTGATTTATACTCTTGCGGTGCAAAGGTAAAAGATTGTGACGTAACGCGCTCCTTCGGTTGTAACTTCTGGATGGTATAGGAGACCTGCTCGCCGAGGTCGAAGTATAGGTCCACACGCCGTGGAGCTTGGCTCTGCTGGTCGAAAGTGACCTCGTAGTACTTAACACCAGAGAGTGCCTCAGTCCCGCTCTTAGGCACGAAGCGATAGACGACGGTACCTCGTGGACTCTTGCGCTCGGTAATGCGATAGTGCTGCGTCGCCTGCTGGAGGTAAGCCAGAGGATTCATCACAGCTAGGTCTTGCTCGGTCGGAGTCATCAGCGTGTAGGTACGCTCTTTCTGATTGATGATACGAAGGGTGGTGCCATCGAAAGCAACATCCATCTCGGGCGTGCTGAGCATAAAGCGACGCCCATAGAGCCAGGTGTAGCCCTCTTGTGGCGAGACTTGTCCCTGCCCCTGTGAGGTAAGCGTAAAGTTGATTGCGACACCTCGACGTACCTGCTGCTCGAACTGCTGGAGTGCTTTGTTAAGGTCAAAGACTGACCTGCGCTGAGCCTCTAGCGGAGCTATGGCGAGTACACCACAGAGCAGTAGGGCGCCAAGCGTACAGAGTGCGCCTAGGCAGCGCCAGGAGCGGGGTACAGAGTTACTATATAGTGGGGAGTAGTTTGGTCTCATAGTCTGATATTCCGTTTAGAGCGTGTCCAAGAGTTGCTGGAGCGTAGCCTCATCGGCGATGAGTACTTGTCGAGGCTTGCTACCATCTTGCGCAGAGACGATGCCACACTCGTAGAGCTGATCCATAATGCGGCCAGCACGATTATAGCCGATATTGAAGCGTCGCTGGATATTACTCGTGGAGCCTTGCTGCATCTGTACTATATGTAGTGCTACCTCAGCGAAGAGCGGATCCCGCTCTGAGGAGGCACCTGCCGAGTAGCCGTCACCACCAGTAGCTCCATCGGGAGCGGGTGGCTCGGGAAGTAAATAAGGCTCCGTCGGATAGGGCTGGCGAGAGATGTGGTCCACGATGCGCTCCGTCTCCGGCGTGTCTATGAAGGCGCACTGGATGCGACGCATCTCCTTGCCATCGTTGATGAGCATATCGCCACGTCCGATAAGGTCCTTAGCACTGGTAGTATCAAGAATAGTGCGCGAGTCCACCTGCGAGGATACCTTGAAGGCTATACGTGCGGGGAAGTTCGCCTTAATCAAACCGGTAATCACGTCTGTACTCGGGCGCTGTGTCGCTAGGACGATGTGGATACCAGCAGCGCGCGCCTTCTGCGCTAGGCGAGCGATAGGCTTCTCGATGGCTCGCCCAGTAGTCATAATCAGATCGGCAAACTCATCCACGATGAGGACCAGATAAGGAAGAAAGACGTAACCATCCTCCTCTCGTAGATGCCCTTCGCGGAAGAGCTTATTGTACTCCGAGATGTTGCGCACCTTAGCCCGAGCCAGTAGCTCGTAGCGCGCGTCCATATCCACACAGAGGGACTCGAGGACGGGGAGCGCCTTATTCGTGTCGGTGATGATATACTTCTCTTCGTCCTCAAGCTTGGTGAGGAAGTGGCGACCGATGCTCTCGTAGATGCTGAACTCGAGCATCTTCGGGTCGATGAGAATCAGTTTAAGTTCCTCAGGACGCTTATTATATAGGAGTGACGTGATGAGCGCATTGAGCCCGACACTCTTACCCTGTCCCGTAGCACCGGCAATCAAGAGGTGAGGCATCTTAGAGAGGTCAAAGAGGTAGACATCGTTTGTGATGGTTCGCCCGATGGCTATGGGAAGCTTGAGGTCGGTCTTGATGAACTTCTGCGAAGTAATCAGTGCCTTCATACCGACAGTGCGCGGATTACGGTTGGGCACCTCGATGCCGATGGTACCTCGCCCAGGCATAGGCGCAATGATACGAATCCCGCCAATGCTCTGCACCTTCATCGCTATGTCGTCCTCGAGACTGCGGATGCGGTTGACCTTGACCTTTGGGTCTAGCTTAAACTCGTAGAGCGTCACGGTCGGGCCAATGGTCACCTCGACAGGCTCCAGCGCGATACCTAGGTCGCTAAGCTTCTCGACGATGAGCTGCTCTATCTCCTTAATCTCGGTGCGATCTACCGTCTGCGAAGTCTGGTCTACGTCAGCCAGCAAGTCAGGTGAAGGCATCTGATACCCTCCCCGACGGGTGTCGCTCTGGGGCATCACAGAGACCGCCTGCGAATCGGCGTCACCCTGTGCCACAGTCACCGTGACGGTTCCTTCCTGTGGCTCTTCGGAGCGGGTCGAGCCCGTGACACGTGTCGTGGGGCGTGATGACGATGGTACTGTTACCGTAGTCGGTGTAGTCAGTGGCGTATCCTCCTCTGCTTCATCGGAGTGGTCCGACGTCTCTTCGATTTCTTCGTCGAGAGGCTCCTCGTCTTCCTCTAGAGTTGCAGCATCGCTCTCATCTCCTGCGTCACCCTCCTCCACACTCATGCGATGACGTCTAGGACGCTTCACCCAGCCTAGGCCAATGGCCCGGCGCATCCACTGAAGGTACTCGTAGCGTATCACCACGACCAGAATGATAATCGAGACAAGTAGAATGAGAGCTACCCCCAACCAGCCAATGGCTGGTAATAAGTCGCCCAACCAAAGCGCACCGTAAGCACCGCCCCAGTGAAAGAAAGTGGGCATGCCGAGGAGGTTTTGTATCGCCGCCATTGCGAGCGCCGTCCATAGACTTAGGAGGATAGCGTAGACCGTAATCTTAATCAGGCTCCCCCTCCTTGTGATGCGCATCAATCGTAGCGCACAGACGAAACCAAGGAGCATAAGCAACCAGCTCCCGAAGCCGAGGAAGCCATCCATCAGCCAGTGAGCCAGATAGGCGCCGTGCACACGCGTCACATTTTGTATCTCCGTGACCGACTCGTCGATTCCCTCGGGGAGCGTCTGCGTCAAGGCTTCCCAGGGAGTCAGCTCCGTGACAACGCTCTGGTCACGTGCTCCCACAAAAAGGAAGGAGACGCAAGCCACCAACAGATAGATGATAAAGGCTGCGAGGACTAGCCCAAAGATAAAGGCGACCAGCTCACCATATCGCTTGTTGACGATGTTGCTCTGTAAGCCTCGCACCCAAGAGCGCATACGTCCTCCCACTGAGCGGGTAGACTTACGAGCCTTGCCACCAGGAGTTACCGTGCGCTTGCGCGACTGTTGTGTCGAGCGTTTTTTGCTTGATTTATCTTTGGATGTAGCCATGAGGTAGTGATAAGAGAGAGAGCCTCTTGAGAGACTAGTGCAAAGGTAACGAATTTTACGCCAACGGCACATCACCCCCCACATCTCCGATCCCATTAGCACGTAGCACCGCCTGTCGCTGACTACCATTGCCCATAGCGACATATAGGGCTCTTGGTTAGTTCCGAAGAGCCCGACTTTAATCTTTACAGAAGGAAGTGCGAATGCTTTTGGACAGGAACTCCTTTCCTGCTAAGCGGATTTTGCAAAGCTCCCTCGTAAGACTCCCTTTCGCATGAGAAGGTGCGCTACGCTTATCTTAGGCGATTGATGATTTCGTCCTGAGCCTTACGTCCCTCTGGAAAGAAGCGAAAGAGCGGATAGCAGTGGCACAGTCCCTCCCCGATATGTATCTCATAGGGGACCCCATACTGGACGAATGCACGCTTATAGTAGGGAGCGCAAGCGTAGAGACACTCGTGCGACCCATAGTAGAGGTAGGTCTTGGGGAAGTGTGAGAAGTCGCCCACGCAGCCGTTGATCATATAGTCGGGCTGTCGCTTGCGTCGGTTTATTATCGAGGCGACGGTGACGAAGTAATGGTAGTCGATGATTATGTCTTGCTCCGAGAGAGCCTTTAGAGAGGCGATGAAGTCTGTATCTTCGTCTGCCATGTCTTCATGTCCCTCACAAAGCGAGAGGGGGATGCCTCCAGGAGAGACCGCTATGATTTGTCTGGGGCTAGGTAGCTGCTGGTGCTGCTCATTATTGTATTGTCCTATCCCGATAGCGAGACAAGCTCCTGAGGAGAAGCCTAAGATCGATATTTGCTCAGGAGCGTACTGCTCGAGCATACGCCGATAGAGCTGATGCGTCTTCTCAAAGGTCACCTCGAGTGTTTGCTCCACAATAAGGGGGTAAAGGAAAAACCACACATCGCTCCCCGTCTGATCGACAATCCTCTTGGCTATCTTGAAGTCTCTCGCATCTGGTGGCGTGACATACCCTCCGCCATAAAGTAGCAGGACAGCTTTTGCAGCGGGCTTAGGAGTCGCCTGTAGCTTGACACACTTAAAGCCATCGATCTCCTCTATGGAGCAGTGATAGTCCTTGAATTGATCTAGCCGAAGCCTGAACTTATTAGACTGCTTAGTCGCAAAGGCGAGGATCTTTGCTTCTGACATTCTAAAGAGCCTCTTGATGTTTAGGAGTCTCACTATTGAGGCTACCACTCTGTAGGTAATACTCATAGCTATATGGTCTTTTGTGTGAGTCTATGGATGGGCTTAGATGCTCTGTGGAGACAAAGATAATGCTTCATCTAGTATGCAGTGCTAGTGATAGATACCTACTATGCGGTAGCAGGTGCCCGATCGGCTCTTTATGTAAGTGACCATATAAGATAAGTCCCTCCGACTAGGCGTACCCAGTCGAAGGGACTTAACTGTCTGTGGGGTTGTGGAGCTGCGGGGAATTGAACCCCGGTCCAAACATGGTGGCAAAGCGCTTTCTACATGTTTAGCTGTACTTTGATTGTCGGGCCTTAACTCACGAGCACAGCGACCGAGCTAAAGCCTTATCCTCTAAAGTTTAAGACGATGTACGAGGCGACACCATCCGATCCCCGATATCCATGCACCACCGTATCAGAGCGCCTCGGAGCAACGGCCCCCTGGGTGATGTCTCGTCCCGGCACCTATGCCTGGGATGAAGCGTTAGTGTACTATACTTCGACTACGCAGCGAGAGCAAAGTTGTTTTCGCCATTTAGAAAGGTTCGCAGTAAGGTTTTAAGGTGCGTCACAGCAGGCACCACATGCTTACGGATCACTACAACACGCTGTCAAAGCCAATCAGCCCCAAGAGTGTATGTTGCATCTCCCAGACTAGCGTATCGCTATACCGCTCAGCTGAGGAGAGATCGTATCTCTAGCGAAGGGGAGTATGACGCGCATACCTCTCCGCTATTCTGCCACAAAGGTACGACTATTTTGCAAAAGCTCCAAGGAGACTCAGGGCTGACGCCAGGGCTGACGCATTATAAATGAAAAGCTGATTTCGGTGTTGAGGGAAGAATGA
>UQBE01000040.1 GCA_900539155.1 uncultured Porphyromonas sp.
GCTAGAGCGGATAGGGGGTAGCGGTTAGGGGGTAGGGGAGGGGTGCCTTGCGGAGAGGTGCTAGGTGCTGAATGAGCCTTTTTTTGTACCTTTGAGACACTGTATATCTTGTGAACTGTAAGCAGATTGTCTCCTGATTTATGAATAGACGCACTCCTCTTCTAGCGGATCTCCTGCACCGCTGCTCTGCGCTCCGACTCTATCTCTGTGTGGTACTCCTCACGCTACTGTCTGGGCTATCCGCCACAGCGCAGCTGTCGATGCCTATACCAGATGGGCTGGTGAGCGAGCTCAGCGACGCAGCGACGGCACTGCGCAGTGCCGTCACACCCTATACGCTACAGGCTACCGCTCGTACGGCAACTGCCAGTGGACTGCGTCAGGCTGAGGAGTCAGCTAGCTCGGGACTACGTCTCCTCGAGTTGCCTGCCGTGGAGTATCGTCAGCTCCCTGATGAGAAGCTCTGGGGCAACTGGATTACGACCGCTGCGGGGGCGCCAGCTTGGCGAGGCGTCTTGCAGCTTGAAGAGTCGGGGTGGAATACGCTCTACTTTGTCGACTATCAGCTGAAGCGTGGTGATATGCTACTCATTACGAGTGAGGAGGGCGAGGTGCGAGGCGCTTTTACCGAGGCAAATAACGGGGTCTCTCGTACGCTTACCACGGCACCACTCTATGGCGAGCGCATAGCCATCTACTACTACCCCGCCTCTAGCGAGGAGGTAGGAGGCGAGCTCCCGTGGCGACTGGAGGGAATTACGACGGCACTCCTCTCATCGATTGGGGATGACCTCCCGCCGGCTAAGGGTGGAGACCGTAAGCCTGGGGCTCCTTGGTTTACTGTCAAAGGTCTGGAGTGTACGGACGCGACGGTGCGACATCCAGAGGTGAGTCGCATCGCTCGCAGTGAACTCCAGCTGGTGGTGCGGGGACGCTTCTTCTCGTCAGGAACACTCATCAACAATAGTCGCCAAGATGGGGATGCGCTCGTCCTAACGGCAGCGCACTGTCTCAACAATAGCTATCAGAATAGAGCACTCGACTATGTGCGTCAGAGCGCAGAGCAGACTGTCTTCTTCTTTCAGTATGCTAGTCCTACGGGTGACCCGCTCATCAATGGCTCTCTGGAGCAGTCGCTAGCGGGTGCCGAGCTGGTCGCCTTCAACGAGGAGCACGATATGTGTCTGCTCCGCATCACGGGTGTGCGCCCTGATGTACCACAGGGGCAGTGCGCTATACCGCCTAGCTATCGACCCTACTTCGCTGGGTGGAATGCTGAGCGAGACTTCCCCGCTCCAGTCGTAGGAATACATCATCCTCGCACTTCGGTACAGCGCTACAATAGGGCCGACGAGAAGCCACCTCTGGAGAGCTACGATATGTCATTCGTGCCGGTCCGTTGGGTGGACTCGCATCTGCATATCAAAAGGTGGGATGCGGGGACGACGGCGGTCGGATCCTCTGGGTCGGGACTCTTCGACAAGAATCATCACCTCGTGGGGGCACTCACTGGCGGAAGCTCTTCCTGTGGCTCTCCCATCAATGATTACTACTACGCTCTGAGCGAAGTCTTCACGGGCTATCCTGATGACAAGTGTCTCAAGCCCCATCTCGCCCCCACGAGTGACCAGACGGTACTGGAGGGGCTGAACCCCTTTATCTCCCTTCCTCCCGTGCGCCTCTCACATCAGCTCTACAGTCTGATGCGCGACAGTGTACTGGTACGTATAGCTGATGGCTCCACGACGGGGGTCGCTGTGCGCTACGACATAGACACATCGGTGCAGTACCTCGGGACGATGGCGGTACTGGGCGCTATGGATGCGTGGCAACCTCTAGAGCTTGCTATCTATAGTGCGACTGATGGTCGACCTGACAAGCAGATTTACAAGCAGCAACTCCAAGCACCACAGTACAACTGGTTTGACAAGGGTGTGGAGCGCTCTGGCGAGCGTAGCCTGACGGATGCTTTCGAGACCTTCATCCCGGTCGAGGGGACTGATCCCGTGACTTTGCCTGCAGGGCGGTACTACATTGCGCTAGAGACAACAGATGCCTCGACGCCACTCAAGGCTCCGCTCTTGCTTAGTAAGCTACAGTCTCACGAAGAGCCTTACGCCTGGCACCGCATCGGCACTAGCTGGGAGCCGGCACAGCTGGGTGGTGCGCCTTATCTAGGACACTACTGGATAGACCCCATCGTGGCAGGACATATCAAGGACCAGGGGACCGACCCCTCACTCTCACCAGACGACACACCTCGCGTGATACTTGCTGGCGAGCGACTCTTCATCCTACTGCCTAAGTCATGGAGCTCTGGAGCTGAGCCTGTGCAACTAGAACTCTTTGCAAGCTCTGGGCAGCGGCTCCTAGTGACGACGCTACTCTACGGGAATGCGTCACTCTTACTGACTGACTACGCTCTCGGGCGTGGCGTCTACATCGTAAACCTCACGGGAGGTGGCGAGCGGTACAGCTGCAAGCTACTCATCCCTTAGCTCATCATTTAGCAACTTTATTTACACACTTAACATATGCGTACAATATCCTCTACAGCCATCACTGACCTGGTGGAGAAGCTTTGCATAGAGGCTTGCGTCAATCTCTCACCCGATATTGAGGCTGCTATGCAGCAGGGCGCTGAGCAGGACCGCTCGCCACTAGCACGAAATGTACTGAACACGATCATCGAAAACGTTCACATAGCCCGTAGCGAGCGCGCTCCTATGTGCCAAGACACGGGAATGACGGTCATCTTTGTTGATATGGGTCAGGACCTACATGTCGAGGGAGACCTAATCGAAGATGCCATCAACGAGGGCGTCCGCAGGGGCTACACGCACGGCTACCTGCGTAAGTCGGTCGTGAGCGACCCGATACATCGTCACAATACGGGCGACAATACCCCCGCGGTCATCCATTACCGCATCGTGCCAGGCGACCAGATGCACATCACCGTAGCGCCCAAAGGCTTCGGAAGTGAGAATAAGAGTGCACTGTCGATGCTGACTCCGAGTCAAGGGGTGGCTGGCATTAAGCAGTTTGTCCTCGACACCATCTCCCATGCAGGAGGTAATCCCTGCCCACCCATCATCGTCGGCATCGGCGTCGGTGGTACGATGGAGCGGTCGGCTGAGCTGGCTAAGCGCGCTCTGCTACGTCCTATCGGGGAGCGTCATCCAGACCCCGCTGTAGCTGAAGTCGAGGAGGAGCTACTCCAAGAGATTAATAAGATGGGCATCGGTCCCGCGGGCTTCGGTGGAGACACGACCGCCCTTGCCGTTGCCATCAATACGGGTGCGACGCACATTGCAGGACTACCCGTAGCAGTCAATATCAGTTGTCATGCGACACGTCACGCAGAGGGCGTACTATAAATTAGATAGAGATATGGAAGAGAAGAAAATACTGAGTGCCCCCTTTACGACAGAGATGATCACGCCGCTCAGAGCGGGTGATATGTGCTACATCTCGGGGACTATATACACTGCACGTGACGCTGCGCACAAGCGTCTTGTCGAGATGCTCGGGCGAGGCGAGGAGATGCCCTTTGACTTCGAGGGGCAGGTGGTTTACTATGCGGGTCCTTGCCCAGCTAAGCCTGGACAGCCCATCGGATCTGTCGGACCTACGACGGGAGGACGTATGGATGCCTATTCGCCAACGCTCATAGCGCAGGGGCTGCGTGTGATGATTGGTAAGGGCTTGCGTAGCCCAGAGGTGGTCGATGCTATCAAGAAGTATCAGGGCGTTTACTTTGCCGCTATCGGTGGAGCTGCAGCTCTGATGGGCAAGTGCGTCAAGGAGGCTGAGGTGATTGCCTTCGACGACTTAGGACCCGAAGCAATCCGCAAGCTACGTGTCGAGGAGCTTCCTGTCATTGTCGCCGTCGACAGCCTCGGCGGAGACGTCTACTCGCTCGGTCGCTCGCAGTACGCTCGCCGGTAGGAGCAGACCCGCTACCTACCCAGTAAGCACAATATAAGAGGGCTCTTATAATAAGGACTCCCTCGGCAAAATAAAAGGACTCCCTCGGCAGGTCATCAGACCTAACGCCGAGGGAGTCCTCTTGCTTGTAGTCGAGAGCGTCGCTGACTGGCGACAGGCTCTACGGACTATGACGTGGCGGAGGCTCCGTGGAGCGCTCCGCTGTGCGTGTCATTTAGTCAAGGAGCTTCTGAGCCTCCTCTTGGAGCTTAGCTTTGCTCTGAGCACCGACGAGCTTATTGACCAGCTCTCCTCCCTTGAAGAAGAGAATCGTTGGGATATTTCGCACGCCGTACTGGCTGGGCAGGTCACTGTTTTCGTCGACATTGACCTTACCTATGATGATCTTGCCGTCGAACTCCTCAGCGAGCTCGTCAATCATCGGGCCAATCATCTGACAGGGACCACACCAAGTAGCCCAAAAGTCCATAATCATAGGCTTACCCTCAGCCATGAGGTCAGCTACATTTGCATCGGTTATCTGCATTGCCATAGTTGTTGTGTATTAGAGTTAATATAGTTTATCTTGAATTATTCGTCTGTCTGTGAGCACACCGTAGCCAAGCTATCATCTATTTCGTCTGGACGGTACACCGTATCTGATACTTTTTGAGCAGCTCGAGGAGCCACTTGCCCGGATTTATGCTCGGAGCGTACATCGTAGTCGTGTAGGCGACTAGCGGGGAGGTGAAGGTTAGTTCCAGCTCCGTATTGCCAGGATTGTCCTTGATTGCGTTGCCCAGTTCGATAGCACCCTCCAGCGTGTCGGGACTCGTCTGTAGATAGTCCTCCTCGTCGGAGTCTTCATCAGGGGCACTATTACTACTACCCTCCTCACCATCCTTGCGCCCTACGTCGATCGTCAGCTGGATAGACTTGAAAGCATCTTCCGCCACCTCTGAGAGTAGCTGTATGCTTTGCACAGAGCGGTATAGACGATTCGGATCGTAGCGACTAGGAGTGACCGTCATCTTCACTAAGATTCCCAGTCCTTCCTGTGCAAAGTTACCGAAATTCACATAATCCTTGCTAAAGAGAGGTATCTCGCCTGCTCCCGAAGCGTCCTCAATGTGTATGATAGCGTAGGGCTCGTTTCTCTTCGAGATACCCTGTCTTACCTTAGTGACTAGTCCTGCGCTGGTGAGCTGTGTGAGTCCCAGCTCCGCATACTTGTCCAGGTCTGTGGCGGGGCAGTTGCAGAGATACTCAAGGATAAAGGCATAGGGGTCCAGAGGATGCGCGCTCAAGTACATACCTATGTAAGTCTGCTCCTTGGTAAGTCGCTCCAGATGGCTCCACGGCTCCACACCCTTGGGCGGAATGGGCTTGGGAAGCTTGACGCCTGGGTCGCTATCGCCAAAGAGTGAAGCCTGCACCTGTGTGCGCTCCGTCTCGAGAATCTTGCCATACTGCATGAGAGCTGTCAGGAAAGTTTCATCTCGTCCTGTGGGGATGGCTGCTGTAGCTGTCTGAGGCATCGGGGCAAAGTACACCTCGCGCTCGATACCCAGTCCGTCGAAAGCTCCAGACAGTACTAGAGCTTCTAGTGCTCGACGCGAGCAGGTGGTCAGGTCGATGCGCTGGAAGAAGTCGTAGATATCCTCGTAAGGGCCGTGCTCTCTGCGCTCGGCAATGATAGACTCCGCGACCGATAGTCCCACGTGCGAGATGCCACCGAGACCGAAGCGTATCACGCCGTCCTTATTTGCCGAGAAGGCGGTAAAGCTCTCATTGATGTCGGGACCCTTGACCTCCAGACCCATGTGCTGCACCTCCTCGAGGTACTTAGCGAGCTTGTCCGACTTGCTCTGATTGCAGGTCAGCAGTGCTGCCATAAACTGAGCTGGATAGTGCGCCTTCAGGTAAGCCGTCTGGTAGGCAACCCATGCGTAGCAGACGGAGTGGCTCTTGTTGAAAGCGTAGCTGGCAAACTTCTGCCATCCATCGTAGATTCGCTCGAGGGTGTCACGTGGATGCCCCTTGGCGACTCCGTTCTCGACGAACTTGATGCGGTACTTTGCCATCTCCTTCTCCTTCTTCTTACCCATCGCCTTACGAAGGCTGTCGCTGTCGCCTCGTGTGAAGTCGCCTAGCACACGAGAGAGGATCATCACCTGCTCTTGGTAGACTGTGATGCCGTAGGTGTCTTTGAGGTAAGGCTCCATCTCAGGCAAGTCGTAAGCTATCTCCTGCCGTCCATGCTTGCGCTCGATAAAGGTGGGGATGTTATCCATAGGGCCTGGGCGATAGAGCGCATTCATAGCCACTAAGTCCTTGAACTCGGTCGGCTCTAGTTGCTGTAAGTACTTGCGCATGCCGGGGCTCTCAAACTGAAAGGTCCCGACCGTATCTCCTCGAGAGTAGAGCTCGAAAGTCTTCGGGTCGTCCACTGGTATGGAGTCAATGTCCAGGTCGATGCCGTAGCTCTCCTTGATGTTGTCTAAGGCGTCATTGATAATGCTGAGCGTCTGGAGCCCGAGGAAGTCCATCTTAATCAGCCCCGTCGGTTCGATTACCTTGCCCTCATACTGAGCGACCAGCTTGCGCTCGTTGGTGTTCGGGTCTACCGCTGTCGAGAGAGGTACCACGTCGCTAATGGGAGGCCCGCTAATGATGACGCCACAGGCATGGACGCCCGTCGTGCTGGCGGTTCCCTCCAGCTGGCTGGCGTAGCGAATCGTATTGGCCAACTGTGTGTTTTGGCTTACCGATGCTTCGCGAAACTCTTGATTGTTCTTAATCATCCAGTCGATTGAGAGATGCTTCACCCCTTCGGGTGGTCTGTCGGGGATGAGCTTGCAAAGTCTGTTCGCCTGGTCTAGAGGTAGCTCTTCGACGCGCGCCACACCCTTGACTGCCCCCTTGGTCGCCATCGTCGTGAGTGTGATAATGTTCGAGACACGGTCACGACCATACTTATTTGTCACCCACTCGAGGACACGCCATCGGTTCTTATCGTCGAAGTCTATGTCAATATCCGGCATAGAGATGCGGTCGGGATTGAGGAAACGCTCGAAGAGCAAGCCGTACTTGATCGGTTCGATCTGCGTGATAGAGAGGCAGTAAGCGACGGCAGATCCAGCTGCCGAACCACGTCCAGGGCCGACACGTACGCCCAGCTTTCTGGCTGCTGCGATGAAGTCTTGCACAACGAGGAAGTAGCCCGGGAAGCCCATGTTCTTGATTACCCCCAGCTCCATATCAATGCGCTCGACCACCTCCGTCGGGATAGGGTCGCCGTAGCGTCGCTTGGCGCCCTCATAGGTGAGATGACGTAAGTAATCGTCCTCACTGTCGAAGCCATCGGGTAGCTCAAAGTGTGGCATCAACGGCGCGTGGTCTATGCTATAGTACTCCACTTTGTCACACACCTCCAGCGTATTCTCCAGCACATCGGGATAGTCGGCAAAGAGTGCCGTCATCTCCTCTGGCGACTTGAGCCACTCCTGCTTGGTGTAGCGCATACGGTTCGGGTCGGAGATTGGCGAATTGGTTGTCATACAAATCAAGTGGTCGTGCGCCTCGGCATCCTCCTCATTGAGGAAGTGGGTGTCATTCGTCGCAATCACTTTGATTCCCAGCTCTTGACCCATTTTTATCACCTCCTGGGCCACTTTGAGCTGCTTTGTATAGGTATCCTGGCTACTCTCTGGGTCTTTGCTCGGATGGAGCATGATTTCTAGGTAATAGTCCTCGCCAAAGGTCTGCTTGTACCAGAGCGCAGCCTCACGAGCCTCGTCCAAGCGGTCATGTAGGATATGCTGTGCTATCTCACCGCCCAGGCAGGCACTGGAGGCGATAATTCCCTCGTGATGCTGCGCTAGGAGCTCCTTGTCAATGCGTGGCTTGTAGTACTCCCCATGCTCCCATGCGATGGAAACCATCTTGATTAGGTTACGGTAGCCGACGAGATTCTTCGCCAGTAGTATTAGATGGTAGCCACTACGGTCTATGCTGCGGGTAGGATTGTACGGATCTTTGAGGTCTTTGTCTTTAAGATATAGTGACCTACGAGCCACGTAGACCTCACATCCGATGATAGCCTTAAAGAGCGTTCCCTCGATTCCCCTAATCTCTTCCTCGAGGCGTGCCACCTCACTCGCCTCAGCGTGCGCCTCCTGCAGCTCCTTAATCTGCTTACGGAGAGCTTTGATTTGCCCCAGCTTCTCCCCGTTGACCACATCGTTGGCATAGTTCGTGAAGTTCTTAATCCCGTACATTGCGCCGTGGTCCGTCAGAGCGATGCCAGGCATGCCACAGGCGACCGCCTTGTCGATGAGCTTCTCGACGGGCGCCATACCATCTAGTATCGAGTAGTGCGAGTGTACGTGCAGAGGCACATACATACGAGTCCCCGTGGAGGGGCTGGCAGAGCTGTCTGGGGTACTATTCATTTGTCTAGAAGTGAGATTGCATAAGGGGAAAACATCGAGGAGAGAGCTGCGCTCGGCACCCGCCCTCCCGCGAGAGACAAAGATACATCATTCGGAACACATAGGAGACTGTCGACTCTTGCAATAGTCTCATGATGCGTCACCCCTGGCTGAAGAAATTTAACGCTGAATCGCTACAATAATTTAGGACCAAAAACATATTGATGCGGATCTGTGTCGGCAAAAACGGATTTCCACGTGGATATTTCGAAATATCCAGGTGGAGAATTTTTATTTTCCACGTGGGGAAGAAAAAATTCTTCGGAGGAATCAAATGAAACTTCGGAGGAAATGAATCACGCCCACGTGGAAAATAAAAAATATCCACGTGGAGATTTGAGATTTCCCACGTGGATATTCGAAAAAAGAGGGTAATTAGAGATTAGAAGTTAGAGATTAGAGGGTAGGGGTGACACATTATATATAGTAACCTCATCTATTCCTCGCTTGAGACTGTTGACTTTTGCAACAGTCTCATGATGATGCGTCAGCCCTGGTGTGCTGCTCGGGAGCGTATCGATATTTCAAAAATTATCGTACCTTTGTTCTCACAAACCGATAGGGTGCTGTGATGCGGAAATAGCTCAGTTGGTAGAGCATCAGCTTCCCAAGCTGAGGGTCGCGAGTTCGAGCCTCGTTTTCCGCTCTAAATAGTTAAACGATTGATAGAGCGGTATTTTCCGCTCTATTTTCGTATAGTTTGGGAGCCTTTGGGCGACCTTTGAGGAGTTTGCCGAGAGCAGACCTGCCGAGGGTACAAGCCTTTGACAAGCGATGCGAAGAGCTAACGTGAGAGGACGTAGACGTAGCGTGGCTCAGACGCTTTGAAGCGTTCCTTGCCAAGACCAGTCGCTTAGCTAATGGGTACCCTCGGTCACGCTGACAACTCCGTTACAGACATCTACATAGACTTTGACGACACCAAGATAGACGAAGCCAACCGCAAGGTCTTAGACTACGTCTTCGGCGGTATCGATAAAGGATGAAAAATCGACAATTCGGAACAAAACGAATGTAATCGTTCCGCTGTTACGAATTTGTTTGTACCTTTGCGGTGAAGATAGGCACGGGATGAGGATTATCAGCACGAGACAGATTAGGGAGTATTATGAGCGAGAGCCGAGGAGTAAGACGGCTCTGCTCTACTGGGTCGCAGTCGTCAAGCGTGCCGAGTGGCGCAACGCTATGGATGTCAAGAGAGACTTTGCCACGGTCGATGCCATCGGCAAGCAGAGGTTTGTTTTTAATATCGGGGGGAATAAGTATCGGCTTGTTGTGGTCGTGCAGTTCGCCCATCAATGTGTTTATGTGCGCTTTGTCGGGACACACAAGGAGTACGACAAGGTCAATTGTCTAACCATCTAACCGCTTTGGGGATTATGTACACAGAGCCACAATACAGATATGCGCTATCTCGCATAGAGACTTTGCTACCTCGTATGGAAGCCGAGGAGATTACGCCCGCCGAAGAGCAGGAGCTGGCCATCATGAGCGATGTTGTCGCCACGTATGAGGAGGAGCATTACCCACTAGATACGCTCACGCTCGGAGAGCTCATCAGCTATGCACTCAAGGAACAGGGCAAGTCGCAGGCTGAGCTAGCCCGTGAACTGGGTATCTCGCCATCTCGGGTTAGTGACTTCGTCAACGATAAGAGCGAACCCTCGCTATCGCTGGCGGGGCGCATCTGTCAGGTGCTAGGACTATCTGCTGAGCTACTATTGGCGTGCGCCACACCTGCATACGCCTAGCACCTCAGCTCATCGACTCTAAATAATCATATGAGACTGTTGCATAAAGGCGAATCGCTGTGTTGCTTTCGGGATTCGGCTTCGGTCTCATACGGAGGTATGCTCCCTTCAGAACTCACCCTCAGCACCTTGCGCTTCATCCTTTCTGAAAAGCCTAGACAATCTTGCTTGCAAGATTGTGAGACTGTTGACTTTTGCAACAGTTTCCGTTGTGACGATGCGGACGGCAAAGCTGTCTGAATCTATGGTATCAATGCGGGTGGTAAGGCACTGCCGTCTGCCCGTGTCGTAGCGTCTCTTGACCTTGAAGCCTGTAAAGGTCGCCCGCCCGCTCGGGTCGGCTCTTTTTCTCTATATTTGCAGGTGCGATGACGTGACACAAAGGCATGCGCTGGGATATACTATGGGCTATCTATTTGCCAATAGTATATTTTAGCGTAACTTTGTGGCATTATATACACTGCGAAATAATAACGATATACCAAATATACTCATGCAGAACAAAGGATTTGTAATCCTCTTCGCCGCACTACTGACGATCATCTGCGCTTTCTACATCTCCTTTACCCCCGTGGTAAGGCACTACGATCAGAAGGCGCTGGCGATGACAGCCGCTGGCGAGGATGGCAAAGCGTATCTCGACTCAATGGCCAACGAGAAGGTGTGGTTTGGCTACACCCTAAAGAAGGCTCGTAATCAGCAGATAGGACTCGGTCTAGACCTCAAGGGCGGTATGAACGTTGTCCTTAAAGTCAACGGGCGTGACCTACTGCGTAATCTCTCTGGGCACAACCAGTCGCCAGCCTTTATCGAGGCTATCGACAGAGCTGCCAAGGAGGGAGGTAATGATTTCGTCGGGACTTTTGTCAAGTCTTACAAGGAGCTAGAGCCTTCGGGGTCACTGGCTGTCATATTTAGCAACGGACCTCTACGCGAATCTATCTCTCCTAAGTCGTCTGATGAGGAGGTAATCAAAATCCTCCAGGAGAAGTACAGCAGTGCTATCGACGCCGCCATCAATGTCCTCAAGACGCGTATCGACCGCTTTGGCGTGGTCGCTCCAAATGTACAGCGTATCGAGGGACAGGGACGCATACTTGTCGAGCTACCTGGCGTCACGGAGCCACAGCGTGTCCGTGAGCTGCTCCAGCGTAGTGCTAACCTGCAGTTCTGGCGCACCTACACCTACGACGAGGTTGCTAGCGACCTCATCGAGGCTAACAACCGTCTCACTGCTATGGCAAGCGACAGCGACGTGACGCCCGCAGAGGTCGCACCCGCTGACTCGACAGCTACTGAGGCTGACTCAACCACCGTACAGACAGAGACTACGCAGGCACAGACACAGGCGCAGTCGACAGCCGACGGGGAGAATGCTCTCTTTAGCAAGCTCACGCTCACCAATCGCGGTACAATCGTAGGCTACGCACGTCGCGCTAACCTAGACAAGATTGATGAGATGCTTGAGGCGGCTCACAAGCAAAATATTATACGTGAGGATCTGATGCTCCTCTGGGGCAACTCACCCATCAAGGACCCACAGACGGGCAAGGAGACAGACCTCTACGAGCTATACGCCATCCGTGGCAATCGCAATGCGGAGCCAGACCTAGGCGGCGAGGTAGTAACCACCGCTCGCAGTGAGGTACGCAACGACCTCGGTCAGAACCGCCCTGTCGTTACTATGACTATGAACGATGAGGGTGCCCGCAAGTGGGCTCGTCTGACGGGTAGCAATATCGGTCGCAGCATCGCTATCGTCCTCGATGGAGTTGTCTACTCAGCTCCTAATGTCAATGGCGAGATTACAGGCGGACGCTCAGAGATTTCAGGTAACTTTACCGTCGACGAGACGACCGACCTTGCTAACGTTCTTAACTCTGGACGTATGGAGGCTTCTGTCGAGATCGAGCAGGAGAGTGTCGTCGGCCCGACCCTCGGTAGCGAGTCTATCAAGGCTGGTGTCATCTCCTTCATCATAGCGATCATCCTTCTGATGATTTATATGTGTCTCGCCTATGGTCTCATCCCAGGTCTCATCGCCGATGGTGCTCTAATTCTGAACAGCTTCTTCACCCTAGGCGTCCTCGCTTCCTTCCACAGCGTCTTGACTCTGTCCGGTATTGCGGGACTTGTGCTGACGCTTGGTATGGCGGTCGATGCGAACATCCTCATCTTCGAGCGTATCAAGGAGGAGCTTCGTGCCGGTAAGTCTATGTCCCGTGCGATACAGGATGGCTATGGAAATGCCTTCTCAGCAATCTTTGACTCGAACCTTACGACAGTCATCACGGGAGGTGTCCTCTACGCTTTCGGTACCGGTCCTATCCGTGGCTTCGCGACGACGCTCATCATCGGTGTCATTGCTTCCTTTATCACGGCAGTCTTCCTGACACGTATCGTTGTCGAGGCACTCGATAAGAAGGGACGTATGGACAAGGTCACTTATACGACCTTCCTCACACGCAACCTGCTCAACAACCCCACCTACAAGATTCTGGAGAACCGCAACAAGGGCTTCATCATCTTTGGTACGATTCTCGTGCTAGGTCTCATCGGTTCCTTCGTATGGGGTCTGAATCGAGGCATCGAGTTCTCGGGCGGTCGTAACTATATCGTTGCCTTCGAGCAGCCAGTCTCTTCGAGTGAGGTGCGCGCGGCTCTTACGCAGCCTCTAGAGGAGCGTGTACTCGTCACCTCCATCGGTACGGAGGGCAATCAGGTCCGTATCTCGACCAACTACGGTATCGGTATGGCGCAGGAGAACGAGGATGAGGAGCTACTTGTCATCGGTAAGGTCTTCGAGGGCGTACAGCAGTTCCTGCCACAGGGCACGACCCAGCAGGAGTTTGTCGATAACTATGTCGTCAGCTCACAGCGCGTTAGCCCGAGTATGTCTAAGGACATCTCTCGTCAGGCTATCATAGCGGTGCTTCTCTCTCTGCTCTTCATGGGACTCTACATCTTGCTCCGCTTCCGCAACTGGGCCTTCTCGCTAGGTGCCTTTGCTTCTGTGGCTACTACCACGCTCCTCATCGTGGCGAGCTACATACTGCTCTGGCAGATTATGCCCTTCACGATGGAGCTGGATCAAAACTTCATCGCAGCGCTTCTGGCAATAATCGGATATTCTATCAACGACGTGGTCGTCGTCTTCGACCGTGTCCGCGAGACGCTGCACAACTATCCGAACCGCGAGGAGAAGCTGGTGATGAATGAAGCACTCAATAGCACGCTAGCTCGTACGGTGCAGACTTCTTTCTCAACCTTCCTAGTAGTCTTCATCATCTTTATCCTCGGTGGAGCCTCTATGCGTAGCTTTACCTTTGCGCTACTGATTGGTATCTTCTACGGTATCTTCTGTACGCTCTTCGTCGCATCGCCTATTGCCTACCTAGTGCGCAGTAAGCAGCAGAAGAGAAAGCTCGCTACGGCAAAGAAGTAAGCATACCTCTGCTCGCTCTCAAGGCTGAGCAAGGTAAAAACGAAGTCGGAGCCTACCCACGATATCGTGGATAGGCTCCGACTGCTGTTGAGGCGGTGGTGTGAAGATGCTCTCTAATCTCTAACTTCTAACCTCTAATCTCTAACTTCTAACCTCTAAATTCGTACCTTTGTGCCATATCTAAGATACTTATCCTCTTATGACATCAAAAGTTTCAGATCAGCAGTGTACTATCGCGCAGTCGGTAGCTCATCGTTTGCTGGCTATCCAGGCTGTCGAGCTTCGTCCTGATGCACCCTTTACGTGGGCATCTGGCTGGCTAAGCCCTATCTACTGTGACAATCGCAAGACGCTCTCCTACCCCGAGCATCGTAGCTATATCAAGCAAGCTTTTGCCACTCGTGTGAGTGACCTCTACCCCGACGCCGAGGTTGTGGCAGGCGTTGCCACGGGAGCTATCTCGTGGGGAGCACTGGTCGCAGACGAGCTGGGACTGCCCTTCGTCTATGTACGCTCCTCAGCCAAGGACCATGGCAAGCAGAACCTCATCGAGGGCTATCTACCCGATCGTGCTCGTGTAGTCGTCATCGAGGACCTGATCTCTACGGGTGGAAGCAGTATGAAGGCTGTCGAAGCTTTACAGGCAGCGGGCGCTCAGGTCGAGGGACTGATGGCGGTCTATACGCACGGCTTTGCTGAGGCGGAGGAGCTCTTCGACCAGGCTGGTGTAGAGATGCGCACCCTGACCAACTACAACGAGGTAATCAGACAAGCGGTCACTGCTGGTTACGTCTCCGAGAGCGACCTCGAGCTACTGGCTCAGTGGCGTAAGAACCCCAGTCAATGGGGTCGATAGAGGTACGCACATTTGCTCCAACGCCCACCCTTTATGAATATACAAAGTCAACCCGTAACCTCCAGCTATAGCTGTGAGGCTATCTATCGCAAGATTAGCGACCTGACCCATCTCGAGGAGTTGCAGCAGCTTCTTGAGGAGAAGCAGGTCGAGGTCTCAGCTCTCAGTAGCGACCGCTGCGAAATTAAGGCGCAGGTTATGAAGTTCAACGCAGAGCTAGCTCTCGTCATCTCCGAGCGCATCCCCACCGAGGAGGTACGCTACCAGATTGAACACGATATGCTCCCCGCCAATGTCTCCATACGACTCACCCCGCAGGATACTCAGGGGAGTAGCATCGTAGTCTCTATGGATGCCAAGGTCAATCCCTTTATTGCGGGTATGGTGCGCCCCCGTCTAGAAGAGGCGGTGCAGTTCATCGCCCAGATGCTGGGACAGCTGCGCTACGAATCATAGCTCCCCGCCTGATTATAAGCACGAGGATGAAGGCTATCCGCAATATGCTCTTATGGCTTACCTCGACACTCTTACTCATCGGGTGTCAAGGCGAGGTGCAGTATGCTACGCCTCTGCGCCCGGTGCATTACCCGATATACTTCGGCAGTGCCGAGGGTCGCACCCTCATTCCCGTCGGTGGCTACCTGCGTATCACGAGACCTAGCACGGCAATCTCCGCCATTGGTTTCGGAGGTATTCTCGTTATTCACGGTTTCGCTGGTAGTGGTATGGCCGATTATTACTACGCCTACGACCTAGCCTGTCCCAAGGAGCTGGATCCTGCGGTCTCGCTGATGGTCAGTGACAAGCTGGAGGCTGTCTGTCCGAAGTGTCACAGCCGCTTCAGCATCGTCTATGGTGGCGGGCTACCTATCCAAGGTCCTGCGCAAAGCCCGCTCCTGCCTTACCGTGTGCTACCCATCGATGGTGGCATCCTCATCACCACGCCTGAGCTATGAGCCATCTAGTCCGACACGCCCTTTGTCTCCTCTTCCTGTGGAGCCTCCTAGCGACAACCGCTAGGGCGCAATCACGCTACGACTACGACATACCGCTCCCCGCCTTTGACAAGGACCCCAACGAGCTTCTCTACCGTGGCGAGACGCTACACAGCTACTTGATTAACCCCTATACGGGTGCCCTCTATGAGGCGCAGCCCGACACGCTCAGCGCACTCTTTCACAATCAGGTCAAAGCGGAGAGTCGCTCCATCGTGATGGCTTATCTGGGCAATCTGCGCTCGCCGTGGATTGATATGGATTACTTCAACCGTCTGAGACCACAGCATCGCTATCTCTTCAACCAGACGCTCTCAGGCTTCGTCTGGGATGAGTCGCGACGGCTCTTTTATCGCACCAAGACTCCGTACAGTAAGCTTTTCTACCAGCGTAATGGTGATGCGCAGAGACGGGAAGAACAGTTTGACGCGACCATCGCTTTCAACCTGAGCAAGCGGCTAGCGCTGGGAGCCGACTTCAACTATACCTACTCGCCTGGCTACTACATAGGCAACCGTACCAAGAGTTGCGACTACCGTCTCTTCGGCTCTCTGACCCTCGATCGCTACGAGGCTTACCTCTCCGGTGGGGGCAACTTCGCCCGTATTACAGAGAATGGCGGTATCCTTGAGGACGCCTATATCAATGACCCTACACGGGGTAACTCTGGTCGGCGAAATCTGGCGAGTCACGAGATACCCGTTCGTCAGGCGGAGCGCGTCTGGAACGGAATTGATGACGCCCATCTCTTCTTCTCTCACCGATACAACTTTGGTTCTCGTCGTCCACGCACGGCTGGAGACACATTGACCATCTTTGGCGAGCGACGCACCGAGGCAGATACGATGCGCTTCGTGCCGATAGCTAGCGTGGGGCATATCCTCAGCTTCACACAGGGCATCCATCAGTACGTCAACCGCAACCAAGCTACCTGGGAGCAGTATCCCAACCGCTACCCCTATATGCACAAGGGCCCCGCTGGAGCACTCGACTCGCTCTACGTCCTCCCCGAGGATAGTACCCGCTACTGGGAGGTGGACAATAGCTTCGTCCTCTCACTTCGCGAGGGCTTCAGACCGTGGGTCAAGTTCGGCCTAGAGGCGTATGTGCGCTTGGCGAATAAGTACTACTACACTCCCGACTCCATCTATCAGGAGCAGCTCGGACACCATGCGATGGATGTCGTCGTGGGAGGGCGCATAGCGCGCACATCGGGTCGGCTACTCAACTTCGACGCTCTCCTCGAAAGTACGCTCCTAGGCGAAAACATCGGCGCTATATTGGCGCAGGGAGGTATCAGTACGACCTTTCGTCTCTGGGGCTTCCCCGTAGGACTGCGCGCGTGGGGTAACTTTGAGAATAGACGTCCTGATTACTTTGTGAGACACTTTCACGGCACTTTCCACCGCTGGGATGTAGACTTTGGCTATGAGCGTCGACTAGCCTTCGGCGGACGACTGACCCTCGACAAGCTTGGCACATCGCTCAGCGTCGAAACCGCCACACTACAAAACCAGATTTACTGGACGCCAGAGGCTATCGCAGCGCAGTGCAGCGACCCGATACAGATACTCTCGGCACGACTCCTCCACGACTATAAGTGGGGCTGGCTCGCCTGGAGGCTACAAGCTCTCTACCAGCTCTCCACACGTCAAGATGTGGTGCCGTTGCCTACGCTCAGCCTTTACGGATCATTACACACCGACTTCTACTATGCGCGCGTCCTACGCGTCATGCTTGGTGTGGACTGCCGCTGGCATACACGGTACCACGCTCCTTACTACGAGCCTGCCGTCATGCAGTTCGTCAACCAGACGGAGACGAAGTATGGCAACTTCCCCCATCTGAACGCCTTCGTCAGCTTTCAGCTCAAGCGTGCACGCTTCTTTGTTGAGTACTACAATCTCGGCGACCTCTTTATCTCTCCTTCCGAGCGCTTCTCTGCCGCACATTACCCGATTAATCCTCCGGTCCTCCGCCTCGGCATCGCCCTCGATCTGAATAAATGATGCGCTAGATGCAACGCCATCCCGCAGTGAATTTTGCAGAGATGAGTGCAAAGAGCTGTGCTATCTCAGGGCTGACGCATTATAACCGTTTTTTCAGGAGCTACACATAGAGCGACCAGCGAGGAATAGATGAACTCATTATAATGTAATGTGTCAGCCATGGATTGGCTGTTGGCTGTTAGCTATTGGCTGTTAGCCTATCGGAACCATCGGAGCTATCAGAGTGATCGGATCTCTAACCTCTAATCTCTAACCTCTAACCTCTAATCTCTAATTACCCTCCTTTCTCGAATATCCACGTGGAAAATCTCAAATCT
>UQBE01000041.1 GCA_900539155.1 uncultured Porphyromonas sp.
GCACGTATGACTCCAGAGGAAATCTTCGAAATAGAATTATAATGCGTCAGCCCTGGGCATAAACTCTGTGCTACTCCTGCTATGGATGCTATCTGTATGATGTATGTATGCCAGAGAGTCGCATCAGTAGCTGGGGTAGGTCGCTGAGGTTGTGACGCTCAGTGTTGAGCTGTAGAAGCTGATCTCGTAGAGCGGGAGAGATGCGCTGCATAGCTGGAGAGAGGTAGAGCAGCATGGGTACCTGACCTCTCATCTCGGGCGCAACTGGACCGCTGGTGTAGGGGTGCCACTCACTATACACACCCACTGGGCTACAATAGATAAGTATCGTGGGGGTCTCCTGGTAGTGTGCGATGAGCTGCTTGAGTAGATAGTCCTGGTAGTAGACGACGTTGTAGTATTGAGCTACGTGGTCTAGAGCATCGCCTGGTAAGTCTATGTCAATGTTTGCCGATAGACGATTGTACTTACAAAACTCCTCGGGGATACGCCACCAAATGTTACTGCGTGCTCCCAAGAGATGGATGGTGGTGAGACGAGACTGGCTCTCTAGCTGCTTGAGCTGGTCGAGGACTGCGTCATCGTAGGGGATGCGGTCTGTCCACTCCTGATCGTCTGCACGTAGATTGGTAAAGAAGTGCTGGTCGCAGTCGGCTGCTAGCTGTGGGTAGACATCTAGTCCACGGGCTATGCGAGGAGTGTTGTCTAGCCAATAGGTGTCGTAGCCTGCTGCACGAAAGATACTATAGATAGAGGGGTAGGTGTCCCAGCTGTCAGGGCTATCCTTAGGACAGAGAGAGAGCGTCCAGGCTGCAGCTAGAGCTGCATTGTCAGAGGCACTATAGACGCTGTCCAGCTTGATGAGAGAGCCAGCCTGCAGGAGAGAGTCTATGGTAGGGGTGTTGTCGCTGACGATAGGGTTGTAGCAGTGCATCAGGTGCGGGTAGATATCTTCGGCAAGGACCAGCACGACGTTGTGTGGTGGTAGGAGCGAGTCTACGACTACCTCTTGAGGTGTGGCTTGTCGAGGTCTGTAGTCTAGCGAGCAGTGCTTAGCATCGTGACGCAACACCCGGCTGCTCAGCATGAGGCGAGCTAGAGGTGCATGCGCATTGTACTGTATGACTCCAGAGCTAGTGGCGATACGGGTCTGACGCAGATAGTTGATACCGAGTATGTGTGCACCAACGAGAACTACTACAAAGAGGAGCCTGGAGCTATATCGCTGGATGCGCTTGTCACAAGGGGTGGGCTGCTCTTTAGTATTCTTAGCGCGACTTATGAGCCAAGAGATGCCGAGTGGCAGGAAGATAGCTAGTAGGAGCTTGCCGCCCTCTCGTAGCATAAAGGGTATATCTAGTCGTAGCGACTGAAAGAAGCCGTGGGCCTCTCCGGGATTGGTCGCAAAGATCGGGATGGCGATAGCATCGCAGTAAGGCATCTGATAGGTACTGACGAGGTAGAGGTCCATAATGTGTATGGCACTAACCAGTACTAGCTCGGTGATGAGGACCACGCGACGTGTGATGCGATGGGGAATCAGAGTGGGGATGATGTAGAGTAGCGTAGCCATCCAGAGGGTATCCCATAGTAGGGGGAGGTTTTCTCTAGATAGATAAGTGGCACTCCTAGAGAGTAGGCCTCTGATGACGAGGTTATTGAGCGTCAAGATCGCTAGCAGCGCAATCAGTAGCCATACTAGCTGTGGAATCCTAGCTTTGACTCCCTGGAGGTAGTGTAAGAGTGCTTTTTTCATAGCTGATCTGGATGCTTAGGTGAGAAGGTTACCTCAGAGCCAAAGCCCTTGATACATCTAGGACGGGTCGCATCGTACGATAGACTCCATAGCTGTAAGCGGGGAATGGTATAGTTTGACTCGATGCCCATAAGTCCCATGAGTGAAGAGGTGAAGAGATCGGTCATGAAGGGTTTGTATCGCGCACGCTGCACGGCGAGTAGGATGTCGGGATTCTCTGCAGCAAACTGATCGGACATATAGACCATAAAGGGTACCTGCAGAGCACTCTCGCAGACTCCGTGTGCTGCCTGATGAGGAGCCTTGGGATTGTCGTAGCGAGAGATAGCATGATCTGAGAAGTAGATGACGATGGAGGAGCTCTGGCTGTAGTATTTGATAATCTCTGAGACGATGGAGTCGTTGTAGAGGATCGAGTTCATATACTCAGCCGAGTTTTGCGCCTCTCCTGAGCTGAGGCGAGGCTCTACCTGCTTTACATCTGTAGCTGTAAAGTGGCTAAAGCGATCGTTGGGGTATCTATCGGCAAAGGCCGCATGACTCCCCATCAAGTGAGTTACGACGAGAAGGCTCCCATTAGGTGAAGTTGTATGCCGATAGTCGATCAGATGCGGGAGGAGGAGTTCATCGTGCTTGACTTGCCCAGCCTTCCAGTGCAAGGCACTAGAGGTACTCCCATCGGTGTAGTAAGTGCTGTCGGCCGTGGAGGCTATGAGCGAGACCTCCTCGATCCAGTCTCCACTCATCTCCTGATTGCTACACCAGTAGGTTTTGTAGCCAGCAGAGGAGAAGGTGATAGGGAGTGTCGTCGTGGCATCCCAAGGAGCTTGCTCGTCTTCGCCTCGTATGGTGAGGACGCGTCGCAGCGAGGTGAGCGTGTTAGGCTGTGGGCAGACGACATCATCGTAGAGGACTAGTGAGCCAGCCTGGACTAGTGAGTCTAGGCGTGGGGTATTCTCTAGTGGATAGCCGTAGCAGTGCATGTCTAAGCGACGTAGAGACTCGCCTATGATGACCACCACGTTGTGTGGCTGACGCTGCGGCATGAGGCGAACGTTGGTCGGAGTGTTTTTCCATAAGTTTTGCCCCATCTCGTCGTATCGCTTTTGATTGGTAAAGACTCCTAGCGTGGTCGCTACGTAGCGGCTCATCATACTATACTCGTGAGCGAGCGTGTAAGCCTCTTCATTCGAGATACCCCCTGTCACTATTGGGCTTAGCTGTGTAGCGTGCGGTATACCAGAGATAAGTACTAGCAGTAGCATGAAGACTAGTCCCCAGCCCTTGCGGGTTAACCAGGTCACAAGACTGATGCCACAGAGCAGTCCGATAGCCTCTAGTAGCGTGTGCATCGGCATACTCCATGGTAGTAGCGAGCGACACACATCATCGGCCCAGGGCGGATAGTACTGCAGCAAGACGGTCTGCGTCAGGAGCGTGCCGTACTGGGTGAGCAGATAGTACTCATATATAAATAGTAGTGCCGAGAGTAGTACGATGAGACTAGTCCAGGAGATGCGCCACCACCGCTGCGGCAGTATGGCAGGGAGCGTCATCAGTATCGCAGTGCCGGCGATATAGCCTCCCAGCCAAAGGAGCAGAGGCATCTCCATACGAAGGTGTAGTATCATTAAGCTCCCCATAAGCACTTGCAGGAGGGTCAGGAAGGCAAAGAGATTTGGCATACTACACATGCGCCCCCACAACTGCTTCAGATAGCCCCCACAGATGGAGAGAAGCCTTTTTATCTTAGGAATCATCGGAATAAAAGATTGCTAGTTAACAAGGTCGTAATAAGAGGTCGTAATAAGTCTAGCGCAAAAGTACGAAAAGTAGTGTTCCCCCCGCTTACTTATCGCTCTGCGCCTTGCATCGGTGGTATAGATTGGTACACCCCTCAGTGAGTAGATCCAGGACGAGCTCAAAGCCCGACGCACCGCCGTAGTATGGATCGGGGATGTGGTCCCATGGCATCTGCTCGAGGTAGTCCGCCATACGCACGACCTTCTCCTGCTGCTCTAGCGTCGGAGCTAGCTCGCGCAGTGCATCATAGTTGTCATCGTCCATGGCGATGATCAGGTCAAAGGCGTCAAAGTCTTCATCCTTAATCTGCCTCGCACGATGCGTCATCTCAATGCCCCGCCGTGCTGCATGGGCACGCATGCGCGGATCTGCTAGTTGTCCCTGATGCCATCCACCTATGCCTGCCGAGTCTACTTCGATTCGAGACGAACTGGCGGGGTCTTCGGCTAGGAGTTGTCGCATGATAGCCTCTGCGAGAGGCGAGCGACAGATGTTGCCTAGACAGACGAAGAGGATGCGGTAAGGAGCTTTACTACTAGAGTCGCTCTGTGCCATCATGTATGCCTTGCTGTATCGTGTGGTAAACTTGCTCGCGGAGATCTTGTATCGGCTGATCCGAGGTATGGAACTCTCGAGGGTGGACTGGCGGATGTATATCTAGATAGAGGCGACGCCAGTGTGGTAGCAACGAGCCTGCGCGCATCACGCCATAGGAACCCGAGATGGAGACAGGGATGATCGGGATGTCTAGCTCATCGGCGATCACGAAGCCGCCCTTCTTGAAGGGCTGCATACGTCCCGTGCGAGTACGACTGCCCTCGGGGAAGATAAAGATCGAGTAGCCATCACCGAGCGAACGCTTAGCTTCGTCTAGTGAGTTACGGATGTTCTGTATGCTATGCCCATTGACAAAGATAAAGCCCGCGACTGCGCACGCTTTGCCCACAAAGGGGACACGCCGCAGCGACTCTTTCATCACCCACTTGAAGGGGATGCCGAGGAAGCCGTAGAGGAGGAAGATGTCGTAAGCGCCTTGGTGGTTGGCCATGACGACATAGGGACCCGACTTCTTGTCGTAGTTCTTGCGCCCTCGCACGGTGACGGGACAGAGGGATAGGATCAGTCCTAGCCACGACCAGATGAGTCCTGGGTAGTAGCTAAAGAACTTGCCGAAGCCTAGCAAGCAGCCCACCGTCATGATAAGTGCCAAGACGATGGTTACCACCGCATAGATGGGAGCCGCTATTAAGACTATATATATAATGTATAGTATACGTAGTAGCATAGAGGAGTAGGGGGTTGTCTCACATACTGAAGTCGTAGCATACGAGCCTCAGAGCTTGTATCTTGCTCACAAAGGTAATGAAAAAGCCCTTGACAGTCACTTCCTTCGTAATGTCGCTTTACTACTTATAGATGAGCGTGTGTCGCTGCGCTCTCGTTAGGTAGCGACTGACCATCTCGGTGATATTCTCAGGCGTGATCGCCTGTATGCGCTCTGCCACCTCGGCGACGCTACTGACTCTGCCGAAGTAAAGGTAGCTCTTGAGCATCGTGATGAGCTCGCTGTCGTGCTGATCGTTGGCGAGGAGTAGCTGCCCCACGATCTGCTGCTTACTGATCGCCAGCTGCTCCACACTCATAGGCGTGGTGACGTAGCGGTCCAAGATGCTATGCACCGCCTCCACTGCTTGTTGTAGTGTGTCGCTCCCTGTGCCCAGGTAAACGCTCCAGACGCCATCACTCAGGTAAGGCGTATAATTTGCTTCGACACTGTAGACCAGTCCCAGCTCTTCACGCAGATGAAGGTTCAGCTGCGAGGAGATGGCGGGTCCTCCGACGAAGTTGTTGAAGAGCGTCATTGCGTAGCGCTCTCGATTGTGCAGGCTCGGAGCATGCGTCCCTATGATGCAGTGGCACTGGTTGGTGCGGTAGTGGTGGGTCTTAGCGATGAGCCGCTCGGGTGTGCCCGTGGGCTTGACCTTTGGCACCTTAAATGGGTCTCCTGCAGCTACTCGAGGCTCGCTGTAGAGATGCTCGATCATCTCGATCGCTTTGTCAAAGTCTATCTCGCCCCAGATGCCCAGCACCATATTGTCGGGGCGGTAGTACTGATCCATAAAGCGTCGCACGACTGTCGAGGAGATACGTCTGACAGACTGCTCGGAGCCTAGGATGTTGTGCGCTAGCGGTGTGCCGCTAAAGAGTAGCTCCTCAAACTCATCATATATCCGCTCGCTCGGAGCATCTAGGTAGCTGGCTATCTCCTCGATGATCACCTCCTGCTCCTTGCTCAGTTCCTCGGCGGGTATGTAGCTGTTGAGCACGATGTCTGTGAGCAGATGAACGGCCCTGAGCGCATAGCGTGAGGGGATGGATATGTGTAGGGTCGTATCCTCCTTAGTAGTGAAAGCGTTGAGATCAGCACCCACCGCCTCGACACGATTCACCAGGTGTAGGGCGTGTCGTCTATGCGTCCCCTTAAAGAGCATGTGCTCCGTACAGTGCGCCAATCCATGGTAGGGTTGCGGATCGTGAGCCGACCCCGTCTGTACCATGTAGCCTATGTAGGTGACCTGGCTGGGGATAGGGTAGTAGACGATACGTAGTCCCTGGGTAGTGGTGTGGTATTGTAGTTGTGGAGATGTCATAATGAAAGAGAGAGACAGTCACATAGATCTGCCAGCTCCAAAAAAGAACCCAGACCACACAAAGTCATGTAGTCTGGGCCTCTCTAGATGTTATGATACATAGATACGTATCATGGTAGATACGACTAGGTATGTCGTAAAGGTTGTGTAGCTGTCAGCTTACTCAGCAGCGGGAGCCTCTTCGGTAGCTGGTGCTTCCTCAGCGGCAGGAGCCTCCTCGGTAGCGTTAGCCTCCTCGTTAGCCTCTGCTTCAGCCTTTGCAGCAGCTTCGGCCTCAGCCTTCTCGCGCTCGATGGCTGCCTTCTTCTCCTCTAGTGCCTTGCTACGCTCCTTGTTTTGCTCTTCCTCAGCTTCGTGCTGCTTCTGAGCTATATCATGAGCCTTCTGCTGGTCACGCTCAGCGACTCCCTTGAGGAGCTGCTGCTTGTTTGTGAGCCAGCTCTCAAAGCGCTGGTCTGCGACCTCCTGTGTGAATGCGCCCTTGGCGACACCACCATCGAGGTGCTTCTTAAGGAGGACACCCTCACGTGAGAGGATGCGACGTGCGGTGTCACTAGGCTGTGCACCGACCTTGAGCCAATAGAGAGCGCGGTCAAACTTCAAATCTATTGTAGCAGGATTAGTGTTCGGATTATAAGAACCTATCCTCTCAATAAACTTTCCATCCCGTGGAGCCCTGCTATCAGCGATGACGATACGGTAGAAGGGGTAGCCACGACGACCGAATCTTTGTAGTCTGATTTTAGTTGCCATTGTTGATATTGAGATTTGAATGATTTGGATGTCCGTGAGAACTTTCGTCTCATACGAACCGTGCAAAGGTACGCAAAAATCTTCATTCCACAATCATCTCCACAAAACGGCTATTGGCTATAATGTTCAAGTGAGAAATGATTGTCCTCTATGCGAGCATCGCTCCTCCGTCAGGTGAGCAGATTTTTATTTATCACGATCCATAGGCAACTTCGGACTGAAAGGATAAATGATCCGCCAAGGCTTTATCTCAGATCTATAATAGACATAAGCCCAACAGGTGTACTTTTTCTTCAGCAGCTTATTTACTATTCTATCTTCATTGATATTGAAGCTATTGAGATTGCTCACCAGAACCTTTATTGAATCGACGTTCCCGTTTTCTTGTAGGTATAGACCTACAATGAATCTGATGTCACATTTAATAGAATCGAAATCGCCATCATATTCGCTCTTAAACTCTTCGCAAAGGAAGCTGTTGAGTTCTCTCGTACAGTCAGCCGTGTTCATGCCTACATACTTCCTACTGGAACATCCCAATACAATAGTAATGGTAAGGCATACAGAGGAAATGCAAACGAGCCAACTTATTAAACCACTCTTCATAGTCTCTTTTTATAACCGCACATTCCAGTGTCAAGTGCACCCTGCGTACAAATGTAGGGAAAAACTTCGTAGGGAGTCATCCCTGCCCTCTAATCTCTAACTTCTAACCTCTAACCTCTAATCCTGCTTTACATATCTTTACGGGAAAATTCGTCCGATTTCCTCCTTTCTCGAATATCCACGTGGAAAATCTCAAATCTCCACGTGGATATTTTTTATTTTCCACGTGGGCGTCAAACAATTCCTCCGAAGTTTTATTTGATTCCTCCGAAGAATTTTTTCTTCTCCACGTGGAAAATAAAAATTCTCCACGTGGGCATTTCGAAATCTCCACGTGGAAATCCGTTTTCCCCTACATGGCTCCGTTTTGATATGCAGTTGGATGTAAATTATTGTATCTGGCGAGCGTTGAACTTCACCAGCCAGGGCTGACGCATCATGAGACTGTTGCAACAGTATCAAAAAGAGAGGAGACGCCGATGACGACATCTCCTCTCTTTGGGAATTTAGTGGGGAGGTGCTATGCTCCTCACGCTGTATGTTAGCCTTTAGGACATGCTTAATGAGCTTTTATTGTCCAGTTAGTTGGCATTTATCGCTTGGGGAAGGTGGGCTGCGGATGAGCCTTGACCTCCTCCAGGAGTACGCGTACGGCTGCTTCTAGCTGACTATCGTGTCCCTCGAGGACGCGGTTGTAGTCGAGCGGAACCACGACATCGGGCTCGAGCTGCTTATTCTCGAGGAAGTCTCCCTGCTGGGTGCGATAACCTACGGCAGGGATGCCGAAGAAGAGCAGCGGGTTCTGCATGGTGACCCAGTTGACCGAGGTCATAGTGCCTGGTACTGGCATACCGACTACCTTGCCCATGCCGAGGGTTTGGTAGACCCATGGAGAGCCGTGTGCATTGGAGTAGTCAGCCTCGCAAACGAGCATGACTGAGGGCTTGGTCCAGCGCTTGCTAGGCATCGTGCAGTAGTCCTGTCCACGCACCTCTTGTTGCAGATAAGCCTTGCCGCTGAAGAAGGTCTCGAGGTCTTCGTGCAGACGACCGCCACCGTTGTAGCGGATGTCGATGACAATACCGTCGCATTGGTAGTACTTGCCCATCACTTCGCTGTAGACGGTGCGGAACTCGTCGTCGCCCATGCTCGGGATATGTACATAGCCGAGACGACCATTCGAGAGACGCTGTACCTCAGCTTCACGAGCCTTGACCCAGCGCTTGTAGAGTAGTCCCGAGAGCTTGCCTGAAGAAATAGGACGAACAGCCTCGGTGATTTCCTTTTGCTCCTTATTACTATAGAAGGTGACAGCCGTGAGCGTGCCGGTAGTGCCTGCGAGGAGGTCACGCCAGTCGGTGTGGTGGTCGATGCGTGTGCCATTGATTGCGACGATGCGGTCGCCAGGCTGTAGCTTAGTCAGGTAGGTGTCGAAGGGTCCGCCCGTAACGATTTCATCAACAATGATGCCCTCGAGGGGTAGGGAGTACCAGTTGTAGAGTAGCCCTAGGCGTCCCGTAGCTGGCTCGCTGGTGCCACTTCTGTAGCCTGAGCCGGTGTGCGATACGTTGAGCTCGCCGAGAATCTCGCTGAGCATCTCGGAGAAGTCCTCGTTCGTCGCGATGTGGGGCAGAAACTGGCGGTAGTGGTCGGTCAGACCCTTCCAGTCTACTCCGTGCATATCTGCGCGGTAGAAACGTAGCCCCTCCTCGCGAACCATAAAGTCGTACATCGCCTCACGCTCTGCGTAGCTGTCTAGCTCCACACGCGCACGGTAGTTGACTGACTCAAACTTCTTTGAGGCAGGTGTAAAGCACTGTACTCGGCCCGAGGATACGACGAAGATCTTATCTCCCTTGGGTGTGGGGCGCATATAGGCACTGCCCGAGAGGTCTAGCTGGCGTAGCATGGAGGTATTGCCCTTGCGCAGATCTGTCTGCCAGAGGTTGTACCCGCCCTCAAAGGCTGAGAGGTAGTAGAGGTTCTTACCATCGGCATCGACATAAGCGTCTGCTAGGTCGCTCGAATTGGGCGTGAGCCGTACGATGCGGTCCTCGATGCCCTGGATCTCGACGACGATCGGCTTGGTCTCGTCCTTCTTCTTAGCACTCTCCTCGGCAGGAACGGGATCAGCGCCATACTGTAGCGTGTCTAGTCCAGCGCGGTCGTAGAGGTCGCGCTCTTCGGGTGTCATGCTAAACTTCTCGTACGCCTTGCGATTGAGGAATACGAGGAAAGCATCGCTCATAGAGCCCCACGAAGCGTGGTTGCGCATACCATATCGGTCTGAGGTGAAGAGGATAGCATTGCCCTCCATAACCCAGCCCGTGAGGTCGCTGAAGTAACCGGTGTTGGTCAGGTTGACCACCTCACCTCCGGTCGCTTTTACCAAACCTACGTCACCAAAGGGCGCATGGACATTGGGCGTATATCCGAAGGCTATCCAGCGGCTGTCAGGACTCCACTCGAAGCTGATGTAGCCGTGCATCTCGGGCTGATCCTTGCCACTGGTGACCTGCGTGAGCTTCTTGCTCTCGACATTATAGGTATAGATGCACTTGCGGTCTCCGACGAAGGCGATCAGCTTGCCATCGGGTGAGTACTGGGGGAGGGCTTGCTCCATCTTGCACTCGGGCATGAGGGGCTCCTCCTTGATAATGGTAGCAGAGGCGAAGTCTAGCTCCTTGTCTGAGGCGATGGTCGCCTTGTAGAGGATATGCTTGCCGTCACGGCGTGAGTCGTAGACGAGCGTCTTGCTGTCGGGACTCCAGGTGACACTCTCCTCGGCACCAGCGCTCTGGGTGATGCGCTTCGTCGTGCCATGCTCGACAGAGGTGACGTAGACATCACCACGCATGATGAAGGCTAACTGCTTGCCGTCACTGCTGGGCGTGAAGGAGCTACCTCCACTGCTGGCTGTGCGGCGGTACACTTTGTCCTTAGGACCCTCGGTGCGCAGGGTGATCTGTACCTTCTGCGGGGAGCGTCCCTCGGTCATGGTGTAGAGGTCGCCGTCGTAGGCGAAGCAGAGCCGTCCGGAGCGAGAGATGCTGAGGAAGCGCACGGGGTGATTGCGAAAGCTGGTCACCTGCTGAGCGGTCTGCTCGCCGATGCGCTGCTTCCAGACGTTGAGCGAATTGCTTTTGCCACGCTCGCTGATGAAGAAGACGGTCTGGTCATCAGGTCCGAAGACGGGTGAGAGGTCTTCGCCTGGCTCTAGTGTGCAGGCTGTGGTGGCTCCTGTCTTGGGGTCTACTATATAAATGTCTCGTGTGACGGAGCTGGTGTGGTGCTTGCGCCACTTATTCTCAAAGCCCTTGATGTCTTGCGCTACATAGCGGTCGCCACGATGGCTGAAGGTGACAGCCTCCAGAGGACGAGGGTTGTAGAGCATAGGCGTGCCGCCATCGACAGGGATTATGTAGAGCTGCGAGAGGATGCCCGAAGGATTGAGCGCACTGGTGGCAGGCTGCTGGAGAGATTCGGACATAATGATAAAACGACCGTCGGGTGTGTAGCACTCGACGGTATGGCTATTGCCCGAGTGGTGCGTGATGCGCTTGACATCGCCACCGAGGGCTGACATAGTGTAGATGGAGCGGTGCCCATCACGATTGCTCATGAAGGCGATACGCTTGCCATCGGGACTCCAGGTGGGGTTCGACTCGTACCCATCGGAGCCAGTCAGGAGACGCGCCTCGCCACCGATAGCATCGACAATGTAGATGTCGCCTTGGTAGCAAAAAGCTATCTGATTACCATCAGGTGAGATCTGGGCATAGCGTAGCCAGCGGGGTGTCTCCTGCGCTACAGCCCCCACGAGCCAGGTGGCTGAGAGGGCTAGTAGGAGTAGGAGACGCTTGCAAAGGGAAGTGTTCCTCTTCATAAAAAACGGATATTCTTAGGGGTATTTACTTAGACGATAGAAGTTCGGTGGTGCGCTTGATGAACTCTTGTAGGGCAACGCCTCGTAGTTCACCAGCTGAGAGTAGAGCCAGCTCGACGATGTGACGTATCATTGGCTGCTTCTCTGCATACTGGTCGAAGGAGCTTTGCATCTCGCCGTGCAGCTCTTCTTGCTGCTTGTGGAGAGCCTCCTTCTTCTCTTGTAGCTCTTTCTTTTGCTCCTCGGTAGGCTCGGTCTGCTCCTTAGCCTCCTTGTCTAGCTCGGTGACTTGCTCTTGGAGCGTAGCGAGCTGAGAGCGCAGAGACGCCAGCTGTGGCTCTAGCTCCTTGCCCTCACCCTCTAGCAAGCTCTTGATGAGCGGGTGGTCGGCATTGAGTACGAGCGAATAGCTGTCGGGGAGCGAGTTGTAGAAGGAAGCCCCAGGCTGATACTGCGACATCTCCTTCATACGGCGCATCCACTCCATACGCGTGACCACTGCCGGCTGAGCCTCCTGACCCATGTTGCGTAGGAAGACCTGATAGTTGACCTCGCCCGTTGGGAGCGCCTTGGCAAAGAGGCTACGCATGATCTCGGTCTCATGTGCGGAAGCGTCGGTCGTCGTGTCGTCACGCTGGATCAATTGGTCGACCGTGTCGCTGTCTACACGTACGAAGTGCGTGTTCTCCCACTTCTGCTCTAGATGGTTGAGTAGGGGCGTGTCGAGCATGCCGTGCATGTGGAGTACGTTGTACCCCTTAGCCTCGGCAGCCTGTATGTAGCTGTACTGCGCCTCAGGATCGGTAGCGTAGAGGTAGACGAGCTTGTCGTCCTTGTCGGTCTGATTGCTCTTGACCAGCTCACGATACTCCTCGGGTGTGTAGAACTTTCCAGCCACATCCTCCAGTAGGAGTAGTGACTTGAGCGCACGCTCCTCCATCTTCTCATCGGTGAGAATACCATAATGTATGAAGACGGAGAGGTCGAGCCACTTAGCTTCGTAGGTGGGGCGATCATTCTTCATGATCTCCTCCAGCTTGTCGGCCACCTTCTTCGTAATGTAGCTACTGATCTTCTTGACATTGCTGTCGGACTGTAGGTAAGAGCGCGACACGTTGAGCGGGATGTCTGGTGAGTCGATCACACCATGGAGCAAGGTCAAGTACATAGGCACGATGCTCTCCACCTCGTCAGTCACAAAGACCTGATTGCAGTAGAGCTTGATCTTGTTGCTCTGCAGATCCACCTTGTTGCTCACCTTGGGGAAGTAGAGTACGCCGGTCAAGGTGAAGGGGTAGTCTACATTAAGGTGTATCCAAAAAAGCGGCTCGTCAGCTCCTGGGTAAAGCTTGCGGTAGAACTCACGATAGTCCTCGTCCGTAAGGTCTTGTGGCTTGCGGAGCCAAAGCGGGTTGGTGTCGTTGATCACATTGTCCTCATCGGTGTCCTGCATCTTGCCGTCCTTCCACTCCTGCTTCTTGCCAAAGATGATGGGGATCGGGAGGAAGCGACAATACTTCGTCAGTAGCTCCTCGATGCGTGCCTGCTCAAGGAACTCGCTGCTCTCTTCGTCTAGATGCATGATAATGTCGGTACCACGCTCGGTGCGGCTACCCGTACTCATCTCGTAGGCAGGCGAACCGTCACAGCTCCAGTGGACGGGCTGTGCATCTGGCTGATAGGAGAGGGTGTCTATCTCGACACGCTCGGAGACCATAAAGGCTGAGTAAAAGCCTAGTCCGAAGTGCCCGATGATATTGCCGGAAGCGTCTTTGTACTTCTCTAGGAAGTCCTCCGCTCCAGAGAAAGCTATCTGATTGATGTAGCGCTCCACCTCGTCGGCAGTCATACCGATACCGTAGTCTCGTACGGTCAGTGTGCGCGCCTCCTTATCTAGTAGGACCTCTACACGGAGATCCTCAGTGCTGCCCACCTCCGTGCCACGAGCTATCAGCGCGCGTAGCTTGGTCGTCGCATCGACTGCGTTGGATACGATCTCACGGAGGAATATATCATGCTCACTATAGAGAAACTTCTTGATGACGGGGAATATGTTTTCACTCGTAACCCCGATTTGTCCTTTATTACTATTCATAAGCTTGAGTTATTTGTCTGATTTGATTGGTTACCGCTCGTCGCCCTTCTGGCTGGAAGAGGTAAACGAGGGTAGGGCGAAGCCTAGGGTCGCCTCATCGCTCTTAGCTTGCGACTCCTTTTGTGGTGCACGCTTGTCCACCTCCATGAGGAGTTCGCCCTCAGAGACACGCAGACGCACCGTGTCGCCCACATTTGCTTCTCCATCAAGGATGAGATCCGTCAGCTTGTCCTCGATCCAGAGACGCAGAGCACGTCTCAGCGGTCTAGCACCGTACTCTAGGTCAAAGCCCACATCGGCGAGCTTGTCCTTTGCCGAGGGAGTGACCACAAGGTTGTATCCCTGCTCGGTGATACGTGCCATAATAGGACGTAGCTCCACGTCTACGATCTTGCGGATATCCTCCTTCTCCAGGCTGGCGAAGTAGATCGTCTCATCAAGGCGGTTGAGGAACTCAGGGCTAAAGTGCTTCTTGAGCTGCTTGCTCAGCAAAGCCTCCTGCTCCGTCTGGGTGAGCTGCACCTCCTGACGGAAGCCGACACCAGCGCCAAAGTCCTTGAGCTGGCGCGTACCGATGTTGCTCGTCAGGATGATGACCGTATTCTTAAAGCTCACGTGCGTACCATCGGCAGCGGTGATAAAGCCATCGTCGAGGATCTGCAGGAGTATATTGTAAACGTCTGGGTGCGCCTTCTCTAGCTCGTCAAAGAGTACGACCGAGTAAGGCTTGCGTCTCACCTGCTCCGTGAGCTGTCCGCCCTCGTCGTAGCCGACGTAGCCAGGAGCTGCGCCCACGAGACGAGACACGTTGAACGACTCCATATACTCACTCATATCAATACGTATGAGTGCGTCCTCATCGTCAAAGAGTAGCTCGGCAAGCTTCTTAGCTAGATAAGTCTTACCGACACCTGTCGGACCAAGGAAGAGGAAGCTCCCGATGGGGCGCTTGTCGCTACCCAAGCCAAGGCGGTTACGCTGTATCGCTTTGACCACCTTGTCGATTGCATCGTCCTGACCGATCACTATATCCTTGAGCGTTTGGCGCATCTGGCGTAGCTTAGCGTGCTCCTCCTGACTGATGTTGGAGATAGGCACCCCGCTCATCATAGAGACCGTCTTGGCGACCGCCTCCTCATCGACAGGTAGATAGATGGCAGCCTCTTTGGCGTGCGCTTTCTCGAGCTCTTCGTCCACCTCTTTCTGGACTAAGTCCTCCTGCACTTTGAGGGTCATAGCGGTGTCGTAGTTGCTCTCACGCACTGCTTTGTCACGAGAAGCGCGATAGGTACGCAGCTGCTGTCGGAGCGAAGCGACCTTGTCGCTCTCACCCACTTTGCCCTTGAGGTGCATACTCGCTCCCACCTCGTCTAGGACGTCAATAGCCTTGTCGGGGAAGTAGCGGTCGTAGATATATCTATTGGTCAGGCGCACCATAGCGACCAAAGCTTCGTCGCTGTAGCGTACATGGTGAAACTCTTCATATCGTCCTCGCAGTTGGCGCAAGATCTCTAGCGTCTCCTCGGGTGTGTTTGGCTCGATCATCACCTTCTGGAAGCGACGCGCTAGGGCTCCATTCTTCTCAATGGTCCTGCGATACTCATCCAGTGTGGTGGCTCCGATTACCTGTATCGTGCCACGCGCCAGAGCCGGCTTGAGCATATTGGAGGCATCCATGCTGCCCTCTGTCGAGCCTGCGCCCATCAGCGTGTGAATCTCGTCAAAGAGTAGGATCGTATTGCCCAGCATCTCAGCCTCCTTGAGTAGCGCCTTAAACCGCTCCTCAAAGTCTCCTCTGTAGCGTGTTCCTGCCAGCATTTGTGCCAAGTCTACGCTGTAAAGTACCTTGCCACGAAGCTTGTAGCTCACCTCGTTGCGAGCTAAGAGCTGTGCTAAGCCCTCGGCGACAGCTGTCTTACCGACACCCGCCTCGCCAATCAGCACGGGGTTGTTTTTCTGTCGGCGACAAAGGATATGCGTGATGCGCTCTAGCTCCTTAGCACGCCCGATCATCGGGTCTAGCTTGCCGTCCTTAGCGAGCTGGTTAAGGTTGGTCGCAAAGGCATCTAGCGCAGGTGTCTTAGAGCGCTTGCTAGACTTAGAGGCTTTCTCCTCCTTGTCGCCCTCATCATCAGCGTTTAGGTCGAAGGGATTACTTCCCGAGTTTTGCGTCACCTTGCGCTGCTCGTGACGTATGATAGCCTTGATATGCTCTTGTATCTCTTCGGGGAGCTCCTCTAGTGGCACAGCGCGCATAGAGTTTTTGTCCGTCTCTCCGTCGGGATTGTTCTGAGAGACGAAGACTTCTACCTGCTTAACAATAGTGTTAGGATCTATGTCGCTATCAGGCTTCTTCTTTTGGGGTTCGTCTGATGAGGACGCCTTGAGGAAAGACTGCTCGATAAGCTTCTTCCATGTGGTTATGTCAAGCTCTGAGCGCAGAAACTCTGACAAGGGATAAGTTATATCCGATAGAGCCATCGAGAGAATTGTCTGTATCACCTCCTCTTCCTTTTGGGGACTATCGACAGCCTCAACTTCTATGATCTGACCCTTGGTACGATTCTCTAGACTATTCTTCAGATAGCTAGCTAGAACCTGCTTCTTGGTAGGTCGAGCTGTCATATATGGCCAAGGATAGATATCCGGTCGCTTCTCGTGTAGCATGTAAGCAATAATACGAGGTGCATCAATCACGTGGAAGTTATCCTGATTGGGGAAGAAGACCTCCCACGCCCCCACCAGGATGGACTTCAACTGGTCGTGGTAGTAGCGTACCAGCTCGTCACTTGGAGTCGTGTAGTGATCCTGTGTGATGATATCTTGGATATGATTGTTATATGCCTTTGCGGTAGAGCAGTCAAAGAGTGTATCTTGGATCTGACTGAGAGGAATGTCTAGTGTACGTAAGATGAGGACACTAGGAAAGCTGTCATCACAGCGAGCTAAGTCTGCAAAGAGTGCTGGGTAGATGTCTAGCGGCTCTCCAGATCGCAGCCCGATGGTGCAAATTCTAGTAAAGGCGCTGATTACCTGGCTACTTATTTGGTATGGCGTGAAATTCATGCGTATATATTATCTCTTGAGAGTGAATTATGTAGTGCTTCGTACCGCTGCAAGGGTACTGGCACTGGGCGATATATGCGGGTGCAAAGCACAGCTAGGCACCCTCGTGCAAAGGTCTCGCTGTATAAAGGTATTCAAAAACTGTACCACGGCAAGGCGATGTCCCGATAAAGGCTCTCTCCACACCTCAAATAGACAGACGGATCCCTAGATAGGACAAATTGACCTGCCTAAGATGAGCGCGCGATAGGGTAGGGGCAAAAAAGAGAGAAAGACCTATCGAAGCCTCATCTATGTAAGGTCATCCAATAGGTCTCTCTCGTGGTACGCAGGATGAGAGTCGAACTCACACACCATTGCTGGCACTACCCCCTCAAAGTAGCGTGTCTACCAATTCCACCACCTGCGCATACAATATATATTATAGTCCGTGACAGCAACTCTAGGTGCCCAAGACAGGAATCGAACCTGCACAAACTTGCGTTTACTAGTACCTGAAACTAGCGCGTCTACCAATTCCGCCACTTGGGCTTGTAGCAGTGACTACCTGTGTGTATAAGGTCACTATCGTATCTCCTCTCCTACCTCTATCGCCCCTCCTAGGAGCCGTCAAGCTATGAGAGATGCAGTCGCTTGTCGAGAGATCACTACCTCTCTTAGACTAATAATCCTCTTACTCCGCCATACTTACTGACCATCTTGTCAAGAAGCGTATGACCTCGTATGAGGATCTGAGCGGTGCGGACGGGACTCGAACCCGTGACCCCCTGCGTGACAGGCAGGTATTCTAACCAGCTGAACTACCGCACCTCGGTTGTTTGCTATGCAAAGGTACAAAAACTTCTCAACATTGCAATAGCTAAGATGAAGTTTTTTCAATTTACGCTTCAAGTATCTCCTCGAGGACTATGCCAGCTCGCTAGCTACGGCTCCTACTAGACGGGAGTGTCTTGAGCTCCTCTGCTCCTTAGCGACCACAAAGGTACGATAATTTTTGAAACTAACAAACGTTTCCCCTTTGAAATTGCATTTTGGAGTGGAAAATACGGAATCGCTGTGTTGCTTTCGGGATTCGGTTTCGGTCACATACGGAGGTATGCTCCCTTCAGACCTCCCCTCAGCGTCTTGCGCTTCATCCTTTCTGCAAAGTCTAGACAATCTTGCAAGCA
>UQBE01000042.1 GCA_900539155.1 uncultured Porphyromonas sp.
CTAGACAATCTTGCTTGCAAGATTGTGAGACTGTTGACTTTTGCAACAGTCTCATTATGCTGCGTCAGCTCTGGATTCCGAGAGACTTTATTGCTAGTTTGCAAAATAGTTGTACCTTTGCGGTGCTGATTATTATCGAAACGAGATAACCAGTGCAAGCTTTCGACCTCACAAGAGTGTTGTGATTGGTATCTGTGTCGGTGTATAAGGAGTGCGTCCACGCTCCATCGATAGCCTACCGACAGGTGAACGGATGTCACACGACAGCCCCAGAGTGACACGCTCTCGCTTAGGAGCGACGCCATAGTCGGGGAGCTCGAGGCACTTGCGCCTAGGGAGATCTCCTTTTGTATTAATCCCTATCAAACTATTAGCGTGAACACATTAAGCTATAAAACACAATCCGCCACCAAGGAGTCTGCTCAGAAGGAGTGGCTCGTGGTAGATGCCGAGGGCCAGCGTCTCGGACGCCTCTGCTCCATCGTTGCTAAGATACTGCGTGGTAAGTACAAGCCCTGCTTTACACCTCATGCAGACTGTGGCGACAACGTCATCATCATCAATGCCGACAAAATCGAACTTACAGGCAATAAGTGGGACACACCTAGCTATCTGACCTTCTCGGGCTATCCTGGAGGACAGAGAGAGTTCTCACCAAGAGACTTCCAGAAGAAGAGCTCTCGCAAGCTCTTCGAGAAGGTGCTCAAAGGTATGCTCCCTAAGAACAAGCTCGGCGCTGAGCTACTGACGCATGTCCGGGTCTTCGATGGTCCCGACCACACTATGGAGGGCGTGCAGCCCCGCAAGATTGATATCAATACACTTAAATAAATACGCGGTACACGATGGAACAAATCAATGCTATAGGTAGACGTAAGGCTGCAGTAGCCCGCGTATATCTCACAGAGGGCTCGGGTAAGATAACAATCAACAAGAAGGACATCGCTAACTACTTCCCCTCTCCCGTACTTCAATTCATCGTCAAGCAGCCTCTCGTGAAGCTAGAGGTCGCTGACAAGTATGACATCATGATCAACCTCACTGGTGGTGGTTTCAAGGGACAGAGCGAAGCTGCTCGTCTCGGCATCGCCCGTGCGCTTATCAAGGTTAATCCTGAGGACAAGGCTACACTCCGTGCTGCTGGTCTCGTGACGCGCGACCCACGTGTCGTAGAGCGTAAGAAGCCAGGACGTCCTAAGGCTCGTAAGAAATTCCAATTCAGCAAGCGTTAATGGTGCTGGGGACTGCTTCCGCAGCTTAGGTCACACGCCTACTGTGGTATGGCGCACCCCGCACGATTTCTCGCGTTTAGTATCTAAATTGCATCGATGGCGTATTGGAGCTTAGACTTTAGAGGTTAGACCTTAGTTGTTTCTTGCTTCAGTCTATAAGATCAGTAGCCCTACCCTGCAATTGCTCATCACACAAGAACGTAAACGAAAACAAAGACTACTTATGTCATTAGTATCATTTGACCAGCTCCTAGAGGCTGGTGCACACTTCGGTCACATGCCACGTAAGTGGAACCCCGCTATGGCTCCCTACATCTTTATGGAGCGCAACGGAATCCACATCATTGATCTCCACAAGACTGTCGCCAAGATAGATGAGAGTGCCGAAGTCATCAAGAATATGGCCAGTGCTGGCAAGAAGATTCTCTTCGTCGGCACCAAGCGTCAGGCTAAGGACGCTATCGCTGAGCTAGCTAAGAGCGTAGGCATGCCCTACGTCACAGAGCGCTGGCCCGGTGGTATGCTCACCAACTTTCCCACCATACGTAAGGCGGTCAAGAAGATGGCCCAAATCGACAAGATGCGTGAGGACGGTACTTACAACAACCTATCCAAGCGCGAGCGTCTGCAGCTAGATCGTCAGCAGGCTAAGCTAGACAAGAACCTCGGCTCCATCCGAGACATGAACCGTCTGCCCAACGCGCTCTTCGTTGTAGACGTCATGCGCGAGCACATTGCTGTTCGTGAGGCTCAGCGTCTGGGCATCCCTGTCTTTGCCATCGTCGACACCAACGCCAATCCCAAAGACGTCGACTACATCATCCCCGCCAACGATGACTCCACACAGGCCATCGAGCTGATTGTCTCTGCCATGTGCCAGGCTATCAACGAGGGGCAGGTAGAGTACAAGGCTATCAAGGCTGAGAAGGAGGCTGAGGAGGCTGCCGAGCTAGCACCCTCAGGACGTCGCCAGCGCACAGGAGCTCGTCGCGAGCGCATCCGCCCCACCAATGCCAATGAGGCAGAGCGTGAGGAGGAGGTAGCTGAGGAGCAGACCGCAGCTCCCGAGGCTGTAGAGGTCGCACAGACCGCTGAAGAGACTGCTCCCGCTAGTGAGGGTACAGCAGCTAACCAACAATAATACTATACACCATGAGCGTAACTATTGAAGATATCAAGAAACTTCGTAAGATGACCGGTGCTGGTCTCTCTGATTGCAAGAATGCTCTCAACGAGACCGCTGGTGACTTCGAGAAGGCTGTCGAGATCATACGTGCCAAGGGTAAGGCTGTCGCTGCCAAGCGTTCCGATCGCGAGGCTGCCGAGGGCTGTGTCCTAGCTGCACATAGCGATGGCTTTGCAGCCATCGTAGCACTACAGTGCGAGACCGACTTCGTCGCTAAGAACGAGGGACACATCGCACTCACACAGCAGATCCTAGACGTAGCCATGAAGGAGCAGCCCGCCACCAAGGAGGAGCTACTCAAGCTACCTCTAGCCGATGGTCGTGCCGTCGCTGAGCATATCACCGACCGCATCGGTAGCACAGGCGAGAAGATGGAGGTAGGTAGCTACGAATACCTCAAGGCTCCCTACACAACTTCTTATATACACTTTGGCAATAAGCTCGCAGCTATCGTTGCATTCAACGAGGCTATCGATCAGGAGATGGGTCGTGAGATTGCTATGCAAGTAGCATCGATGAACCCCGTCTCGGTCTGCGAGAAGGACGTACCTGCTCATGTCCTCGAGGAGGAGCGCAAGGTCGCTATGGATCGTGCTCGTGAGAGTGGCAAGCCTGAGGCTATCTGCGAGCGCATCGTCGAGGGCACGATACAGAAGTTCTATAAGGAGAACACGCTACTCCATCAGCCTTTCGTCCGCGACAGCAAGATGGATGTCCAGAGCTATCTGCACACAGCATCTAAGACGCTGACGGCTACAGGATTCAAGCGCGTTAACCTCAACGAAGACTAAATCAATACTGAGGATAAGTAGTCGCTCTCGGGCGGCTATGAAGCCTAATTGAGGAAGCCCTGTGTACCTTTGTGGTGTGCAGGGCTTCCGTTTTTCTATCCACAGGTCGTGTCGAAGAGGTCGGCATGAGCGGGACGAATAGCAATCCGACGTGTAGCGATGATACGTGTAGCCCGTTGTAGGGACGCACTATGACTCGATACTAGCCGTGACTGAATCCTGTAGGGACGCACGGAAGTGTCCAGCCAGAGGGCGTCCGTTGTCGAACGACCGGGACGCACTTGACGTGTAGCGATGATACGTGTAGCCCGTTGTAGGGACGCACGGTCGGTGCGTCCGTTCCCGTTAATACCACGATGCTGTAACCTGTTATACAACGGACGCACAGACCGTGCGTCCCTACAGGATTCAGTCACGGCTAGTGTCGAGTCGGATCGCGTCCGTCCCCGTTAATACCACGATGCTGTAACCTGTTATACAACGGACGCCCTCCCGCTAGATACTCCCGTGCGTCTCTACAGGATTCAGTCACGGCTAGCGTCGAGTCGGATGGCGTCCGTCCCCGTTAAAGCCACGATGCTGTAACCTGTTATACAACGGACGCACAGACCGTGCGTCCCTACAGGATTCAGTCACGGCTAGTGTCGAGTCGGATGGCGTCCGTCCCCGTCAAAGCCACGATGCTGTAACCTGTTATACAACGGACGTCTTCCCGCTAGATACTCCCGTGCGTCTCTACAGGATTCAGTCACGGCTAGTGTCGAGTCGGATCGCGTCCGTCCCTGTTAAAGCCACGATGCTGTAACCTGTTATACAACGGACGCCCTCCCGCTAGATACTCCCGTGCGTCCCTACAGGACTCAGTCACGGCTAGTGTCGAGTCGGATGGCGTCCGTCCCCGTTAAAGCATTACTCCGTCCCCCCACGACGCCCTGTAGGGACGCACGGTCTGTGCGTCCGTCCCCGTTAAGTTTTACTGCGTTCAGGTGAGGACGGGCGGACGGGCGGACACGCAGGTCCGCCCCTACGGTGGGAGCCCCCACCCCGACGGTGCGTTTCTCGGAGTGCGTCGCTCCCCCTTAGAGAGAGACTGTTGCAAAAGTCAACAGTCTCCTTAGGGGCTGTTGATACGCTTGCAGATTACAGAGCGACGCTGAGTGCACCTGAGCTCCGTCTCGATGAGCTGTCGTACTACCTTTGCACCGTCTATCTATTTTAGCGAGGCTCCCCCACCTTAGTGGCTATGATACGACAATCGGGGTAGCTCTCACTAGGAGGACTACCCCGATTACGCTATTTATATGCGACGAGCGCGTGTTCTTATCGCTGGAGCTTCTTGATCCAGCGGAGACCGTCGGCGGACTGTACGTCGAGCAGTACGACCTCTGTCTCGGGCATCTCGATATCTACCTGCGTCTGACCATCGGTCGTGGCACGCTCTAGTAGATAGCCGTGGACGCTGTATAGCTGATAGCCTGCGATACCCTGATCGTAGGATATGCGATAGCCCGTAGCGGTGCGCTCGATGTCTAGATCAGGCTGGTGATTCTGCTGCTCCTCGTAGCGGATATTGCCGTACGACATACGTAGCTCGAAGCGACGTCCGTCGCGCTCGCTATAGCCGTAGCTGTAGGTCGGGTTGGCGAGCAGGTCCTGCTCAGTGCCTCGCAGACGGTCGTAGAGTGCCAGCTTGTCAAAGGGCTTCTCGGCCAATGTTGTGAAGTCTAGCGTGAGCATGCCATCGGTAGGCGCAAAGACGCCTAGCTCGACCACGGCACGATCCACATTGGTCTGTACGAAGTTACAGCTACTATCGGTCGGGCTGATGAAGTAGACAAGCGGAGCTGTCTGCATACCCTCCGGCGCAATCATCGCAGGGATTGACTCTTCCGTATTTTCTGGTAGCAGTACCGCAGAGGTATAGCCACCCTCGGCATCGGAAACCTTCACAGCGACATATCGCTCTGGTTCCTTGCTCGACTCCTCGTCTGTACTGCGCAACTCAGCTCCCCGCCCATCTAGACTGTTAGGATCTACAAGCACTGAGTACTCTGGCGCAGTGGGGAAGTAGACGTTCGGCGTCCCATCCAACCTTAGCGAGACCATAAAGGCTTGCAGAGGTGGGATCGTTTTGAGTTCATCACCTGCGGTGCTATTGGGTATCGGATCACCATAATGGCGCCAGGCACCATTCACATAGATATAGATGCCGCCTGTGATGTTATTCTTGTTCACCTTGTAGAACTGATCAGCGCTTATGGGGCTCATGAACGGGTTACCCACGATAACATACTTATCAGACTTGGAGCTTGAGGTGAGCTTCATCGTGTAGCCCTCTATCTCCTCTTCGACCCAGTCTAGGTCAGACCCTTCACCAGCAGGCTTCCCTGTCGATGCTCTAGTCCTACCTATCGCATTGGTCTTGTCATCCTCAAAGAGGAAGCGGTAGTCCAGTACGGAGTCTCTCTTGACCGAATCCACCTTACTAACTGGCTTTAACGTGTTCAGGTCAAAGTAGGCGAAGTAGGATCTCGGCTCAGGATATGAGTACATAAGCTTACCCTTATCATCAAACACATACCAGTTCTTGTAATAGCGGTGTAGTGGATAGTAGGGCGCACGCTCCTTGTTCTCATAGTAGGGCAAGCGGATGATACCATCTAGCCCATCGAGGTTCTTATGGTCGTCAGCGCCTTTCTTGCCAGGGTGGTAACCCTCCACCTTGTATGCTAAAGCGTGATTGTAAGCTACCATAGGACGTCCCAGCTTGTTCATTGGGATGTCGAAGGAAGCCTCTTTAGGTCTTTCTCCATAAAACTTTACCTTGAGGTAGCGCTGATAGGTGAGCGGGTAGCCAGCTAGAGAGAAGTCTCCAGTGTAGACATTCTTGAGTGGCGTAGCAATCATATACCAACGGTCTCGCTCTAGGGGACGACCGTAAGCACCTGGATGGTCAGGATCCTCGTGCGCTTGGATAGAACCGTCAGACTGTACGACTCCAAAGTTGTAGTCGATAAAGGCGCGCGAGTACTCAGTCAGTAGCTGAGGCTGACCTAGGGCAGAGCCGAAGTGGAAGTAGATATCGTTGCACACAGGCTCTCCGAGTGGCTCTCGGATCGTCTTCTTTGGGTCTAAGTTAGGATAGAATTTGTCAACCACTGCAGGGAGGTGTACATCGGTACACTTAGCAGGAATAGCATTAGCTGGTTTACCATCCTTGTCGGCCCAGTTATCAAAAGAGTTCCAGTCTGCGGACTTAGCATCCTGACGCCACCATAGCTCGGGTGGAGCAACAGATAGCCTGAAGGGCACCGTCTGCGGTGCTGTTGTGCCATCGCACGGCACCGCTGTGACTTTGAGCTGCCACTCTCCAGAGAGCGGCAAGTCTGCGACACCAATGGTGACCTTGCGACCATGATGCTCCTTTCCATCTGGCTGTGTCCAAGTGTACTCAGACTCAGGCGTAACGGGCGGGCACTCTAGCTTAATAGTATCCCCCACGCAATACTTGGTATAAGCAGCGCCAATGATGAAAGAAGAGCCTCGCAGATCGTTCATCTTGATAATCTCACCACCATTGTCTAGAGGACACTTATCTGTGCCTGTCCTAATGTAGAGACTATACTCAGGCTGAATCTTATCGCCAGTGAGTTTCAATTCAACTGAACTACCCTGCTTCGTCGCGGGGAGCGTCTCACTTGCGTAGAGCTTGGTTTTATCCTTGACATCTCTAAGCTCTACGAGGGTCGCACCTACCGTATGGATTGGTAGTACCGATACATAGGCCGTCTCACCGCTCTTACAGATATAGGTGTAGAGGTGCTCCGGATCATAGGTGGGCGGCGTCGCCTCGACGGTGAACTTGACCCCTAATTTGTCAATACAAGGTAAAATGTCTCCCCAGCTACGCTTGTAGTTGTACTTGATCTCAATATTAGAACTGGTCCAAGGCAACTCTACATAGCAGTCCTCAGGGCTTCGATCATACACATTGTCAGGATCAAAGTCGGTAGAGCCAGTCGCAATCGTGTTCACATATTGCATTGGATGATCCTCGGGTCTAGTCTTCTGTACGACGCTTGCATAGACTCTGATTGGCTTACCATTAAGCAGTAGTATCTTACGAGACTTCGCTCCTCGGAAGGGGTAGACACGCATCGTCTTGCAGTCGACCTTCTCGAACAGTTGAGGCTTTAAGTCCTTAGCATCGTCAGAAATCTCATACTTTACTGATTGATAGTTGACATTAAGTTCGACGGTTTCAGTTTCCCACTCACCGCAGAGGGTGAAGAAAGATACTTTAAATTTGTATTTGCCCTCGGGCACCTTGACATCAAAGTAGGGCTTCATATAGGGATTGTCTGCTGGTGCCGAAGCGCTAGGAAATGGAAAGAACAAAGCACTCTCGTAGTCTCCCGAGACCTCAATTGCCTCACCGCCGAGCACAGGGAAGTAGTCATTCTGAGGCTCATACGCCTGAGGCGCGGACACAAGCTTGACCTCTGCTTGAGCAAATTCAGTCTTAAAAGGCTTATCGAAATGCACCTCCTGTAGCGACAAGGCGGGGACCATCCGCACCTCTCCAGTACAATAATCTCTCACGCCAGGACCATCCGCCTCGGGATCATCACGCCATCCAGACTCCTCATTCCACATCCGCTCAGGCTTTGAATCGGAGTAGTACCGATGCCCCTGGAGGACCTTATCTGCGATATCAGTTACAGGCTTACCAGGTCTGAAGCCCATAGAGGATTCCTTACCACTAGCATCCCTCATATAGATCCAGTTGTCGCGATTGTAGTCTAAAGCACCGAGATCTCTGGGAGTTGTGTCGTTACTATCGGTAAAGGTTCTTTCAGTACCATTACACTTCACCTTGACAGGAAATTGCAAGTTCATTTCCTTAACAACATCTTTCTTTAGGGCGAAAGTCGGTTTATAGCCCTCACAGGGTTCGTCTTTACCCTCTCCAACCATTTCAATCCAAGGGTTCGGATCGGCTGACTCTTTTGCATCAAAAAGGTCTTGTGCATTAGAATAGTCCGAGTTTTTGGGGTCCGTTGATCCTTTCACACGAATAGCTATACCTATCTTTTCTTTATCACCGAGAGGTAAAGCAAACCGAGCGTTGTAATAGAGCTCATCAGGAGAGGGCGAGTCGTCTGGCACTTTGACAAATAGATGTGACCTCTCAACTGTCTGTCCAGTTGGCTTGCCATTATCATCATAAACAGGATCCTGAACGAGCCAACAGCCATAGGTACCTTCAAATGTGGGAGCCTTTTTAGCTTCTTTTAAGTCCAGCCAGTTGAGATTATCCTGACCCTTCATATAGCCATAGTAGTAGTCATAAGAGACACATATGGCAATATCAAAGTACTTAGCTATAGAGTCTATCTCAGAAGAGTAGTAGCGTGGGACTATTCCTTTATCACGGTCAAAAATTCTTGTGGAGAGCCAACGCGACGGGTTTGCCTGAGAGGTGTGTAGCTGAGACCATTTCGCATTAACGTGGAACTCATTAAGACCTACCCCTACCTCACGGACAGAGCTGCTTACTGTCTCCACAGAGCCATTGGCATCTGAGACCTCCAGCGTGTAGCGTCCTTTAGGGAGATTGTAGATAATGGTCTCTTCCTTCTGACTTCTAAATAAGGTCTGCTGTCCTTCGTACTCTGCAGGGTATGCTGTCAGCTTGACTGTGTAAGGAGCTTTACCTCTAGAGAGGGTTAGCCTTACTTGACCAGTTCCTCCAGGGAATCCCTTAATAGTGGCGCGAGTTGTGGAGTAAACACGAAGCTGCGCCTCTGCCGTGGTAGGTATCAGGCAGAGCGCTGAGATGACGAGGAGGAGACTCCATATAGTGCGCACTAGTGTCGTGCTGTTGTATTGCTTCATAGCCTATATCTGTTTATAGGTGAGATTTTACTTAGTAATGTGTGTCTGCGTAGATTGTATCTGGCTAGCCTTTTACTCTAAAGGGTCTTCATTGACTGCGGGAGGCTCTACCTCCTGTGGGGTTAGCGTTATCTTGTAGAGACGATTGCGGTAGACACTCTTGCCTGATGGCTTAAAGGTGCCTGATGGCTTTACGTAGTCTTCAGCCCTGTCCTTATTTGCATTATCATCCTTGCCATTTAGAACATCAAAATAGAGTTTTTTTTCGGCTTTGTGCTGAACAGCACCATCGTTCACAGCTATATCTAGCCACGGACGGATGTTGTCATAATGATACCATATAAACCATAGGTAAAGAGGCTTCACAGTCTCATCAGGTCCCTCGGGCACGAGCTTCTCGGGGATATAGAAGTACATCCTATAGTCCAGCAGATAGCCACCACCAATGGGTACACCCTCTTTCCGAACCTTTTCAGCTATTTTGTCATAGCCTATGACAAAGCGTTTCTGTGGGCCTGTACCTGCCACATATTGATCAGACTCTCTACCGAGGAAGCTAGACACGGTATCCTGAGCACTAGAGTAGTCCTGTATAGGGAAGAGACTGACATCCTTAGGCATCTGATAGATATGAGGTCCATAGGGGTGCTGAAATCTCCAAGGGCCTATCCATTTCAGTTCCTCTTTTCCATTTTCATCCCAAGAGAGCCATATACACTTCTTGTAGATTAGCTCGACCTTGGCAAAGGTGCGCAAGAGCTCAACGCCTTTCGTACTGCCATGAGGATTATCGAGCTGGATCTTACGCGGATTGTTCTTGGTACCACCTCTGGTGAAGTCAACACCCTTATACTCGGCAGTCATCGGAGAGATGACATCTATATATGGATTGCTCTGATTATAGCGTAATCCTTGATGCGTATCAGAGAATCGTCTCGTGACGGGGATACGTATCTCCTTGAGGTCTTCCAGCGTCTTAGCCTCTCTTAGTGCTTTCCTAAGCGCGGCGTCAGCCTCCGCCTCTCTTTCAAACTCTCTGTCGTAAGGCTTCTGCTCTGAGGGAATGTTGCCTGGATTAAGGGACTGACGATTCATATAAGCGCCCTCATTGGCGACGACGACGAGGTCGTAGTAGCCTAGCTCCGACTCTGTGATTCGGAAGGTGATCTGAGCCTTGCCACTTTTATACTTATAGCTGATTCCATCATCTTCTGGACCCGTGCTATAATCGTATGCGGGTCTCGGAGCCAGATTGGTAAAGAAGACGTTCTTCTTGATCTTACCGTCTTGGATTAGGAAGATGCGCAGATCGTTCACGTAGTCCTCACGATTCGTCTTGTCGGAGTTGATGCTGTAGTCGGGTCCCTGCGCACGTAGCTCATCATTGCCACTGGGAGATAGCGAGAGCGTCAGTGAGAGGTACTTGTTACCGTCATCCTCCTCCCCGAGACTGTTGTAGTCCCGCACACAGCTAGCGCAGGTGAGGAGCGTCCCCAAGGTAAAGAGGAGCGTATATATATAGGTATGTCGTGGTCTATTCATAGTGATGTGACAACGTTGGTGTGTAGTGTAGTGAACTTAGAGGACTATCTCGTAGGAGTGTACCATCCAGCCATCGATGATTATTTCTACAGCGTAGTGCGTGTTATCGGGGAGGTTCTTGAGACGTATCTCTACGTCGTACTCGAACTGGCACTCGGGTCTGTAGTCAGGTGTCTTGGAGAGCAGCTTCTTGAGGTCGTAGGTAAAAATCTTAGCCCCCGTATCTGAGCGCACGAGACTAAGCTGGGGCTTTGTCTTCGGGTCATCCAGTCTTAGCGTGCTGAGACGTGTACTGCGTGTCGTACCCTCGTTAGGCAGGTCTGCCTGGTAGATGACATGCTTGGTGGGGTTGGTCAGCTGACCCATAAAGTCGTAAGCAGCGTTATTGTCCTCTACTTCTATCTGGAGCGGATAGATCACCTTGCTGGGTAGCTCGGTAAGGGTTATGTCAAAGTCGTTGCTGTAGCGCGTCAGGTTTGGCGCAATGGGCACTCTCATCGTGCTACCTCCAGGAGGCATAGGACACTCGACCGTGTCTGTAGCGAAGTAAAGTGGCTCAGGGAGTAGTCCAGTGTGTCTATCTTGCTCTGTGAGCTGGAGTGCTAGGCGGCAGTCGGGGTGCTTATTGCCCGATGCAGGAGCTAGGTCACTCATGGTGTAGTGGTGGGGAGTAGCACCCACCCAGATGGTGTAGCGATAGGTCTCACCGCACTCGTTCGGTACGGGGATTTCAATTCTAGTGGCTGCGGTTAGGTCGGCAGGCTCTAGGTGCTTGTATGCGATGATCTCTCCAGACGAAGGGACACTGATGACGATATCCATGTAGCCCGCCTTGCCAATGTAAGCCGAGTCAGACATACAGGGCGTCTGCATATAGGGTGTGAAGACCAATATCGTGGGGCACTCGCCTCGGTCATATACGAGCTTATCACAGCTCACGAGTGATAAGACGAGGAGGGGGAGCAGGAATATACTATATATAATGTGTCGCTTCATAAGATGTAGCTGTGATTGAGAGAGCAGATGTGTCGGTGTGAAAGGTTAGGCTAACGAAGCTGGGGAGGGATAGGGACGCACGGCTCGGACGCAGTCCATCCGTGCGTCCCTATAGAGGGTTAGACAGCTGTCTAGCATGGAGACACGGAGCGTGCGTCCATGCTAGCAGACAGTCCTATTTATTTATGGAATCTGAAGTGGGATTGTGTAGCTGTGTACGTTCCAAGGAATGACCGTAACATCTACCGCCATATAGGTCTCGTCTGGTGTGTTCTTGTCACCAGGAGTGTATGGAGGCGTATTGGGGTCACCCTTTGGCTTAGGATCTGGGTTCTTAGGATCTGTGCTATCTGGATCCTCTGGGTAGAGCGGGTTCCAGTTCGTACCGATAGTCTTGAACGCCGTGACGCCAATATGGTAGATGTTGTTACGGTAAGCCGGAGCATCGAGTGTCTTCTTAACCTTGTCTGGATTGACAAAAGCGTAGTAAAGCACCTTACCCTTGACATACTCTGTGTACTTCTGAGTAGGTCTCAGCGTGTTACCCTCGCCATCAACAAGCTCATTGCCACCGTAGAAGAGACCATCCTCTCCAAGGAAGAACGTACCATCGCCAGCCTCGTAAGCTGTCTTCTCCTTGTCGTTAGCGAACTTAGCGGGGACAAACTTCGTACGGATGAGCACGTAAGGCGTGTTACCACGACGGAAGTCTCCAGAGTAAGTCTTTCGCGTCTGACCAGAAACACCGAACTTGTGGGTAGCCTCAAAGAAGAAAGCACTGCTCTTTAGGCTCTTCTCGCCGATTGCTAGAGCTGCAGTTAGATTTTCCGCCTTCAGAGCCTTGCGAGGATTATCAACAGTACTACGTAGGTCGCTGTAGTCGTAAGCCTTAGCCTGTGCAGCGTAGTTGTCGAGCTTAACGGGGTCTGTCGCATTAACCTGTGGCATAAATCCATAGGCAGGTGTGAGGATAACGTTGTTGTTGTCCCTCTTCTGAGAGAGATAAAACGCCTTCTCGCCCTGAGCTACTGCGTAGGTGATGTCACTAATCTCACCCATTGGCTTGCCGTCATCATAGGTGATGGTGTACTTCTCTTCAGTCGTGGTCAGGATAACACGAGCTACGGCACGCTTTACCTCGACTGATGCACGGTTCTTAGGATTGGTTGCAGCGAGAGCCTCTTCCGCAGTGACGAAATCCTCTACGGTAATCTTGCATGCCTTAGCGTTGGTCATCAGGATGATATCACCCTTGGTATCTTCTGTCTTAGCTACATCGTTCGCTGACATGTTCTCGATAGCCGTGTTGTAAGCAGCCATGAAGTTGTTCGGGAGTGATTCCTTGAGGAGCTCTCTCACAGCGTCAGTTGCATTGAGTAGGACGAAGACTTCCTTCTCACCTGGGGTCGTGACGATAGCCTTATTTGGCGTGATGGTGATAGCCTTGCCATCATCAGCGGGGTTCGTTGTTGCCTTGGTGATTGTAAAGTCATCCTTGGTGTACTCGCCAAAAGAGACGAGTCCCTTGCTGACGACGTAGACGTCTACCGTCTCGATAGCGTCCTTGCCGTTCCACTTGCCATTGTAGTTGTAATTTTCGTCCTCCTCAGCACGCATGTCGGACTGGAGACCGATCGAGACGCTCACGTAGGTCGTGCCTTCGTTCTGGGGCTTCTCTGGCTCTTTTTTGCAGGAAGTCAGAGCTACTAGACCAATCGTCAGAAGGCCTAGCAGAGTTCTTACTGTTTTGTTCATTGTTTGTTTGTTATTTGATTGATATGAAGATTCTTCGATGTCCCATCGAAATTAAATACACTCGGAGGGAACTTCGGCACAAAGTTAGAAATAATACTTCGCTTACCGCCCAAAGAGACTTGACATATTCGGTATTTCTTTTGACATATTCGGTATTTCTTCGCGGAGATGGGGGTAGGGAACGGGTAGCAACATGTAGGGACGCACGATAAGTGTCTAGCGAGAGGGCGTCCGTTGTATAACAGGTTACAGCGTCGTGGCTTTGACGGGGACAGACACCCCGATTAGAGCATCGTGTCCTGGTAGTAGTCGAGTGCCTCGGTGATGTCGAGGGGGCGGTTTTGCAACTCGTGGACCTGACCGATGTCAGCGAGGGCGACGGTGGTGATGTGCTGTGCGTCGCTATTCTTCTTGTCGTGGAGCATGAGCTCTCTCAGGTCGTCGTAGTCTCGGCAGGTGATGGCGAGCGGTCGGTACAGCTCCTGCACGACAGCGTGTAGCTGATGCAGTAGCTTCTTGGGGAAGCCTAGCTTGACATGCGAGAGGTAAAGCTCGGGCACGAGTCCCAGAGCGACCGCCTCCCCGTGCAGTAATGGCTTATCTCCGTGCATATGACTCCACGCCTCGAAGGCGTGTCCGAAAGTATGCCCTAGGTTGAGCTGATGTCTTAACCCTTGGTCCAGGCGATCCTGCGCCACGATGTCGAGCTTGAACTGCACCGCCTCACGAATGAGCGGGGTGAGTTGCTCTAGGGAGAGCGGCTGCTCGGGCAGCACCTGTAGCAGGCGACGCCACAGGTCAGGGCTGACGAGTAGCCCATACTTGATGAGCTCGCCACAACCTGAGCGTAGCTCTTCCTCTGGGAGGGTTTCCAGCCAGGCGGTGTCGCAGAGTGTCAGCGTAGCAGTCTCCTCGGTAAAGGAGCCTAGTAGGTTCTTGACCCCTGCAAAGTTGACCCCGCACTTACCGCCCACAGCTGCGTCTGCCATAGCGAGGAGCGTCGTGGGGAGTAGGACGAGGGAGACTCCTCGCATATAGATTTGCGCGAGGAAGCCGACGGCATCACTCACGGCTCCACCGCCCAGCGCTATGAGGGTAGCTCCACGCGTGGCCCCCTGCTCGAGGAGCCAGCGCGCCATCTCGGCGACGCCCTCGAGACTCTTAGCCTCCTCCGGGTCTTGAATCAGATAGCGGGGGAGCTCCGTCAACTCTGGATAGCTCTTTGCTATCAGCTCTTGGCTCAGATGCCACACCTGCTCATCTGCCAGTAGGTAGTAGCTCTCGGGCTTGCCTTGGCGAAGCAACTCCCGCAGGTAGTCGCCCATTAGGTTGCCCACGAGCACCCTCGACTGGGTGGAGATGAAGGCTAGGGGTGGCATCTGGTCTAGCTGTTTGGTCTAGCTGTTAAATCAGCGAGACGATATGGTCAATGGCAGCTTGTAGCCCCTCGGGATTGCGTCCGCCAGCCGTAGCAAAGTGCGGCTGACCACCGCCCCCACCCTTGATGAGTGAGGCGACCTCCTTGATGAGTTTGCTTGCGTTAAGACCCTTGTCGACAAGGTCTGGCGAGAGGATGACGGTGAGCGTGCATTTGCCCTCCTCGGCAGCACCGATGAGTGCTAGGTAAGAGCCTTGCAGTCGCTCACGGATGGTGCCAGCGACATCCTTAGCGACGTCGCTACTCATTGGCTTATGGACGGCAACGATGGTGGTCTCGCCACGCTTCGTCTGGTCCGCTAGTGCCTGCAGTGCTATCTGCTCTGCCTGAGCCTTGGTGTACTGCTCGATAGCCTTGCGTTGCTCGGCTCCCTCGGCGATCAGTCGGTCCAGTGCCTTGAGCGGATCGGGTACATTGTTGAGCCGCTCGTTGAAGAGCTGCAACTGCTCCTCTAGATGATGTACATACTCCTCAGCCTTGGGCCCTGTCACCGCCTCGATACGTCTGATACCAGCGGCGATGGAGCCCTCGCTGATAATCTTGAAAAAGCCTATCTGCCCCGTGCTAGCCACGTGGGTGCCACCGCATAGCTCGACCGAGTCGCCATACTTGATGACACGCACCTCGTCGCCATACTTCTCGCCAAAGAGCGCCATAGCACCCATCTCCTTAGCCTTGGCAATCGGCACATTGCGCTGCTCGTCACGAGGTCTGTCAGCCCTAATCTCAGCATTGACCAGTCGCTCTACTTCAGCAATCTCCTCGGGGGATAACTTCTTGAAGTGTGAGAAGTCAAAGCGTAGCAGGTCTGCCGATACGAGCGAACCCTTTTGCTCTACATGAGTGCCGAGGACGGCTCTCAGTGCGTGGTGCATCAGGTGCGTCGCCGTATGATTTGCCTCTGTGAGGTGACGTAGCTCAGCTCCTACGCGAGCCGTGAGTGGCTGCTTAGGGTCTGCGGGGAGAGCGGAGAGGATATGGACAGTGAGGTTGTTCTCCCGCTTGGTGTCTACGATGGGGTACTCGGTGCCATCTGTGGCGATGAGCACGCCCTTGTCTCCCACCTGACCACCCATCTCAGCGTAGAATGGGGTCTCTGCCAGCACCACCTGATAGTAACTGCGCTTCTTGTCTGCTACCTTGCGATAGCGCAGGATGTGCGTCTCTATCTGAAGGGTCTCGTATCCTACGAAGGTGCTCTCGGTGGTCTCTCCATCGAGAACGACCCAGTCGGCAGCATCGATGGCAGCCGCCTGACGCGCACGGCTCTTCTGCTCCTGCATCAGCTTGTCAAAAGCTACTTGATCAAGCGTCATGCCACGCTCCGACAGGATCAACTCCGTGAGGTCTAGTGGGAAGCCGTAGGTGTCGTACAGGACGAAAGCATCGGCACCCGACAGCACTTTCTCGCCATCGGGTAGCTCTTGGATTTTGCTTTCTAGAAGCTTGAGTCCCTGAGCGAGGGTACGGAGGAAGCTCTCCTCCTCCTCTTTAATCACCGAAGCGATCAGTTCGCGCTGTGCTACAATCTCGGGATAAGCCTCTCCCATCACTTCGTTGAGTGTAGGAAGTAGCGTATAGAGCATCGGCTCGTCGGCGTGGAGGAAAGTGTAAGCATAGCGCACGGCACGGCGCAAGATACGACGAATCACGTAGCCCGCCTTAGCATTGCTTGGGAGCTGTCCGTCGGCGATAGCAAAAGCTATCGTACGGATGTGGTCAGCGACGACACGCATGGCGATATCCACCTGCTCATTCTGACCGTACTGCTCCCCGCTGAGAGTCTCGATAGCACGGATTAGAGGAGTAAAGAGGTCGGTGTCGTAGTTTGACTTCTTGCCCTGCATAGCCATACAGAGCCGCTCGAAGCCCATGCCGGTATCGATCACTTTATGAGGTAGAGGCTCTAGATGTCCGTCAGCCTTGCGGTCGTACTGCATGAAGACGAGGTTCCAGATCTCGATGACCAGTGGGTGATCCTTGTTGACTAGATCACGTCCGCAGACGGCCTGACGCTCCTCATCGCTACGCAGGTCAATGTGTATCTCGGAGCAAGGACCGCAGGGACCCGTGTCGCCCATCTCCCAGAAGTTGTCCTTGCGCGAGCCGTCGATGATACGATCCTCCGTGGTGTACTGGAGCCAATAGCCCGCCGCCTCGTCGTCACGGCTCAGCCCCTCCTCGGTGCTTCCGCCGAAGACGGTCACGTAGAGCCGATCCTTGGGTAGCTGGAGACGCTCCGTCAGGAAAGTCCAGGCAAACCCAATCGCCTCTTTCTTGAAGTAATCGCCAAAGGACCAGTTGCCCAGCATCTCAAACATCGTGTGGTGGTAGGTATCGCGACCTACCTCCTCGAGGTCGTTGTGCTTGCCGCTCACGCGGAGACACTTCTGCGAGTCTGCCGCACGACGATACTGAGGCTCTTTATTGCCTAGGATAATGTCCTTAAACTGGTTCATCCCAGCATTTGTAAACATGAGCGTGGGATCGTCCTTGATCACCATCGGAGCCGAGGGTACGATGCGGTGCCCGTGCTCCTCAAAGAAGTCGAGGAAGGCTTTTCGTATATCGTGTGCTGTCATCATAATCTATAGAGCCATCTGTGCTAATAGTAAATACCCTACAAAGGTACAAAATTAGAGATTAGAGACTAGAAATTAGAGGTTAGAGGAGAGCGGTGTCTCTAGTGCTTCTAGTGATGCTAGTGCCACTAGGGTCTCTAGAGTCTCTAGAGTCTAACCTCTAACTTCTAATCTCTAACCTCTAGGGTCTAACTCCTATAGCCCGATATTCTCTTCGTTTGGCTTAGAGCCACCACCCGTCTCGTTGCCAGGGGTAGTCTTGCTAGGATCAGAGCCCTCACCTGAGGGGTTGCTAGGCTTATTGGCCGACTCG
>UQBE01000043.1 GCA_900539155.1 uncultured Porphyromonas sp.
AAGTTTTATTTGATTCCTCCGAAGAATTTTTTCTTCTCCACGTGGAAAATAAAAAATATCCACGTGGAGATTTCGAAATATCCACGTGGAAATCACTTTTTCCCTATACGGGATGCGTAAGTACTCCTTTTACCCTCCGTAAAGCTTGGCGGATTATTCTGCAAAGCACTACTCACGAGAGTCAAGAGGAGCCGTGGCGTGACTAGAACTGTAGACACGCCAATCTGTAGCTTAGTTGACGATGATGCTGACGAGCGGGTAGGCGCGCTTGCGGTCGGGATGGCGTAGCTCCACGAGGAGGATGGCGCGTGTAGTGAGTGTCGCAGGCAAGAGCTCGGCGAGACTCTGCCGCTCTACGATGGCTCGGCAGAGGGTCTCGGTGCTGGCGTGGTCATACTGCGCTAGCCGATAGCCCGCCACAGCGTATAGCGTGGCTGTGCAGCGGGTCTCACCGTCTGAGATCTCTTGGAGTACCAGTCGGGCGAGCTGCGGTAGCGACAGGCGCGTGCGTCGCTTCGGAAGGTCTAGACTTTCGTCAGAAGTGGCGGTGCGTCCGTAGACACTGTTTTGCCGCCCCGGCGTGCCGTAGTTAGCCCACGCCTCAGCAGCCGTCCAGTTGCTCAAGTCTTGCGACTGTTTGTCTGGGATGATGCGTTCCTGAGCTACCCCTTTGACCTTTTGCAGAGCCTTGGGGAAGGTCTTGATGTCGTAGTAAACCTCCTCGACGATGCTGTCGTTTGCCAAGTGCACGAGCCGTATCGCGCACTCGCTATCTGGGAGCTGAGGCATCTCGGGGAAGAGGAGCAAGCTGTCGGGCTTGGCGTAGTAGAGACGCTCGAGCGGATGCGTGCTAGGAGTGAGCGCGAGGTAGCCCCGTGGGGGGATGCCACCCGTGGGGTGGGGCGGGAGCGGATAGACCTTGGAGGGGTGGCCAGACCGCACGATGACCAGTCCGAGGTGGTCCGTATTGACCGTGGTGTCGTTGGGGTTGTAGAGCTCGATGTACTCGGAGCCGTCGACCGTAGGACGCGCCATAATCTCGGTGATGTAGAGCGGTAGGGGAGCTGCGCGGTGGGTCGTGTCACTGGGCGAACCGCCTGCAGGCTGTATGCTGTTGCGCTGCCCCGGGGTAGCGAAGTGCGCCTGCGGGGTGGCTGCGCCCCAATACTCTTGGCTCTTGTCGCCCGTGGGGGAGAAGTATCGCTCGAGGGCTACGCCACGCTGACTGCGAAGTTTACCCAGAAGGGCGGGGTCGTAGCGAAAGGTCTCTACAACCGTTGAGTCGGCATGACGTAGTAGCTCGATGGTGAAGCCCTTGTTGGCAAGCTGTGGCAGCGTCTTGCTCTGAGTCAGGCTGTCGTGAGGTGCCTCATAGAAAGCGGTGATGCCCTCTACCGAAGTGGTGAAGGCGTGATATCCTCCCGCTGGAATTGGACAGGGACGATTGCTTAGCGGGTACCAGGTGGTCACCTTGCCCTGTCGCCACACCCCGACCGAGTAACCACTAGCATCGAGCACTTGACCGGTGGGGTTGTGCAGCTCGATATACTCAGAGGCACCCGAGAGCGGATTGGCCATAAACTCGCTGAAGGTGAGTGCCAAGCTATCTGGACGAGGCTGTGGCTGGTCATACTCGATGGCTATCCTGTAGATCGCATTCTCGACACGCTTGGCGCTAGCGGTCCGTACCCCACGGAAGGAGAGCGCATACTCACCCTCTGGGATTGCAGCCTCACTCCTTATATAGATGCTTTTGCTCTCGGCAGAGGTGGCGAGCTTGCCCCACGAGGGAGCGACCGCGATGATCGCCTCCGAGAGGTCGGCCGGCTCGGCGCAGAGCATCTCGACCGTGTGCGGATTTCTCTGACGAAACTCTTGGTAAAACTGGCTCGCTGGGATCACATTGCGCTCACGAGTCAACTCCTCAGGAGAGCGTAGTGCGGGGTAGACGTCGAGAAACTCCAGCGAACTGTGCTGCGCCCGAGTCTTGCTATACTCGCAAGCGAAGAGGAACGTGGTACTCTTGTAGTTGCTAGGCGCAGCGGGCGTGCTGCCTGCGCTCCCTACATACTTGTAGAGGTCGGTCGCACGGTGGCGCACCCACATCGACCAGCGCGCCTCAGCTGTCGGGTCATACTGGATGACAAAGTCAACGACCCCGCCATCTTCGCGGATCTCGTCAAAGTAAGGGTACTCGATTAGCTTTTGAAAAGAGATTTGCCTGATGCGTCCATTACCTTCTAGAGCGACATTGCTCTCTGCTAGGAAGAGAGCCTGTTTGTTGTCCATCTTGAGCACCACATAGTTGAAGGTGCCGTCAGTTAGAGCCTCGTAGCAGTAGAGGAGGAGCTTGACATTGTTGCCCTTGGTCGGGGTGTAGTCAAGTTGTACCTTGCCCTGCCAGGTCATCTGCTTGCTGAGGGGCACTCTTGCCTTGATGTAGGCGTAGTTGGTCGTGCTACTAGGCTTGCTGTCGTTGAGCTGTAGCCCTCTGATGGGATCGCAGCGAAACTTGTCGAGCGTCCCCTGCCATACGGAGGGCGAGAGCGTGACGCTATCGGCAAAGTGCGCCTGCCACTGCCCCACGACGGGCAAGGTGCTGAGCAATCCTAAGATGAGTGCGAACCAGGTGCAGCGAAGGCGCATAGCTTCTCTCTCTCTTAGCTAGTTAGCTGGTGTAATGCCGTCACGCTTGAGCATCGCGATGAGTGTTGGTTTGCGCCCTCTGAAGCGTACATAAAGCTCCATCGGGTCAAGCTCGTCACCCCGCTCCAAGATATGATGCCGGAAGTCGGCAGCGACCGTCGGAGAGAAGATGCCCTCCTCGCTAAATCGCTCGAAAGCGTCTGTGGCGAGCATCTCGCTCCACTTATATCCGTAGTAACCAGCGGCGTAGCCTCCCGCGAAGATGTGACTGAAGGCGGTGGCGACGATGTGCTTCGGGTGCTGCGGGTCACGCTCCCTGTCTCGCAGCGTGGTGCCTCGTAGGGTCTCCCGCTCGTAGGTGTAGAGGTCATCGGGTAGGCTCTCACCCTCGGCCAAAGTGTGGTAAGCCATATCCAGCTTGCCAAAGATCACCTGTCTGATGGTGCTGTAACCGACGGGGTACTGGGTCGCTTGGATCGCTTTGTTGAGGAGCTTAGCGGGGAGCGGTTCGCCTGTCTGGTAGTGCTTAGAGAGCAGTTCGGTGACCACCTCGGGCTGGAGGAGATAGTTTTCCATAAACTGGCTCGGGAGCTCCACAAAGTCACGCTCTACATTGGTCCCCGACATGGAACTGTAGCGCGTCTGCGTGAGCAAGCCGTGGAGTGAGTGGCCGAACTCGTGGAGGAGCGTGTGCACCTCCGAAAGGGTGAGCATCGCCTCCTTGCCAGCCGTTGGCGGGGTGAAGTTCATCACGAGGAGGATATGCGGGCGCTGCGTAGGCGTCCACTCGCGTAGGTTGTTCATCCAGGCACCACTGCGCTTGCCCTTGCGGGGGAAGAAGTCTAGGTAGAGCAGTCCGAGGTGCGCTCCGTCGCTGTCTAGCACCTGGTAGGGACGCACGTCGGGATGATAGACGGCGACCTCCTCGGCGGGTGCGAAGGTGATGCCGTAGAGTCGTGTGGCAATGGCGAAGACACCCGAGATGACCTGCGAGAGCGGGAAGTAGGGACGTAGCTCCTCCTCCTTGACCCCAAAGGTCTGCTCGCTGTGCCGCTCCATATAATAAGAGAGGTCCCACGACTCTAGCTCGAAGCCCGCCTCACGATCCAGCTCGTCTAGCTCATCTAGCGCAGTCTGTCGGTAATACTTCGTCAGGTCATCGAGGAGCTGCTCCACCTGCTCGGGCGTGTTGCACATACGATGCTTGAGGCGGTAGGTCGCATAGTTGGGATGTCCGAGTAGCCGTGCCAGCTCGCCACGGAGCGTAGCTATCTGGTGAACAATCTGTCGGTTGTTTTGCTCGTTGTCACGATTGCCCACGCTGCCCCGACCTAAGTACATCTTGTAGCGCAGCTCTCTGTCGGCACAGTGCTTCATGATGGCACCCACATGCGGAGCCGAGAGGTCAAAGAGATAGCCCTCGCCATGCGCCTCGGAGGCGGTGCGTGCCTTCTCCTGGGCATCGTCTAGGATCTGCTGAGGCAAGCCACGTAGGCGGTCGCTTTCGTCAGCAGGCACGAAGAGCGTCCAGGACTCCTCGTCGCAAAGTTTGTTTTGCGCAAAGCGTGTGGTCAACTGACTGAGCTGCTCATTGATCTCTCTAAAACGCTCCCGCTCGGCACCCACGAGCAGAGCACCATTGTCCGCAAAACCCTCGTAGCTCTCGGTCAGGAGGCGCAGGTCTATCTCGTCTAGGTGCAGCTCCTCGCGCTGGTCATAGACGGAGCGAATGCGGGCGAAGAGTGCCTCGTTGAGAAGGGTATCAGTCGACAGCTTGCTAAGCCAGTCGGAGAAGGTCTCCGAGAGCTGCATCATCTCGGGACAAGAGTAGGCGGAGAGCAGATTGTAAAAGGCTGCTGTGACCGCCTCCAGAGCCTCGCCACTCTCCTCGAAGCGGCGAATCGTATTGTCAAAGGTGGCTGGCTCACGCTGTGCCGTGATTGCATCGATCTCCGCACGATGCAGCGTGATCGCCTCCTGCATAGCTGTGCGGAAGGTCTCCATCGTCTGCTCTATGGCAGTGGCGGAGGAGAGGTCGAAAAACTGATCAAAGGGAAAGCTCCCGTACGGAGTCTCGGGAGCGGTAAAGAGTTTGCTTAGCAGTGCTGTCGCCTGAGGCGTGGTTGCAGTCATATATATAAGGAGTCGGGTAGGTTCGGTTTACTTAGCCAGCTGAGCTTCCAGCTGAGCTATCTTTTTGTTTTGGTTTTCGATGGTCTGCAGGAGCGCGCTGAGCTCCTCATTGCCCATAGAGGTGGGGTACTCGGCAGAGACACGGAGGAGAAAGTCGCTCAGGACGTTCATATAGTTGGTAAAAGCAGCGTAAGGCGTCTCGTAGGGCGAGAATGCGCCTGGACCTCCCAACTTAGTGGTCATGTAGAAAAGGTGGTCGGAGCCCTGCAAGTTGATCCAGTCCTCCAGTAGTCGCTGGTCTCGTGAGAGACGTATGCGCTCGCCCCACTCCTCGAGCTTCTGTATGACACATTGCTGTAGCTCATTGCCCGTCCATAGCGAAGTGTCTCGCTCCTCGCCCATACGGCTCACCGGATAAGTCGCTTGTATTGTGTCTTGCGGGGTGCAGTGCGTGGCAATCTCTTGGGGCGTGGTAAAGGTGAATCCACGCTTAGAACCCTGCTCGGGAAGAGCGCGGAGGAACTCAAAGATGCCCGTCTCACGACTCCATACCGATCCGAGCGTCTCCAGAGGTAGAGAGACCAAAGCATAGTCGCCTTGCTCAGCCTCCAGCGTCGCAAAGAACCGCTCCGTCGTGTAGGGGTAGAGCGGACTGTCGTACCGTGCGAAGTCGTGGGTGATCGCATCGGAGAGCTCTGCGTGACGCATCAGGAGCGCTACGCCATCGGTCGTAGCGTTGTACAGGTAGTTAGGACTCTTCCACGCTAGGAGGTGCTTGGCACCCTCGGTGACGATTGCTTTGTACCCTTGGCTGTGGGCTATCTGTGCGATGCGGTCGCTGTAGATTAACTCTGGATTGGAGAGCGTCACAGGAGCGACCCCTAGGAGCGAACTGATACGCGTGCGGTACATGCGCAGTTGGTTCGCATACTCCTCCTCATCGTACAGCCCGCAGAGACCGTGCGAGATCGGCTCGCCGAGTATCTCGATGCGCCCGCTCTTGACCAGTCGCTTGAGCAGCTGAATCATGTCTGGCGTGTGTAGCTCCATCTGCGTGAGCACCGAGCCAGAGAGCGTGAGCGCAACTCTAAAGTCGGGATGCGCCTCAATCAATTGCTCGATCAGTTCGAGTGCTGGTCTATAGGAGCGGTCTACCACTTGACGCAGTATCTCCTCATTGGCAAAGTCGTCGTAATAGTAGTGGTCGCTACCGATATTGAAGAATGGGTAGCTCTTGAGCCTAAACGGTTGGTGTAGGTAGAAGTGAAGTATAATCTGTATCATAGGAAGGTGGAGAAGTCGTTTGTCAAAGGGTTATACAAGTCGGTCATAGATAGCTCTGAGGCGCAGTCCTGCTTTGCTCCAGACGATGTTGTTGACCTCCTCGAGTCCCTTTTGCTTGAGATGCTCGTGGAGGGTCGGATAGGAGACGAGGGCGTGCATAGCGTCGGCCATAGCGTCCACGTCCCAGTAGTCGGTCTTGATCGCGTAGCGCAGGATCTCGGCACAGCCACTCTGCTTGGAGATAATGCTCGGCACGCCACACTGCATAGCCTCTAGTGGCGAGATGCCAAAAGGCTCCGACACTGAGGGCATCACATAGACATCGCTCGAGCGAAGCATCTCATAGACCTGCTGTCCTCGCAGGAAGCCTGTGAAGTGAAAGCGGTCGGCGATACGTTTGCGAGCCACGAGGTCGATCATCTTGTCCATCATATCGCCATTGCCCGCCATCACAAAGCGGATGCCGTCGGTATGCTGTAGCACCTTGTGGGCAGCCTCGACGAAGTACTCAGGACCCTTTTGCATGGTGATACGCCCCAGGAAGGTAATCACCTTGTCGCCCGTATGCTGCTTATTGGGCAGGGCTAATAGCTCAGGGCTAAGCGGCTCGACAGCATTGTGAACGGTAAAGACCTTGTCCGGGTTCTGACCGTACTTGTCGATGACAGTTCGTCGGGTCAGGTTGCTCACACAGACGATAGCGTCTGCGTAGTCCATCCCTTGTCGCTCGATCGCATAGACCTGCGGATTGACATTGCCACGACTGCGGTCGAAGTCGGTCGCATGCACATGGATTACCAGCGGCTTTCCTGTCACCATCTTCGTATGGATTCCCGCTGGGTAGGTGAGCCAGTCGTGCGAGTGAATGATGTCGCACGGCACCGTCCGCGCTATGACGCCCGCCACGATTGAGTAGTTGTTGATCTCCTCCAGCAGGTTGTCTGGGTAAGCTCCGCTAAACTCCAGACAGCCCAAGTCGTTGGGGTAGCGATAGCGGAAGTCATCGTAGATATGCTCTCTCGCAGCCTGGTAGTAGTTCACCTCCGCCTCATTGTGTAGGCGTGAGCGCAGGTACTCGGCACTATGATCATGGTAAACGATCGGCGTGCGGTCGGCACCAACCAGCGTAATGTGCGAAGTATCCTCATCGCCATACAGCTTAGGCACGACAAAGGTTATATCCATATCGCTCTGCTCGGCCATACCATTGGTCAAGCCATAGCTAGCCGTGCCTAGCCCTCCCGAAATGTGTGGGGGAAACTCCCACCCGTACATCAATACTCTCATCTTACAAGAACATCTTCATTGGTCCCACTTGTCGTGTTAAGAGGCAATCTCTATCAAAGCAGTAGCTTTTGAGTGAACGGTGTGGAGCCGTCTGCAAATTCTATATGAACTACAGAACAGAGACTAGCGTCTTGCAGGGGAATGACAATCTCTTCCCGAGCATCTGTCTCATATCGACTTGCATACCCCTCTGGACTGTAGAGCTCAACGAATGAAATGGGTCGAATGCTTCTGATAAGGAGCCTCTCACCTTCAAACTTAATGATAGGAGCAAGGCTCTGCTCTGTAGGCAAGTCTATACTTGTCGGTTTTGAAGATAGTACGTGTGTCGCCATATAGCTCCTGCCTATCTCTACAAACCTAATGGTATATATAGAGTCCGGGGGAGTAGTGAATGTCAAGTCTCTATTCACGGCATAAAGGTGCTTGCGAGTCCATCCACCCAAGGCGATTACTATACCTCCCCATTCGGTAAAGGCATCGTCCATACGAACCTTATCCTTAGTTAGGAAGAAACTCTCTATTCCTGGTATCACGACCCCTGTATTGGGGTCTTCACCCATAAGGGCAGTTACGAACCAACCCTCAGCCGTGACATACTTTGCGCCTTTGTATAGCTGCTCGAAGTCGTAGTTGTAGCTGTCTCCCTCACGATTGCAGACGAAGTGGTAGATACTGTCTAGCTGGATAGGCTTACCACTTAGTAGTAGCGGGTCGGTTACTGAAGCATAGACACCATCCTTAATTTGTATCGGGATGTACGCATCATTAGTCATAATGGCAAGGACTCGCCCTTGCGCTTGGTCTGTCGGATGCTCTACCGTCGTAAGGAGACCATCCCAAGTCCACTGTGCCGAGGCGATCAGCCCGCAACTGAGTAGTATGGTTAGTAATAGTAGTTGATGTCTCATAGTTTCGTAGGCTTTAGTTACACTTCAATGGTAAGGGTATTTATTGGTCCGTTCTTCTTGTAGGACGCTCTTCGTTGCTGGTTGTATAGTATAGGTAGTTAGCCAGAGGGGTCTCCTCGCTGTTGTATCGCTCCAGGGTCACCAAGGCGCGCAAAACCTCCGCGCAGCTCATCGCAAAGGAGATACCGCCGTGACTATCGTAGGGCGGGTTGCCGTCGTACAGCTCGCTCAGTGTCGAGATGCCGTGATGTTGTAACTCATCCTGTATATCCCCGAGCAGGCGCGCTAGGTGGGTCATACCGCTACGACCATGTATCTTGAGATAGGCATCCGTATAGGCACCCAGTAGCCACGGCCACGCGGAGCCGTTGTAGTAAGCATGCTCCCGCTGCTCTTGAAGTCCGCTGCACTGCTCCACATAGCCCTCACTGCGGGGGCTCAGCGAGCGAATCCCCTTTGGTGTGAGTAGCTCAGAGGTTACAATCTCTAGTACTTGTCGCTGCTTAGCACGGCTCAGCGGACAGAACGGCAGCGAGATAGCTATCAGCATATCGGGCCGGACGGCTCGCTCCCGATAGCCCTCCTTGGTCACGTAGTCATATAGGTAGCCATAGGGATTGACAAAAGTCTGCTCGAAGGCTGGTCCCAAGCGTTCGATCACACCCGCCAGCTCCTCGGAAAAGTTCTCTTCACCACGAGCCTCACGGTAGAAGCAGAGCGCATTGTACCACAAGCCGTTCACCTCCACCAGATAGCCCCGCCGCGGCACGACCGCTTGCCCCGCTATCGTCGAGTCCATCCAGGTGACGGGAGGCGTGCCACTACCCTCGGCATAGAGCAGGCCATTAGGCTCGATGCGCAGTATCGGGTGGCGGTCGCTCAGGTAGTAGTCGATGATGCGTCCCACGAAGTCTAGGTAGAAGGAGCGGTGGCTATCGTCTGGATACTCAGCGAGGAAGAGCTGTATAGCCCGTATCGCCCAGAGCCCCACGTCGGGGTCGCGCACCCCCTCCATATCTAGCGGGAGAGCGATCTGCTTGATGAAGTTGATACTACTCCGTATGAAGGTGCTCATCACATTGTGAAAGCGCTCTGGATGGTCACTGTAGATGGAGCAACCAGGCAAAGCAACCATCTCGTCCCTCGCCCGCACCCCATACCAGGGGAAGCCCGCTAAGATGTAGTGACGATTGGATTCTGGCTTATAGTAAAACTGGCTACAAGCATTGCGCAGACAGCTCCGCAGATCTACCCGCGCCTTGCGGTGCGCCACCTCCGAGTCAAAGAGCGCGGGCAACGTGGCCACATCTACCTCCTCTAGCTGAGCGGTGAAGTAGACCGACTCACCATTGCGCAGCTCCATCTCAAAGTAGCCCGGCGAATAGAGGTCTTCGCAGCTTTCGTACCCTCTGATCTGCTCCTTAGGGTAGTGCAGATTCTTGATCCAGTAGCCCTCATCGACCCAATGCGAGGGGGCATCCACCTGCATGTATAGATCCGGATAACCCTCATAGAGACAGGTGCGCACACCCGTCGTGCCGACAGGGTGGACGGTCGTGTCGGCGGTTTCGTTCTCGTGCGATAGGAGGATCACATCTCTAAAGGCGACCACTGGGCGCAACCGCAGAGTGGTCTCGCTGTGGCTGTCGAGGAGCGTGAACTTGATAATCACCTGATTCTTGTAGTGGCAGAAGATTGACTCTCGCTGCAGGACCACCCCGCCCACACGGTATATCGTGCGGGGCATCTTGTCTATGTTGTACTCTCGTATGTACTTGTGCCCATTGGGATAGACCGTGCCATCGCCGTAGAGATGCACCCCAAGGTTAAACTCCGCCCCATGCTGTATCACCGTTGCGTCTAGCGACGAGAGGAGGATATGGTTGTGACGGCTCAGATGAGGCAACGGCACCACGAGGAGACCGTGATACTTGCGCGTGTTGCACCCCACGAGGGTCGTACAGTTGAAGGCCCCCCCACGGTTAGAGCGTATATGCTCCAGCTGTAGCGAGCGGTCTAGGTTAGAGAGTGTCGTGCGGTCAAACTTGAGATAACTCATAGATAGTAAATTACTTGGACGTAATGATACAGTCGCTCCTCGACGTGCACCAGAGACAAGCATAGTCTGGCGAGGTGACGAGCGGTCCCGAGGATAGCCCTCTCTGCGTTGCTAAGATACGAATTAACCGCTGAACGGTGGTTAACTTCCCGCTAAACGAACAGTTTCACCCCTATGAAACTGGAGTTTCTTCCCTATGAAACAAAAGTTTCTAGCCGTATGAAACAAAAGTTTCTAGCTGTATGAAACAAAAGTTTCACCCAAGTGGTACTGATAGTTAGCTCCAAAATAGCAGACAAAAAAAGGGCGAACCTCGTGAGGTCCGCCCCTAAGTAGATATTGGAGGATTGGTCAGCTAGTTGGCTGAGGTCTCGTAGTGGATGTTGTCGATGAGACGAACCTCACCGCAGTAGCAGACGATGCAGCCGACGGGGTCGCTACTATCGCTCCACGACTCAAGGGGACGTAGCGTCTTGCCGTCGACAATCTGGTAGTACTCGGGTCGCAGGAGCGGATGCTCAGCAAGGCGTGAGACGACGAAGTCAACGACCTCACGTGGCGAGTGCTCGGGGATGAGTGCTTGGCTGGCTACCAGCGTGTCGTGGATGCGTGGTGCTACGTCACGCTGCTCACTGGTCAAGAGGAGGTTACGGCTGCTCAATGCTAGTCCGTCAGCCTCGCGGATGATGGGACAGCTGTGTATCTCTACGGGCAGAGCGAGCTGGCGAACCATCTCCCGCACGATAGCTATCTGCTGGAAGTCCTTCTCACCAAAGAAGGCACCATCGGGCTGTACGAGCATAAAGAGCTTGCTCACGATCTGCGCTACACCGTTGAAGTGTCCTGGGCGATGCGCTCCCTCCATCGTCTCTCCGAGGAAGCCGAAATCAAACTGACGTGTGTCCGCCTCGGGATACATCTCCTCGACAGTGGGCAGGAAGGCGATATCTACCTGAGCGTCACTCAGACGCGCTAGGTCTTCCTCTGGTTTGCGGGGATAGGTGCGCAGGTCTTCGGGATTGTTGAATTGCGTGGGGTTGACAAATACGGATACGACGACGATGTCGTACTGCTTTCTAGCAGCTGCCACTAGGCTCAGGTGTCCCGCATGCAGAGCACCCATGGTAGGCACTAGCCCGACATGGGCTGAGGGGTTCTCCTGGCGTAGCTTAGAGAGTTCTTGCTGTAGCGCAGCAACCGTTGTAATGACTTTCATAGCGTATGATGTACTGAAAGGGTGTGTATGATTTGATTTCTATATTATAGGTCTTGTCGATAGAGCAGGCAGGCGTCGCCATAGCTGAGAAAGCGGTAGTGCGCATCAGCGAGGGCGTGCTCATAGAGCGTGCGCCAGTGGGGACCGATGAGTGCCGAGACGAGTAGCAGGAGCGTGCTCTTCGGCTGGTGAAAGTTGGTCACCAGGATGTCTACCATCTGATAGTGATAGCCTGGGGCAATGAGTAGTGCTGTGGAGAAGGTGAGCCGATCAAGCCCCCTGTGGCGAGCATAGCGGAGCAACAGTTCCAGAGCCTCACGACGTGACGGCAAGGCTGCGCCACAGCTCTGACGCATACGGTAGCTATACCACTGGTCTAGGTGAAAGGGCTCTGCCACGACTCCGCCCTCCTGCTCTGCTTGCTGCAGAGCCACGGCAAACCAGTAAAGGCTCTCCAAGGTGCGTACAGAGGTGGTGCCAATGGGAACAAAGGGGCTGTCTATATGCTCTAGGAGCGTCTCCAGCGTTGCTGTCGGCACGCTGCAATACTCGCTGTGCATCTGATGGTCAGCGACCTGACGGCCCTTGACTGGTAGGAAGGTGCCGGCACCGACATGGAGCGTCAGCTCGGTGATGCGATGCCCCTCAGCGAGGAGTCTGTCATCTAACTCTGGCGTGAAGTGTAGTCCCGCCGTTGGCGCCGCCACGGAGCCCTCGATGCGCGCATAGACGGTCTGATAGTCGGTGAGGTCACTGCTCTCGGTCTCTCGATTGAGGTAAGGGGGGATGGGTAGCTGACCGCACAGCTCTAGTATCTCGCCAAAAGTTTTGCTCTCGTCACTCCAGCTGAAGGTGACTACGTCTGGCGTCTCCACCTCCCTAGTCGCTTGTAGCGTGATAGTTTGTCCGTCAGCTAATGGGAGCGTGCAGGAGATAGTTTGCTCGGGGCGCCACTTCTTCGAGTTGCCCACGAGGCAGTGCCAGGAGCATGATCCGAGCGAGGCTAGGCTCTCCTCGTAGCTGACAGGTTTGTAGGGGTCTAAGCAAAGTATCTCGATGCGGGCACCCGTGGCTTTGACAAAGAAGATGCGCGCCTTGATGACCCGCGTATTGTTGCGAATGAGGAGCGCATGAGGCGGGAGCAGGTGTGGCAGCTCGGCAAAGGTGTGATCCTCCAGCCTCCCCGTAGCATCGCTCAGGAGGAGCCGGCACTGGTCACGCTCCGCCAGCGGATGCGCTGCGATACGCTCGTCGGGGAGCGGATAGTCGTAGTCGTTAATGTCTATATCGACCCAGTGCTGCGTATGAGGCTTGTCACACATACTCTCGACCTTCTGATTAGCTTTTGCGGTACTACTCCAGCGTCACGTAGCAAGACTCCTGGAGCTTAGGCTCTACGACGATACGCTGCATCACACCGTCACGCAGGTAGTCGATGGTGACACCCGTGCGGGGTGCTGTCGTAATCCAGGGGTTGAAAGCAAAGAGGTAGCTAAAGCCTCCGAAGTACTTGTCCTTGTCCAGGAGCTTAGCGACTCGAGCGTAGTCTTCCGAGTCCCAATAGCGACAATTAGTTGGTCCATCTTTTATCGCAAAGGGATGCTCATGTGTGCGACAGGCCATGCTCTTCTTGACAAAGGCTAGATAGCCCTTGGATAGTTCGTCGGCCGTGCCTAGAGGGCGGCCGTTGATAGCTACAATCTCATCGCCAGCACGTAGCCCTGCCTCGGCAGCAGGTGAGTGCAGCGATAGCGAGTGGATGGTCGAGATATTGTTTGCCCGATAGTTAATCCCCAGCGACAGATGCCTATGGGTGGCAAAGCGCACAACGAGCGAGTTGAAGTAACGGGTGAAGGGGAACTGCAAGAGCATCACCGGCACCGTCAGAGCGGTGTAGTCGGTCAGCGTATAGTCGTCAGCGAGTAGCTCCTCGGCTTCGCTCGTCCAGAGCATCTTGCGCTCGTTGACACCACTATATATGGTGACGCCAAACTTCAGATAGAAGCGCGCCATCGTCTTGTCGCTCCCCATCGGTAGGATCGGCAGCTCGACGAGCTTATGCGCCTTGGGGTCAATGCGTAGCGACGTTTGCACGGCAGAGCGACGAGCGACAGCGGCGTCGTAGGCGCTGTTTTCGGTGATGCTATAATAGGTATCTACGAGTAGGTCAGGATTCTTCGGATCGTAGGTCAACCCCTTAGCTTGTAGAGCCTCGGTAATCTGCTGCTCGATGAGGACGTCCCGATTGGTGTGCTGCTTGTTGGTTCGCACGAAGCCAAAGGTCTCATAGTTGATCAAGTCCGTCTTACCCTCTGTGCCCGAGCTGATGGGGTAAGAGATCAATATGTCGGACTCGTCCTCTAGGCTGTACATGCCAAAGGCACGAGCCATGTCCCGCTCCGTGAGCGCATCGGCAGGCTGAGCCGTAGGCTTGAGATGACGCACCACACGGTGGTAAGCAAAGTTGGAAACAACTAGGAGTAAGTCGTCAGAGACTTCCCCCTCGCCTTGCAACTCGCGAATCATATCCTCCTCGGACATCTTAATGGTTTCGTGTCCATTGATCGCCTCGATGATGTCGCCCTCACGCAGGCCAGCCTGTGCTGCGGGGCTATTGGGATAGACGGTCAGGATGACGGGGCGATTAGCGCCCCAGTTGTCGTTGTAGCTCATCTGGTACTCCAGCCCGACGTAAGCTTTCTGAGCTTGCATAGTCAAGGCAAAGGAGCAGAGTGCTAGGATAACTAGCAAGGTGGTGTGGTATAGTCGCTTCATGGTAGTCTGTTATTTGAGTGTGAGTTGGTGAAAAGGGGGTCACTCAAGCTCTGAGTGATAGAGACGATTGATTACTTCGCTATAGGTCTGCTGTATGACTTCTTGTCGAGAGCCAGCGAGCTGCAAGCGCTCCGAGTAGATGCCCTGAGGTGTCGCTATAGCGATGCAGACGGTCCCGACGGGTATCTCTGCCGTACCGCCGGCTGGTCCTGCCACGCCTGTGGTTGCTATGCCGATGGTGCTACGACAGGCTTGACGCGCTCCGCTAGCCATCGCCTCAGCGACCTCTCGGCTCACGACGCCATACTGCTCTATGGTGGCGGCTGGTACGTAGGCTAGTCGCTCCTTGAGCTCTATCTGATAAGTCACGAGGGCGCCTTGGAACCAGTGCGAACTGCCCGCATGCGATGTCAGTTGGCTCGCTATGTAGCCACCCGTACAGCTCTCGCAGGTCGAGACCGTCTCGTGCTGCTCTAGCCAGTGCGCTATGAGACGCTGTAGCTGCTCTTCTGTCGTCTGAGGGGTGGACATAAGACGTGGGTTAGATAGTCGTTTTGGCAAAGGGGACGGCCTCTATCGATCCATAGGCACCTCGCTCATAGGCAAAGGTGCCCGCCATAGCAACCATAGCGGCATTGTCTGTCGTAAAGGCAAAGGGCGGTATGTAGACCTGCCAGCCGTACCGCTCGGCATAAGCGTGGTAAGCGTCACGTAGACCCGTATTGGCCGAGACACCACCAGCCACAGCGATGTGCTTGATGCCTGTCTCCTTGCTGGCGCGCAGTAGCTTGCTCATGAGGATGTCGATGACCGTCTTCTGGAGTGAGGCGCAGAGGTCCGCTTTGTTTTTCGCAACAAAGTCAGCATCCTTGGCAAGCTCATCCCGTAGCGTGTAGAGGAAAGAGGTCTTTAGCCCGCTAAAGCTGTAGTCCAGTCCAGGTACCTGAGGCTTGCTAAAGTGAAAGCGCTCAGCGTCGCCCTCATTGGCGAGCTTATTGACGATCGGCCCCCCTGGATAGCCGAGCCCCATCACCTTGGCGCACTTGTCAAAGGCTTCGCCAGCCGCATCGTCAATCGTCTGACCCAGTATGCGCATATCATCAGGCGCATTGACCTGTACGATTTGTGAGTTACCTCCCGAGACTAGTAGACAGAGATAGGGAAATGGGGGAGGGGTGTGCGGCTCTTCAGGCTTAGCGATGAAGTGTGCGAGGACATGTGCCTGCAGGTGGTTGACCTCGACGAGTGGAATCTGGAGGGCTAAGCTCAGCCCCTTGGCAAAGTTTGTCCCGACGATGAGTGATCCGAGAAGACCGGGTCCACGAGTATAGGCAATTGCGTCAAGATCGGCCAGCGTGACGCCAGCCCGTGCCACCGCCTGCTGTACGACGGGGACGATGTTCTGCAGGTGAGCTCGTGAAGCCAGCTCAGGCACCACGCCTCCATACTTGCTGTGTACCTCTTGACTTGCGATTACATTGCTACAGAGGAGCCCACCCCGTAGCACAGCTGCCGAAGTATCGTCGCATGAGCTCTCGATACCTAAGATGAGAGAAGATGAAGGTGCCATGATGCTGTGGGGTGAGATTAGTTGGCTGCCTGGTAGTCAGCGCACACCTTGTCGACATATTTGAGGAACTGCGCTCCGCCCTGCTCTCGGAAGTAGTCGCGTCCCTCTAGCATTTCGACCAGTTGCATGAGAGCCCTGTCCTCGGCCATGCGCATCAGCTCCCGCTCGGACTTGGTCTGATCATCGATGCCCAGGAGGTGCAGGATGCCATGTATCATCACACGGTATAGCTCTTGTTTGAACGGGACGCCCAGCTCCTGCGCATTCGTCGCCACAGTATCGATGCTAATGAGGATGTCGCCATAGATTGCATCGTCACCTTCCTGCTCACTCTCTCGGGGGAAAGTGATGACGTCCGTGTAGTAGTCATGCTGGAGGAAAGCTTTATTTGCCTTCAGGATACCCTCGTCATCCGTGTACTGAAAGTTAATCTCCCCCACCGTACGATTCATCTCATCGAATACGCGACGTATCCATCGGTTGGCAATCTGTCGCCGGACGGGAGGCATCAGTACGTCACGGTCTGAATAGTAATTAAATTGCATATCTAGTCTCTATAAATCTATCTGCAGACAGGTTTTATCCCTATGTACATCGCAAAGGTACTGATTTCTCTAGACTTTCTTGTCGTCACAAGATATAGAGGGGGGATGGTGACATAGAGGTTCGTCTCTATTTGAGGAAAGTGGGTCAAATATGTTTGTTTATTCTGACTAATTGCTGTACCTTTGTCCACGCAGTAATCCTCATAGACTCTCCTAAGTGTGGAGGGGTTATGAATCTGTAGTTGCCAAAAGTTATTTGGAACTAAAACACAAACAATAAACAATACAATTATGGGACTACTTTGGAGCTTACTAATAGGTCTTGCAGCAGGAGCCATCGCTGGCTGGATTATGCGAGGCAAGTCTTTAGGCTTTTTGTGGAATATCATCATCGGTATGCTCGGTGGTGTCGTCGGAGGCTGGGTTTACGGCTTCTTCGGAGCTACAGCTGGTGAATCATCGTGGGCGCAGCTAGTCTGTGCCGTCGTGGGCGCCTGTGTGATACTCCTAGTCGTGGGACTCTTTAACAAGAAGAAAAAGTAGTCCTCTACTATACTAACACACTGTTACTAATAAGGAATTATGAAAAAGTACGTATGCGATGTATGTGGTCATGTTTATGACCCCGCAGAGGGCGATCCCGATAGCGGTATAGCACCAGGCACCCCCTTTGAGTCTCTACCTGATGACTGGGAGTGCCCACTATGTGGAGTCTCTAAGGACCAATTCTCTCCAATGGAGGACTAGCCCTAGAAGCCACGTCATCACTAGATGACAAGACAACAACGGCAGAGGTGTCCCGTGACCTGACTGGTCTCGGGGCACCTCTTCTTTTATGTCGATGTGTGAGCTTAAGATGGTAGTCAGCTCACGATTAAGGAGTAGAGAAAGGATTACGTTCCTCCGCAATAGTCAAATCACATTTCCGCAAAAGTCGAAATGACTTTCTGCAAAGTCTAGACAATCTTGCAAGCAAGATTGTGAGACTGTTGACTTTT
>UQBE01000044.1 GCA_900539155.1 uncultured Porphyromonas sp.
CACGTGGAAAATAAAAATTCTCCACGTGGGTATTTCGAAATATCCACGTGGAGATTCACTTTTCACCGACACAGCTCCGTATCGATATGTAGTCGGGTATAAATTATTGGAACAAGCCGGCGTCTAATTTGCCCAGCTAGGGGTGACGCATCATGAGACTGTTGCAATAGTCTTAGTAGAGGAGGGTGGCGACGAGCGGGAGGTGGTCGCTGGGGCCGGCGAGGTAGCTGTCGCCGCCGTACGTTCGTCGCGGACGGCCCCACGGGGCTGGGCTCTCGTGCATATACTTCTGTGGGGGCAGGGCTATACGTACCGTCTCTAGCTCTAGACGCGGGTAGCAAGTCTCGGTGAGCAGCGTGCGGGAGACGAAGAGTCGGTCGATGCGCTCCCAGTAGCCTCGGTAATAGTAGCTCCCTGGGGGCATCATCTTGAGTTGCTCGTCTGTGAATGGTGGTGTGAGGTCTACCATAGCTAACGAATCGCTTTGAGATAGGTAGGCTTGGTAGGAGGTAGCCCAGCTGTCGGTCAAGCCATCTTCTGGGGTGGCGTTGAAGTCACCCACGACGACGATGCTTTGCTCAGGATTAGCCATCAGCAGGCTATCGGTACGCGTGCGGAGCATCTCGATGAGCGCGGCACGAGCAGCCTCGGCGGTAGCACCTCCTCGGCGTGAGGGGAGGTGGCAGACGATGAGCGAGAGCGGCGCTGCGGAGGGGAGGCGACCGGAGACGAAGAGCAGGTTGCGTGTCGGGTAGATGCTGTCGGGCGTGATGCGCAGGGGCCACTCCTCGGTCTGCTCTACGGCAAAGCGGTCTGCGTCATAGAGCAGTGCCACGTGAGAGCCACGGCGGTCGGAGCCTGTGGCGCAGATGGTCTTGTAGTTGCCCCCGCGTAAGAGCGTGTGGTGCGCCAGCTGTTCGAGTGCCTCTACGCTCTCGACCTCTTGTAGTGCTATGAGGGCGGGTATATCCCAGGCGGTCGCATGAGAGATCACCTCGGCTAGCTGATGACACTTGCGCTTCATACGCTCTGCCGTCCACCTTTTGCGAGCTGTGGGGAGGTACTCGCGGTCATCCCAGCGGGTGCTGGGTATGGTGTCAAAGAGGTTCTCCACATTGTATGAGACAATGGTAAACCTCTGCTGCGCCACCAAGCAGTAGCCACTGCCTAAGAGCAGACAGAATAGCACGAACCTACGGAAGTCTAGGAAGATGGAGCTGGTCATCTCAAATAGAAAAGGAAGCGACGCTCCCATAGAGTCTACTGTCTCTACGAGAGCGTCGCTTTACGTTGATATGTTGATATAGAGTCTAGATTACCAGACCACGACACGCTCCTCAGGAGCAATGTACATGGGGTCACCAGGCTGGACGTTGAATGCCTCATAGAAGGCATCAATGTTCTTCAGTGCCTGATTAACACGGTTGATGCCCAAGCTGTGTGGATCGATCTTCGTCAGACGTACCTCCTCCTCGGGAGTGATGTTCTGTCCCCATACACGAGCGTAACCGATGAAGAAGCGCTGTGCTGGTGTGAAGCCGTCAATCTTCTCGACCGTCTTGCCCTCGAGTTGCTTCTGGAGTGCTAGGTAAGAGACAAGGAGACCGCCCTGGTCAGCGATATTCTCACCGAGCGTTAGATGACCGTCAGCGTTGAGGTTGTCATTGATCTTAATCTGGCTGAACTGCTGAGCGAGACGCTCTGTAGAGGTCTTGAAGTTCTTCTTGTCAGCGTCAGTCCACCAGTTGTTCATATTACCGACAGCGTCAAAGGCACTACCCTGATCGTCAAATCCGTGCGTCATCTCATGACCGATGACCACACCGATAGCACCATAATTGACCGCGTCATCAGCGTTGATGTTGAAGAACGGAGGCTGTAGGATACCAGCGGGGAAGCAGATCTCATTCGTCGTAGGCATGTAGTAAGCGTTGACGTCCTGAGGATTCATGAGCCAGCGAGAGCGATCGACTGGCTGACCCAGCTCAGACATATTGAAGTCGTGCTCGAACTGGATAGCGCAGCGGAGGTTCTCGACAAAGCTCTTGTCCTCTGAGATATTGAGCTTAGAGTAGTCCTTCCACTTGTCAGGGTAACCGATCTTGACGGTGAAGTTAGAGAGCTTCTCGATAGCCTTCTGCTTCGTATCGTCAGACATCCACTCGAGCTGAGAGATACGATCCTTGAGTGCAGCCTGTAGGTTGCTGATCATCGTCTCCATACGCTCCTTAGCCTCTGCGGGGAAGTACTTCTTGACATAGACCTCGCCGAGTGCCTCACCGAGCGTGCCATTGAGGAGGTTGACAGCACGACGCCAGCGTGGGTGCATCTCCTTGACACCTGAGAGTGTCGTGGAGTAGAAGTCGAAGCTAGCCTGTACAAAGTCATCCGAGAGATAGCTAGCATAGCCGTCGATGGTCTGTGCTAGGACATAGTCCTTGAGTGCCTGTAGGTCTGCCGTGGGGAACCACTGGCTAAACTTCTTGAAGAAGTCTAGCTGACCAGCATTCCAAGACTCTAGAGTCTGAAGCTTGCGCCCCTCGATGTAGCGTGCCCAGTCGAAGCCAGGGTTGTCAGCGACAAACTTCTTAACCTCAACCTTGTTGAAGTTGCGAGCTACATCACGAAGCTGTGTCTGAGAGTAGCACATATCAGCGAGTACGTTGCTGATAGCGATATTGTTTTTCGCAATGCGCTGCGCATCCTCGGCAGAGTAGCCAGCGAGCTGAGCGATGCGCTCGATGTACTGGTTGTATGCCTTGATGATATCTGCATTCTTTGGGTCTGTGTAGTACTCCTTGTTGCCCAGAGCCAGACCGGTCTGATTGAGGTTGAAGATGTTCATATCGCTATTCTCAGCATCGGCCATGACGTAGGTGCCGAAGAAGGTAGCATCTCCCTTGTTGTCCTGCTGAGCTGCGAAGTCTACGAGTGCCTCCCTAGAGTCAATCGCCTCGATAGCCTTGAGCTCGTCTAGGATAGGCTGAGCGCCTAGCTCGTTGCGCTTGACACTGTCTATAGCCTGCTTGTATAGTACAGAGACGCGATACTCATTGGTACCAGCCTTGTAGTTACCCTGAGCTAGCTCATCAACGATGCCGTGGATCTGCTCAAGTGAGCGATCACGTAGCACGTCAAAGGTCCCGAAGCGACTGTAAGCCGGCTTCAGTGGGTTAGCCTTGATCCAGCCACCATTGACATAGTGGTAGAAGTCATCCTGTGGACGCACGAGGGTGTCCATATCAGCTAGATTGATAGCTGGAACGATCTCCTCGTTGGTCTGATTTCCCTGCTTCTTGTTACAAGCAGAGAACGTAATAGATGCCGCACATAGAGCAGCAACTAGTAGTTTGCAATTGTTCATATTCGATTGTTCGATTTCAAAATGATTCATAAGTAAAGGGAGAGCCTACCCTAGAGTAGAGGTGAGGGATACTCTCCCGCGTCGGTCAGCTTCGCCAGATGCTCTATGACCATATCACGGTCAGAGGCGTAGGTCGCGCCAAACCAGCGGGCATCGGTGCTCAAGACCTGCACCTGCGCTAGTCCCTGACGGATCAGCGTGTCGACGACTGTCGGGATAAAGAACTCAGACGTAGGCTCGTTGCCATGCTCCTTGAGGAAGTCTGCGAAGAGCCTCTCCGAGTGCTCCAAGTAGTCTGGCGTAAAGCCCCAGAGATTCATCGATACGAGTGTACCACGAGCTATGGAGAGCTTCTTGCCGTCGTGCATACTGACTATCTCGTGATTCTCGTTCTCGTGAATGTTCTTATGCTCGGTGATGTGCATGAGGTAGCCCTCGGGCGAAGCCTTACATACGCCACGGCTCACACTACCCTCAGCCGTGAGCGTGCTCTCGATGTCGTAAGCGACCATACAGTAAGCACCACGACTATCTACGGGTAGCTGAGAGAGGTAGTCACTCATCGTCTGAAAAGCCTCACGACCGTAGAAGTCGTCAGCATTGATCACCGCAAAAGGGCCATCGATCTCAGGTGCCGCCATCATCAAGGCGTGATTCGTACCCCACGGCTTGGTGCGCTCAGCAGGAGCGGTAAAGCCCTCGGGCAGAGAGTCTATCTCCTGATAGACGACAGCCGTGTCGACAGCCTTCTGATACTTCTGTAGCACCTGCTCTTTGAATTGCTCGGCAAAGGCGTGACGTATGACAAAGACTACCTTGCCAAAGCCTGCTCGGATCGCATCAAAGACGGAGTAGTCCATAATACTCTCGCCCGCTGGTCCCAACTTGTCTAGCTGCTTGAGTCCGCCATAGCGACTGCCCATGCCAGCAGCCATAATGACTAGTGTAGGTTTCATTCGATCGTTACTTGTTAAGTGTGTGTAGGGGGTGCCACTCTATGGGACGAGCGTACCCCCTCTTCTGTTATTGAGGATAGTGCGTATTTGAGTCATCTAGATGCTCTAGCACCTCCTCTAGATAGCGTCGTGACTCCTCACGTGCCAGCTCTAGGTTGTGCAGCTTGTAGTTGCCACAGTCACGAGGTGCCACGCCAGGCACGGCACCCTCATAGTGCGCTACAAAGTCAAAGGCACGACGGAGCAGGTCTGCGATATCTAGCGGGTTAAGGTCTCCGACTATAATCAGGTAGTTGCCCGTCAAACAACCCATCGGTCCCCAGTAGATGATACGACTCCCCCACTCGGGATCATTGCGCAGATAGGTCGCTACGAGATGCTCTATCGTATGCAGAGCACTCAGGTCGAGGACTGGCTCACGATTAGGTGCCTTCATACGTATGTCGAAGGTGGTCACAACCTGATCACCCACGAGGTCACGACGAGAGACATAGACACCACGCTTGAGACGCTCGTGATCTATGGTAAAGCTTGGGATATCCTTCATCACTTCAGATTTCGTAAGCTACTTTTTCTCGCTATACTCGAGGACTCCAGGCTCTATCTCTAGCGGATTGTCGTAGAAGGTGGGATAGTTAAAGAGGCGAGCCGGACGCTCTCCCCACAGCGTGATCTTGTCACCCGTGATATGGAGCATACTCCCCTCTCGCAGACCTAGAACGTCACAGTTGGGATTGTACTTGACAAACTCACGAATACGCTGCTCACGCGTCTCACCGCCATGTCCCTCAGGATGTGCATCGAGGTAGTGCGGGTTGATCTGGAAGGAGATAAGCCCCAGCGCCTGCGTCGTATCAGGATTGCAGATAGGCATATCGTTTGTCGTCATAATCGTCGGGCAGGCGAGGTTAGAGCCAGCGCTCCAGCCCACGTAGGGGATGCCGTCCTCGAGGACACGCTCACGGATGAGCTTCATAGCACCCATATCTTGTAGTTGCTTGAGGAGTGCCCATGTATTGCCGCCACCCACCATGATAGCCTGTGCAGAGGCGATAGCTTGTAGCGGCTTATCGTAGGTATGCAGACCCGTGACGTTGACGCCAACGCCACCCAGTGCATTATTAACCTTAGCTACATACTCATCCCAGCTATAGGTGATAGCGGCATAAGGGATAAAGAGTACATCCTGAGCCACGGGACCTAGGAAGCGACCGATTTCCTCGGCAGCGTAGCCCAGATAGGGCTGCCCCTGAGATGCGGAGTTGGATATCAGTAAGAGTTTCTTCATGTCTATACCAGATTGGTTGAGATAATCTAGTCGCAAAGGTACAAAATAGAAACACACGGCTCCACGTTTTACCCCGCAACTAGAGATTAGGCACTAGAAGTTAGAGATTAGAGAGGTGGCTATAGTCGGACGCACGTGTTTCCTATTCCAAAGCGCGCCATTGCGAGGAGGGTAGATTGATTGCCTTTGGCAGAAATGTTGTACCTTCGTAACGGCACCAGCCGAACGGATACCGAACTTATATGGAACAAGACAATCACGACATAGAGCAAGAACAAGCCCAGGAGATGGAGGAGACCACTCCGACGGGAGCGGAGACGACATCGACCAGCGCCGACCCGAGCGACGAGAGCTACGTAGCTCCCGAAGAGGAGGAGGGCGATGGACGCCTGCACACCCTCGGCGGGATGTACCGGCACTGGTTCCTCGACTACGCATCGTACGTAATCCTAGAGCGTGCGGTGCCACACATCGAGGACGGGCTCAAGCCAGTACAGCGACGGGTGCTCTACACGATGCACCTGATGGAAAACGGCACCCTCCACAAGGTGGCCAAAATCGTCGGCGCTACGATGGCTTACCACCCACACGGTGACGCCTCAATCAATGATGCTTTGGTACAGCTCGGTCAGAAGGGCTATCTCATCGACACGCAGGGTAACTGGGGTAACATACTCACGGGCGACGAGGCGGCTGCTGGGCGATACATCGAGGCTAAGCTCTCTAACTTCGCCCTCGAGATACTCTTTGGAGACAAGATTACGCCCTGGATGAAGAGCTACGACGGTAAGTCGCGCGAGCCGGTTTACCTGCCCGCCCGCTTCCCTCTACTGCTAGCGCAAGGTGCCGAGGGCATCGCCGTGGGTCTCTCCTGCAAGATACTTCCGCACAACCCCAAGGAGCTGATTGAGGCGGCCTGCGCTTACCTGCGTGGTGAGCCTTTTACCCTCTACCCAGACTTCCCCACGGGAGGTATCATCGACGTGGATCGCTACAACGATGGTAAGCGTGGGGGACAGGTCAAGAGCCGTGCACGCATCGAGCGTATCGAGGATCGTGTGCTGAGTGTGCGTGACCTACCCTTTGGCAAGACCACATCGACGCTCATTGACTCAATCCTCAAGGCCAACGACAAGGGGCTGATCAAGATCAAGCGCATAGATGATATGACTGCCGAAACGGCCGACATACGCATCTACCTACCCGTAGGGGTCTCGGCCGATAAGACAATCGACGGACTCTACGCCTTCACCGATTGTGAGGTCTCTATCTCGCCCAATGCGTGCGTCATCGAGGACGACAAGCCTCGCTTCCTCGGTGTGAGCGACCTGCTACGTCACTCGGTGGAGCATACGCGTGGCCTGCTGCAGGAGGATCTGCGTCTACAGCTACACGACCGTCAGGAGGAGTATATGGGAGCTTCGCTAGAGCGGCTCTTCATCGAGCATCGTATCTATAAGTTACGTCCCTTTGAGGAGGCTCCTGATCAGCAGACCGCTCTGGATGTCATTCGCAAGGCTCTAGAGCCTATTGTGGGCGACTCCCTGCTAAGGCCCATCACGGACGATGACTTAGCACGCCTCCTAGAGATCAAAATGGCGCGGATCCTGAAGTTTAACCTAGAGAAAAACGAGCAGCTCATCCTACGCCTCACCGAGGAGATGGCGCAGATACAGCACCACCTAGACCATATCACCGACTACACAATACACTACTACAGCTCGCTCCTAGAGGAGTATGGCGCTGGCTGGGAGCGGCGCACACAGATCGGGCACTTCGGAACGATCGAGGCTACGAAGGTGGTCGAGGAGAACCTCAAGCTCTACATAGATCGCAAGATGGGCTTCGCTGGGACTGGCATCAAGGGCGGCGAGTACGTGTGTGACTGTAGCGAGATAGATGATATGATCGTCTTCTTCCGTGACGGCACCTATACGATTACGAAGATTGAGGAGAAGAAGTTCCTCGGCAAGGAGCGTGTCCTACATATTAATAAGTATGTGCGCGGCGACAAGCGCACGATCTACAACGCAATCTATCTGGATGGCAAGACGAAGACTTCGTTTATCAAGCGCTTTCACGTATCAGCCAGTGTGCGTGACCGTGAGTACGACTTGACGATGGGGACTCCAGGGAGCAAGGTGCTCTACTTCTCAGCCAATCCCAACGGAGAGGCGGAAAGCGTGACGATCAAACTGCTCCGCGGAGGCACCTCGCGACGCATCCTTTTCTTTGACAAAGACTTTGCAGACATTGCGATCAAGGGACGCACCGCCAAGGGCAACATTGTGACGCGCGCTCCAATCGAGCGCATATCCCTGAAGGAGCAGGGCGGCTCGACCCTCGGAGGGCGCAAGGTGTGGTTTGACCCTGATGTGAACCGCATCAATTACAACAATCAGGGAGACTACCTGGGCGAGTTTGAGTCGAGCGACCGCATCCTCGTCATTCTGCCTTCGGAGCAGGTCTACACGACCGACTTTGGCGAGAGCAACCACTTTGCCGAGTCGCCCAAGGTTATCGAGAAGTATGACCCCGACAAGGTCTGGAGCGTCATCTACACCACACCGGAGGGGGTTACCTACATCAAGCGTGTCTCTATGCCAGATAGGAAGAAGCCACAAGCTATCGTAGAGCCCGAGGAGCAGCTTCTGGCTCTGACCGACGAGGCTGAGGCGCAGTTTACTCTAGTCACGAAGCCGCAAGGACGCAAGAAGGCGGCAACGATCGATATCGCCGTGACTGAGTACGAGCCGCTCAAGAAGATCTCCGCACGTGGCAAGCGGATCACGGCACTACCTATCGACAGCTTTGAAAAGGTTGAGTCCGTAACTGACGAGACGGAGGCGGCGGAGGAAGAGCTAACCGACGAATGAGCTAAGCGACACGAGCTATGAGACAAAGATTACGACAGATACTGCTAGCCCTTTGCGTGGGGCTATCCCTAATGGGTACAAGCCTTTCGCTCTCTGCTCAGGAGGCAGATACGACTGCCACAACTACTACCACGACTACTACAACCACCACAACTACCACGACGGCTGCTACACCCTACCGGTTGCTCTACCTATCGCATGAGTTTCGCTTCGGGTGGAACAAGTTATATAATGAGTACCTCTCACCGCTCTACTACCGTGGGCAGTCGCTGGGTTACCGCTTCTCCTCAGAGGCGCCGCTCACGCAGTCGCACCCCGAGTGGCTCGTCCTGCAGAGCACGCAGCTAGCCTATGCGCAGCTCCTCAACCCGGCACGCACAGGTGCCACGCGTCACCTTGCTTTCGACACGAAGTGGAGCTTCGTGCATCAGTGGCGTCTGCCCTTTGGTATGGTCGTAGGCGTAGGTCCTGGCGTCCTGGTCGAGGGAGCTACCTCTTACAATGGGCGCAACCAAAACAACCCAGCCGATCAGCAGCTCAATGGCGACCTAACGGCACAAGCCTTGGCAGCCTACCGACTACGCATCGGGTGGTTCGTCGCTGACCTGCGCCTGCAGATGACTTCGGCACTGGTGGGTCTAGGCTTCGCACCTTATTATAATGAGTCTTACCTGCAGGCTTACTACTACGACAAGATTATCAACCACTTTGCTCTGCACACCTTCGGTCGGCGACACTACTACCAGATAGGTGTGTCTCTCGACATACCTATATGGCGCATCATGACGCTACGCATGAGCTACGACTACACCGACTCGGCCAGACGCATCCACTCCATCTATCGAGGCTTCTCGGGACACTCTCTAGGAGTGGGTTTAGCCACTTACTTCCGCCCCTTCAGAGGCTACCAAGAGGTACATAATGCCAACCACACGACTGCCATCAGCTTATGAATCTAACGAGACTACATAGCGGGCTGGTCGGCCTGCTACTCCTACCCCTACTGCTAGCCTGCACACCAGAGCCAAAGGAGCAGGGATACACACGAGACTATCAGACGAACTTTACGGCACTCTGGACGATCCTGGACGAGGGGTACTGCTTCTTTGACGACAAGCTCCCCGCCACAGGAGACACGACCTGGAGCGACCTCAAGCGCATCTACACGCCGCTGGTACAGCAGTGCCAGTCGGAGGATGAGTTCTTCGACCTGATGGTAGAGCTGATGCGTCACCTCAAGGATGGGCATGTAAACCTCTTCGCACCTTTTGATGTAGGGGGGTGGAACATTTATGAGGGTTCTAGACATTGCCTCGATAGTCGCATACGCAACCTTTACCTGCGACCTCACGCGCGTCGTGCTGGCTCTATCTACTATACGCCTATCACCTACAATGGACACGCTGCTGACTCGATCGGCTATATGGTGATCCCCTCTTTCTCCTCGACCATCTCCTTGGCTCATCTACAGGCTGTCCTCACACGGCTGGCGCACTGTCGTGGTCTAATCATCGATATGCGTAGCAATGGTGGTGGACTGCTGAGCAATGCGGATCGTCTGGCTAGCGTCTTGATCCCCTCCGACACGGTCGTCGGCTATATGAGTACGAAGACTGGCCCTGGGCATCAAGACTTCGGTCCGCTCAAAGAGATCAAGCTCGCTCGTGCTCCCATCAGTTGGCAGCGCCCCACGGTGATCCTCGTGGATCGTGGCACTTACAGCGCAGCAAACTCGCTCGTTGCTTATGTCAAGGGGACAACCCGCCATGTCCTCTTCATGGGTGACCGCACAGGTGGCGGTGGCGGCTTGCCTCGTAGTAGCGAACTGCCCAACGGCTGGTGGCTACGCTACTCCTCCTCGCGTATGTACGACGCTCAGCAGCAGAGCATCGAGGGGGGGATCGAGCCACACATCATCCAAGAGCAGACAGACGAGGCGACGGCGCAGCAACAAGATGCGCTCATCGAGCGCGCTATCACGATACTCCTCAAAGCCTCCAAGTAGTACACTACACCCAATAAATGCAAAGAGAGCCGTCAACAGATTGTTGACGGCTCTCTTTGTGACCGCGGCAGGATTCAAACCTGCAACCTTTTGATCCGTAGTCAAATGCTCTATTCAGTTGAGCTACGCGGCCGATGAAAACTAAACCCTTAAAACTTCAAACGAAATTACGAGAGGATTCCCTAGAGCGGGAGAGCTTCTCCTTCTCGTTTGCAGTTGCAAAGGTACAACAAATTTTGGAAACTGCAAGCACTTTTCACAAAATTTCTTGAAGAAATGCTCCACTACCCCGCCAAATCGTCCTTTAATACCTAGATATACAGCACAATAGAGCGGACACAAATATTTATCTCAACAAAGGCTCTCACTCATCATCCTAGAGTTCCTTTTCAGCGGTCAAGCAAGGCAATAAGAGACTGTTGCATAAAGGCAAATCGCTGTGTTGCTTTCAGGAGAAGTGAAATCACTCTTCAAGAAGAGATGTCCCATCCGTCTGAAGAGATTTGCCATTGCTTCTGGGGAGATAATTTTGCGCTCCAGAGTTATTTCAGTAGATTTGCGTAGGAATCGATGGAGCGCATCCAGAGCGGATCGCCCACTTAAGTATGACTATTATCGATGAATTACAAAGGATACCTATACACGCTGTTGCTCTGTGGCAACTTGCCTCTAGCATATCAATTACAGGCTCAAGAGACCTTTAGCATCCCCACGGAGCAGCACGCCATCGAGGTGACACTCGCAGCGGGCTCACCCCTACGTACCACGACGCTGCTCTCCTCAGCGCAACGACTGAGCAAGGCGGAAGGGTGGTTTGCCACATACGGAGCGCATCTGCTGGGTCGTCCGAGTGCTGCCACCGAGCTCGAGGAGTATATCACTACCGACCCCATCTCCCGTCAGGCGCAAGTAGCCCGAATAGCTCGTGCTACACACTACCTATATAATAAGGAGTACAACCGTGCCCGTCATTCGTTAGAGCAGGTACGCGAGCGGACCTTGACACGTGAAGAGCGCAGCGAGTGGCAGGTCAAGATGGCCTACGCACTCCTACTGTCTGGTCGCTCAGTAGAGCAGGTGGAGCAGCTCTTTGAGATGACCGCTGCTGATGATAACTACTGGGGCGATGTGGCTAGGCTCTATCTGGCGCAGCTATACATCGCGCAAAACAACTTGGACAAGGCTGAGCGCACGCTTCTCCCGATACAAAACCAGGGAGACTTGCAGTATGACGCTCGCCTTGGGCTAGCACGAATAGCCCTGTATCGGCAAAACTACCAGTCGGTGCTCACGCACACAGAGGCACTCGCTACATCACGTCTCTCGGAGGAGCAGCGCACGGAGAGTCAGATTCTAGAGGCAAATGCTTGGTATCGTCTCGAGGAGCCCAGCAAAGCTATCGAACGTCTGGCCCCATTAGCAGAGCAAAAGGCTAATGCCCTAACCCCCGAAGACCAACTCATCCTGGCGGCTGCCTATATGGAGACGGAGCGCACGGAGCAAGCGATCCCGCATCTACTCCTAGCGACCCGTGGTGATGCGGAGACGAGCGGAGTCGCCAACCTTTACCTTGCTCGTGCTCGTAGAGATATGGGGCTTTACTCCGAAGCCCTTGCCTCCTATCAGGTGGCGGCAGATAGAGCCGTAGCACCCACGATCCGTGAGGCTGCCATGTATGAGCAGGTCTTGCTCATGCGCAGTAAGGCGAGCGGCTCCTTTGGTCAGGAGGTGAGGCTCTGCGAGGAGTTTCTCAATACATTCGCCCAGTCGGCACACCGCGAGGCTATGGAGTACTTTCTCATCGAGAGCTACTACCGCAGCCCCGATTACCTGACTAGTCTAGCCTCGATAGGGCGTATCCAGAGACCTTCGCCCGTAATTGTAGAGGCGCAGTGCTATCTGCTCAATCAGCTCACACAGCAGGCACAGCAAGCCGGAGACTTAGCTCTAGCCCAGCGCTACAACAAGCAGGCGCAGCAGCTTACCATAAAGTCTGCTCACCAGACCGAGGCTGAGCTACTAGGGGCGCAGCTCCTCTCTCAGCGAGGAGCCTACAAGCAAGCATCACAAGCCCTCACGGCTATCCTCAATAAGCGCACAGCCTCTAGCCAGCAGCTACAGATAGCTCGCTACCTACTAGGCTACAGTCAGATCAAGCTGAAGCAGTACAGTGCTGCCACGCAGACGCTCTCCATACTACTCCAAGAGGGTACGCTCGACAACACGCTACAAGCTGATGTCCACGCCCGTCTAGGTGACGCACACTACATGCAGGGGCACTACACGCCTGCCGTACGCTACTATGAAGAGGCTTATAGGATTGCTCCGGACAATCAGGTCTATGCGCTCTATATGTTGTCCGACATAGAGGGACTCAAGAAGGATTACAAGGCGCAGATAGCTGCCCTCGATAAGTTAGTCGCTCGCCACCCAAACAGTCTTTACAAGCCTCGTGCTATGTACGATCAGGGACGCGCTATGGAGCTGTCGGGACAGCATACGGAGGCTATCGGAACTTTCACACGCCTGGCGCAGGAGTACCCGCAGAGTGAGTATGGACGCAAGGCTGCCCTACAGTTGGCACTACTATATTATAACAGGAATGAGACGAGCCGAGCTATCGAGACGTACAAAGCACTCCTAGCCGAAGCGCCACAAAGTGGCGAAGCAAAGCAAGCTTACGAAGCACTCAAGAGTATCTACATCGAGGAGGGACGCTCCACAGAGTTTGTCCAGTATGCGAATAGCATTGGCGGCAGCTACGCCATCAACGAGAGCGAAGCTATGAGCATCTCCTTCGAGACAGCTGAGCGAGTTTACCAGTCGCGACAGCCACAAGCAGAGCGTCTGCTCAAGGAGTATCTAGCTCTGAAGCCACAGGGAGCTTCCTCGCTCTTAGCGCACTACTACCTGGCCGATATCTACGAGCGAGCTGGTAAGGAGGCGGACGCTCTAGCACTCTATGAGCGCATCTACCCCAGCCGCAAGCAATTGTCGCAGGAGCTACACATCGGTTTGCTTCAGAAGATGTCTGCCATGCACGTTCATCAGCGAGCTTATGCGCAGGCATTGCCCTTGCAGCAGGAGCTACTCACACTACCGCTAGAGCCTGCGAACTACCAGACGACACTACTCTCGGCCACCGAGAGCGCGCTCCAAGCGGGACAGTATGAGTGGGTCATCAAGGTCGTAACCCCACAGCTAGACAAGTCTAAGGGGTGGAGCCAAGAGCAACTAGACCTCCTGACTTGTCGCCTAGCGACTAGCTACGTGAAGACTGGTCGAGGCAACCAGATCGAGTCGCTACTGAAGCCACTTGTCGCCCGCATAGAGACTTACGCTGGCACCCAGGGCACGCTCCTATTGGCGCAATACTACGTCTCCAACAAGATCCAGCAGAGCTACGCGAAGCAGCTACTCGACAAGTTGGTCAACGACGCCTACCCAGACCCTGAGCTCTCAGCCGAGACCATCATAACGCTCTCCGACTGGTACCTCGCCAAGGGAGACCCCGACACGGCAAGACTATACCTCGAGAGCCTGCTCAAGAACTACACCGACGAGACCTCGCCGATACGTCAGCGTGCTACGGAGAAGCTCGCACAGCTTCGCCAGAGCACCGCTCGCTAATATCTCTCTACCCTACTATTCCAACGATTAAGTCTACAAACGATGAAACGACTATATAGTCTCCTCCTAATCCTGCTCAGCACACTACTCCCAGCTTTAGCTCAAAACACCAAAACAGTGGCCGAGCGTGACACGATCAGCCGCGAGGTTACCGTGGTGAGCGACAAGGTGAGACAGATCGATGACACCAATCCTATCTTTACCCCTATACCTCTGACGAAGCCTCAGATAGAGCGCTACAATCCAGCTACGCCTCGCTCCACGAGAGACTTCACGCCGACCCTCTCGCCAGCACCGACGCCTCAGCTGTCGGGCTTTGCCCGTGAGGTGCCTCAGCCGTACAAGGGCATCATGGCTCGTCTCTTCGGTGGCTATGCACCAGCTTTCGGTGGCGACCTAGCGGGACAGTGGCAGTTCGGAAACAAACACAACGTCCTTTCCCTCGATTTGACACATCGGTCGGAGCTTTTCACGCTCAGTAAGAACGGACCCAACCGCTCTGTGCATGGTCCGATTGATGTGTCCGATGCGGACTATCACTACCTCAAGGAAGTCCCCGACCAAACCAATATGTACCGCCACGCTACAGAGGGCGTCCTAGGCTACAGCTACCACTGGAGAGAGAGTATGGTCAAGCTCCAGGGTGGCATCCGCAGCCACATCTTTGCGCATACGCCTACGCAGCAGAGGATGCAGATGAACGAGATACCCCTACTGGACCGCACTCGCTGGCAAGATGCACTGCGCGAGTACAGTCTGACGGGACGTATAGACAACCTCCAGGCGCAGAACTGGTCTTTTGACCTTGGCGCACGCTACGCCTTCCTATCCCACTCACTACCCAGCCCAGCACAATGGGATCTCATTGCAAGGGAGCACATTCACGTGATAGACGCCGATGGAGCTACCGCTGTGCAGCTCTCTGACGACTGGTCTCTCGGACTGAGTGCCGATATGCGTATCCGCACGAGCCAGCCGTCCCAGCTCTTCCTCCTAGGGGCGCACCCGCAGTTCCGCTATCGTGGTTTCGTCAACTTTGCCGACCTAGACTTCTCAGGCGGTGTGGGCGTGGACTTTGCCAACCAAGAGGTGCTGGTCTACCCAGAGATTCGTCTGTCGCTCTCTGATCAGAGACGCTGGGAGTGGTACCTGCAGGCGTCAGGCGGGCTACAAGATGTCAACCCCTTTGACTATCTAGCCCGCATACCAGGCATCATGCTCAACGCACTGCCTAGACCTGAGCGTCAGCAGCTCGCCTCTCGCACAGGAGTCAAGCTACAGCTCGGCTCAGGCACTTACGAGCTGTACGGCGGATACGATCACTACGCCCGCACTTACGGCTTCAACCTCCTACCCTACTACGCTGGCGAGGAGCTTTACGGCTCATGGCTACAGTCGCAGCGCAACGAGAACACGAAGCTCGATATCTTCTACGCTGGTCTAGACCTCTCTACCGTCATCGCACAGGTGTGTGAACTAAGCCTCGGAGCGCAGTTTAACCGTCTAGCCAACTACACCTTCCGTGTCCCCAAGCCTTACTTCCAGGGCTATGCGAAGCTAGCCGTCCGTCCTACGCAGCGTCTAGACCTTCGTGGGGTGGTCTACTACGACACCAGCCTCTCGCCCAAGATACTTCACCCCGCCCAGGCTCCCGAGACCGGACTTCGCGAAGGCGCTGCTAGAGGGTCGCTCACGAGACTGACTGCTGAGGTGACGGCGCAGTACCGCTTGACCAAGATGTGGACGCTCTTTGCCACCTTCGACAGTCAGCACTACGGACTAGGTGCTTACGACATGTCGCAGCCCTACAGCGGGCGCATCGGGGTACAGTTCAACTGGTCCGCATTATAATAAGGAGTCATATGAAGAATCAAGCAAAGAGTGGTGGCTATAAGTTCCTCGCCATCAAAGATCGCGACTGTCTGCTCGGTAGCAATGGGCAGATATCACTAGAGGATCGCGAAGCCCTCCTAGAGGTGCAGGAGGAGTACGCCCTGCGTGTGGCAATTGCCAGCGAGGCTCCTATGACGAGCCTCTTAAATCTCTCCGAGCAACTACAACTACCACGCAATAGTGGATACATTATTTCACACCTAGGCGCACGAGTTCACAACTGTCGCACGGGTCGTGAGCTAGCCTCTCGTCCACTTCGTGCTGAGCAGCTCACGCATCTCTACGCATTGGTCGATAGCGACTACACACTAGCTCTCATTGGCGAGAAAGCTATCTATACGACCAAGATCCACCAGCCACGCATCCTCCAGCTCGCCAAACTCTGGGCAATGCCCATCCTTGACCTGACCGAGACGGCGGATGCCCCCTTCAAAGCTCCCGCCGAGCCAATCTTTAGAGCTATCATCTTAGCCAGACAAGATCGCCTAGCGAAGCTAAGCGACCAGCTCAACGCAGCACAAGGCTTGACCGCCACCCTCTACGATGAGCCGATGAATGAACTATCAATCGTCGCTTCTGGCGTCAGCCTGCGCGGTGCGCTCGACTTCATCCTCGACCGCCTAGACCTTAACCAGCAAAACATCATCGCCGTCGGCACCACCCTAGAGGATGTCGCTATGGTGCAGCGTGCTGGGTTAGGCGTAGCCATGGCAAACGCTCCCGAGCCACTCAAGAGCTGCGCCGACTACATCACCACCTCTTGCGATGCTGCGGGCTTGGCCCATATGATTACCAAGCAGGTCAAGCTACGCTACGACGGCGTACCCTTTGACCCAGAGGACGCCAACGCCATCATGCCGAACACGCTCATGGGTACGCTCGGTATGCGCTGCACGGAGATAGCTCGTGGCTATGTCACGGGCACGATGCCCGTGGATAGTCGCACGAGACAACCTATGGGCGTACTGCATGGAGGAGCTTCGCTAGCCTTTGCCGAGACCCTCGCGGGGCTAGGTTCGGTAGCTATCGCCAACGAAGGCGAGATACAGGTCGGCATGCAGGTGAGTGGCTACCACGTCTCCTCGACAGTCGTCGGAGACACCGTGCGCGGCGTCGCCACGATACTCCACAAGGGACGTAGCACCCACGTCTGGAACGTAGACATCTACTCCACACAGAGCGGCAAGCTCATCTGCACTTGCCGTGTCATCAATAGCATTCTCAAGAAGCGCTAAGCCCCACGATGCTGACTGGGAGAGAGCTGCCAACCCTCCCCGTGTAGAGACTGTTGCAAGTCAACAGTCTCACAATGTGTCACCCATCCCCTCTAATCTCTAATCTCTAATTACCCTTCTTTCTCGAATATCCACGTGGGAAATCTCAAATCTCCACGTGGATATTTTTTATT
>UQBE01000045.1 GCA_900539155.1 uncultured Porphyromonas sp.
TGACTGTAACTCAGCTGGCGTAAGCCTACGGTGGTTCGAATCCATCACTGCCCACGGTTCGTCTGAGGATGGATAGCCCGTTAGGTTATAACGTAGAGTCGTTGTGACATAGTGATGGGCACTTGCTCCTCCTTAGTATGATAGTTGTGGTCGCTTAGTACCACTGAGTAGCGGTCAAGTGCTACGATATGCGGAAGTAGCTCAGTTGATAGAGCATCAGCCTTCCAAGCTGAGGGTCGCGGGTTTGAGCCCCGTCTTCCGCTCTAAATAGTTAAACGCAGGATAGAGTGGCTAGTGCCACTCTATTTTTGTATCTATAGAGGAGAGTGCTGTGGTCGTCCTTGGTGCGACAACGGTAGAGATAAATAGGCTGGCAAGCTTCCCAGAGGAGACAGCCTCTGCGACCTCTCGGCACTGAGTACTGAGGTGGGGGAGAGGTCAGATAGAAAAGTAGAGGACTCCATCGCTAAGTTTAGCGATAGAGCCCTCTGTTGTTGTGTCCTAGGAGACTTTAGCTGGGTAGCACCGACCTCTGAGACTTACTGCTGACTGCTCAGCAATGCCCAGATAGCGTCATCCTCTGGATAGGGTGCGACGACCTCAATCTGCTCGTGAGAGACAGGATGCTCGAAGCTGAGCAGACGTGCATGTAGAGAGATGCCGCCATCCTTGTTGCTACGCGGTGCGCCATACTTGAGGTCTCCTTTGATTGGGTAGCCCATGTGGCTCAGCTGCGTGCGTATCTGATGATGCCGTCCTGTGTGCAGAGTCACTGCTAGCAGGCTGTAGCGGTCGCCCACGGCGAGCCGCTCGTAGGAGAGCCAAGCGCGCTTAGCCTCGGCGTGTTGCTCTGTCACGACGTAGCTCTTGTTTTGCTTTCGATTGCGATAGAGCAAATCCTTTGCTTCGCCCGCCTTTTGCGGAAAAGTGCCACAGACCACGGCGTGGTAGACCTTGTGAATCTCTCGTCGCTGAAACATAGCGTTTAGCCGGGCGAGAGCCTTTGAAGTCTTGGCAAAAAGCACAGCCCCCGACGTCGGTCTGTCGATACGATGCGTGACCCCAACGAAAGCTCGTCCCGGCTTGTCGTAACGCTCGATGAGATAGCGCTCGACAAGCTCCGAGAGCGGTGTGTCGCCCGTGCTGTCACCCTGTACGAGCATCCCCGCCGGCTTATTGACGACGAGAAGATGATTGTCCTCGTAGAGAATCTGTAGGTCAGCCATCACACTCCAGGGCAGAGGATAATTACATATTCATACCTCCACAGCAGGAGAGCACCTGTCCTGTCATATAGGAGGAGAGGTCGCTTGCGAGGAAGAGAGCCACGTTGGCCACATCCTCAGGCTTGCCACCACGGCGTAGTGGGATTTGCTTAGCCCACTCCTTGCGTACCTCCTCGCTGAGGACAGCCGTCATGTCGCTCTCGATGAAGCCTGGGGCGATACTGTTGGCACGGATACCACGTGAGCCTAGCTCCTTGGCGACACTCTTGGCAAGGGCAATCATACCAGCCTTAGAGGCCGAGTAGTTCACCTGACCCGCATTGCCAGATACACCGACGACGCTTGCCATATTGATGATACTTCCCTGACGTTGCTTCATCATGACAGGCGCTACGGCGTGGGTCATATTGAAGGCAGACTTCAAGTTGACATTGATTACGGCATCCCACTGCTGCTCGCTCATACGTAGGAGTAGCCCGTCACGTGTGATGCCCGCATTGTTGACCAGAACGTCTAGCTTGCCAAAGTCTGCCACAATCTGGTCAATAAGCTGATGGGCAGCCTCAAAGTCTGCCGCATTGCTCTCATAGGTACGTATCGTGACTCCGCACTCCTTGGCTAGTTGGGCGTAGTAATCCTTAGCCTCGTCAGCCACCTTGAGGTCACTGATAGCCACATGGCATCCAGCCTCTGCATACTTGGTGGCAATCGCCTTGCCGATACCACGAGCTGCACCCGTGATGAGTGCCACTTTGTCTTGAAGTAGTTTCATAGGTTTATCTAGTTGTAGGTTTGTATTTTGCATGATTCGTCAGCCCCTGTCTGAGCAGTTGCTCCATAGCAGCCTTGATACGGAGGTAGTCCTCCTTGCCATACTCATGATGGTAGCGGTTGATGTACGGAGCCTCCAGGCTCTTGAAGCTCTTGAGGAGTAGGTAAGCGGTCGAATTGATATCAGCGACCCAGAGCTCTCCCGTCGCCTGCCCCTGCTGCAAGATACGCTTGAGCATATCGTACTCACTCTGGTCATACTTGAGTCGCAAGCGCTCGATGCTAAAGGTATCGCTAAAGAAGTTTGCATTATGCTCCCCCTGTCTCTGCACCGTCTTCTGGATTAGCTGCAGATGATTGTCCAGTAGTACCATCAGCTTGGTGACAGCGTCCCCAGCGTGGTCTAGGACCTTGCTCAGCGACTGGCTCATCAAGCTAATCTCCCGCTCGATGACCGCCATCAGTAGTGCCTGCTTGTCCTTGTAATAAGTGTAGACCGTGCGTCGACTGCACCCCACAGCCTGAGCGATAGCTACCATAGTAGTCTCCTCGACTCCCTGCTGGACAAAGAGTGCGTGAGCCGTCTGGACTATCTGCTGGCGCGTGTGCTGTGTAGAAGACATAGGTTAAGGTGCAGGCAAAACGATAATAAAAGGGCGTTATATCCGTTACAAAGATACAGCTTTGCGCCGAATCTGCTTGGGCACACCTAGCACCGAGGGCAAAAAGCTCCCGACTTTCATACCAGATCCACCCGAACAGCACCCGCATGCCATCCCCAAGGCGATTCCTAAGCTCCCTCCCGACCAACGTACTACTTGTCGTGCTAGCACTCATCGTGGCACTCCTCCCGCTCCTTCTCTCGGAGCCACTCGTGCGACGTATGGCTGACGAGGAGCGACTGAAGATGCAGACCTGGGCCGAGGCGACCGAGTGTATCGCTAGCCAAAGCGATGCCCAGCTCAATGCCCTTGCCCTGCAAATCCTCGAGTCCAATACAACCATACCTCTCATCCTCACAGACAGTCTGGGGAATATCTTGGGACACAAGAACATCGACCCCGAGGCGATAGCTAGAGACTCGACCTATCTGGAGAGACGACTCACAGCCTTTCGCTCAGGCTACGCACCCATCGAGATAGACCTAGGCTCTGCAGGACACCAGTATCTCTACTACAGTGATAGTAGTCATCTGAGACGGCTACTACGCTTCCCTTATCTGCAGACCGGTATCTTCATCCTCTACATCATCATCCTGGTCCTCACTATCCGCAGTTTACTGCACTGGGAGCAGGACCGTATCTGGGTCGGCCTCAGCAAGGAGACCGCACATCAGCTCGGCACGCCCATCTCTTCGCTTATGGCGTGGACCGAATTGCTCAAGAGTTACGACTTACCCCCCGAAATCATCGAGAGCATAGGCCAAGATGTCAATCGCCTCGAACTGATTGCTCACCGCTTCCAAAAGGTCGGCAGCCTACCCGAGCTCACGCCCATAGAGCTCAATGGGCTGGTTGCTTCCTCAGTCCAGTACCTCTCACGGCGCATCTCCAGGCAGGTACAGATAAGCTTCGAGCCAGCCCCTGAGGAGCTATACTGTCTCATCACAAGCGACCTCATGAGTTGGGTCGTGGAGAACATCGTAAAGAATGGCGTCGACGCTATGGACGGCAAGGGACAGATTACCATAACCACGCAGGCTCATGGCAGAAGCTTGTACCTAGACATCACCGACACTGGTCGTGGTATGACACGCGCTACGCAGCGGATGATTTTCAAACCAGGCTTCACGACCAAGGAGCGTGGCTGGGGGCTCGGCTTATCGCTCGTGCGGCGCATCGTACAGCAATACTTCCGTGGGCGCATCTACGTCAAGCACTCCGAGCTACAGGTCGGCACCACCTTCCGGATTGTGCTCCCGCTACAGGAGCAGGTGGAGACAAGCGAATAATCCTCGACAAGAGTCCGAGAGGGGAGACCTCCTAGGTGGCTCCATCGCTCAGCGAGAGCGGTCGAGCTGCTCCTCCTTACAGCTGAAGGGCCCCCCTCGTCGCAAGAAGAGCTCTAGTCTACCCGCTCCTTTACCACCTTTTATTTAAAGTTGCTTGCGAGGCGTTTGAACGCTTCTCGCAAGATTTCCAAAAACTTTCCTTCCTTGGAAATTTATTTTTCCAAGGGAGGAACTTTCGAGTTCCAAGGGAGGAGCGTTTTGCTCATTGGGAAAGGACGTTTTGCCCCCTCGGGAGGAAAGAACTATCTGCTGGCGACAGATACAACAAAAGTAGCGCCCTCTCAATAAGGCGCTACTCCCACTACTAGAGCACAGCTCTTTACTCATACTGCTCTAGACTTACTACACCAACTAACTGTGTAAAGCTGTAAACTTACTTTCCTTAGCTGGCGACCATCTGTGTGGAGCGCTGCTTGCGCTGCTGGTAGCGCTCGCACTGCTGGTAAGTGTCGTAGCCGAGTAGGGTCCCGAGGATAAAGTCTTCCTCTGGTGAGAGCGTCGTCAAGGAGCGACCTCTGACCATCTCTGAGATGATTGCAATACATAGCTCTTTGCCAAAGAAGAGATTGACACGTGACGACACACTGGATATCTCCTCTAGATGGTAGGCTATGCCTGATCGCTCTAGACGCTTCGTCAGAAGAGGGGCTATCTCTCTGCTTATGGTGCAGAGAAAAAGCGGACGAATTCCTTTCTGAAACTCGTAGACCTTATCACTCAGCATCACCCACTCGGTCGACATACACACTTAACTAACAGAAAAAAAGAATTTATGAACGGCTATCCTAGTACGTACGCTACGCCTTCTGGATGGCTTGTACCCAGGTGTCGAGACGGTCATCTGTCTCGTCGCTCTCATTGTCCTCGTCTAGACAGCAGCCGATGAGCTGACCATCTACCTCGCAGCGCGTAGCCTCGTAGCTATAGCCCTCTGCGGGAATCTGACCGATGAGTGTGGCTCCAGCTGCGCTGACCTGCTCAGCTATCTCTGCCATAGCGTCGCAGAAGGTATCTGGATAGCTACTCGAGTCACCACAGCCGAAGACGGCAAACTGCTTGCCCGTGAGGTCTTGCTTAGCTAGCTTGGGTAGGAAGCCTTCCCAGTCATCCTGGAGGTCGCCGTAGCCCCATGTGGAGGAGCCGAGGATGAGGAGGTCATACTCCTGGACGGAGTCTGCCGTAGCACTAGCCACGTTGTGCACGTGAGCTGCATCAATTCCTAGTAGCTGGGCAACCTTGTCTGCGATGCCCTCGACATGCCCCGTAGAGGAGCCAAAGTATAGTCCGATAGTTTTCATTTGCGTTGAATCGTTGTATTGGTATTTCTATCTGCAAAGGTAGGGGCTATCTTGGCATCAGTCAATACCTTAACCTAGGTAAAATGAAGCTCTAGACCTACTATATAAGTAGAGAGTCTCTACCAACTATGTGGCAGAGACTCTCTTTCGTATAGTGGCTATGTAGCGCTAACTACTTAGCTTGCTCCTTCTGACGCTTCTCGTACTCCTTGAGTCCGCCCTTGAGGAAGTCGATATACTTGCTGATATCGGTGTCGTGGGCATACGAAGGACTCAGCGGATTGCCCGCAGGGTCGATGGCGATGTAGTAGGGCTGTGCGTTGGCGGCAAACTTGTGTCGCTGCAGGTAGCTCCACTTGTCTCCGATGGTGCGGAGCTTCTTGACGGAGCCGTTTTCCTCTACCTCAATCACCTGAGGCAGTGGTGTCTTATCATCGACCATAAGGGTGATGAGGATGTAGTCATCCTCGAGGAACCCCTTGACAGTGGGGTCGATCCAGACGGAGTTCTCCATCTCACGGCAGTTGACACAGCCGAAGCCTGAGAAGTCTAGTAGGACAGGCTTGCCCGTCTCCTGAGCGTAGCGCATACCAGCGTCAAAGTCGTCAAACTGGGCATGCACCTCCCCGTCGTATAGGTTGAAGTCCTGCGTATAGAGTGGCGGAGCAAAGGCTGTAATAGACTTGAGCGGTGCGCCCCACAGACCAGGTATCATATAGACGGAGAAAGCTAGCGAGATGATTGCCATGAAGAGGCGTGAGACACTAATCTTCTCCAGTGGCGTATCGTGCGGTAGACGTATCTTGCCGAGCAGGTAGAAGCCTAGCAGTGCGAAGATGATAATCCAGAGAGCTAGGAAGGTCTCGCGGTCGAGGATACCCCAGCCGTAAGCAAGGTCAGCGACGGAGAGGAACTTGAGCGAGAGCGCTAGCTCGAGGAAGCCGAGGACTACCTTGACAGAGTTGAGCCAGCCTCCACTCTTAGGCATGTTTTGCAACATGTTGGGGAAGATGGCAAAGAGCGAGAAGGGTAGTGCCAGTGCTAGCGCGAAGCCAATCATACCAATGGCGGGCGCTACAATCTCACCTGAGGTACCAGCCTGTACGAGGAGGGTACCGATGATAGGACCTGTACAAGAGAAAGATACCAGTACGAGGGTAAACGCCATGAAGAAGATGGAGAGTAGACCCGTGGTGCTGTCTGCCTTGGAGTCCATCTTGTTGGTCCACTTAGCTGGCAGGACTAGCTCGAAGGCTCCGAAGAAGGAGACGGCAAAGAGTACTAGTATGAGGAAGAAGATGATGTTAAAGACAGCGTTGGTCGCTAGGTTGTTCAAGGCACTCGCACCAAAGATAGCGGTGATGATGAGACCTAGAGCTACATAGATGACTATAATAGAGAGTCCGTATATCATAGCATCTCGTATAGCAGCCTTACGAGACTTGGTGCGCTTGAGGAAGAAGCTCACCGTCATCGGAATCATAGGCCATACGCATGGGGTGATGAGCGCGATGAGTCCGCCGAGGAAGCCGTAGATGAAAATGTACAGAATGCTCGCATTGGACTGCTCCTGGTTGCGGTCGCCATAAGCCTTGAGCTGCTCGATGACGGGCTCCCAGTAGTTCGTCGCTGTGACGCCCGCTGAGGTAGCACCGACGGCGAGACTATCACTGGCACCAAGAGCTGTCTCTGTGCTGTCTGCCTCAGTCTCTGTCGTGGCATCCTCGTCAGTCGTCTCTGCGGGCTCGCTGGCAGCTACAGCTAGCATAGCTTTGGAGAGCTGCTTGGAGCTGAAGTTGAAGTCGTAGTCTACGAGTACGCAGTTGTCTTGGCAGGCCTGACCCTTGAGCTGACCTTCATAGACGAAAGCCTTAGGGTCAGTAATCTCTAGCTTCTGGGAAAAGGTGACTGTCCCCGCAAAGTCTCGTACTTCTATACCGAAGATGTCATCGGTGTAGCGATGAGGAGCTTTGTTTGCCTTGAAGCCTCCTAGCGCCTTAGCTCCTTGGAGCTTGTCGGTGTGAAACTCGAGTGAGACGGGACCACCTGCTGGTAGGTTCTGGTCGTAGAGGTGCCAGCCGTCAATGACACGAGCTGTGATGGAGACGGTGACTGTCTTCTTCCCGTCGTCCGTAATCTGCTGAGAAAACTTGACGGGGTTAATCATGCCTCCAGCCTGTGCTGCTAGCTTAGGCACAGTCGTGAGGAAGAGTGTGATGAGAAGTAGTAAGTACGTTGTGCGTTGCTTCATAATCATCTGGTTAAACTGATATTTATTGTGGTTACTGATTGCGTTTCTTACGTTGAGCAGGAGTTGCCGTCTCGATGAGGAGTGCTTCCTTCTGACTAGCTGTGAGGCGTGTCTGAGCAATCCGGTCTAGATTGACTAGGGGTGCGTCGATGGTGAACTGCATCTGCTCGCGTAGTATGGGATGGTAGATGGTTATCTCGGTGGCTCGTAGTGCTAGGTACTTGCTGAGCTCAGGAGCTATGGAGTCACTGGCTCGGTGGTCTCCTAGGAGTGGATGACCTAGGCTGGCTAGCGTGGAGCGGATACTGTTGTTGCGTGTGAGTAGAGAGAGGCTTAGTCTTGTAAGGTAAGGCCCTGTGGCGATGACCTGATAGTCTGCCTTGAAGCTAGCTGGGACTCTCTCTTTCTTACCAGTGGTAGAGTGCCCTTTGCTGGAACTTCGCTTGGCTCCCTTAGCAGGAGTGTTGGCGAGGGTGCCTTCGCTTGAGGGAAGTGTGCCTAGGACGACCGCCTCGAAGCTGTTCGAGATGACGAAGCTACGCCACTCAGCGAGGAGGTCTTGCTGTAGCTGTCGAGCACGCGCTACGATGATGATGCCCTCGGTGTCGCGGTCGAGACGGTTCAAGAGGAAGACCTTCTCATGCGGGTTCGCTCTCTTCAGATGACGCGTCACTACCTGAAAGAGGCTACTCTTGCTGGCTCCACCTACCGAGACGGTTGGAATGCCAGGACGCTTGTGTAAGACGATGAACTGCTCATCGCGGTATAGCTCCTCGATGAGCGGGTGCTGAAGCTCCTCGGCGGCACCTACGTTGTAGACTTCGATGGTCTCGCCACTGGCGACGGGTGCGTCAAACTGTGTCGTCGTCCGCCCTGCTAGCACAACGCATCGATTGCGTAGGTACTGCTTGACCGTGGTGCGACTAACCTGTGGTAGCAACTCGATGAGCTGCTCAAGAAGACCGCCAGACTGTGTAGCTGTGAGTGTATAGATACGCTCTCGCTGAGGAGCTTTTTTGATATTGTTCGTTGGCATACTGGATTGGGTGGCTTACTTCTCTGCTGGTGGCTCCTCTTTGGCACGAGGCTTATGATACAGGAGTACTATATTGGAGTACAAGATGAGGACAGAGGCTACTGCAAGTACCAGTCGCCAGTATGAGACCTCTACGATGAAGAGATAGGAGCCTGCGACGAATAGAGCTCCTCCCAGTAGAGCCATCCCGCGCAGACGCTTCGTGCGGAGGTCTACACCGCTCCTATCGACCAAGGCTTGGCTCATCGTGTAGAGTAGCGAGCCGACCATCAGGATGTAGCCGGTAATCTTGCCCTCGTAGAAGAGCGGGAGGTACAGACTTACGACCATCAGTATCAGACCTAGTCGGTAGGATAGGTCGAGCAAGCGTTGGCGTCGGGGCTTCGGTTGAGACATGGATTGCGGTTCGTGTAAACTTAGGGGGGGGAGGTCACTTGCTAGCTTCGTCCTCAGCGTCGGGTCTGTCCTTGATGAGGAAGACGACCTCATCAGGTCGTTGCATACGATACTCCTCACGAGCGATACGCTCTAGCGAAGCTTTGTCCTGTTTATAGCTGTCAATCTTCAGGCTGTCGCTACGGTAAGCCTCTTCGAGACGCTTGCACTCATCGGTGAGTGCCTGGATGCGATGTGAGTAGCGTAGCTGCTTGCCCAGGTTGGAGTCGCTAAGGACAAACGTGTAGACGCCCATCCCCAAGACAATCAAGCCACAGAGGAGAGCTTGCGCCCGCTTGGGGTGCTCTGCACTAAAGCGCTTGACTTGACCTGTGATGCGCTCTATAAAACGCTTGATTGAGGACATGATATAGGATATAATAAGGAGTAGGTTAGCGCATCTCAACTGTTGAGGAGCGGTCGCTCTGTGAGTCTAGTACCTTAGGTGAGCCGTAGATGGTGAGCTCAGAGGCACCTGCTAGCTTGTAGCGAAGGGTCCCACTGTTGCGAATCTCTGCTGAAGCAGCTCCTGATAGTGAGATGTCTAGGTCAGATACGGCCAGCTCATCACCGTCAATTTCAGAGGCACCCGTTAGTGTAGCTTGCAGGTTGGAGATGGATCCCTTGAGGCTTGCCTCCGAGCTTCCTGCGAGTTGCATCGTCATCTGTCCTATCTGGTTGGCAATTGCATCTAGCTCTGAGGCTCCAGAGAGGTCGATCATAGCGCGTGTTGCTTGTAAAGTACCAGAGACTTCGCTAGCACCCGTTGCCTCGATGCGCATCTCGTCTGCTACGATGGAGAGGTCTTCTATCTCAGAGGAGCCAGATAGGTGGGCTGAGAACAGAGGCGCCTCGAAGTGTCCGATGAAGCGAGCCTCAGTAGCTCCCGCTAGGTCTATCTGTGTAATGTAGGGCATCGTAATCTGTACGGTGATATTGTCATTGTCGAAGAGGCGCTCGCCATCCTTTTTGAGACTGATATAGAGGGTCTCGCCCTTTTGTTCGACTTTGACATCGTCCAGATACTTCTCGGGAGCAGAGACTGAGACCGAGTACTCCGCACCTTGTGTAATCTCAAGGTTGATGCCACGATTGGCATTGATTGCAGTAAAGTCTCTAAAGTTGACCTCTTGTTGTGCCATCGTCCTGGAGCCTTTCTTGTAGGTACAGCTGGAAAGCCCGCATCCGCAGAGTGTGACGAGGAGTAGCAATGAGAGGGTGAGAAGTGATTTCTGTGTCATAGTCTAAGTCGTCAATTGGTATGATGTGAGGTTCTATATTTAGTTGTATCTTTGCTTAAATCTCACAGTCAATTGCCAAAGGTAGTGATTTCTTTTGTAAAACAGCCCCATTTGCGCTATGAAACATTTACTCCGACTGCTTCTTCCCTCGCTAGTACTGCTCCTACTATCTAGCACTAATGCTCTGAGCCGTACAGTATTATCTCCTACTCGTGACTGCACGGATGCTCCTTTTGTGCAGGTCCCCGACACACTTTCTGAGGAGGACATCATCGGTGTCCTCCTGCCTGAGATACATGTCTCAGGGACTCCCCACAAGCCTCTCACCAAGACTGAGCGATATGCCTACTGGAGGCGCGTGCGTGATGTCAAGAAGGTTTTGCCCATTGCGGAGGAGCTGAGTAGGATGATTACCGAGACCTATGAGTATGCAGAGACCTTCCCCACGGAGCGGGAGCGCAAAGCTCACCTAGCACGGGTCAAGAAGGAACTGGTTAAGGAGTACACGCCTCGTATGAAGAACCTAACGCTAGGGCAAGGCTTGCTCCTGATTAAACTAATGAATAGGCAGACTGGCTCCACGGGATACGAGATTGTCAAGTCAATCTATGGGGGACTCACCGCAACCTGGTACAATACGCTTGCCAAGATATACGGAGGGAACCTTGATATGACGTTTGACCCTGAGCATGTCGAGGACGATGCCGTTACGGAGCGTATCATATATCTCTGGAGGAACGGGTTGCTTTAGCATCCCTCCTAAGCGGAGCTTACTCTTGCCAATCCTTTACCAGACGTAGTACTCTGTCTCGCTGGTAGGTGACGGGCTGGTGACCGTCTATCCAATGTATCGGGAGTCCTCGTCGAGTCATCCCGCGAAACCAAGTCATCTGACGCTTGGCAAACTGATGGATTGCTGTCGCTAGTTGCTCTTCCATCTCTCGATAGCTCAGCTTGCCCTGCAGGTAGAGTGTGATGAAGCGGTACTCAAGTCCATACGCTAGGAGGGTATCGGCTGGTACACCCTCATCGAGCAGATGCTCCACCTCGGCGACCATTCCCTCGTCTAGTCTGCTCTTGAGTCGCTGGTCTATGCGTCGTATGACCTCTTGTCTAGCCAGTCGTAATCCCACAATGAGGGGAGGTTGCTGTCGCTTAGCCTCACGGAGTGCCTGCTGATAGCGATGGTACTCCTCTGGATAGTGAGCGTAGTGCTGGGCTATCTCGATGGCGCGGATGCACTTGCGTGCTGAGCTGGTGTCTACATGGTCAATGCGTGGGTAACGACTGAGGATAGAGCGTAGGTCCTCTAGGCTTAGTAGCTCTAACTCTTGTCGTAGAGTCGCATTGGGTGGCACATGGTGCATCGGTCTCGTCTGCAGTATTTGCTCCACGTAGAGCCCAGATCCACCGACGAAGATAGGACGGAGCTGTCGTGAGACAACCTCCTTGTAAGCTTCGTCGAAGAGACGCACATACTCAAAAAGGTTGAAAGGAGTACCTGCTGGTACTATATCTATAAGGTAGTGGGGGATGGTGCCACGCTCTGTCGTGTAGGAGTCCAGGTCCTTGCCGGTACCTATATCCATACCGACGAAGACCTGCCTACTGTCACCACTGAGTATAGCTCCGTGTAGTTCCTCAGCTAGTGCTACCCCTAGAGCCGTCTTACCGCAAGCAGTAGGACCTACGACAGTGAGGAGTTCGGGATAATGCACTCTATTATTATATAGGTAGCTCGAAGCTATAATACAAGTAGCTCAGAGACGAGGCATACACTACGTCCGATCCTTGCGGATTACATCGTGTGCACCTCCCTCGACGATAGAGGTCGATGAGACTAGCGTGAGCTTGGCATTCTCACGGAGAGACTTGAGGTCGACCGTGCCACAGCTGCTCATTGTTGCTTTAATTTTACTCAGTGTCTGATCGAGCGTGTCTTTCATTGGACCGGCGTAGGGGACATAGCTGTCTACTCCCTCCTCAAACTTCATTGTAGTCGCTACACCACCGCCATCATACCGCTGCCAGTTGTGCGCACGATTGGAGCCCTCGCCCCAATACTCCTTGACGATATTGTTACCAATGCGAAGCTTCTCCGTAGGAGACTCGTCAAAGCGGGCGAAGTAGCGTCCCATCATTAGGAAGTCAGCTCCCATTGCTAGGGCGAGCGTCATGTGGTAGTCGTGGACGATACCGCCATCGCTACAGATGGGGATGTAAATCCCCGTCTCACGGTAGTAGTCATCACGAGCCTGAGCCACATCAATGACTGCCGAAGCTTGACCACGTCCGATACCTTTCTGCTCACGCGTGATGCAGATAGAGCCACCACCGATACCGACTTTGACAAAGTCAGCACCCGCCTCGACAAGATAGCGGAAGCCCTCTTGGTCGACCACATTGCCCGCACCGACGATGACGCTGTCGCCATACTGCTCACGTATCCAGGTGATAGTCTCCTTCTGCCATACGGAGAAGCCATCAGATGAGTCGATGCAGAGGACATCAGCACCTGCCTCGACAAGTGCTGGCACTCGCTCCTTGTAGTCGCGTGTGTTGATGCCGGCGCCGACCATTAGCGTCTTATTGTGTGGGTTTTGTAGCTCTAGCGGGTTCTCCTTGTGGCTATCGTAATCCTTGCGAAAGACGAAGTAGCAGAGCTTTCTGTCCTCGTCAATGATAGGTAGCGCATTGAGCTTGTGCGCCCAGATGATATCGTTTGCTTCACTGAGTGAGATACCCTTGCGACCTGTCGTAAGACGCTCGAAGGGAGTCATAAAGTCTGAGACCTTGCGGTCGAGAGAATCGGTCGAGAGACGGTAGTCTCTACTGGTGACGATGCCACAGAGTACTCCGTCGGGCGTGCCATCATCAGTGACCCCTATGGTCGAGTGTCCCGTGCGCTGTGTTAGAGCTAGCACATCGGCGAGCGTATCGCTCGGACTGACATTGGAGTCGCTCCGGACGAAGCCTGCCTTAAACTTCTTGACACGAGCGACCATCTCTGCCTCCTCTTCGATAGGCTGTGAGCCAAAGATAAAGGAGAGTCCACCATTGCGTGCCAGAGCTATCGCCATCGTGTCGTTGCTGACGCTCTGCATGATAGCTGAGACAAAGGGGATGTTGAGATTGATTCGTGACTCACCCTCTGCGGGACGATACTTAGCTAGGGGGGTACGTAGGGAGATTTTGTCTACGGTACACTCGGGCGTGGTCAGTCCTGGGATGAGTAGAAACTCGCCAAAGGTGTGCGACGTGTCAGGATAGATGATTGCCATAGGGATGCAAGTAAATAGAGGTGAATGAGTAGAGGAGACTAGGCTATCGTAGGGTACTAGCGTAGTCTATTGGAGGCACGTACGAGTATGTCGTCCTTGATGATATTGCGCATAGCCAGATACTGGCAGATGAGGTTGACCAGAGGTAGTAGGAGCCACACCTGCATACGCGTCGTACCTGCCTGTTGCCAGATCATATATCCGAAAGCAACGATAGCAGCCACCATCAGCAGTAGTCCGATGATGGTGAGGCGGATCTGTAGCTTGCGCCACTTGTAGAGGAAGATAGTGGCAAAGGAGATAATCGTAACGAGTGAGGTCAGCACAAAGGTGACTAGGTTAAAGTATTTGATGCTGGTCCACCCCTTTGCGATAATCCCGGTGAAGTTGGCTGCGTAGCTCGCCTCAGCGCCTGTAGGCTCGATGGTAAAGAGCGTGAGTAGTAGCAAGAGGGTGGCGGTCACCCCACTGAGGAATAGGTATAAGGTCTGGATGCGTTGCCACATAGTCGGAAGGTGATTGAGTTTAGATAGCCTTAGTCCTGAGCTTTGTCAGAGGGAAGGCGGAAGTAGACCTCACCGTTGAGAAACTCCGTCGTGGCGACAAGCGATGGCTTGGGTAGCTGTTCGTAATACTTAGATATCTCAATCTGCTCAGCGTTTTCGACCGTATCCTCGACGTTGTCTTGGTAGTTAGCAAACTCCTGTAGCTTCTCCCGTATCTCGTCTCGCATCTCTACGGATAGCTGGTTGGCGCGCTTGGAGATGATACGTACGGTCTCGTAGATATTTCCAGTCTGCTCCCACAGCTCAGGGAGGGAGCGGGTGATAGTACTCTGTGGTACTGGTTGCTTCTTATGTTCTGTTGTCATAGTACTATTATAGGGTCAAAATAGGGTGAGAGATGTCCAGAGGGCTGGTAGGTGTGTAGGAGTCACCTTAGCGGTATCCGCCTAGCTAACGATCATACGCTGTGCGCGGTCTCGCATAGACTTAGCACGCTTGATGTACTTGCCCTGGGGGTATGCGTTCTCATAGTTGTAGTATGCATCGATAACTTCACGAAGTCGCCCCTGCTTCTTGCTCTCTACACTATTCATAGCCTGTTGATATGAGGACTCGAGTATGATGAAGAGTAGCTCCTCACGGTGCTTGGTGTAGGGATAAGCCTTGAGCGCATTGCGTGCGGTTATGATGGCAGATATATAGTTATTGCCAAGGTATGTACCTAGGTTGTAGTATAAGTCGGCGGTGATAAGTTCTTTCTTGGCTAAGTTGTCCTGTAAGTCGAAGAGCATCTGCTCGACCTCCTTGCGGTGCTCGCTCTCGGGGTGTGCCTCTAGGAAGCCTTGTAGCTCCTTGAGTGCGCTGTAGGTGACAGATTGATCCAGACGTGGGGCAGGAGCAATGCGATAGAGTGAGAGACCCGTCTTGTACTGTGCCTCAGTGGCTCGTGGGTCTTGTGGGTACTTAGTGTATAGTCTGCGAAAGTATTCGGCAGCACTCGACTCTTGCTTGTTGTGAAGCAGGGCATCTGCCATAATATATAGAGCCTGAGCTCCCTCCTGTGTGCCCTCGTATTGGGGTAGGACATCGACCATCAGCTCAGCGACACGTCCATACTTGCCCTCGTTGTAGTACTTCTTGGCATAGGAGTAGCGTAGACTAGGGTCTTTGGACTTCTGTATGCGCACATACTCAGCGCAGCTACTGGTGAGCAGGAGCCAGCTAAGTATCAGGATGCGGAGGAGAGCTTGTCTTGTCATATACACTTATACCTACAGGATACTATCAGACGCAAAGGTACGAAAAAGAGATTAGACTACACGCCCGCTTGCGCGCACATTCAGGGCTGACGCATTATAATTCTATTTCGAAGATTTCCTCTGGAGTCATACGTGC
>UQBE01000046.1 GCA_900539155.1 uncultured Porphyromonas sp.
CTACGACCCCGCCACCAAGACGCTCACCCTCGAGGATGCCTCCATCGATGTAGGAGAACAATATCTAGGTATATCTTCAACAGATGAGCTGACTTGTGTCGTCAAGGGGAAGGTCTCCATCACTTCTAATAAATGGAGAGCAATGGTGTTCTATAAGAATGCCATTATAAAAGGGAATGGACAGCTCACTCTAAAGTCTTCAGAAAGATGTGTTATCTATACTGAGGCTGCTCTACTTATTGAGGGTTGTACAGTCTATGCCGAAGGCGTTTTCGGAATTGCAGGCAAGGATGGCTCGTCTGGCGAGTCTCTTACAATCAGAAATGCTTTCGTCACGGCAAAGGGCCGCGGCAGAGGCTCCATCTGCGACCTCGCAAACTTCACCCTCGAGGGGTGTGAGATCACGAAACCCGCAGGGGCTGTCTGGAATGCCGACGAGCACGCCGTCTGCGATGCCTCGGGCAACGTCATCACCGACGAAGTGGTCATCGCCCCTGTAAAGACGTACGGATTCGAGATAGCCGGCGTGAAGGTCACCTCGGCGAACTGCTCCGACCTCACCGCCATCCCTGGCGTCAAGGGCAAAGTCAGCTACGACCCCGCCACCAAGACGCTTACCCTCGAGGATGCCTCCATCGATGGAGGAGAACAACGTGACGGTATATGGTCAAATGATCAGCTGACTTGTGTCGTTAAGGGGAAGGTCTCCATCACTTCTACTAATATGAACGCAATGGCGTTCGCTAAGAATGCCATTATAAAAGGGAATGGACAGCTCACTCTAAAGTCTTCAGAAGTATGTGGTATCTATACTGAGGCTGCTCTACTTATTGAGGGTTGTACAGTCTATGCCGAAGGCGTTTTCGGAATCGCAGGCAGGAATGGCACGTCTGGCGAGTCTCTTACAATCAGAAATGCTTCCGTCACGGCAAAGGGCACCGAAGGCTCCATCTGCGACCTCGCAAACTTCACTCTCGAGGGGTGTGAGATCACGAAACCCGCAGGGGCTGTCTGGAATGCCAGCAAGCACGCCGTCTGCGATGCCTCGGGCAACGTCATCAAGGACGAAGTGGTCATCACACCTGTAGAGGAGTACGGACTCGAGATAGCCGACGTGCAGGTCACCTCGGCGAACTGCTCCGACCTCTCGGTCATCAATGGCGTCACGGGCAAGGTGACCTACGACCCCGCCACCAAGACGCTCACCCTCGAGGATGCCTCCATCGATGTAGGACAAAATATCGGTATAAGCTCATACGATGAGCTGACTTGTGTCGTCAAGGGGGAGGTCTCCATCAATTCTGGTAATGATCGGTACGCAATGGTGTTCTATAACAATGCCATTATAAAAGGGAATGGACAGCTCACTATAAAGTCTCCAGTAGGATGTGGTATCTATACTGAGGCTGCTCTACTTATTGAGGGTTGTACAGTCTATGCCGAAGGCTATTGTGGAATCGCAGGCAAGGATGGCGAGTCTGGCGAGTCTCTTACAATCAGAAATGCTACCGTCACGGCAAAGGGCTCCTATGGCTCCATCCGCAACCTCGCAAACTTCACCCTTGAGGGGTGTGAGATCACGAAACCCGCAGGGGCTGTCTGGAATGCCGACGAGCACGCCGTCTGCGATGCCTCGGGCAACGTCATCACCGACAAGGTGGTCATCAGCCCGAAGGGTGGCACGGCGATCGACTTCGTCACGCCTGAGCTGCAACCCGCAGAGGGTGCTATCTACGATATGAACGGCGTGCTACGCTCCGAGCCTCTCGAGGAGCTACCCACAGGTGTCTACATCGTCGGTGGCCAGAAGGTCATGCATGTACGGAGATAGCTTTTGGCTGTTGGCTGTTGGCTGTTGGCTAGAGTCACTAGTACTCCGATAGCTCCGATAGCTCCGATAGCTCTGATAGCTCCGATTATTCCGATAGCTCTAGCTAACAGCCAAGAGCCAATCACCAAGAGCCAACAAAAAAATAGCTGTTAGTAGTTCTGAGGGGAGTGCGTAGCCAGTCGGCACGCGAGTGCCGCCCCTACGCCTCCTCTCAGTTTACCTTCGCTACTAGACTTAGTTATTGGTAAACGTGCAGACCGACGGGTTGCATCCCGACAGTTTGCGAAGTTTAGGTTATATAATAAGAGTAGGGGCGAACATCTGTGGATGTTCGCCCCTACGGCTATTTTGTCGTCTTGAGACGAGCTGCGTGGCTCGCTTTACTTGACGAGATCCATCGTGTCGCGTGCTATCATCAGCTCCTCGTCGGTGGGGACGCAGATGACAGTTACACGACTAGAGGGCTTAGAGAGTACCTTCTCCTCGCCACGGCTAGAGCGATTGACTGCTGAGTCAAACTCTACGCCCATAAACTCAAGTCCAGAGACTACCGACTCACGAGTTGTCTGGTCGTTCTCGCCGACACCACCTGTGAAGACGATGACATCGACACCGCCCATAGCAGCTGCGTAGGCTCCGATGTACTTCTTGATACGGTAGCGATACATCTCGAGGGCAAGCTTAGCGCGCTCGTTGCCAGCCTCGGCAGCCTGCTCTACGTCACGCATGTCGGAGGAGACGCCGCTGATGCCGAGTACACCGCTCTTCTTATTGACCATCGTCGAGAAGTCGCTCGGGGTCATCTTCTCATGCTCCATGATAAAAGGCACGATACCTGGGTCGATGCTTCCGCAGCGAGTGCCCATCATCAGACCATCTGTAGGAGTCAAGCCCATAGAGGTGTCGAGGACCTTGCCATTGCATACGGCTGCGATCGAAGCACCATTGCCGATGTGGCAGGTGATGATGCGTGTCTTGTCAAAGTCCTTGTCAAGGATCTCGCAAGCACGATGGCTGATGTAGCGGTGGCTCGTGCCGTGGAAACCGTAACGACGTACCCCGTACTTCTCATAGTACTCGTAGGGTAGCGCATACATATAGGTGTATGCGGGCATCGTCTGGTGGAAGGCGGTGTCGAAGACAGCTACCTGCTGCACCTTCGGGAGGAGCTTCGTGATAGCGTCGATACCCTTCAGTGAGGGTGGGTTGTGCAGAGGAGCGAGGTCAGAGACGCGCTTCACCTGCTCGATCACCTCGTCATTGATGAGGACGCTCTTATTGATCGCCTCACCACCATGTACGAGACGGTGACCCACAGCCTCGATCTGGTCTACACTGTCGAGGACAGCGTACTCAGACTTCGTCAGGATCTCGAGGATAAACTCGACAGCTACCGTGTGCTCAGGTAGCGGACGGTCTATCTGCACCTTCTTGCCGTCGGCCGTCTTGAACTTGATGAAAGAGTCGGGCAGGCCGAGCTTCTCAATACCGCCTGAAGCGAGGATACGAGCCTCAGGCATATCATATAGTGAATACTTGACAGACGAGCTGCCACAGTTAAGGACTAGTACGATCATAATTTATCTTTAGTAAGGGGGAAGGGGGTGATGAATTACTTCTTAGCTGCGATAGCTTGGTTGCAAGTGATCGTGATCACGTTGTAGACATCGTCTACAGAGCAGCCACGGCTGAGGTCATTGACTGGAGCAGCCATACCCTGTAGGATAGGACCGACAGCGGTAGCACGACCGAGACGCTCGACGAGCTTGTAGGCGACATTGCCCACCTCTAGGTTCGGGAAGACGAGGACGTTAGCCTTACCAGCTACGGGGCTCTCAGGAGCCTTGAGCTCAGCGATCTTGCTCACGATAGCTGCGTCAGCCTGTAGCTCACCATCGATGAGTAGGTCAGGAGCCATCTCCTTAGCGATTTTGTAAGCCTCGGTAACCTTGTCAATCATCTCGCTCTTGGCAGAGCCCTTTGTAGAGTAGCTCAGGAGGGCAACGCGTGGCTCCATATCGCCGATGCTACGAGCCGTGTCAGCAGAAGCAATAGCGATCTGTGCGAGCTCGTTGCTGTCAGGATTGGGCGTGACGGCGCAGTCAGCAAAGATGAAGAAGCCGTTCTCGCCATACTCCTTGAGCGGAGAGAAGATGAGGAATGCGCCACTAACCACCTTGAGTCCTGGGCGTGTCTTGATGAGCTGGAGTGCGGGGCGGAGCACGTTGCCCGTCGTGTTGTGTGCACCAGCTACCTCACCGTCAGCGTCGCCAGACTTGATCATCAGGCAAGCGAGGTAAAGCGGATTAACCACTAGCTCGTCAGCCTGCTCACGGGTCATGCCCTTAGCCTTGCGCAGCTCCATCAGGAGGTCACGATAAGCCTCACGGCGTGCGTGGTTTTGTGGGTCGATGATCTCAGCCTGGTCAATGTGCTTCAGTCCTAGCTCAGCAGCCTTAGCCTGAATCTCGGCGGGGTTGCCTAGGAGGATGATGTGAGCGATGCCGTCAGCGATGATGCGATCAGCAGCTTGGAGGGTGCGAGGCTCGAGACCCTCGGGGAGTACAATGCGCTGCTTGTTAGCCTTAGCGCGCTGTACGTTCTTTTGAAGTAGTTCCATAGAGGTGTATGATAAGTTTATATTGTTGTGCAGTCTTTAACTCCACAAAGTTACAAAATAAAGAGCAGAGCCTCCTCGCTCTCTAGGAGCAACAGGGGAAAAACTTAGCGAGCTATCTCGATGCCTCGGTTTGGAATGCCTAGTTCGTGCAAGGGTGTTGCAACTTATTTGTATCTTTACGGAGCAATCGAAAATTAAGACAACGTTACTATGGCAAATATCAAAGATTATATAGCGGAGCACGAAGACCGCTTCCACGAGGACCTCTATGGTCTCGTACGCATCCCATCGATCAGCGCACAGAGCGAGCACAAGGCTGATATGCAGCGTGCCGCCGAGTATCTGCGTGACCACCTACTCTCACTAGGCGTACAGGAGGCGGAGGTGATGCCTTCGCAGGGCAACCCCATCGTCTTCGGACACTACAAGCAGCCTGGAGCGACGAAGACGATCCTCGTCTACGGGCACTATGACGTGATGCCCGTAGAGCCTCTGGAGCTGTGGAAGAGCCAGCCCTTTGAGCCTGAAATACGTGATGGACGCATCTACGCTCGTGGCGCTAATGACGACAAGGGGCAGATTATGATTCAGCTCAAAGGCTTTGAGACTGCTAAGGCTCTTGGCTTGGTTGGGGTCAATGTGAAGTTTATCTTCGAGGGCGAGGAGGAGATCGGCTCAGGGAGCTTGTCGCCCTTCTGCCGTGAGCATAAAGATTTGCTGGCAGCTGACGTGATTCTTGTCTCTGACACGACGATGCTGAGCGAGGAGACGCCGAGCATTACGGCTGGTCTGCGTGGTCTCGCCTACTGGCAGGTGGAGGTGACGGGTCCCAATAGGGATCTGCACTCGGGCCACTTCGGCGGTGCTGTCGCTAACCCAATCAATGAGCTGTGCAAGATCATTGCTCAGATCGTAGACGACAAGGGACGCATCACGGTACCAGGCTTCTACGACAAGGTACTATCGCTCTCCGACGAGGAGCGTGCGATGATTCGCAAGGCTCCTTTCTCCGAGGAGGCTTACTGCCGTGCGCTGGACATTCGTGAGACGCAAGGCGAGGAGGGCTATATTACGCTAGAGCGCAATAGCTGTCGTCCTTCCTTTGATGTGTGCGGCATCTGGGGCGGTTATCAGGGCGAGGGTGCCAAGACGGTGCTCCCGTCGAAGGCTTATGCTAAGCTCTCTTGCCGTCTGGTGGCTAATCAGGACCATGAGGAGATCTCCCGCCTGATGAAGGAGTATATCGAGCAGATAGCACCTAAGTCTGTACACGTGGAGGTGACGCCGATGCACGGCGGTGCGGGTTACTACTGTCCGCTAGACCTGCCCGCTTACCAGGCAGCTGCTCAGGCGGTCGAGAAGGCTTACGGGGTGGCTCCGCTAGCAATCCGCAGTGGCGGTAGCATTCCGATTATTGCTGCTTTTGAAGAGATCCTCGGACTCAAGACGGTACTGATGGGCTTTGGTCTAGAGGAGGATGCGATTCACTCGCCCAATGAGAGCTTCTCTGTGGGCGTCTTCCGCAAGGGTGTCGAGGCGGTAGCTGAGTTTTACCGACTATTTAACTAAACGGGCATGGGTAGTATATTAATTAAGGAGTCGCTCATCGGAGGGGCGACGCAAGACCTGCTGATTGTAGGCAACCGTATCGACAAGATTGGGGCGGACTTGCTCCCAGTCGATGAAGAGACGATCATCCTCGACGGCCGTGACAAGGCGGTCGTGCCAGGACTCTGCAACGGTCACACACACTGTGCCATGACGCTCTTCAGAGGGTATGGCGATGACCTGCCGTTGCAGACGTGGCTGGAGGATTACATCTGGCCCGTGGAGGCGCACATGACGGAAGAGGATATCTATGTCGGCGCTTTGCTCGGCTGTGTGGAGATGATCCAGAGCGGTACGACCTGCTTCCTCGATATGTACACAGCGCCTGAGGCGACCGCTCGTGCGGTGCTGGAGACAGGCATAAGGGCTAATCTGAGCTATACGCTCTTCGATCGTGGCGATGCCGAGCGGGCACAGCTGGATCGCGACAACTGCTACCGCTATGAAGAGCTCTTTGCGGAGCTCCCTGAGCGAATCGGCTGGAGTGTGGGACCACACGCTATCTACACCGTTTCGGGCGAGCAGTTGCACTTTGCCAAGGAGTTTGCCGAGGAGCATGAGATCCCCATTCACCTGCACCTGTCGGAGACAGAGCGTGAGGTGAAGGATTGTATTGCCGAGCATGGCACGACGCCAGTCCGCTATCTAGAGCAGATCGATGCGCTCTCGCCTCGCTGCATCATGGCGCACAGCTTATGGCTAGACGATGAGGAGCTGGATATCCTAGCACGTCACGGTTGTACATTGGTTCACAACCCGGCGAGCAATATGAAGCTGGCTAGTGGAGGACGCTTCCGCTACGAGGAGATGAAGGATCGGGGTATCCCTGTGGCTATTGGTACGGATGGCTGCTCCTCGAGCAACGACCTGGACATGTACATCGCCATGCGTATGGCTTCGCTCCTGGGCAAGGTGTGGCGCTACGACCCGACAGCGGTCTGCGCTCCCGACATCTACCGCTCGGCAACGGAGGTGGGCTACGCTATGCTGGGACTCAAGGGCGGACGCATCGAGGAGGGCTATCTGGCCGACCTTTGTCTCATAGACCTTAAGGAGCCGAGCATGGTGCCTTGTTACAATCTTACTTCAAATCTTGTCTACGCAGGCTCCTCGACGATTGTCTCGACGACTATCGTGGACGGTGCAATCCTTATGCGTGACCGTGAGATCGTCGGTATGGAGCGCATTGTTGAGATGGCTCGTCGTACGGCTCACGACTTACTTCATCGTAAGGGGTAACTCCCTTTTCACTATCAAACACAAAGCATTATGGAATTTCAGAAATATCAGCAAGCAGCCGACTATATCAAGAGCAAAATATCGGCACAGCCCCGCGTGGGCATCATACTAGGAAGCGGTCTGGGCGGACTAGCCGACGAGATCGCTAACCCGACCATCATCCCATACAGCGAGATCCCCAACTTCGCTCACTCGACCGCTATCGGTCACAAGGGTAACTTCATCTCTGGCACGCTGGGCGGTGTTCCCGTGGTGGCGATGCAGGGACGCTTTCACTACTATGAGGGCTACCCGATGGAGGTGGTCACGCTGCCAGTGCGGGTGATGAAGCTCCTCGGCATCGAGATACTCATCGTCTCCAACGCTGCGGGTGGCATCAACTCGAACTTCCACGTGGGTGACCTGATGATCATCAGGGACCATATCAATATGCTACCCAACCCGCTCATTGGTCCTAACGATGAGAACTTTGGGGTCCGCTTCCCCGATATGACACGTGCTTACGATCGTGAACTGATTGCGCTCGCCGAGACCATCGCTCAGGAGCAAAAGATAAAGCTGCAGAAGGGTGTCTACGTAAGCCTCACCGGTCCCTCTTATGAGACGCCCGCAGAGTATAAGTACTGGCAGACGGTCGGCGCCGATGCGGTCGGCATGAGCACGACGCCTGAGGTGATTGTGGCTCGCCATGCGGGTATCCGCGTTTTCGGTATGTCCGTCATCACCAATGAGGGGTGGCACTTCGAGGGTGACTACACGAACGATGGCGACGAGGTAGTTGCTGCCGCCAATGCTGCTTCCAAGCGTATGGGTGGTCTCATCGCAGAGCTCATAGCGCGTGCCTAATTCGAAAGACGAAGAGCTACTCGCGTCACAGCTAGCCGCCATACGTGCTGCACTCCGCACACGTATGGACGGTGCCGTGGCGCAGTCGATGCGGGAGTCGGGACTGGACTACCGCTACAACTGGGGCTGGACACGAGGCTATCTCCTAGAGCTTGCTGCGCAGTACCAGCCTTCCCGAGAGCTCGCCGAGGCACTTAGAGAGAGTTCCGTGCGGGAGCTGCTAATTCTCTCCACGATGCTCTTCCCCCGTGAGGAGCTTACGGAGCAGGACATAACGGCTTTCCTCGAGAAGGCGACCAACGTCGAGCTACAAGAGCAGCTAGCATTCAATCTCCTAGCGTATGTGCCGTGTGCCATTCGCTGGGCGGAGCAGCTTGTCACCACAAGCACAGAAGTGGGGGAGGGGAGGCTCTACGTAGCACTTCTCACCATTGCAAACTATACGAAGCGACAGCCCAATCAGCCTTTGCCAGCTGAGCTACCCGAAGCGTTAGAGCATCATAGCTCTGCCGAAGAGCTACCGATGCATTGTCGCCGTGTAGCGTATGATCTGCTGGTTACATTAGAAGAACGCACAGCAAGCAATGAGTAATCGATACTTTATCTCAGAAGTTTCGTGGGAGGTCGCCAACAAGGTGGGTGGCATCTACACCGTCCTCTCGTCACGAGCGGGCGAGATGATGCATCGCCACGGGGCGGAGCAAGTTCTTTTCGTGGGTCCTCGTCTTCGACCAGTGGAGGAGATGGCAGACTTTCGCGCGGAGACCTTTTGCATCACCCTGCCCAGTCACATCTCGCTACTGGGCGTGGAGCTACCGATCACGCAGGGCTACTGGCTCACGCCTGGGGGCGAAGCGCAGACAATCCTCGTGGACTACAAGCCGCTTACTTCCGCCCGTGACCAACTCTACTACCTCATGTGGGAGCGTTACGGCATACAGTCGGACCTCGGTTATGGCGACTATGACGACTCCTGTCTCTTTGCCGTTGCAGCTGCCGCAACACTGCTTGCTGTGACACCGCAGTTCGCGTCTCCGAGCAGTCAGCCGATAGCTATTTATAATGAGTGGATTACCGGCATGGGCTTGCTCTACCATCACTTGGAGCAGCCCGACTTGCGCTCGCTCTTTATCACCCACGCCACGACCGTCGGGCGCTCTATCTGTAGCAATGGCAAGGATCTCTATCGCTACTTCTCAGGCTACCACGGAGACCAGATGGCGAGTGAACTGCATGTCGAGGCGAAGCACGCACTAGAGAAGGCGGCTGCCCATACCGCCACCATCTTTGCGACTGTCAGCGAGGTAACCGCTCTAGAGTGTACACAGCTCTTGGAGCGTACGCCGATTGTTTTGCCAAATGGGTTCGACTCACTGGCTACAAGTCAGAACCAATCGGTGGCTCGCCAGCGATTACTAGACGTTGCCAGCCGGCTTTATGGCAAAACCTTTGCCACTGAGCGCACGACACTCGTCGCTACCTCGGGACGCTACGAGTATCGCAACAAAGGGATCGACCTCATTGTTGCCTCCCTCGAAAGCCTCCTCCAGCAGCAAGCGAAGCTTTCGTCAGACCTCATCCTTTACTTCTTCATTCCCGCTTGGGTTGCCGAGCCTAGAGCCGACCTAGCCTATATGCTCAGTAATACCGACCCAGAGAGCGGTATCACCCCGTTACAGTATCCTTACTTAACGCATTGGCTACACAATCTGCGGGAGGACACCCTCGCCGGACGCCTCGGCGCACTCCTCGAGAGAGGGGCAACAGCGCAGCACATCTACCCAATCTTCGTGCCCACCTACCTCGATGGTCATGATGGTATCCTAGACCTGCCTTATTATGACTTGCTGAGCGCCCTCGATCTAACCCTCTTCCCCTCCTACTATGAACCGTGGGGCTACACGCCACTGGAGAGTATCGCCTATGGGGTGCCAACGGTGACGACAGACCTCTCTGGCTTTGGTCAGGCCATCCTTGATCTCTATGGCGAAAGGGCTATGCAAACCTTAGCGCATGGCGTGCAGGTCATTCCACGTCGTGACTATGACGATGCCTTTGTGACCAAGGCGCTTGCCACAATCCTCACAGAGGCCAGTTGTGGTCTCCCTACGGCATACCACGAGCAGACTCGCGAGACCGCCTCGCATGCCTTGTGGCGTTTGTACTACGACCACTATATGCTGGCGTACCGTCAGATTTTAACTTCGTAAATTAGGGAAAGCCCTCAGCGGGAGCGGACAGTCGTCCCTCCCCAAGAGCTACAGGTGAGACCCCACCGACTGGCGAGATTGTTGTGTTTAGTTGATTAACTGCGTGCGCTGGTCTCGGCTACTGGTCGTCGTCTCCTGACTGGAGGATGAGATGGCACTCTGAGCTAGATAGTCAGGACGATTGGCGTAGATGTACAGGACGCTACCGTCCTTGATGGCATCGATGATCGGACGCGCCAGCGCTAGGGGCACCGCTGGACAGCCGAAGCTCCGTCCGAGCCGACCTTGTCGCGTGATGCTCTTATTGACATAGGCAGCGCCGTGCACAACGATAGCCCGCGCCCTCGCCTGGTCATTGTAGCCACGCTCCAGCCCGTCGAGACGTAGCGAGTATCCGTTACTCCCTTGATAGGTCTCATTAGTTAGGTAGAAGCCCAGAGAGCTCTGATGTGAGTTAGGTTGATTAGAAAAAGAGGTAGCGTAGTTCTCCCCGCTGCCCCGCCCATGAGCGCAGAGCGTTGTGTAGAGGAGCTTGCCCTGCTCCATATCGATGACAAACATACGCTCTTCCGTCGAGGGCTTAGAGAAGTCTATGATAGTCAGTCTCGTGCGTCGCTTGTTTGCTATATGGTTATAACCCTGCACACCTAGGCTGAATGCCTCAAAGGAGAGCTTTCCCTCCAGACCCATCTGTTGGTAGAGCTTGCTCACCTCCTGACGCTCTGCAGAGGTAGGTACGACCGTCACACGGTGTCCCGTGGGCGGTATATCCCACAGCGACACATCCGACCCCGACAGATAAGTCGGGAGCAGTAGGACTAGGAGTGTGAACCACTTACGTATAGAGCCTCGGAAAGTACACATAATGCTAAGGAACAAAGCTTACTACCCGCCAAAGGTACAAAAGATAGACGAAAGGAAGAACTCGCGACCCATCCAGAGCGACCATCGCCGAGAGATAGATAGGAAAGACCTCCTCCGCAACAGCCATCACAGGCAGTACGGGGGAGGTCTCTCGGTTTAACCACAAATATGAGAACTTAAAGCAACTATCCACATTCTCTAAGTCTCAGTACATAAACAACCTTATGTACAAGGGTGCTGCGCTCCCTCTTGGGCTTGAACCAAGGACCCCCTGATTAACAGTCAGATGCTCTAACCAACTGAGCTAAGGAAGCATTCAAATGTGAGTGCAAAGGTAATACATTTCTTCAAAACAACCAAATCATAGAGCAATCAGATTCCGCTGAGCCCCCGACTCGTAGCGAGTTGCACTTGCAGAGGAAGCTTTTTACTGCTCTGGGAGGATTGTCAGACTGCTTCGTAAGGAGGGGGCGTGCACTGGGCAACTGGCTGATACCAGTCCGACACTCACTGAGAGTGGGTATGGGAGGGGGTTGCATCAGTGATGCAAAAGAGTTACCTTTGCTCTTAGCGTAATATCAAAACACAACGAATATGAACAAGAATAATTCTACACTGCCCTCTGAATGCACGACAATTATCGTCGGTAGTCAGATGAGTGCTGATGGGTCACGTATAGTAGCGCGCTCAGAGGACTGGGACGCTATGTTTGCCAAGAACCTCACTATCTACCGCTCTGGTGAGCCTGGGTCGGTAGACCCTAGACGCTTTGACGCATTCGATAGCCCCTTCGCTTGTGAGCTACCGGGCGAGGCGCAGAGCTACTCAGCGCTACCGCCTTATCATCTGCCAGGACACTGGGGGAGTGCAGGCTTCAACGAGTCGGGCGTCGGTATGAGCGCTACGGAGTCTATCTTCAGCAGTGATGCAGCACTGGCTGTCGACCCACTCGTGGAGGATGGCGTAGCTGAGAACTCAGTTTTCAATATCGTCCTCCCTTACATCCACACGGCTCGTGAGGGCGTGGAGCGTCTCGGCAAGCTTATTGAGGAGTATGGCGTCAGCGAGGGCTTTGGCATTGGCTTCGTTGACAGCGATGAAATATGGTATCTTGAGACAGCCTCGGGACATCGCTGGCTAGCTTGTCGCATACCTGAGGAGCAGTACTTCGTCACGGGTAATCAGAGTCGCTTCCGCCAGTACGACCCGAAGGACAAGGAGCACTTCATGGCATCCAGTGACCTCATCGAGTTTGCTCAGGAGCATGGGCTGTATAATCCCCAGGAGGGTGCCTTCGACTTTCACAAAGCGTACATACGTGATGTGGAGCTAGACACTACGTACAACTATCCTCGCGTCTGGGGGCTCCAGCAGATGTTCACCCCTCAGATGAAGCAAGATGTCGCAGTGAACGACTTCCCTGTCTATGCTAAGGCTGAGAAGCCAATTACGATGGAAGCTATGCGCCACGCCTTCCGCTTTCACTACGATGGTACGGAGCATGATCCCTATCTTCACAGCAACCCTCACGAAGTGTACCGCCCAGTCTCCATCTTCCGTACCACACAGACGCACATCCTACAGGTGCAGCCTAAGCTTCCCGTAGCTGTCGGACGCATCAACCACGTCTGTCTAGGCATGGCAGATTTAGGACTCTTCGTGCCACTCTTCCAGGGGGTGACCTCCTATCCAGAGCCTTATACGAAGGGTGGGGGAGAGTCTTCACAGGAGTCGGCCTACTGGACCTTCCGTAAGGTGCAGGTGCTCGGCATGACCAATTATAATAAGTATGCACCGCTGATTAAGGAGCGCTACCACGCCTTCGAGCTGGAGTGTGACGAGCGTATCGAGGAGATACAGCGTCGCTACTGCCACATGCTGGACAGGGGCATGATCCACGCTGCTCAAGATATGCTACAGGAGGCTTCGGACGCAATCCTGTGGCGCGCACTCGATGTGGCGGATGCGCTCATTGAGGAGCTATTCACGCAGATGACTCGCGACATACAGGCGGAGTACCTCTTTCACGGAGCTTAGCCAAGCAGGATGACAATGGAGACCGCTCACGAGATGGGCGGTCTCTTTTTGTTTCTAGACTTCGGGGAGGAGCTTACGGCTTCTCTACTTGAGACGGTTGCAACAGTCAACAGGTCTCATAACGTGTCACTCATGGATTGGCTGTTGGCTGTTAGCCTATCGGAACCGTCGGAGCTATCAGAATGATCGGATCTCTAATCTCTAACCTCTAACTTCTAATCTCTATTTTCGAATATCCACGTGGGAAATCTCAAATCTCCACGTGGATATTTTTTATTTTCCACGTGGGCGTGATTCATTTCCTCCGAAGTTTTATTTGATTCCTCCGAAGAATTTTTTCTTCCCCACGTGGAAAATAAAAATTCTCCACGTGGGGATTTCGAAATATCCACGTGGAGAATCCATTTTCCCCGACATAATGCCGTTGTCGATATGTAGTCAGCTCTAAATTATTGTAACGATCCAGCGTCAAGTTTGCCCAGCCAGGGCTGACGCATCATAATCGCTCTTGCAGGGGCTACACATGAACGACAAGCGAGGAGTAGAGAGGTCGATGAGTTCATTATATATAATGCGTCAGCCCTGTTGAGGAAATGGGTACAACTCCTCTTACGTCTGTTTTTTTTACCTTTGCCGAGCAACGAAAGAGATTGATATCTGTCAGTAAGTCTATCCCTAAGTTATGGCATTGTTTTTTCTTTTGTTACTTCCATATTATACATTAGCGAGAGGACTCAACACCTTACGCTTGTTCGGGCTATCTTGGAGCGATCTCAAAAGGGGAAAGACTCGATCGAGCTCGCCCACCTCTAAACTGAAGTGCGCAGATATCTGTGACGGGGTCTTATTGATTGTACTATCACTTGTTGCTTTAGTGGCTTTGTCTTCACTGTCACTGTACGAGGTCGGGGTGCCTCTAGGATATAAACTTATAGGTAACACCTTCCTGCCTGGACTTTTTACAGGGTGGGCTCTGGAGCTCTTACGTTGCCATAGCGCTGACTGCTCATTCAATAGGAAGCAAGCAATTTTCCTCATCCTAACGATTGCGATCTTGCTAGGGTCGCTTTATTGGCTATGGATAGAGGTGTCTTGTTGAGTCTGCTACTCAGCCCCAAGGGCTAGCATAAAGAAAGCCGTGTCAAAGCGCTACGAGTAGCAACTTGACGTGTGACGATATGTAGGGGCGGACCTGCGTGTCCGCCCGTCCTCACCTGAGCGCAGTCTATTCTGC
>UQBE01000047.1 GCA_900539155.1 uncultured Porphyromonas sp.
CGACGTTTCGCTTTGACGGGGACGGACGCACAGACCGTGCGTCCCTACAGGACGATGTGTGGGGGGGGAGGGCGTCCGTCCCCGTTAATACCACGACGCTGTAACCTTTGACACAACGGACGCCCTCCGACTCGACACTACCGTCAAGTTCCTACATATCGTTACTCGTTGCGGAGGGACGAAAAGAAGGAGCGCCTCACAGTGGACTGTGAGACGCTCCTCGATTGTTGTGGTGAGCTCCTAGGTCAGCTACTAGCCGATGAAGACGTAGTGCTGGCAACTAGCGGAGCCTCTGTCGCTGTCGTGCGACAAGTAGGTAGGCTGACGAGCAGCCGAGTCGCTTACTTGAGCAGCTTCTGGATAGAGTAGTCAGAAACCTTGAGTGTCTGGTTCTTAGGAATGTCTAGACGCATCAGGTTTGAAGAAGAGACAGCCTTTGCGTCAACAATCTGTAGGAATACAAGAGAACCCTTTATAAAGGCCTGACAGTAGACCTCGCCTGTCTCGTCATAGCCATATGCGAAGCCATTGACACCGTCTGCCATAAAGTCCTTGCCATATCCATTGGCTGTGAACCACTCCTTGACCTTAGGATCTGCGAAGTCTGCCTCATTCTTGATACCATTTACGGCGCTGTTTATGAAAGGCGCACCACCCTGAGGTGTAGACACGTAGAGTGCTATGAGGAAGTTCGTCTTTGCATAATTATCCTTAGGAGTTACGAACGTCAAGTTCTTCTTCTCTAGATTCTTCTGCTCCTCAGCATCGGTCTTAGCTGGGCTGTACACACGGAAGCCGAGCTGAGTCTCAAATGCCTTAATCTTATCGACATCTTTCATCATAAATGTCTTATAGTCGGGGAAGTCCTTGACATCTGCGATGAGGTCATGTGTCGTCTCAAGATCCTCTGCGTACGTGAACTGAATGAAGAGATTAGCGTTTAGGCTCTCAACCGTCTCTTCAAATAGCAGGACACGAATCTTGGGGTTGTCATCCTTGATACCGAACTTGTACGGATTGCCTCCGCCATCCTTCTTGCTCTCGATCTTGCTGAAGCCTGCCTTTTTAAGCATATCCAAGGTCTTAGGACAGTCGTCGATGGTCTCCTTACTGAAGGCAAAGATTAGGGTCTTCCTGTCCTTCGCTGGCTTCGGCAGATAGATAGTAGCTGTGATTGTTAGGTCAGTGTTGACAAAGCCATCCGCTATCATTGCATTGCCTTTATCGTCTACTCCGAGGTCAACGTCATCAGCCTTACGACCGACTTCCTCCTCGTGAGCAAGAATCTCTTTGTCTGTAACAACACCCTCAGAGTTGAAGGTGCCGTCAAACTTGAGCAGAGGAAGCTCGTTCTGCTCAACAGTTACGGTGCCGTTGTTGTTGTTGTTGCCACCATTGTTTTCACCTCCCTTGACGGGGTTATCCTTCTTACAAGATCCTAGTCCTACGACGAGTAGGAGGGACGTTAGGATGATAGTGAGTTTTCTCATAAAACTATTTTAATTGATTGGTTAGTAATACGCGTGTGTAAGTGTGTGGGTGAGCTTGCTTGACAAGTGACGAGGAGGATGTGCGGAGACTTCCTGCGGTCAGGCTCATCATCATTTGGGCAAACTCTTCTGCTGACAAAGATAGGAAAAAAATAATAGAGGAGCAACAAGTGCTCGTCCTATCTCCGTGAGCTGGTGCTTTAGCTTAGGTCGATGGCGTAGTACTTCATAGAGCCACCGGGGTAAAAGCCCTTGATGAGGATTGCTTTGTCACCGAGGCGGTTTTTCTGCGCTGCGTCGACTAGCTTGCGTGCTGCGGAGAGGCTACGCACGGGCTTGTTGTTGATGGAGAGGATGATGAAGCCTTGCTTGATACCAGCCTCCTGAATCTTGCCCTTGCCTACCTTGGTTACTTCGAGTCCGTAGCTGATGCCCTGCTTGCGTAGCTGGTCACCTGATATCTCGCGCAGGGAGGCGCCGAGGAGACTATTGGTGTCTTGCTTGACGATTTGCGTGTTGCCCTCTGCGTTTTTAAGCTCGACCTTGAAGTCTCGCTTGGTACCCTTGCGGTCTACGGTGACGAGGATGGTGTCGCCCGGACGGCAGCGTCCGATGCGCTCCTGTAGCTCACCCATCTCGGTAATCTTGGTGCCATCGATGGCTACGATGACATCGCCCTCCTCGATGCCGGCGGCATAAGCTGCACTGACCTCGGAGAACTCACTGACGTAGACGCCTTGGGAGACCTTGAGGTGCTTCTCTTTCTGGATGTCCTCTGTGACGGTCCCTCCGATGATTCCTAGGACGGCACGCTGTACGGAGCCATACTTCTTGAGGTCGCTGACAACTTTTGCAGCAGTATTGATGGGTACTGCAAAGGAGTATCCAGAGTAGTTGCCCGTTTCGGAGAAAATCATGGTGTTGATACCGATGAGTCGTCCCTGAGCGTCCACGAGTGCGCCACCGCTGTTGCCTCGATTGACCGCAGCGTCGGTCTGTATGAAGCGTCCTATCTGAGCGTTGCCCTGAGGACCCTCGACGGCCGTGCTACGAGCCTTGGCACTGATGATGCCGGCCGTGACGGTGCCTGTGAGGTTGAAGGGGTTGCCTACGGCAAGTACCCACTCGCCCAGTCTGATTTTGTCGCTATCGCCAAAGGGGATGGTGGGAAGGCCTTTGGCATCGACCTTGAGGAGCGCAATGTCTACGGAGGAGTCAGAGCCTATGAGCTTAGCCTCAAAGGTGCGGCCATCGTTGAGTGAGACGGAGATGCTCTTGGCTCCCTCGATGACGTGATTGTTGGTAATAATGTATCCGTCGGTGCTTATAATGACGCCCGAACCAAAGCTGGTGACGGTGCGCGACTGAGGACGGTCGAAGCCTCGACCACCCCCGAAGAAGAACTCGAAGGGGTCTATGTAGTCTACCGTCTGCTCCCCCTCGACCTTGATGTGCACCACGGCTTGTACGGCTAGCTCTGCTGCTGGGGTTAGGTCTGGCGCATTGCCTACGGTGCGACTGGAGGTGAGCTCGTAGTCGGACTGGAGGAAGCCGTAATCATTTTCAGATGCTGGAGCATCAGCGTGCATGAGAGCTGCGTAGGATGCTGGGTCTGACGTGGCAGCGTGTCGGATGGTCGCACGTACTACGCCCCACGATACGAGACCACTGACGAGGGCTATGCCCAGTGTCAGTAGGAGATACTTGAGATATTTATTCATAGTATTAAAGGTATATCTGGATTCTTGAGGTTTATTAGCGTGTCTACTGTATGAGACTGTTGCATAAAGGCGAATCGCCGTGTTGCTTTCGGGATTCGGCTTCGGTCACATACGGAGGTATGCTCCCTTCAGACCTCACCCTCAGCGCCTTGCGCTTCATCCTTTCTGCAAAGTCTAGACAATCTTGCATGCAAGATTGTGAGACTGTTGACTTTTGCAACAGTCTCTGTATATAAATTAGACGTTTGAAGTGGCAAAATGTTGCATCGCGGTGCCTATGCCTATGTTGTGGCTGCTTGTAAAAGAGGACGCACACCGTGCTACTCTGCAGGTGTGCGTCCTCCTATATAATATTGTCTTATGGAAGTCTCCCGAAGGAGCACTCCTCTATCTACGTCTCTGGCTACAAGACGCGGTAGCGGGTGTCCTTGAATGAAGTCTGTCTGAAGAGCTCCTCCAAGGCTCTACCAGCCATCTGCTGTCCATAGGAGCGACGCTTCTGAGCCGTAGCAGCAGGAGAGGGCTGCGTGACGGTAGCATCGACATTCTCAGAGATGGGCTGTACGACGACGACCTCAGTGCCAGCACGGAATGGTGCGGAGAGCTGACCGATGGTCGTGGTCATCGCCTTGCCTACGAGTGCTGATGGGGTGCTAGGAGAGGTGACGAAGCTGATGTTGTAAAGCGTGTCTACGCTCGACTGCATCTCGGTAGCGTAACTCTCGAGGCTCTTGAGCTGCTTGCCTGCGAGGTTGGAGGCGAGTTTGTCACCGCGCTGCTCCATCAGGACGATGTCACGTACTCGGTCTGAGACTTGCTCGAGAGGAAGGTAGCCGGCGGGGTACTTTTTCTCTACCTGTGCGACGACAAGATAGTCGTTGCTTCCGCAGTTGAAGATTTTGTCTGATACTTTGTTTGCCTTAGAGTTGAACGCCCAGCGGACTACCTCTCTAGAGTTAGGCACGGTGGCTAGCTCAGGCATCGTGCTGTTGATGTACTCTCCACGAATGACTGATAGTCCAGCAGCCTGTGCGTCGTCGAGCATCTGGTCGAAGCTCTTCTCGCTCAGGAAGATTTCGTTGACCTTAGTGTGTGCTGCTTGGAAGGTCTTCTCGGAGAAGGTGACTGGCACAGTAAGCTCTGCTATCTTGTAGTGGTTGACTGAAGCTGTGGGCTCAGTGCGACGAGCTAGAATGGTGCCACTAGGAGCCTCAATCTTGACAAACTGATTGATAGGTGTATTGACGAGCGTGTCTAGTCCCATACCAAAGAGTTGTGACTCTGAGAGGGTGCTGTCGGGCATCCCGGTATAGTTGTCAGGTATGACGACATACCCGCCATTAGCCTTGGTGCGCTCATCCATAGAGTAGGTTGCAGCGACTTGTGCTACTGTCGCGGTACCGCTTTGGATAGCTGCGATGAGACTGTCCGCTTTCGGAGCATTGATGGAGTCGAGTGCGATGACATTGACCTTGACGCCCTCGGGAGCCTGCTTGCGGTCGACGAGCTTGATGAGCTTGTAGCTGTCGTTGACAATGACGGGCTCATTGACACTTCCTATGGCACCCTCGCGGAGTAATGTCATAGCGTTTGGTATGGTAGCTAAGTACTGCTCTAGATCCTGGTCTGTGAAGTACATCTCGTAAGCATTGCCGTTGTCGTAGTTGCGTACGACCTTAGCGGGATTTGTCGCTGCTAGGAGCTGGATGCGGGCAGAGTCAACATCAGCTTTGGCCTTTGCATAGTCGGCCTCGCTGGGGCGTATCTGTACGCTGAAGTAGTTGACCTTAGCCTGCTCATAGGGCATAGCGTATGCCTGCTTGTGGCTCTCGTAGTACTCCTTGACTTGCTGGTCGGTCACCGTGACCTGATCGTTGGGTAGGATGGTGCTGGGTGTGCGTACGACAGCAACGGTGCGTGAGCCTAGACCCGTGGTGTACTTCTCGTCGAGCGAGTTGATGGCGTAGCTACGAGTGAGGAGTGCGTTGAGCTTCTCGGATAGACGCTGTGTGTGGATTTGTTTCTCTGTCTCAATCCACTTGCTGCGGACCTTTAGCATCATACCTTGCTGATCGGCGGGGAGCGTCTTGATGTTGTTTATGTCTAGCTGATTCAACAGCTGGCGTATCTGCTGTGGGTCTCCCGCACCTATCTGAGAGAAGAACTGGATAGCCAGTGGTGATGCCGGCAATCCCTCACCGAAGACCAGTGCGGATACCTCAGCGGGAGTGACCTTGAGACCAATGGTCTCTGCTTCCTGCTCGATAGCATGAACCGCAATGAGCTCCTGTGCTAGCTGGTTGCCAATCTCGACGCGGTCACGCTCGGTGAGCTTGCCTTGCTGCTCGTATTGCTCGGTGCGATCGGATAGAAGCTGCTGGTAATCCTCGAACTTGACCTTCTCTCCGTCGATGTTGAGCGCGACGTTCTTGTTGTTTTGAAGTATCGATGAGCCAGATCGTAGCCCATCCCCGATGATAAATGCTAAGAGTGCGACGCCTACTACGATGATGAGTAGACCAGCACGGTTTCTGATTTTCTGTAGCGTAGCCATTATATAGTACTATCTGTTTCTTTCTTCCTGTTACTTACTACTCTCTGGGGTTGCCACCCAAGACTATCTCCTTGTGGAGGAGAGAGTATAAGAGCCGTCTAGGTGGCAAAGGTAGTTAAAAATAAGATATCAGAGCTCTTCCCACATCTTGACGAGCTCGATGCGAGTGTCTGTCGACTTGATGATGTCAAAGTGTAGCTTGCCTATGAGTATCTGCTCACCAGGTACGGGGATGCGCTCGAGGTGGTTGATGATGAGTCCCGCGATGGTTATGTACTCGTCACTGGTCGGGAGTGATAGCTCCCACTGCTCGTTGGCATCGTCTATCTCTAGTCGTCCGCTGAAGGTATAGGAGCCGTCGGCGTTTTGCTTAGAGACTATCCTGTTCTGGTCATGCTCATCTTCAATATCGCCAAAAATCTCCTCGACCAGGTCCTCGAGGGTGATTAGCCCAGAGGTGCCTCCCAGCTCGTCAATGACGATGGCGATGGACTTCTTGCGTTGCATGAGAATTCCCATAAGCTTCTGGCCGTTCATACTTTCGGGCACGAAAACAGCGGTACGAACGCGAGCTTGCCACTCAGGTCCCTTGAACATCTCTGCCGAGTGGATGTATCCTAGGACGTTGTCTATGTTGTCACGATAGACGATAATCTTGGTCAGACCTGTAGAGATAAAGAGAGAGGTCAGCGTCTCCGCATCTGTGCCGATGTCGCAAGATACAATCTCATTACGGGGTATCATACAGTCCCGTACCTGTGTGGTGGAGAAGTCGATGGCGTTTTGGATAATCTTGACTTCCGTGTCCAGGTCGCTGGCTCCCTCTCCGCTCTGGCTCATGTTGAGGTAGTTGTCCAGGTCTAGTGTGGTGAGCTTAGGGTGCTCCTCGGCTGCTGGGACCGCACTCTTGGGGAGTAGCAACATGAAGAGCTTCGAGAGCCCTATCGAAAAGAGCGTGATGGGGTAGAGGAGGATGTGAAAGAATCCAGAGGGCAGTGCCTTGCGGTACATCTGCTCGTTGGGATTCATACGATTGCGCGCCTTGGGTAAGTACTCTCCGAATATGACTATAATAAAGGTCGAGAGGAGAGAATTGACCGTAATCTGGAAGACCGGGCTACTGCTGATATTGCTTAGCACGGGAGCGAATAGCTGAGTCATCACCATACCGTAGATGACCAGCACGATGTTGTTTCCGACGAGCAGGGTTGTGATGAAGCGATCGGGGCGACGGTAGAGCATAGATAGGGTACGCCCGACGACGCCACCGCGGTTGCTATCGAGCTTGAGGCGTAGACGGTCGGCCGAGAGGTAGGCTATCTCAGTCCCTGAGAAAAATCCCGAGAGGAGTAAGAGGAGGACGACGTAGATTAGTAACAACCAAATCGGTTCAGCCATATAGTGTATCTCTAGCTGTGGACTTCATACTATTGCAAAGGTAGTAGAAAATTGGCTTACTGCGTACCGCTACTCGCTCATTGCTGGGTCATCCTTTACAAGTACCCGTCCGCTGCTTCCGTGGAAGGTGTAGCGGGTGAACTGCTCGTCGCTCTCGAAGTTGCACCCCTTGATGTCCCGCTCGGGCGTTTCTATCCAGACGCTGTCGGGTGTGTAGATACGCTTCTCCTCTTGATCCCAGTAGAGGAGATGGGAGTAAAAGCGTGATCCTGCTCGGTTACGCACATTAATCTCGCCATGTAGCTCCCACAGCTTGCGGTCTGTCCAGTAAAAAGCGGAGTCCGCCTCTACAAAGACTGTCGTACTGTCCTCTTCGTCAAATTGCTCCGTGTAGAGCCCGTGTGGAAAGTACCAGTGAGCTTCACGTCCTACCTTCTCGTTCCTATTATATACATACCACTCAGGAGTGATTAGTCGGTACTGCGTGATACCTGAGTCAGCAACGAGCGCACGCACATCTCGTGTGTACATTGCGTAGGCCGTCTCGGGGTCCATCCCGACGTCTGAGAGGGGCGGTGGGTCCTTGCGCTGGCAGCTAGTCACGACAAGTAGGCTCCCCGCCAGTAGGCATAGGAGCACCCGTATCAGCTGTCTGGTGCATGTCTTGTCGGGTCTCATAGGGTGGAGCTTGCGGGGTATGTGACAAAGGTCAGTCAGTATAGCGAGAGCGTGATAGTCTTGCTAGCTGACTGACCTTTCTGTAGTGCTCAGTGATGTCTACGAGTGTGGTCTCATATTATCGTGAGACGTAGCTCCGTCTAGCGGATGCGTGTAGACTCACCGATCCATCCGCCCACGTAGAAGGAGTCTCCCGAGTTGAGATCTGGATGGAAGAATATGTCTTGCTGTGAAGGCAGATAGCCCGAGTATTGGCTGATGAGTCGGCCTGCTTCACTGGAGATGCTACTGTCTATGCTACGAGCTTTCTGGAGCTTGTCGATAGCGAGACCGTAGACAAGACGCTGCTTGACCGGGTCATCGGGGAAGATGCTCTTGGCAGAGGCTGCGTACATCTGAGCAATGAGGACGAGCGGTGCACCAAAGGATGGGTTGGCCGCCATAGCCTTGTTGCAGTACTGACGTGCAGATGCGTAGCTACGCGCCCTCATGTCGATGACGCCGAGCGTGTAGTAAGCTGTAGCTTGGAGACGCTTGTCTGATGTGAGCGATATGGCGTCCGTGAGGTATTGCTTCGCTTGGCTCATCTGTCCCTTGTCAATGCACTCAGAGGCTAGTCCCATAGCTGAGGCTGCTGTTGGCTTGATATTGTAAAGGTAGCGACTAGCCGTTGCGTAGAGAGGGCTACTCTCGCACTTAGCATATCGGAACATATCGAGCATCGCCTGGAGATACTTGACATTGTCTTTGTTCTTCTCTAGTCCATCTCCGTAGATTTTAATGAGCATATCACAGTCAGCGAGTCCGCTGGTTGCGAAGAGCTCGTCGAGCTGTCCTTTGAGAGCTTGGAGGTTCTGGAGCTTGACCGTGTCGCCCGCCTCTGTGAGGTTGTCGACGTCAGCCTGTAGGATACCATTGCCTGTCATGTAGTCATCGACGTAGTGCTCGTGCCAGCTAGGGTTGCCGATAGCCTTATTCATCGAGGCAAAGACGAAGAAGTACACCAGCTGGCTCTCCGTCTGGTCGCCCATCTCGTCCACAACCGGCTTAGCCCAGTCGTAGATTTTGTCGTAGCTAGCCTTTTCACCGTAGAGGCGGAGGTAGTCGTTGATTTTGGCCGTAGTTATGTAGTCCTTGCCATACTTAGGATCATCCCCAAAGTACTGGATGCGCATATCGTATAGCTTGAGAAGCTTCTCGATAGCGTCTTGACGAGCAGCGTCGTCCTCGGCCTTCTCGATTTTCCAGTTCATAATCTGGACACCATAGAGGTAGATGTTCTTGGTTGAAGCAGGACACTTCTCAAGCGCCTCAAGCCAGAAGGGGTAGGCCTCCTTGAAGTTCTTTGCCTTGACATAAGAGGTGAAAAGGCTGATGTTCTGTCGGCACTGAATGCTGTCCTCCCCCGAGCCAAAAGGAGTCCCGGTCTCGACACCCGTCTGAGCGCTGATCGTCATCGTGGAGGCGAGCAGGACGAGTATGGGGGTTATCAATAGATTCTTCAGTTTCATAGTTTGTCTATATGGCTTAGTGCTATTATTATTAGTCAAGTTTGATGGGTTTAAACCACGCCTCGTTGAAGCGTAGTGCTACGCCTAGTGTCAGATAGTGCTCCGCCAGTCCTGTACGACTAGAGGGGAGTAGGTAGGAGTAGCCGAGGGTGACATCCACATGTGAGCGCTTGTCGACGAGTGGTAGTCCGAGCCCTAGATTACCTCCTAGCTGGTAGTAGGCGTTGTACCCTCCTAGGCTGTTGGGGATTCGTAGATAAGCGTTCTCACCGTGCAGACCAGCGCGATAGGCTATGCGCTGACCGTAGTGTGAGGAGCGGTCATTCGGTATCCACGACATACCTAGAGCCACCTGCCACTGGTCTACCCCCTGGTATTCTTGGCTCTTGGTGGCTGAGAGAGCTTCGCCCCATCTGCTATATTTGACATCGGCACCGACGATAAGTTTATTCGCTATTGTATAGGCAAAGCCGGCGCTTGCCACGTGGGGACGGGCGAAGAGAGACTTGCTCGAGATGGTATCGGCAGAGATAATGTGTGTGGACTGCCCCGTGACCGACTCCGTCTGTAGGAGTAGCTGTCGGCTCCACATGGGGAGCTTAGGCTCATAGGTCAGACCTAGGCTGATCTGATGTCCCTCAGTGGGTAGGGGTATCATCCCCTGCATACCTATACGAACTCCCAGAGAGCGGATGCGTAAGTACTCAAAGAATGTGGGATTCTGACTCTCCTTTATGTCAAAGGTGATGCGTCTCTCGTGCTGAAGATTGCCGAAGAGATAGGAGGCGTTGACACCGAGTGACCAGTAGGGGAGCGGTTTCCAGGCGAAGCCTAGATAGGCCTCCTGTAGATTGCCCTCACCCTTGAAGGCAATGGCGGAGTAGTGTTCCTTCACTCCCGGCACCGGTTCCCTCGTACCGTAGCGGTATCCCACAGTCGAGTAGGGGAGGATGCCCGTGCTGGCGGCGAAGTGCCTGCCGAGGGGGATAAGGGCTGTGGCGTAGTCAAAGTTTCCCACCATACGGGCGTCGCGCTTGTTACTCTCCGTGAGCATATGCATTCCCATGGATAGCCCGAAGTCAAAGAGGAAGGTCATCGAGTCAACCGCAGTGTAGGAGGCCGGGTTGGCGGGATTGATAATCATATTGTCTCGTATCGCACTCGTCAGACCGCCCATTCCTCTGAGGGCATGGGGAGCCTGCTGGTCTAGTCGACCCAGCCCGAAGCGACTATAGGGCGACTCGGTGCTATTGCTCTGAGCAGAGAGAGCTGTCGGAATCAGAGAGAGTGTCGCGAGGAGCGTCAGGATTGTAGTGATGCGTGCTATGTATCGAGACATATATGCTGTATTATATAATAAGGAGTGGCGAGCAGTAAGTAGTGCGTGCCACGGATGGCTAGTCGTCATAGGGAGTGCGTCGCTTGGTACTGAAGTATATCACGTAGCCCTCTCTCGACGAGATTAGTCTCTACAAAGGTCGGATATTTTAACCACTTGACAAAATCCTCTGCATACCCACCCGTCAGATGAAGCTCTAATGCGGGGTAACGCTTACGGTATTCGCTTACATAGGCGTCTATCTCGTGCACGATACTTCGAGCCACGCCCAGCCAAATGGCTTCGCTCGTCTCTTGCCCCATGCCTTGCTGCCAGAGGTCCGGATGCGCGCCTACGCCCGACCAGGGGATGCGTGGCAAGCGAGCCGTGTAGTCATGGAGAGCCTGTAGACGCAACTCAGGACCTGGGGCAATGTTGCCCCCCATATAGCGACGCTCAGGCAAGAGCAAGTCGTAGGTAATAGCGGTGCCAATGTCTATCACAAGACAAGGAGCGTGCGACGGACGGGCTACCGCGACGACACTAGCTAGGCGGTCCGCCCCGAGACAGGCGCGGTCGTAGTGAATCTCTTGCAGAGGGATAGGCGTCTCGTCATCCAGCGTGACAAAGAGCTGGCAGATATCTCGCAGAGGCTCTAGCCAAGGAGCCTCCCGCTCTCCTACAGAACTATAGATAGCATACAGAGGCGTGGTGGGGAGCTCGTACAGACCTATCTGACTCATTAGCTGCTCTACCGTGGGTGGCGTAGAGTAGAGGTGTGTCGGGTGGAGAGTCTCGTCGGTCGCTATGGCAATCTTCAGGCGACTATTCCCCTGGTCTATGAGAAGGTATGTAGGAGACATAGGCATTGGTACTACAACTTAGCGCACAAAGGTACAACTTTTGCCAACTGTACGACACCCTCTGATAGTTCCGACCCCTCCGATAGCTCTGATAGCTCCGATCTCTAATTCCCGACTTCCTCCTTTCTCGAATATCCACGTGGAGAATCTGAAATCTCCACGTGGAGAATTTTTATTTTCCACGTGGGCGTGATTCATTTCCTCCGAAGTTTTATTTGATTCCTCCGAAGAATTTTTTCTTCCCCACGTGGAAAATAAAAATTCTCCACGTGGAGATTTCGAAATATCCACGTGGAAATCCGTTTTTCCCCGACATAGTGCCGTTGTTGATATGTAGTCGGGTCTAAATTATTGTGAGACTGTTAACTTTTGCAACAGTCTATATATAATGTGTCAGCCCTCACGGCGGGTTAGACGCATCATCGCGTGGCAGGACTTGTCCAGATAGCTGGGAGCGACACGCTCACCATACGATACTATTTTGGTACCTTTGCAGATAGATACAACGAGAGCCGAGGGGCTCTCGCTACATACATCATAGTTTATGCTCAAAGAAATCTTATCCATCTCAGGCAAGCCAGGGCTATTTAAGCTCCTGACCCACACGAAGAATAGTATCATCGTCGAGGACCTAGAGACGAAGCGTCGCATCCCCGCCTACGCTTCTGACCGCGTAGTCTCTCTGGGCGACATCTCAATCTACACGACCACTGAGGAAGCACCACTGCGTGTCATCCTACAGACGCTCCTCGACAAGTACGAGGGCAAGACGGTAGACCTCAAGAGTCTCGCGGGCAAAGAGGATTACTTCGACCTCTTCGCAGAGGTGCTCCCTGAGTATGACCGACAGCGTGTCCACGATAACGACATCAAGAAAATCTTTCGCTGGTACAACATCCTCGTAGAGACGGGGCACACCGACTTCTCCGAGCCAGCTCCTGAGGAGACCTCTGAGGCTCCCGAAGAGGCTCCCGCTGAGGAGTAGGGGGGGACTTATCGAGCCGAGGTCGGCTCACTGACTTTCTGTCTAACAACTTTACCACATAATATCATGTACAAAGAACTGAAGAACTTCCTGACTAAGGAGATTCAGAACACTAAGGATGCAGGTCTCTACAAGGAGGAGCGCATCATCATTACTCCTCAGACGGCTGCCATCAAAGTGCAGGGAGGCAAGGATGTCTTGAACTTCTGTGCCAATAACTATCTAGGTCTCTCTGACAATCCTCGCCTCATCAAGGCTGCCAAGGCCATGATGGATTCGCACGGATACGGTATGAGTAGCGTCCGCTTCATCTGCGGTACGCAAGATATCCACAAGCAGCTCGAGCAGGCTATCGCTCACTACTTCCACACGGAGGACGCTATCCTCTACGCTGCTTGCTTTGATGCCAACGGAGGTGTCTTCGAGCCGCTCTTTGGCCCAGAGGACGCTATCATCAGCGACTCGCTGAACCACGCCTCAATCATCGATGGCGTCCGCCTATGCAAGGCTAAGCGCTATCGCTACGCCAACGCCAATATGGAGGAGCTCGAGAAGTGCCTTCAGGAGGCTCAGGAGCAGCGCTTCCGCATCATCGTCACGGACGGTGTCTTCAGTATGGACGGCAACGTAGCTCCTATGGACAAAATCTGCGACCTTGCTGACAAGTATGACGCTCTCGTGATGGTCGATGAGTGCCACTCGGCTGGTGTAGTCGGTAAGACGGGCCGTGGTGTCGCTGAGGCTTTCGACTGCTTCGACCGTATCGATATCCACACGGGTACGCTAGGCAAGGCATTCGGTGGTGCTGTCGGTGGCTTTACGGCTGGTCCTAAGGAGATTATCGAGATACTACGTCAGCGCTCTAGACCTTACCTCTTCTCTAACTCACTGCCCCCCGCAGTAGTTGGTGCTGGTATCGAGGTCTTTAAGATGCTGGAGGAGGATGACTCACTACATACGAAGCTGATGGAGAATGTCAACTACTTCCGCGACAAGATGCTCGCAGCTGGCTTTGACATCAAGCCTACACAGAGTGCTATCTGCGCTGTGATGCTCTACGACGCTCCGCTATCTCAGCGCTACGCTGCTCGTCTCCTCGAGGAGGGTATCTACGTAACGGGCTTCTACTATCCAGTCGTACCAAAGGGCGAGGCGCGTATCCGTGTACAGCTCTCAGCAGCTCATGAGCGTGAGCACCTCGACAAGGCGATCGCTGCCTTTATCAAGATTGGCAAGGAGCTGGATGTGATTAAGTAGAGACTGTTGCAAAAGTCAACAGTCTCACAATCTTGCCTACAAGATTGTCTAGACTTTGCAGAAAGGATGAAGCGCAAGGCGCTGAGGGTGAGGT
>UQBE01000048.1 GCA_900539155.1 uncultured Porphyromonas sp.
GAATCCTGTAGGGACGCTCGGTCTGAGCGTCCGTCCCCGTTAATACCACGACGCTCTGGCTGCAAAGTCCTGATCATTCGAGACTAGCCAGGACTGAATCCTGTAGGGACGCTCGGTCTGAGCATCCGTCCCCGTTAATACCACGATGCTGTAACTTTTGACACAACGGACGCCCTCCGACTAGACACATTCGTGCGTCCCTACACGGCGACGTGGTCCTGTGCGTCCGTCCCCGTTAATACCACGATGCTGTAATTTTTGACACAACGGACGCCCTCCGACTAGACACATTCGTGCGTCCCTACACGGCGACGTGGGGGGATGACGGACGCACTATGACTCGAGACTAGCCGTGACTGAATCCTGTAGGGACGCACGGTCTGTGCGTCCGTCCCCGTTAATACCACGATGCTGTAACTTTTGATACAACGGACGCACAGACCGTGCGTCCTTACAGGATTCGTTTTGCTTTGACGGGAACGGACGCCCTCCGACTAGACACTAGTCGTGCGTCCTTACAGTGTTCGTCCCGCTTCACTCATAGTCCTGTGCGTCCGTCCCCGTTAATACCACGATGCTGTAACTTTTGATACAACGGACGCACAGACCGTGCGTCCCTACACGGCGACGTGGGGGGAATGGGGACGGACGCACAGAGACGACTACTGTAGGGACGCACGGTCTGTGCGTCCGTCCCCGTCAAAGCGAAACGTCGTCATGATCGTTCGACAACGGACGCTCAGACCGAGCGTCCCTACAGGACTCGTCTCTGTGCGTCCCTACAGCGGGTTACACGTCAAGTGCATCGGTTGCGTCCAATCGCTATGTCGAGAAAAAACGGATTTTCCACGTGGAGATTTGAGATTCCCCACGTGGATATTCGAGAAAGGAGGGTAATTAGAGATTAGAGGCTAGAAGTTAGAGATTAGAGGGCTGAGATTAGAGATTGGAGCTATCAGAGGGTATCAGAGGTATCGGAGGTGCTAGTGCCACTAGTAGCACTAGTGCAACTAGCCAACAGCTAACAGCCAACAGCCATTCCGCAGCAAGTAGCAGACCCCTCTAGCGTCTAATCTAAAAAATATCCCTATATTTGCTCGTGGAGACTGTTGCAAGAGTCAACAGGCTGGACAATCTTGCGAGCAAGATTGTCTAGACCACGCCGACGACACACACTACGACACTAAACAGTTTAACTATAAATTAATTGCTCTATGAAAAGAATCTCATCATTCCTCCTACTCCTCTTCGTAGGACTTTGCATCCTCACCGGTTGCTCCGATGACTGTCCTCCACTTACGGAGCCCGACACGCCCGAGCAACCTAAGCAGCCCGAGCAACCGCAGCAGCAGCTCACACGCTGGCTACTCCCCATCGAGCGTTACGGCATCACCCTCAACGAGGTCACACAGATTGAGAAGGAGCGTGGTAACAAGGTTGACCGCTCAGACGAGACGATGACCCTCACTGCTACGCCTCAAGATACCAAGGCGGTACGAGAGATCGTCTATTACTTCGACAGGAATAACCGTTACCAGGTCGCTCGCGTGCAGTTTGCCTCGCAGGAGCGTGCCAAGCAATTCATCGACGAGTACCTACTCAACAACGGCTTCGTCAAGAGCAGTCTCCGCACAGCCAAGGCATCTGAGGAGATTTATGTCAGTGCTCCGCGTGGCAGTCGCGTATCCTCTGTCGTTCTCGTGGATGGAGACCAGACAGAGCCGGTCTTCTGGTGGGCGAGCAATGACAATAAGAAGACCAATTGGCTCCGAGTCGATCCCCTACAGGACCAGACTACCGGTATCTGGATGCCCTTGCTACCTTACGGAGCTACCCTTGAGATGGTACAGCTCTTCGAGGCTCGTCTAGGACACACCTACGACGCTGAGGCGAGCAAGCCGGACAAGGGCGTCTATAAGTTCCAAACGGGACACGACATCTACACAGAGACCACCTATTGGCTCGACCTGAAGACGAACCACTTCCTAGAGGAGTGCAAGATCTCTTGCGACACGCTACACCGTCCCTCGCCAGAGCAGCTCGACGCTTACCTCAAGTCTCAGGGCTTCAAGCCGACAGGACTCAAGGACAAAGAGGGAAACCCCATCTACTATGACAAGAGCATCCAGCTCATTGCCAACGTCGATATGAACATCCCTCAGAAGCCAGAGGCTAAAAAGGCTTTCCGCCCCGGCATACAGTACTACACCAATAGTGATATCGAGCAGCTTCTCCCTTACGAGGAGGTAGACTTCCCGATGCCTCTCTTTGGATTCGAGAAGGAAAAGCTGGAGGATATTATGAAGAAGTACGCCGAGCAAGACTATACAGCTACTGTACTTCCGATGCTGGCTGCCGAGATGCCATTCCCTGCAGTCCAGACACGTAGCAAGTACTTCCCGACCATCATCCTGTGGCCCGCTGACAAGGATGAGTCACTCTACGGGGCAGCTATGGTCATCTGCACAGACCTCAAGGCACTCCGCTCGCCTGCGCTCATAGACCGTCTGGAGCGTCGCGGATTTGTTTACGACAAGAAGAGAACCGTCACGCTACCCACCTATGTCAACGAGCAGGAGGGCGTCATGGTGCAGATAGACGAGGGTACCATCATCACTGGACTCAGCTTCGGCCCTATCGAGAACTTTGACACCTCCACTGGAACACTAGCACGACGTCTCAAGCGATAGAGCTAGACAGCGCGCTATAGCTGCGACACCATATACATAATAGTACGGGCGGGCTCACCGAGATGTGAGTCCGCCCGTCATTTTTAGGGAGACTGTTGCAAAAGTCAACAGCTTCACAGTCTTGCCTGCAAGATTGTCTAGACCTTGCAGAAAATTAGGGGGAGGTTAGTCACGTAGCTCACCAGCCACGTCACCTCACTCCTCTGCAAAGATGTAATGCTCCGGCAGCCCCAGGTAGCGCACGATCAGATGCACCATCGCAGGCGTGTAGATACGGCAGCCACGCTTGTAGCCTATCTGTGTGAGCTTGTCCAGTAGCTCGCCATCACCACGTATCAGACGCGTCAGGTGGCGCGTAGCACTAGCGGGCTGTACATCGGGGAAGTAGCGTATGGCGAGCTCCTGCACGCCATAGGTCCGTACCAAAAAGAGGTACGACTCATCTTGTGTCGTCTGTGACATAATAAGGAGTAAAAAAAACGGGTTAAGTATAAAAGTTTACAGACGACGAGAGAACACTTCTCTAATCCATCCCCTCATCGTCAACCACAAAGGTAGGAAAATTAGAGATTAGCGGTTGGCGGTTGGCTGTTAGCTGTTGGCTAGTTGCACTAGTGCTACTAGAGGCACTAGAGGCACTAGAGGCACTAGCACTCCGATAGCTCCGATCCACTCCCCTCCCCTCTCTGAAAAGATAAGAGGCACCAGTACTTAGTACCAGTGCCTCTAACTTCTAATCAACCGCCTGATTAGCTTTTAGCCTTTAGCTAGCCAAAAGCTAACAGCCAACAGCCAAAAGCCAACCGCTATCTCACGATGAGCGTCGCACGGCGTGCGACACCGTCCGTGCCGATCGCCTCGACAACGTAGCTACCTGACGAGAGGAGGATACGCTCGCTGTACTCCGTCAGCCCAGGGAGCGACTGCGTGTAGACCGTGATACCGTCACCCTGTACAAGCCGTAAGGACGACATCTCTGCTGTCGTACGGACAGTCAGCATACCCTCGCTGTATTGCGCCTGTAGCTCGGCCGTAGGCTCAGCCATCGGAGCGACCGACGTAAAGTCGCCGTCCACACGTAGCTCCAGACGACCCTCGGCATCATCGGGGAAGAGCTTGATCTGGCAACTCTTACCACCCGTCAGGTCATGCTCCAGACCGCTTTTGTGGTCTATCAGACGAGCCGTCACGACGTGTCCCATCACACTACCGGCGAGCGAGAGCGTCACATCGATGGGTTCGGAGACCTGTGTGGCTAGCTCGTAGTGACCCGTAGCTGCATCGTCAGCATAGAGATCCTTATAGGGACCACCTGCGGGATCAATGATTGCAATCGAGGGATAGCAACTCTCAGTGCTCATCAGGAGCTTATTGACCGAGCCAAACTCATCGCCATAGGAGACTAGCGCACGATCCTTGCCGAGGCGACTCTGTAGCGTCAGCGATAGGTAGCGTGCTGTCTCCCCTGTCGCGTCACCGCTCGTACCACGTAGACTGCTAGTGCTCTGTGGATGTTGCTTAGCGTAGGAGTCGAGAGCGGTCGTTGGGAAGACCAACTTCGCCCCAGGAGCGACATTGGGTTTAAGCTTGACCACAAATGCTTCGAGCTGATTAATCATCTTATTCTCGGCTGTAGCTCGGTGGTAGGTCAAGATAAACCCATCTAGCTTCAGAGGATCATAGCCTTTCACCTTAACCTGGCTCAAGAATCTCACATAAGGCTCTATAACCTCTTTATTAGCATCTAGGAAAGGAGCTATCTGTAGCGGTGCCATAAATGGATTGCCCACCATCACTTCCTGACCAGCAGCGGTAGCGCTCACCTCCATCGTGTAACCCTCGGTACCGTCAGCAAGCTTAGGAATACGCTGCGTCGCGGGGTCCTCAAAGATAAAGCGGTAAGCCATCTTGGTGCGCTGAGCATCCGAGTAGTAACCACGGAAGCGCTGAGCCTTGCCGTCGAAATATTGGAAGCGACTCTGCCCCTTGCTCGCATCATAGGTGTGATGGTAGAAGGACTGGGCTATGTCTGGCCTGTCGAAGTATGGTAGCTCCAAGATTCCATGACGCTCCACAATGGCACTCTTACCCTCTCGGCTCTTGAAACCCTGCTCGTCTCCAGCCACAATCAGAGCAATGCTGTTATTATTGCCTGCCATCGAGATAGATTGTAGTGGCGAGGGATCGTTGAAAGCACTCGCGTCAAACTGTGCCACCGTGCTATTGCCCGCGGGCACCGCCTTGAAGCCGAGCTGATAGGTATAGGGCGAGGCGCTGAAGCTGTAGTCACCCGCATAGATATCGTAGAGCGGAGCAGCCAGCAGGTTAAGCTCGTCACGACCATACATCCACTCATCGGTGTCGTGCTCTTTGATGGTATAGATATGCTTGTCACTCTCATACCTTGTACCATTAGCTACGCCAAAGTTGTAGCGTACCATAGCCCGTCGGTAGTTGAGCTGCTGGATGTTGTAGACAAAGGCTCCCGAGTGGAAGGTGATATCGATACAGGTCGGCTCACCGTAAAGGTCACGTGGGGTCACCTCCTTAGCGAGGTCTGGCTGCGGGGAAAGCGTTCCCTGCGTACCCATATCAAACTTAGACAGCTGCTCGATATGTACATTGGTACAGTGACTAGGCACCGACTTAGCTGCGTAAAACTGTCTGTCATAGAGGAACGCCCAGTTGTTAGGGTCGTTCCAGTCATAGTACTCAGGACCTACGGTCGTAACCGCTGGGTCACTCCCCTGTTGTGGGGTCATAGACGAGCTGAAGGGCTCTCCTCCATCCGCACCGTCAGGAAGTGTTCCTTTGCCAGTTCCATCGTTCAGACCCGGCATCCACCACAGCTCGTCTGAGGCCACGGGGATGATACCCTTACTCGTATTAGTACCACACCTAGTTCCGTTGACGGTCAGCGTGTAGCTCTCGTAGTGCGCCTTACCATCTACTACCCGAGGAGCGGACACCTTACGACGGATAGTACGTCCAAAGTCGGGGTCTCCATTGTCAAAGGTCCACTTGTACGCACTGTCCGGCACACCTAGGTTGGTTGCCGTCAGGGTCACCACATCGCCAGGACAGTGAGGTCCCTGCGGAGAGACGGTCACCGCAATACCCTCAGAGATGTCCTCGAGCTTGACGGTGAACTTCTCCGTCTGCATATTCGTCTCACCACATAGACTGGTTTTAATCTCCAGCCTGTACTCATTCTTGAGTTCACTACCCGACTCAGCATTAAGATCCCAGCGAACCATCAGGTCTTCGGACAAGTCCTCAATATTTGAGCTCATAATGACCTTGTCCCCATCCTTGAGAACCACGGTGCCGACCTTGTTCGGGATGTTGATGAGCTTAAACGCCATATAGCCCGTCTCCGTGGAGCAGCGATACCCTACGTAGGTAGGACGTGCGTACGAGGGAGTCAAATCCTCCCTTTTTATCGGCACATCAACATCGATGGTTGAGTCATCCCAAGGCCATGCGTACCAAGCACCCCACGAAAAGCCATCCTCACCCCAATCATCTTGGTCATTGGTTGGATCGTATCCAACAAGAGGTAACTTGTAATAACCTTTACCGACATTCCCTCTCTCCAGCTCTCCTTTGACAAACTGGTTGACTCCAACGGAGTCTACCTTGTGAGCCCACTTGTTGCAATCGTAGTCTATCCATTGCCAACTAGGCAATGGATAGAAGTAGCGGAAGTTGAGCGTGACTGGGAGGTCTACATTTTTGATAGGGATATAGAACTTCGTATGGTCTAGCTGCTTACCCTCACGATCATAGGGGTAAAAGTAGAAACGCTTCGAATTACCCCCAGGAAGACCTGAGACTAGAAAGACAACGTTGCGAGGCTTACCAGTCTTCTTGTCTATACCATAGTCTAGACGACCATCAGCAAAGGGGTAAACGCGAACCTCATCACAAGAGGCACGATCCACGACTGGGTCAATTAGTTCCGTGAGTTCAGGATTGAAGTCTGGCTCACTCATATTCAGATTGATGTAGAAGGACTCTCCCGGCTGACAAGGATGCTCAAACTTGAGACGGTAGATACCACGAGGCATCGGGTGCTTCTTTAGATACTCCTCCATCTTTGGATCCAAGGGCAAGACTGCTTTAAGAGCATCAAGCTTAGAATCATCGTTGTTTTTGTAGGGGTAGACTACACGCTCTCCATTTTCACCTATCTTATAGATAAACTTAAATGGATAAAAGCACTCAGGTGTGCCAGTGCCTCCAGGACCTGTAAAGGTGTTGGACATCTTAATCTTCTCTCCCAGTCCTATCATACCACCGCCATAAGGATTTTCGACGTCAGTCGGGTTGGGGGTACGGAAGTAGTAGCTCTCACACGCACGGCGATAATCTTCATACCCCTCTGGAGCCTGAACAAGCGTGATCTCCATACCAGCCATAGCGTTGAGAGACTGACCGTAAAAGGTGAAAAGATAGGTGTGATAACCTGGACTTAAATAAGCTATACGAGTACCAAGCCTTATTCTATCCGTCATCGGCTGAGGCAGGTGGGCGTAGATGCTAGAGAAGTCGTAGAGACGATTCTCTATAGGCTTCTTGTTCGTAGGAGCTAGGATGAGACTAGGCTTAGGCGTGATGGGCTTGCCATAGAGGTCGGTACCCTCTACCTCGACGTAGTAACGCTTCGTCGGGTCATACCCCTCAAAAGTGTAGCGCTTGTCTACTAGTGTTGAGATGGATGACCCAAAGTCGTCTGATATGTGTACGGGCTTAGCTCCAGGAGCAGGTTTGCTCTCACCATCGGCTAGCTCATAATACTTAATTCGTAGAGAGCAAAAGTTCCGCCCTTGGAACCATACGATCTGTCCTATCGAACAGTCAGAGGTGTCTTCCGTCTCAAGAATTTGAAAGCGTCCGCCTCCAGACTCTCCTCCACCTACATAGTCTAAGTCCACTCGGACTGGAATGGTGATGTAGTCGTTACACCCCTCGTTGGGCCGCTTGATACGTATCAGCAAGGCTGCTGGAAGAGCCTTTTGCTCTTCAAGCTCTTGGAGTGACATAGACTGAGGTAACTTGTAAGAGAGAACAAGCTGAATACCATCCGGAGACTCACTAACATAAACTTCAGAAGGAGATCCCTTCTGGTCACTCCAAAGTAGAGAGCTAGCATCTAGAGTTCCATTCGTGAGCTTCTCATACTCTAGCTGGGTGACAATAGCCACCTCGTAGTTCTTAACGAAGGTAGAGGGGAAGGAGTCCGCATATTCAGGGAAGTATCTCTCTGAATCTCCTTGATAGCCCCTATTCATCTCCTTAAAGAGTTCGCGTAGTCCTAACTTTTCTTTATTAAAGTTCGCACTAAGCTCAACAATGTTTCCTGAGCAACCTCTACCGCTCATCTGTTTAATATCAAAGGGGATCTTGAGATCCGATGGCACCGTAGGCAGGTTGGTCGTAGGTCCATAGACGGCGAACGACTTGGCAGTAGTCTCTCGACAGTCACTCTCTAAGGTGTATTCGTAAGTACCTTGTGGCAGCGCCCCGCTATACTCAAAGTGGTAGAGGGTTGTGTCGCCCTTGACCTCTCGCTTAGTGGGTTGTATCGTCCTAGCACCTGTAAAGGCATCGGGAGCCTGCTTAATATTCAAGACGGGAGGTCTCTGCGTACCTCCTCGCGCTACGATATGAAAGCTACCGTACGGCCTACAAGGCAAGCGATAGGCATCAAACTTCACCTGGGTCTCCTCCAATGCTACATACTTGTTTTCAATCTTTACATCACTGAGGAGGTTGGTCTCAACGACAGACTTGTTGACTTCTTTTTTAGGTATCAGTCTAATAAAGATACGGTAGTCATCGCGCCCTGGTAGTTGCTCTATCCGAAGAGCTCCTGTAGGAGCTGGTGCTGGCTTGTAACCGCCTGTGTAACTATGATCTTCCTTATCCTTGACCTCGTACTCCACCTGCTCTATCTGAGAGAGAGCTAGCGGAGCTCCGTTAAATTGTATAAGCAGTTTGATCTCCATCGTACCCTCATTCTGACAGTAAGAGGGGGTCGTTTTTACTTCAAACATGTAGTTCCAGTCCTTATCTGCACCTTGAAATGTTTCCTGCGCAGAGAGCGCGGAGAGCGACAGGAGGAGGAGAAGGAGGGAGAGGGTGATGTATCTATATCGTTTCATAGCGTATGAGACATAGGTTGGATAAAGGGTATCTGCGTCAAGGCACGACTACTCAAAGTCTTGCTGCGTGATCTTGATCTGATACCAGGTATTGCGGATGACGGAGTACTCGCTCACGCCCGCATTGTTTGCTGCGAGCTGACCGGTTTCTTCCGTTTTGCGGTCGTCAAATCTGTCTTTGAGCGGGTGCCTGCCAACCTGATAGCCATTGCGGCGCTTGGGGTCCCACTCATTGACCTGGAAGGTAAGCCTGAGCTGCATCGCTGCCAGCTGGTCGGTCGTTAGCCCCGCATCGGCACTCTTTGGGCGGATGAACTCCGGCACGTAGATTGTTGTGTAGTAGTCGGAGCACCTAAGCTCGCCGATAGCGTGACCGGTGCTTGCGGTGCTAATCATATTGCGCTGCACCTTGTTTTTGTCTCGCTCTATATAGTAGCAGTCCTGCCCACCCTGAGGAGCCCGGTAGTAGTTGGAGCTGATGGGATTGTAGAGCGTCGTGGTCCACAGGTTCTCGTCGTAGTAGCGCGAGGCGAAAAGAGCGAAGTAGCGTGGCACGTTGTACAGTGCCATCTCAAAGTCCTCTATATAGTCTAGCACAAGCACCTGCTCCGAGGTGGGGTCGCCCAGCACGCTGTTGGCAATCATGTCGGGCATCGTGATATCGATACGTGCTAAGACACGGGTCAGACGTACGGGATGTCGCTCAGTCGGTGTGGCTAGGAAGCGGTAGGGGTCCGGTTCAGTACCCTTTCCGAGCATCTGCTTGATGGCATCGATGCTGACATTGGGACAGATAGCGGTCATCGGGATGAGGTCTTCTTCACCGTTGCCACCCTCCGCCAGCTTAGGGAGAAACTCTGGTTGCCAGGGAATCTGCGTCAACGCAGGGAGCGTGTAGAGCTGCTCTCGCTCGGTGACGCCCTGCAGGGCTGTCGTCAGGTTGTAAGTCTTCGAAGCCTCATTGGCAACGAAGTAGAAGTCAAAGCTCTTCACACTCCCCGGGATGAGAACTGGATGGCTCCAAGGCGTGCCATCGGTTGCTGGCTGTGTATAGCCTCCTAAGACTTTGTTGACCAGACACTTGCCCGTAGCGTTATCGAAGATGAGGACACGAACGGATTTGACCTTATTCTCCGCATTTTTGAGCTTCTCCTGTAGCTCAGGTAGAGGCACCTCTCCTTGACGGAAGGTGGACTGCGGCGCCACGCTCATCGAGAGGTAGAAGTCTCCGCCCTCCACTTCGGGGGGACAGGCGGAGGGATCCTCATACACGCAGCTGGTCAGACCAGCCAGCAGGAGCATCGCGGAGAGCAGCCACGCAAGGATCGTGCGGGAGCCTCCTTGTATGCTATATAGATTGCATTTCGTCATGGCTTTATAACTCGAGAGGTTAGACACATTATATATTATGGTCTTGCTCACGGATGAGCCAGCCATTGATCCATACGTTCACCGCTAGGAAAGTCTCCTGTGTCACGGGGCGACCGTCGAAGGCGAAGATGATAGCGTAGCGATCCTCACGGTCTAGGAACTCTTGGTCGGAGAGCTTGTTGTTTGCGTGGAACTTCGTCTGTAGCAGTAGCGACAGCAGATTCACGTTGAGGAGGGTGTTGCCCGTAGCGCGCTCCGTGATGATGAGTCGCTGATCTTGCTTGGTCAGCAGGCGGAGCGTGTTGAGCTCGACAGCGATACCGCCCGTCCCCTTGAGCTGCTCAGCATAGTAAGGGGTGTAGGTGAGGACATCGTCGGTGAGTACTTCGCCAGCGCCGTTGTAGCGACCGTTGGGAGCGGTGATGCGGAAGTCGTAGTTGTCGAGCTTGATGTTGGACTTGCCACCCTCCGAGATGTCCTGCATGACGAGGCGGATCTTGTTGGTCCACTTAGCCATCGGCACGACGATAAGACGGCTGCCATCGCCTAGCACCTGAACCTCCTTGGAGACGCCGTAGAGTAGTGGTGGCAGCTCGGCAGCGATCCGCTTGTCCTCAGCTCTCGAGATTTGCACGAGTAGGTCCTGCATGGTCGAGGTGCCAGCCTGTAGCTTGCTCTGCTCATAGAGGGTACCCATACGGTGACCGCAGAGAGCCATGATGGTGTAGTTGCCCGGGGCGAGCTGTAGCTCGAAGGTCTGCTGCTCCTTGTAAGGTGCAGCCGCATCGATCATCTCCGAGACAAAGTGCCCCGCCTCGTCGAAGATGTAGAGATGCACATCCTCGGCCTCGCGATGCCAGCGATCTACGTACTGCATATTGTAGTCGTAGCGTAGCTGCACACGGAGGGGACAGGTGGACAGATCCTCGTAGATGCACTTGTCGCAAGAGACAAAGCTCAAGCCTAGTAGGAGCAGGACTCCTATATATAATAGTCTCAATCGAGATAGACTGTGTGAAACCATAGTGTCAGTGTGGGGCTTTAGCCCTCTTTTATGTGAATAGTTCCTATGAGGGGAACATTCAACCCCTCATAGGATAGTATTGCTGTCGATGACGTGTAACCCTTTGTAGGGACGCACGGTCTGTGCGTCCGTCCCCGTTAAGGGTTACGATGTCCAAGTTGCGACGTCCCAGTCGTTCGACAACGGACGCTCAGACCGAGCGTCCCTACAGCGGGTTACACGTCTCGCAGTTCGACAAGCAAAGTGTACTCAGGGATTACAGAGCGATATCCTGTGTACGAACGATCCAAGGATTGATCGTGATGTCGAATGAGACGAAGACCTTCGTTGGGTCGTCATTTTCGTCGTCATCCTTCTCGTTGACTACCTCAGGCTCACCTGGCTGAGAAATCTTTGAGATGTTGATCTTGTAGATGTTGTTACGAACTACACCGTAACGACCGTAACCCATATCCTTGCCAGACTGAGTGTCATTGAAGTGACGGATTAGGTTCGTCTGATAGTAGCAAGCACCATTCTTGTAAGCCTTGATACCATTGAAAGTACCAGAAGCAGCAACGTCACCCTGAGCATCAACAGTTAGCTTGTTGGTCGTAGAGTTAAGAGCAGCCTTGAGGGCAGCCTTAAAGCCTGCAGGCGTTTTGTCAATCTCAGGTTTGGTGTTAGCAGTGTTCTCGATGATACCCTTATAATCAAGCATCTTATCCTTTGTAAAGGTAAAGCCCTGATAGCTGTACCATGTCTCACCCTCGGTGAAGGTGATGCCGTCATGCTCGTCAGGAGTCCAGGTACCACTGAGGACGAATGAGGTCGTACCCTGGTGCTTCTGCATTGGAGCGTCCATCGTGTTCTCGAGGCAGTACTGACCATCAGCGTCATTGTAGCCAAAGGTACCCTTTAGCTCAGGCTTACCCTCTAGGTAGGTAAAGTCTGCGTTGTTGAACTCACTTGCGAGATAGTTAGGATCCTTAGCGTAGCGGTCGAAGCGTGTGCTAGCATCTGTAGCGGTCTCGTCTGGGAAGCCAGCTAGAGCAGTCTTGCCAAACTGACGGAAGATGTAGGTCTTCTTGTTTGTAACGTTGAGTCCCCACTTGATGTTGGTCAGCTTACCATGCTCAAATGTAGGAGTACCACCTACGAATACCTTAGCAAGGATACGATCTACACTGACTGCTACAGGAGCCTTCTCAGCCTCTGCGTCGGTAGCCTTCATTTGATTCGTTGCGACTGTAACAAGACCACGATCGTTAGACATCATGATACCATTAGCCTTGAGATCATCAACGGTTGTCTCGATAGCTGTTAGAGCGTCTGCTAGGTACTTACCCTGAGCAGTGGCAGTCTTGACAGCAGATGTTGGGTTAACGATAGCGAGCATCTGATACTCTTGGCTTACAACGCCCTCAGCCTTGGTGGTGAAGCGAGCAATCGTAGAAGCCTGAGCTGGGTTGGTAGCAAGGCCATCGCCCTCAATTGCAGTGCCATTAGAGCTAATGTTGTAGTCTAGAGCATACTTAGCCTCCTTGCTGTCTGGATCGTAGAGTACGACGCGGACATCTTTGATAGCCTGCTCAGCCTCGGTACCTACATAAGTATCGCCAGCGTTTGCGCCAGCGACATCGCTAGCCTCAGCTCTTGTACCACCCTGTGGAAGGTTGAAAGTAAAGGAGATGAAAGCATCAGCCTTCTCCTGACCATTTGGTTGGTTCTTGTCGTTCTTGCAGCTTGCGAAGAGCAGAACTGCGGCGACAGCCAACGCTGCATACATAAACTTCTTCATAGTTGAATTGGTTTGATTAGTTATTAAAGTGAATATCTTACGGGGGCAAAGTTACGACTGAAATCTCATTGGGGATTTACCATTTTCGGTATTTCATTTGACAATTTCGGTATTTGTGATTTTAGAGATTAGAGGTCGGGGGAATCGAAACAGTCGGGGAAAAACGGATTTCCACGTGGATATTTCGAAATCCCCACGTGGAGAATTTTTATTTTCCACGTGGGGAAGAAAAAATTCTTCGGAGGAATCAAATAAAACTTCGGAGGAAATGAATGACGCCCACGTGGAAAATAAAAAATATCCACGTGGAGATTTGAGATTTTCCACGTGGATATTCGAGAAAGGAGGGTAATTAGAAATTAGAGGTTAGAAGTTAGAGGGGACGAGTAACCCTTTATAGGAACGCACGACTAGTGTCGAGTCGGAGAGCGTCCGTCACCGTCAAAGCAAAACGAATCCTGTAGGGACGCACGGTCTGTGCGTCCGTTGTCGAATAATCAGGACTTCGCAGCCTGAACGTCGTAACCCTTAACGGGGACGGACGCTCAGACCGAGCGTCCCTACAGGATTCAGTCACGGCTAG
>UQBE01000049.1 GCA_900539155.1 uncultured Porphyromonas sp.
CCCCACGTGGAAAATAAAAATTCTCCACGTGGGTATTTCAAAATATCCACGTGGAGAATCCCTTTTTCCCGACATAGGACCGTATCGATATGTAGTCGGGTCTAAATTATTGTAACAAGTCAGCCTTGCATTTCTTCAGCCAGTGGTGACGCATCATAATTGCTCTGTCAGGAGCTACACGTAGCGACCAGCGAGGAATAGATGAACTCATTATAATATATAATGCGTCAGCCCTGATCCCCACGGAGGGATTTCAAATTTCCTAGGTAGGAAATTTTATTTTCCAACGCTGGAAAGTTTGTTTTCCAAGGGAGGAAAGATTGATCGGGCAGAAGAAATAAAGAAAGAAGGCCGAGGAGCAACGGGTGCTTCTCGACCTTCTCTGGTCTTGCGGCGTATGCTACGGGGGCATCCGCCGATCTATTTGATAGTCTCTCTCTTAGTAAGCTAGACCCTCGCGGGCTAGCTCCTCTTCGTGCTTGTAGAAGCGGAAGGTCTTCACCTGTAGCTCTACGGCGGCATCGTCATCGCAGACGATGATGCTGTCGGAGTGGAGCTGCAGGGCGGAGATAGGACACATCTGGGTGATATGTCCCTCGACGGCCTTGCAGAGGGCGCGTGCCTTGTTCGAACCACTGATGAGGATCATCACCTCACGGGCATCTGTCACGGTGCCGACACCTACGGTGAGGGCGCGTGTGGGAACCTTCGAGAGGTCGTTTTCAAAGAAACGGCTGTTGTCACGAATCGTCTCGGGCATCAGACGTACCTCACGGGTACGAGAGGCTAGCGAAGAACCTGGCTCGTTGAAGGCGATATGCCCGTCAGAGCCGATACCTCCGATGAAGAGGTCGATACCTCCGAGCGACTGAATCATCTCTTCGTAAGCTTGGCACTCGGCGGTAGTGTCCTCTGCCAAACCATTGAGGAGGTGTGTATTCTTGGGGTCGATGTCGATGTGGTCGAAGAAGTTGCTCTTCATAAAGTAGTGATAGCTCTCGGGATGTGAGGGCTCTAGACCGACATACTCGTCCATATTGACTGTAATTACGTTCTTGAAGCTGATGCGACCAGCCCGGCAGGCTTTGGCCAGCTCTTGATACATACCAATAGGGGTAGAGCCTGTGGGCAGACCGATCACAAAGGGGCGGTCAGCTGTGGGGGCAAACTCATTGATGCGTTTGATCACATGCTCTGCTGCCCATGTAGACATGGCAGCATAATCTTGCTCGATAACAAGTCTCATAGATTATAAATATAGTTGGTATTGGGAAATTAACGGTAAAGCTCTAGTAGTCTCTTGGCAATAGCAGCACCTAGGTCACGTCCCTGAGCGAGCTGCTCGTCGGTGGCGGCTCCCTTAATCTCTACAGGGTCGGTGACCTGCTCGAAGGCGAGCTTCTCGAGTATCTCAGGCATGAGCTTGACAGCTTTGCCTGCCCAAGTGCATCCACCGAAGTAGCCGATGAGGCGATGCTTGACCTCGCGGAGAGCCACCTTGTTGAGGATCTCACGCATCGGGGGGAAGAGTTCGTTGCTATAGGTCGGAGCACCGACGATGAGGGCGCGATACTTGAAGATGTCACGAAGCATGTGCGAGGGATCGGCCGTGCTGACGTTGTGCACGACGATATCCTTGATGCCGCTCTGTGCTAGTCCCTGAGCGACAGCCTCGGCCATCTGCTCGGTGTGACCATACATACTACCGTAGAGGATGACCGCGCCACAGCTCGTGTCGTACTTGCTGAGCTGGTCATAGATGGCGAGTGCCTGGGGAAAGCCGTGCTCTGTCCATACGGGACCATGGGTCGGACAGATGTACTGTGGCGACAGACCTAGTGAGCTGTACTTCTCCAGAGCCTTCTGTACAAACGAACCAAACTTACCCACGATGCAGGCGTAGTAGCGGTACATCTCCTCGTAGTAAAGGTCGAGGTTCATATCTCGGTCTATGATAGCTCCATTGAGTGCGCCAAAGGTGCCGAAAGCGTCGGCCGTAAAGAGGACATTGTTCGAGCTTTCGTAGGTAAACATGACCTCGGGCCAGTGTACCATCGGTGCCATGACGAACTGGAAGGAGAAGTCGCCCACCTCTAGTGGCTCTTTCTCCGAAACGACTACGCGCTGCTCCTGAGGGATTGGTGCGAAGTAAGAGTCGAGCATGCCGAAGGTTTTGCTATTTCCCACCACCTTCATCTCAGGATAGAGGGTCCGTAGGAGCCCGATAGAGCCACTGTGGTCGGGCTCCATGTGGTTTACGATGAGGTAGTCGATAGGACGGTCGCCGATGATCGCCTTGATCTCGCTAAGATGCTTCTCGGCGGTGCCTATCTCGACACCATCGATGAGTACGACCTGCTCACCCACGAGCAGATAAGAGTTGTAGCTGACGCCATGGGGTAGTGACCAGGAGCCCTCGAAGAGGGGCTTCGTGCGGTCATTGACTCCGATATAGTATATTGAATCGGTGATTTGATTACGATACTCCATAATAGAATGGTTGCTTTATAATAGTGAATAGATTTACTTCTTGCTTTGATGAGCGGCTTGCTCCTTGCGCTGCGCCTCCTCAGCGAGTAGACGCTCTACCTCTGCCTGAGGCACTGGGTGGCGTAGGGCGTAGATGATCATACCAACTCCAATGAGGATAAAGGGGATGCTGAGTAGTTGCCCCTGGTTTAGTCCGATGGACTCGACTAGTTTGTGCTCCCACGGCTCCTGAACGAACTTGACCTGCTCGATGAGGATACGAGCGACGAAGGTGAGCGTCAGGAGCGTCCCAACGATGAGTCCTTGATACTTGTAGCCTGCATTGCGACGCCAGTAGAGCCACATACAGATGGCGAAGACGAGTAGATAGGCGAGTGCCTCGTAGATGGCGGTCGGGTGGCAAGGCATACCGTTGGCTATCGTTTGCCACTCCATAGAGCGTACGAAGCGAAAGCCCCAGGGGACATCGGTAGGGTAGCCAAAGATCTCGCTATTCATCAGGTTGCCGAGACGTATCATAGCTGCCACGAGTCCTACGGGTACGCAGAGCCGGTCCATACCCCAGAGGATTGGCTTGTGCGACACTTTGCGTGCGTAGATCCACATGACGATGATGAGACCGATCACACCGCCGTGACTCGCTAGTCCGCCCTCCCACGTCTTCAGGATTTCAACGGGATTGGCGAGGTAGTAGAGCGGATCGTAGAAGAGACAATGTCCTAGCCGAGCTCCAACGATCGTACCGATGGCTACGTACCAAAAGAGTTTGTCAAACCATGGTTCGGGCAAGCCTTCTTTCTGCCAGATGCGATGCACGATCCACGGACCGAAGACGAAGAGTCCTACGGCAAAGAGTATGGCGTACCAGCGCAACTCAAAGGAGCCGATGGTAAAGATGGCGGGACTGACATCCCAAGTGATGGCTAGTAGGGGTAGTGTGCTAGACATAGCGAGTAGAGGTTAGATGTTAGAGATTAGACTAGCTGGGCGATCCAGTCGGCGCGGTCGCCAGCGAGTAGGTCTATGACTGGCACCTCGGGGAGTGTGTAGGCTCCTGGCGTGAGGCGCTGCGTAGCACGAGCCGAGGCGACCATCATCTGGGCAGTCAGAGCGGGGTTGTTGATTTGCATCTCGAAGGTGAGACGCTGGTTGTGCGTTACGCCCGAGACCCCTTTGCGCATCATGTGTACGCCATGGCCTACATCCTCTAGGGCTGCGACAGAAGGGACGAAGGTGACGATAGTCTCGTCATGGGCGAAGTAATCATCGGCGAGGATGGCTTGGCGTACCTGCTCTTCGTTGGCTCCTGCCTCTAGCTCCACATAGACCTGTCTGCGGTGCTGTCCGTAGCCTACGGGTAGGGTCATAGAGAGCGCATCTCGGACACCCGCTATGGCACGTGCCGCGACGGAGTGTCCCATGCTCATGCCTGGCCCGAAGTCTGTGTAGGTGATTCCTTCGGGCGCCATCGCCTGCATCAAGGTGCGGACGATCGAGTCGCTCCCGGGGTCCCAGCCAGCGCTGATGATGGAGACTACTTGGTGCTCCTGAGCTACCGCCATCAAGTCGTGGCGTAGCGTGGCTATCTGGGTATGTATGTCGAAGCTGTCTACCGTGCAAATGCCCTGCGCGAGGTAACGCTTGGCATAGTCAGGCACGGAGCGTGTCGGTACGGCTAAGATAGCGACGTCTGCCTTGGGGAGGGCGTCACCCTCACCATACACGGCGATGCCGTGAGCGGTCAATACTTGGCTTTGTGCATCATTCTTAGAGCGACGGACTACGCCGACCAGCTCCATGTCGGGAGCGGTGCGTACGGTGGTCACAACCTGCTTGCCTACGTGTCCGTAGCCTACGACGAGTACTTTTATCTTTTGGTTCATCTGTGATCTGCTATAGAATTGGATGTTGCTCACAAGCGGTAACGGCTCGCGCCATCCAAGCTGCCCGTCTCAAAGCCAGAGCGAAAGGCTTGCATGCGCTGTGCTGAGGTACCGTGTGTGAATGAGTCTGGGACGGCGTAGCCCTGTGCCTCTTTTTGCAAAGTGTCATCGCCGATAGCGTTGGCGGCTGTGAGCGCATCCTCGAGGTCGCCTGGCTCGATGAGTATGATGCCGAGTCGCTGGGCGTGGTAAGCCCATACGCCAGCAAGGTAGTCGGCTTGCAGCTCTAGCTGTACACTAGCGCGGTTGTACGCTTCCTGCGAGACTCGCCCTTGCTGCTGGTGCAGCTTGTCGGAGATACCGAGGAGGTTCTGCACGTGATGCCCTACCTCGTGAGCCGTGACGTAAGCCATGGCTAGGTCTCCCGGCGCTTTGAAGCGAGAGGCGAGTAGATTGAAGAAGTCTAAGTCAATGTAGACGGTCTGGTCGGCTGGACAGTAGAAAGGTCCTACCTCACTGGTAGCTCCTCCGCAACGGCTCTGCACCTGATCGGTGAAGGTCACCAATGTCGGTGCCGCATAGGAGCGTCGTAGCTCGGAGCTGAAGAGATCTGTCCACACATCGTTGCAACTGTTGAAGACGCGCAGTGTGAAGACCTTGAACTCTTCGTTTTCGTTGACGCGCGAGGGGTCTACCTGCTCGGTCTGTGAGCCGGGCAAGACATTGTCTGCTACCCGCATTAGTCCCGTGAGGTCTACACCGAAGAAGAGACTAGCTAGGACGATGACGATACCGCCGATGCCACCTCCGAGGGCTAGTCCTCTGCCAGAGATGCGTCCACGTCTGTCTTGGTAGTTTGCCGAGCTGTCGTTGGGTCTAAGCCATTTCATAGTATGTCGTCGTTAGCTAGGTGGTACAGAAGGTGCGTGAAGTGCTTGCGAAAGAGTCCCTCGAGCTGGTGCTTGACTAGCGGAAAGTAAACCTCCCCGCGTCCTATCTCTTGCTCCATCGAGGTGACTCCCTTGTCGGTAAAGCCACACGGATTGATGAGCTGGAAGTAGCTCAGGTCGGTATTGACATTGAGCGCGAAGCCGTGCATCGTCACATAGCGAGAGGTGTGCACGCCGATAGCGCAAATCTTACGAGCTTGCGGTGTGTGCGCATCAATCCAGACGCCCGTAGCACCCTCGAGACGCTCCGCACGAATGCCGTAGAGGTAGAGCAGATCGATGATGCACTGCTCCATCGTGTGGATGTACTCCTTGATCCCCACGCCGTAATGCTCTAGGTCAAAGATCGGGTAACCCGTGATTTGCCCAGGACCATGGTAAGTAATGTCGCCACCACGATCTATCTGGACTAGCTGAATGCCTTTAGAGTTGAGCAAAGTCTCCGAGACGAGCAGGTTCGTCTGCTTGCCATGCTTGCCAATGGTCAGCACTGGCTCATGCTCGCAAAAGAGTAGCACATCCTCAGGCACCGTCTGATGCGCTACCTTGGCATCAATACGTTCCTGCCAAAGCTGCAACTGCATCTCCAGTGCCTCTCGGTAATCAATCCTGCCGCAATCCCGATAGGTAAAAGGCTCGGCGCCGCTTCGCACTAGCTTGTCTGGTGTAGGTTGCGGGGTATAGCCAGCTCCCTCTGTGTAGCGAAGGGTTAGTCCATCGTAACCCACGTAGACCCCCTCGGGCAGTCGCTCTTGTAGCTCTGCCGTAGGCGGTGCATGGTGCGAAAGGTGAATGATGTAGCTGCGTTGCGACTGAACTCGGGCGGTCAACTCAACAGCTTCCTCGATCGTTTGGTGTGTCGGGTGAGGCTTGGTGTAGCGCAGTCCATTGACAAAGAGTAGCTCCACGCCTTGGAGCTTCTCTAGCTCCTCTGATGCGATGCTCTTGAGGTCGGTTAGGAAGCCAAAGCTCCCGATGCGATAGCCCAGTATTGGTTGCTTGCCGTGCATCACTCGTATCGGCTCTATCGTCAGGTCGTAGAGTGTAAACGGCTCTAGCGACGAGATGGGGTGCAGCGTCAGGTGTGGCGTGCCGGGATAGCGATGAGGACCGAAGTAGTAGTGCAGTCGGGACTTGATTGATTCTAGTACGTTAGGTTCTGCGTAGATGGGTAGCTCCGTGCGCCAAGATATCGTGCGCAGGTCGTCCAGCCCTCCGATATGGTCGTAGTGCTGGTGCGTTAGGATGATTGCATCTAGATGGTCTATGCCCGCTAGGAGTGCTTGCTGCCGGAAGTCCGCGCTACAATCTATCAGTATTCGTTTGCCCGCAGGTGAGACTACTAGAGCCGATGTGCGGGTGCGCTGGTCGCGTGGGTCTAGGCTGAGACAGGTGCGACAGTAGCAACCCACCTCAGGTACGCCTGTGCTGGTACCTGAGCCAAGTAGCTCAACAATCTGTGGTGAAGGCGAAGGGCTATGGAGACGATAACTCATAGGACGGCTCACTCTATATAGCGCACCTCAGGATGTAGTGAGATGCCAAACTTGCGGCTCACCTCTTGCTGCACATGCTCTGCCAGTGCGACTACCTCTTGACCAGTCGCTCCGCCGTAGTTGACGAGGACGAGCGGTTGCTTCTCGTAGACTCCCACGGCACCTGTGCGGTAACCCTTGAGCCCCGTCTGGTCTATGAGCCAGGCTGCTGAGAGCTTCACCTCTCCCTCGTTGTGAGTAGGGTAGTGCGGTACAGGCGTGTCGTATCGCTTCGCCAGCTCCTCGTACTGCGCTAGCGGTACGATTGGATTCATGAAGAAGCTCCCGCCATTCGGTATCTCCTCTGGGTCGGGTAGCTTAGCACGTCGGATGCTGATCACCTCTTGGCGAATCTCCTCTGGGGTAGGTAACGTGTCGCGACCCTCAAAAGCCTTTGCCAAGGAGGCGTAGCTCAGATTGCAGGTTGGCTCGGTGCTTAGTATGAAGTGTACGTGTGTGACGATGTAGGAGTGGTACTGCGGATCTTTGAAGATGCTGTACCTATATTTATAGTCACACAGAGCGCTCGGTATGCGGAGCTTCATCCCTGTCGCTAGGTCGACCACATCGACCGCCACGATGTACTGAGAGACCTCGCTCCCGTAGGCACCTATATTCTGTATGGCAGCAGCGCCCACGGTGCCAGGTATGAGCGATAGGTTTTCTATACCATAGAGCCCCCGGCTGAGCATCAGCTCCACAAAGTGATCCCAGACGATGCCACTACCCGCCCGCACATGCTGCTGCCCTGGGTGGGTCAGCGCACTCTCGGTCTCATCGTAGTAGTGGAGGTCGTCAATCTGCGAGTAGAGGATGACGCCACGATACTTATCGTGCGTAAAGAGCAGGTTGCTCCCAGCACCTATTGGTAGATAAGGCTGCGAGACAAAGTACTCATCACGTGCCAGCGTCTGAAGATCCTCAGCACAGCTGTAGTTGATCCACCAGTCGGCGGTAGTCTCAGTGGCAAAAGTATGGTACTCGCGAAGCGGTTGATGCTGGATGATCTCCATAGTCATAGGGTCTGAAGAGGAGCCTTAGAGTCTATCTAAGAAACTCTAAGACTCCTATTTCTTACTGTGTGTAGGGGGCGATGTCGAGAGGGGCGGGCGCCTAGCGAATCTTCTCTAGAATCCAAGCGTCCTGAAAGTCAGGAGCGAAGCGTCCCTTGACCTGCTCTCTCGAAGCCTCAGCCTCACGGCGGTTGTCAAAGCTGGTGATGATGACACGGAGCATACCAGCCTCGTTCTGACCGAGTACGGGATTATAGCCCTGAGCCTGTAGACGCTCCTTGAGTGAGTAAGCGTTGGTGTGGTTTTGGAAAGAGCCGACGACCACATTGTAGGTCTTGAGCATGTTTGCGTCCTCACCCTGGACAGCCTCTAGACGCTCACGACGTAGCTGGATATCAGCGACTGGCTCACGAGCTACGACAACGCTAGCAGGAGTCGTTTGCTCTGGAGCTTGCTGTGTAGCTACCTCACGCTGCTTAGCCTTTTCGTACACTTGACGATAAGCACTTTGCTTGGGGGCACAAGCACCTACTGATAGGAGTAGTAGTGCGGAGGATAGGAGGATTAATGCCTTTTTCATAATTGTATCTTGTTTTGAACTTGTTGATTCGTTGTATTCTATGGGACAAAGGTAGTAGTTTTTGCGCAAATAATCACGCCCATGGCTATCTATCTGCTTGTAGCCTCGCTCAGTGAGCTCTGTAGAGCTTGACTATCAGGGCGGAGCGTATTCCTAGAGGCGAGTCGCTTGGTGTGCAAAGTTGAGACGACCTCCTCCTTGCGATGACAACTGTCAGTCCTGCAGCAGAAAACGCTTACCAGATGACTAAATCTTGATAAGTGAGTGAAAAAAGGTGTAACTTTGACCACGTAACAATATAAAAACGGTAGCTCATGTCTCAAACAAGTGGCATACTTAAACCTATCCAGCGGTTTACAATTCGTAAGATAGACTCCTCAGTCGTTCTTTTTCTGGCGACCATCGTAGCTCTTATCGTCGCCAATAGTCCTCTGAGGGATCTGTATCACACATTACTCAAGACCCCGATCAACCTCAACATCCTTGGTCTAGATATATTCCATTATCATGGAGAGCCTATGAGCCTTTTGGTCTTTGCCAATGATGTCTTGATGGTTCTATTCTTCTTTGTCGTGGGACTGGACATCAAGCAGCAGTTGCTGGTCGGCGAGCTCTCTTCGGTCAAGAAGGCGATTATGCCCGTCGTCGGAGCTATCGGAGGCATGATAGTCCCGATACTTATCTTCACACTTATCACACCTTCTGGTGACGCCAGCCGCGGAGCTGCTATTCCGATGGCTACAGATATCGCCTTCGTCCTAGCGGTCTTAATGCTTCTCAAGGATCATGTGCCGGTGGCTCTGCGTGTCTTTATGACCACGCTAGCTGTGGCCGATGACATCGGAGGTATCATCGTCATTGCAGTCTTCTACTCTTCGGGGATTAATCTTATGATGCTAAGTCTGGGACTACTCGTGGTTCTCTTGCTGGCTCTGATGGGACGCTGGGGAGTACGCCAGCTGGGTGTCTACATGGTCGGACTTTTTGTCGTATGGTTTTTCTTCCTCCAGAGTGGTATCCATACGACCATCGCGGGCGTCCTCGTAGCACTCACTGTGCCGATGACTACCGCCGTCTCCCGACATCAGCTCGGCAATCTCGCAGGGGCTGTCTCCAAGATGCTCCCAAAGGTAGAGGATGCTCACCAAGGGAAGGTCACTCACCTCGATGGTGCTGATATAGCTGTCATCAATAGCTTGCGCCACGCTGCCTCGTCGGCTATCCCGCCTGTACAGCGTCTGGAGCATGCGCTCACAGGTTGGGTCAATTATCTCATCTTGCCAATCTTTGCCTTTGTCAATGCGGGTATCGACTTCTCCACCTTTACTCTAGGAGGTGTGACCCTTCTTCCCTTTGCCGTCTCGCTGGCACTCTTTATCGGTAAGCCTGTGGGTATCTTCCTCTTCACCTATGTCTATATACGCTTGACCAAGCATCAGTGGACAGAAGGTGTCTATCCCGCCATACTCTTTGCCGTAAGCATCCTCGGCGGTATAGGCTTTACGGTCTCTATGTTCATCGCTAGTCTCTCCTATGACGTACAGCTCCATCTGGACTGGCTAAACGAGGCGAAGCTGGGCATACTCGCTGGTAGTCTCATCTCTGGAATCGTGGGGTACATTAGTGTACTCGCCGTGGGTCGACGACACCAAAAGAAGCAGCTTAAGCTCGCCAAGAATAGTGAAGGCACTGCCGTATAGAGTCTCTTCGTCTCTCTTCACACGCTGACATCGTGGGGTGACGTCGTGACGAGCCTTCAGGAGCTGAGGCGTATTCCTCGGTCACGTTAGGGGGCTATTTTGTACCTTTGCGCCACACGCTTACACTATAGGAACGAGTACCTATGTACCCAGACAATCTCATCAAAGCCTACGAGGCAAGCTTTAGAGAGCACTTCCGACAGCCTGCACTCTCAGACTACTCTACTGGCTACACCATATCTTATCGCGACCTAGCGCTACAGATCGCGCACTTACACTATATATACAAGGAGACCGGCATCAAGAGAGGCGACCGCATCGCCTTGATGGGTGCCGACTCTGTCCATTGGTGCGTTATCTTTATGGCGACAATCACTTACGGAGCGGTCATCGTCCCGATATTACAAGACTTCAATGTCGAGGACGCTAAGACAATCATCAATCATAGCGAGGCGAAGTTCCTCTTTATAGATGACCTCATCTTGGCTCAGCTCAACCCAGACGAAGACCTTCCGATGGTGCAAACCATCTTCGATATCAAGAAGATTACGTGGCGGTATGCTCGCTCGGGGATGCCATACGACTACAAGCGGCTCCTACCCTTTGCGCCCTTTGTGGCACGCTTCTACCCAAAGGGCTTCCGGCGCACCGATATCGTCTACCCAGAGGTGGGCAATGATGAACTGGTTGTTATCAACTACACCTCAGGGACGACCGGATTTAGCAAAGGAGTATTAATCACTGCTGGAAACTTAGCAGGCAATGCTCTCTACGCAAAGCAGCTAAATCTCATGTTTAGTGGTGAGCAAATCATCTGCTTCCTCCCACTAGCGCACACGTACAGCTGTGCCTTCAATATGCTTGCTACCTTATATATAGGTGTCCACACGCACATCTTAGGCAAGGTCCCCTCACCGAAGATATTGATGAAAGCCTTTGCCGAGATAAGGCCTGTGCTGATTATCTCCGTGCCTCTCATACTGGAGAAGATTTACAAGCAGTCCATTGTTCCCGTCATTGAGCGACCCACGGTCAAGGCACTCCTACGTATTCCGCTCCTACGCAAGTTGGTCTACCGAGTGATCCGCAAGAAGCTCACTGAAGGGCTGGGGGGCAACTTCCGCGAGGTTATCGTCGGAGGAGCACCGCTATCCACAGAGGTGGCTGCTTTCCTGCATCGTATCGGCTTCCCACTGACCGTCGGATATGGTATGACTGAGTGTGCTCCGCTCATTTCTTACAGTAATCATCGTCGCTGGGTGCCACTCTCAGCAGGACGAGCCTTGCCCCATATGGCGATACGTGTCGAGGTCCCAGAGGACTTTGACCAGCCACTTGCTCCAGGTGTCGGAGAGATTCAGGTGCGTGGAGACAATGTCTGTCGTGGTTACTACAAGCTTCCAGAGATTAATCAGCTCCTCTTCACCTCGGATGGCTGGATGCGTACCGGCGATTTGGGAAGAATAGACAAGCGGGGCAACCTCTTCATCCTCGGTCGCTCCAAGGCTATGATACTAGGTCCTAATGGTCAAAACATTTACCCCGAGGAGATAGAGGCGAAGCTCAACAACCTGCCCCTCGTCGGTGAGAGCTTAGTCTACCAAAAGAATGGACGCCTCGAGGCACTTGTCTACCCCGATGAGGTGGCGATTAAGCAAGCAGGACTGACAGCTGAGGAGGCGTGGACGCAGATAGTCGCTTCACGCAAACGTCTCAACGCCAAGGTCGGATCCTACGAGATGGTGACCAAGTTCGTCCGTCAGGATAAGCCTTTTATCAAGTCCCCCAAGCGGAGCATCAAGAGGCACCTCTACAAAGATGGCGTCGAGGTAACGCCGAGCAAGTAGCTATGACCGACATCTCATACCGTGCCGAGGGAACGCTCTGTCAGCTCCCTCTAGAGGAGTATATGTCGGGGTACTTCGACCCAGAGCGCTTCTTCGCTCTGTGCGAGCATTGCCCTACTTACTTGACTAATTGGTCATGCCCTCCCTTTACCTACGACGTGAGAGATGCGCTGCTGCGCTACCGCTACGCTAATATTCTCGTGCATCGGGTCACACCTGACGAAAGGTCGTGGACGGCATGCCAACCAGCCAATGTGACGGACTACTGCTTTCGCTTGATTAGTGCTGTGCGAGACCAAATCGACCCGCTCCTCTATGATTTAGAGCAAGAGTATGCGGGGAGTCGTCTCTTTACAGCTGGTCGCTGTCGGCTCTGCTTGCCACGCTCCTGCACACGCAGCGCTGGCGACCCTTGTCGACAGCCTGACCGGATGCGCTCGTCACTGGAGTCGTGGGGCTTCGACCTAAGTGGCACCACAGAGCGACTAGCGGGCATCCCGATGGTGTGGGGCAAGGAGGGGCATCCGCCTCGCTACCTCACGATGGTCTCGGCACTCCTCTCACCAGAGCCGGTCGCTGCGAGCGCATTCACCCGCATACTGCACTGCAAGGAACTCTAACTCTCTGACTGCTCTATGGAGACTGTGGCAAAAGTCATCTGTCTCCTATAGTCTCAAGACACACATCAGACAATATAAAACGAGAGAGACCTATCTGCTCCTATGAGGGATGCTAGATAGGTCTCTCTATCGTAGTACGGTCGGTGGGACTCGAACCCACACACCTTGCGGCATTAGATCCTAAGTCTAACGCGTCTACCAATTCCGCCACGACCGCAGCGAGGTTTGCGACTGCAAAGGTAAGAATAATCTTTGAATTGACAAGCGACAAAACAAAATTTGTCTAAATCCAAGTGTGAAAGTTCAGGCTACCCCGTAGATCTACGATGGAGAAAAAGGAGCTTCCTCGGGAGGGATGTTTCGGTCTTTGCGGAAATGTGATTGGGCTTTTGCGAAAAAGCCATTTGACATTTGCGGAGCAGTTGTTTGACATTTGCGCAGGGAGGGATAAGCAACTTGACGAGGGACGATAATGTAGGGACGCACGGGAATGTCTACACATCAGGGTTACAGCGTTTTATGAGTGAAATTTTCGTGCTGACGTAGCTTGTGTAGGGGCGGACCTACGTGTCCGCCCGCAGAATAGACTGCGCTCAGGTGAGAATGGGCGGACACACAGGTCCGCCCCTACGGTGGGAGCATCCACCACGCCGAGCGGTTCACCCGAAGAGAAGTCGACCGAGCTTGCGAAACGAGAAAAACTTCGCATTTTACTTGCATATAAACTTAGGAATCAGCGTGTTACACGTCAATTCGGGTTACACGTCACGTTTTAGCGGGGACGGATGCCCTCCGAGTTGACGTTGGCTTGCAACAACGATTCAGAATTGAGTACATATCGATGCGTCGCGATGTCGGGAAAAACGGATTCTCCACGTGGATATTTCAAAATACCCACGTGGAGAATTTTTATTTTCCACGTGGGGAAGAAAAAATTCCTCGGAGGAA
>UQBE01000050.1 GCA_900539155.1 uncultured Porphyromonas sp.
ATCCTTTCTGCAAAGTCTAGACAATCTTGCTAGCAAGATTGTGAGACTGTTGACTCTCGCAACAGCCTCATAATGCGTCAGCCCTGGGGCTCCTTATCGTAGAGCACTCCCTCTGCCCTCTTTTGATTACCTTTGCACCGAACTTGTAGTCGGGAGCTATCAGTCGTGCGATAGCTTTCGATAGGAAGTTAAGTCATCACAACTAGAAGGTTTAGTCATCACAACGGATAGTATAAACTTCACAGATGGACCCATCCGTAAGCAACTACTCAAACTAGCTGCCCCAATTGTTGCGACTTCATTCGTACAGATGGCGTACAACTTCACCGATATGGCGTGGTTGGGCCGGCTTGGTAGCCGTGAAGTTGCCTCAGTTGGTGTGATTGGTGTGCTCCTATGGATTGCCACTTCCATAGCGCAGCTGACTAAAACTAGTGCCGAGGTTTGCGTCTCGCAGAGCCTTGGTGCGCGCAATGAGCCACAAGCGATAGCATATGCTCGTCACTGTACCACTTGGGCTCTTATCGTGGGTACACTATTGGCTCTTGTCTATCTTTTCTTCGGCTCCCCTATCGTTGGCATTTACCAGCTAGACCAGGATGTACACCAGATGGCTCTGCGCTATTTGCGTATTGTACTCGTGGGCTTGCCTGGATACTTCCTGACACTAGCCATGAGTGGTATCTACAATGCTCATGGGCGGAGCATGACCCCCTTTAAGATTAATTCTCTGGGGCTACTCCTTAATATGATTCTCGACCCGCTACTCATCTTCGTTTGTCGTCTAGGAGTAGTTGGAGCCGCATTGGCTACACTACTGTCGCAGTTAGCCGTCTGCACTATTCTCTACTATCGGATGCAACACAGGGACAAAATGCTCGAGGGCTGCTCTATCGTGACCAGATTAGCTAGAGAGCAGAGCCAGCGTATCTTTGCTATTGGCGTGCCAGTGGTGTTGCTCAACTCACTCTTTGCGCTCATTAGCATACTGATGGGACGCATAGCCTCTGAGCAGGGAGGAGCTATCGGTGTGGCTGTGATGACGACAGGTGGACAGCTTGAGGGTGTAACTTGGAATGCCTGCCAAGGCTTTTGCACCGCCCTAGCGACATTCGTCGGACACAACTACGCAGCGCATCAGTTCGCTCGTGTGTGGCGTGGCTACAAGACGACCATCCTTATGACATTGTCTATAGGGCTCTTCGGCACGCTCCTCTTCTTACTCCTAGGAGAGTCGTTCTTTGCGCTTATCGTTCCTGACCCCGAAACCTATGTCGAGGGAGGACGATACCTATACATAGCCAGTTTCTCACAGCTCTTTATTATGGCGGAGATTACAACGCAAGGGCTCTTTTACGGACTAGGACGGAGTAATACACCTGCAGCTATCAGCATCGTAGGCAATCTACTTCGCATCCCGCTAGCCCTCCTACTGGTGTATGCCGGCTGGGGACTAGCAGCAGTCTGGTGGGCTATCTCACTATCATCCATTGGCAAAGGCATCACCGCCATAGTGGTACTTCTATTAAAGAGGAGCAAACTAACTCCAAAGAGCCTAGCCGTCTGACCGAATTATGTACCGACACTACACCTTCACCACAGAGCACCGCCACGAGCTAGACTGGGCTATGCCACTACTGGCTCAGACATTGGCCGACTGGGGCTTCGAGAGCTTTCAAGAAGAGCCTGACAATGGTCGGCTCGATGCCTACATATCTGAGGACGCTGGGGATGGGCCAGGTGGCGGTGAAGTTGCCACGCAGCTCTCCGCAGATGAGGGCTCCTTGACACTATATAATATAGAGTGGCACTATCATCGTGAGCTTGTCCCTTCGGAAGACTGGCTAGCAGCGTGGCGCAGCTCAACCTTCGAACCGATATCGCTACGGGGGCGTATGCTAGTCACCACCCCTGAGCTGGCACCCACTCCACCGACCCATCCGATACAACTCCTCATCGAGGCGTACAATTCGTTTGGCTCAGGCGAACATCACACGACACGGATGCTCCTAGAGCATCTCCTCGACTACGACCTAGCTGGAGACCAAGTCATTGATATGGGATGCGGTACAGGCATCCTCGGTATCGCCTCTCTCCTACTCGGTGCTGACTCCCTCGTAGCAATAGACATATCGTCCGAGTGCGTCACCAATACGCTACACAACCTCCAGCTCAACGGCTTCGAACCCTCAGAGCATATTTCGGTACGGCATGGTGATGCGAGCCTGCTATCTACCTACCCTAGCGAGGCAAATCTGCTCTTTGCCAACATCCATCGCAACATAATTCTGAAGGATCTCCCCAGCTATGTCGCCTCTGTACAGCCAGGTGGAGAAGTATGGCTCAGTGGCTTCCTTCTCTCCGACCGACCAGCCATCAGCCAAGCCTTAGAAGCTGTCGGGCTAGAGCTTATCGATGAAGCAACCTCCGAGGAGTGGGTCTTCATGCGTACTCGCAGAGTATGATGAGCCTTACTGACTAGTTACCTTTACCACAACTTGATATGTCCGCAGTCCAGCCACTGATTACGCTGATAGTCACCTTTTACAATGAGGAGACTTACCTAGATAAATGCCTTGCTTCGGTCGCTTCACAGGACTACCCTAATTTGGAAATCCTACTGATGGACGATGCTTCGACAGATGCATCTCCAGAGATAGCCCGCAAGTATGCCACAAAGGATGCCCGGATGCAGCTACACCGTGCGGAGCGCAATGGCGGTATAGCCCGACTGCGTAATCGAGCCTTGGACTTAGCGCAGGGAGACTACATCGCTTGGGTCGATGGGGATGACTGGATAGATCCTCACCATGTGTCAATGCTCTATGAAGTTCTGCGGGAGGTGCCCACAGAACGAGCCATAGCACTCTGTCCTACTCAGCGGCACCATGCCGACGGCACGCCCAAGGACTACCGAGGTCTGCGCGTCCCCTACCTAACGATGCTCACCCCCCGAGATTCCTTGACCCTTATGATGAGTGGCGACAAGGTATCGGGGCACTTTTGGAACAAGCTCTTTCCCCGTGCCCTCTTTGACAAACTGCGAATGCCCGAGGGACGTGTCTTTGAGGATTACTACCTACTACCTAGGCTCGTGGCGCGTGCTACTTGCTTAGTTTGTACAGATCGTACGCTCTACCACTACAGGCAGCATGCCACAAGCATCGTACATGTCGCCAAGCCTCAGAATGACTATGACCTGCTCTTAGCATGTCGTGACCGAATCCTCTTCCTACGCAACGACCCACCTCACCTCTCACCACAAGTGGCACACCGACTAGAGGTCTATCCACTCAAGATGATGTACCGAGCTTATCACCGAGTCGCCCAGATGCATCATCCAGAGAGCCACCACTACCTCACTAAGATGGAGGAGGCAGGACGGGAGCTTGGGGTCAAGCCTTTACGAGGCATACGCTACTCATCGTACATGTTCCTCCTCTCCCTACGCAAGCGATATACAGAGTGGTGGCTTAGGAAAGTCTGTTCCCTAAGTTAACTTCTTTAGGTAGCCTAGGAGACTTAGCTCACAGCTTCACTCGTAGAGGAGATAACTCTCTAGGGGGGCACCAACGGACACCCCAACGGTCTACCCTACTACCGAGACCACTCGTCAGCAGATAGAGCTGGCTACTAATGAGTGCTACCATGTCAAGCGAGAGCTCCAAAGAGGTTTATACCCGCTTTTTTCCGTATCTTTGTAAAGTTCAAGACATATATAGTGAGTGGAGTATCTCTACTTTCAGAGAGTACGGCTCTCCCCTCATCATGATAAGCCAATTACAATGAGCGAACAAGAGAAAGATATGAAGACTGCACCACAGACAAATAATGGTGCTTACTCAGCCAGTAGCATACAAGTACTCGAAGGACTAGAAGCAGTACGCAAGCGTCCTGCTATGTATATCGGAGACATCAGCGAGAAGGGTCTCCACCACCTTGTCTACGAGGTGGTCGACAATTCCATTGATGAGGCTCTAGCAGGCTACTGTACCGAGGTATTGGTTGAGATACTATCAGACAATTCAATCCAAGTGACTGACAATGGTCGTGGTATCCCAGTCGACATGCACGCCAAGGAGGGCAAGAGTGCCCTGGAGGTGGTCATGACGGTACTGCACGCTGGTGGTAAGTTTGACAAGGGCTCCTACAAGGTGTCTGGAGGTCTCCACGGTGTCGGTGTCTCATGTGTCAATGCGCTCTCCGAGTCTCTCATTGCCGAGGTGCATCGTGACGGCAAAATCTACCGTCAGGAGTACAGCCGTGGTAAACCTCTGACAGGCGTTGAGGTGGTTGGTAAAGCCGATGATACAGGTACCCGCATCACCTTCAAGCCTGACGACACGATCTTTCGTGAGACAATATATAGTAGTGAGACGCTCTCACACCGTTTGCGTGAGCTCTCATATTTGAATGCAGGGTTGCACCTTAAGCTCGTCGACCATCGAGTACACGATGAGGAGGGGCGACCCAAGGAATGGTTATTCTACTCTGAGGACGGACTGAGTGAGTTCGTTCGCTACGTGGACGGTGCTAAGGAGTCGCTCATCCACGACGTCATCCATCATACGACGGAGAAGCAAGGCGTACCCGTCGAGGTAGCACTAACTTACAACACCTCCTATCAGGAGAACGTCTACACCTACGTCAACGACATTCACACCATAGAAGGCGGTACGCACTTGACAGGCTTCCGCCGTGGACTAACTCGCACGCTCAAGAAGTATGCGACCGACTCGCACCTCCTCGACAAGATTAAAGAGGAGATTTCAGGCGATGACTTCCGTGAGGGCTTGACAGCTATCGTCAGTGTCAAGGTCGCTGAGCCACAGTTTGAGGGACAGACGAAGACGAAGCTCGGTAATAGCGAAATCGTCGGTGTCGTCGATGCTGCCGTCAGTGAGGCACTAGAGATTTACCTCGAAGAGCATCCCACGGAGGCTAAGCTCATCGTTGACAAGGTCATCCTAGCAGCCCAAGCACGTCACGCAGCACGCCGAGCTCGTGAGCTGGTACAGCGTAAGTCTCCCCTCACTGGGGGTGGACTGCCAGGCAAGCTAGCTGACTGCTCCAGCAAAGACCCAAGCGAGTGCGAGCTATTCATCGTGGAGGGAGACTCCGCAGGTGGTACTGCCAAGCAGGGACGTGACAGCAAGTATCAGGCAATCCTTCCCTTGCGTGGTAAGATCCTCAACGTGGAGAAGGCGATGCAGCACCGCATCCTAGACAATGCAGAGATTAAGAATATCTACACCGCACTCGGCGTGACGGTCGGCACAGAGGAAGACTCCAAGGCTCTCAATCTCTCTAAGCTCCGCTACCATAAGATTATCATTATGACCGATGCGGATGTCGATGGTGCGCACATTGCGACACTAATCCTTACCTTCTTCTTCCGCAATATGCGTCCGCTCATTGAGAACGGCTACGTCTACATTGCCAATCCACCCCTCTACCTCTGCAAGAAAGACCGCATCGAGGAGTACTGCTGGACAGACGATCAGAAGGCTGACTTCGTCACCAAATATGGCAATGGCCAGGAGAACCGCATCAAGATACAGCGATACAAAGGTCTCGGTGAGATGAACGACATACAGCTCTGGGATACAACGATGAATCCGCAGACGCGCACCCTACGCCAGGTGACCATAGACAACCTAGCGAGCGCCGACTCAGTCTTCTCCATGCTTATGAGCGAAGATGTCGAGCCACGACGCGAGTTCATCGAGGAGAACGCTACCTACGCCAACATTGACGCCTAGCACCTAGCTATGAAGACCAAGCGTGTCGCAGCCCTGACCATGGTGCGCAATGATGACTTCTACCTGCGCAAATGGACAGCCTACTACGGCCGAGAGCTCGGCGAGGAAAATCTATACATCTATCTAGACGGCAAGGATCAGCCCCTACCCGACTGGTGTCCTCAAGCTACGGTCGTGGCGGTGGATAAAATCAAAGGACAGGTGGTCTCTGCCGAGAAGGAGCGACTAGCTTTCCTCTCCGAGCGCGCTAAGAAGCTACTCACCACAGGAGGCTACGACCTCGTCATCGGAGTCGATGCCGACGAGATACTCGTCGTCGACCCGCTCGTTGGGATGGGACTCAAGGAGTACTTGAGCCAGATTAAGGTGGACGTAAGCGTCTCGGGACTAGGCGTCGATGTGGGGCAGCATCTTGAGCAGGAGGGAGACATTCGAGAAGATTCGCCCTTCCTCCAGCAGCGTCACTATGCGCGACTATCGACACGCTACACCAAGCCGTGCGTCATCGCACAGCCAGTCGTCTGGGGGTCGGGCTTTCATCGCATCAAGGGGCACAACTTTACCATCGACCCACAGCTCTACCTCTTTCACTTTGGCTACTTCGACATGAAGCGTATCGAGGCGCGCTTTGCCGATCCTGACCGACGAGAGGCTGGCTGGACAAAGCATATCGCCAAGCGGTCAAAAACCATCCAGCAGGTGACCAACCATAAGGCTCGTCCGTGGGACTCTACAGCACGCCTAGCTCGCACACTCCAGACCTATATACGTCCTCCCTATGCGTGGAATAAGCCCGCCATGCTGGGGCTCTGTCTCATCGTTGAGATACCTGAGCGTTTCCATAATATAGTCTGACCTATCTGTAGCGTCGTCTCTTATGCCTGCAATCTCCGTCATCATCCCCATATATAATGTAGAGAAGTATCTGCGACGCTGTCTAGACAGTGTCGTGGCGCAGACTTTCACCGACTGGGAGGCTATCTGTGTCAATGATGGGAGCCCTGACAATAGTGCACAAATCCTAGCGGAGTATGCCGAGAGAGACCCACGCTTTAAGATGGTGACCAAGGAGAACGGCGGACTCTCAGACGCTCGCAACGCCGGCATGGCTGTCGTGGCAGGTACCTATATCAACTTCCTTGATTCAGACGACTTAATACATCCACAGACATTCGAGATAGCCTATGCGCTCATTCAGCAGGAGGAGGCTGATATCGTCTCTTGGTACAAAGACCCGCTCTTTCGTCCTCGGCTCCTCATGCGTCATGCGTTAGGCTTTAACATTGACAAGACGATGCCCCGTGGTCTCAAGCGACGCTTCACACTGGACAAAGTCAAGTACTACACGACTGATGACATCTTCGCTCACGTCACGGAGTACAGTCATACGAAGATTGAGTACCCAGTCAAGCACTTCTACGTATGGCGTCACTTGCTTCGCAGGAGCCTTGTGGAGGATGTACCCTTTCTCAAAGGAGTAATCTTCGAAGACTTCCCCTGGTGGAGCGAAGTAATCCTCAAGAACCCTCGGACAGTCATCACAGACTTGCCCTTTTACTACTACTTCCCCAATATAGGCTCTATAGACCGCTCCTCTGGTCGGACTAAGAAGGTCAAGAACTGGATCAAGGGATTGGAGCACATCTATCAGATTTATGAAGAGCGCGCTACGCCCTACCAGAAAGAGCGTTGGCAACGCGAGTGTATGTGGGCGATGATCAATAACCGTATCGCCTACAAGCTAGAGCAGCGTATTACAGCTCCCGCCGATAGACAGGAGCTCGCCCAAGACTTGGCCAGACTTAACCAGCTGGGCGTCTTTGACCACCCCTTTACAATCGAAGGGGTCAAAGCTCGTGAGCGACTCCTGGGCTTTATCAATAAATACCAGTAAGAGAAGGAGCACACACACTTACCCTCAAAATCAAACAACTCTATAACATATGTTTAAGACAAAGAGTCGCTGGGTAGCGATCGCCTGTCACACGCTCTGGGCTATCGTACTGATGCAGCTGTGCCGACTGCTCTACTTCTTCTACAACCAATCTTTCTTTCCCTCGGTCGATGGCTGGCAGTTGCTCCACCTCATGCGGGGAGGCTACATACTGGATATGGTCGCCATCGCATACGGACTGCTACTCTACTACCTGATGATGATCGTAGGGGCTTACCTACCTAGGCGGATCGAGATGAGTAGCTGGTATCGCTGGATACGCCATATAGCATACATCTTGCCACTAGGCTTCTTCATCTTCCTCAATGTCTCAGACACCGGCTACTATCCCTTCGTACTAAGGCGAGCTAATAGTGACATCTTCCGAGAGTTTCAGGGGAAGAGTATGTTTAGCTTCTACAAAGACTTCGTTGTAGAGTTTTGGCCGCTCACCATAGCGTTCTTCGTCTTGCTTGCTCTAGCCATAGCGGGCTACTGGCTGGTGCAGTACCAGCGTGAGGCGCGTACCTCTCGCCGCTCTTACTGGGTAGACGGCACCTGCACACTGGGCATGGTCATCTTCCTCTTCTTCAGTATGCGTGGTACTTGGGACTTTTCGAGCAAACCCGTATCGACGACACACTTCTTCTCCTACACGACAGACCCTGAGCAGTTTCCCTTGCTACAAAACACCCCCGTAGCCCTGACAAAAGACGCCGCCTCACGACAGCTCTTCACCTTCTATACAAATGAAGAGCTACCTACCATCTTCACACCCTACTATCAGGCGGCTCCACTCTCAGAGAGCGATACACTCTTTGGCTCTATGCAGGGGCGCAACGTCGTCGTGATCATCCTAGAGAGTATGGCTAGAGAGTACACGGGCTACCTCAATCGGTATATCGATGGGTACCCGAGCTACACTCCCTACCTCGATAGCTTGATGCCACACACGCTCTATGCGCAGTACGGCTTTGCCTCTGGCAAGCGATCCGTCGAGTCCTTCCCCTCAATCTTCGTCTCGCTACCTTCGTTTGGTGGCACCTTCGACGATGAGGCGTGGACTATGGACAACTACCAGCACTTCGACTCCTACGACACGGGCTTGCCCCTATCACTAGGCGATTACGGCTACCACCTCAAGTTTTACCACGGTGATGGGCCGGGAGCTATGGGCTTCTACTCCTTCCTCAATCGTCTAGGGGTACAAGATCAATACACCGCTCAGGACTACCTAGCCACGCATCCTAATGAGTCTAACGCTAAGGTCGGTACGTGGGGTATCCACGACCTACCCTTCGAGCAGGCTATGGCTGAAGATATGAAGTCGCTCCAGGAGCCCTTCGGAGCCTTCTTCTTCTCACTCTCTAATCATAGTCCTTTTAGTATGCCCAAGGGGTACAAGGGCAAATTAAAGCGAGGTACCCTCCCGATCCATCAGACAGCCCAATATGCCGATGACGCTCTCCGAGAGTTTTTCGAGCGGGTCAAAGAGGAGCCCTGGTATCGCAATACACTCTTCGTCATCACGGCCGATCACACAAGCCTCAGCGACCAACCTCTGTATGCCAACTTAGCGGGACATGCTGCCGCGCCGATTTTCTTCTTTGACCCACAAGGCAAGCTACATGGAGAGGTCAGCGACTATGTCGTACAGCACATAGACATCCTCCCCACCCTCCTCTACCTGCTCGGCATCACGGAGCCAGTACTGAGCTACGGGAGTAACATCTTCGACCAGCAGGCAGAGCACTATGCGCTCAACTTCTACCACAACCAGTACCTCTTCTTCACGAAGGCGCTCACGCTCACGATGACCACCGATGGTCAGGTCAGCGTCCAGAAGCCAGCAGCCTACCTGCAGACGGAGTCCGATCGCGCCACCGCCCCCACCTCGTCAGAGGTGTCGCACTACACCGCACTCTTTAAGGCGATCGTACAGGACTACAACAACCGCGTCCTCAAGAGCTCCTTCTCACTGAGAGATGTGACCCCTAAGTCGTCAGAGTAGCCCAGCGACCTGCCGCCACCCTGCGCACTCCTTCGCTCTCTATCTGAATTAGCCCTTGTGGCAATCATTGTCAGCGTAGAAGGAGCTGTCCTTAGTCTATCATGTTTTACCTTTTGCACTGTTAGTAAGTTGGTCGTTTGATCAATTGATATTTAGTTGCTACCTTTGCAATGGAGTAGAGCCGAAAAAGGCGCGATAACTTCAAGCTGTGCCTCTCCGATAAGGCGTTGAACTTCTATCCCTCCCGAGTACGAAATCGGAAGTTATTAGTTCTTCGCCTTGTCTTCTTTATATGGGATGTGATATGATACTTGTCCGTATTTTCCACTCCAAAATGCAATTTGGAGTGGAAAATACGGAGTATTAGTTTGCCGAATCAAAAAATTGTCGTATCTTTGTAGTCACAAAAACAATGGTTCGTTGGCCGAGTGGTTAGGCAACGGTCTGCAAAACCGTGTACGGCGGTTCAAATCCGCCACGAACCTCCATAGATTTTCATACCTTTTACCTCCCCTACTAGCTCTTATAGCTGGTAGGGGATTTTTTTACGTCCTGATGCTCCAGATGAAGAGTGGTCTCCGCCAGCACCTTAGTCTGTGGAGGTACTGGCTTTTGCTCTTTTACATCACGCTTCTCCTCCCAGGTCGGAGGTTAGGATTAGGAGCTTACGACGTCGCTCACCTAGTGTAGTAGCTAGGAGGTAGTAGGTGTCGCTCTCATCACTCTTGAGCATCTGCTTCAGCTGCATAGCTGTCAGTGGAAAGTGTCGTGCCATAATCGTAAGTGCCGGATAGCGCTGACGCAAATCTTGTAGTGAGCGACCTCTAAGTGTAGACTTGCTATAGTCTATCTCTTCTAGTAGACGGTAGCTCTTATAGAGCGGGCTCGGAGATGGCTCGGAAGAGGTGTATATGTGGCTATTTGCTCCTAGCAAGGTGAGCGCATGCTCAGTGGCGACTAAATGGTATGCACCACTTTTCATCAAGAGTGGTAGCGGGATGTGGATATATCTCTCTAATTGGCTCGCGTAGGGCGTATGTGTCGAGGACAAATCGTCGTAAGGGCAGTTCCATCTGAAGAGATGTCCCAGGCGATTCAGTAAGACGAGATGTAGCGTGACCTCATCTGGTGAGGGGGCTCGCATAGAGAGGAAGACAAGGAGCTCCTTAACCTCATCTTGTAGCTGTACGATGTGTAGCTCGTAGGCTTGTGGTAGTTGCTCTAATATCCAGCGAATATCTAGCATCGGGGAGAGCTTGAGAAGCACGCGACCTCTATAGCCCAGCTCCTGTAGGCGGGCAATCATCTCAAGAGGTGCAGGACTGTAGGCATCCATACTTGCAAGCCGCTTGTTAGGGTCCTCCATATCTCGCCGAGCTGGATCTGCGTAGACGAGCGTAACCCCTGCCAGACTAGCAGAGCTTATCTCCGCCAAGGCATCCCCGCACTGTACCGTCACATTCTCTCTCCCTAGGAGTCTACGCAGATTATAGTTCAAGGCTTGCGCCATCACAGGCTCTATCTCATAGATGACACTCTGCTCAGCGACCTCTGCCATAGCCAGCGCATCAATGCCCATCCCTCCCGTCATATCTAGGATACGCTCCTGCGGCCTAATCAGTTGCTGCTTGTAGCGTGCCGTCAGCTCACTGCTACACTGCTCGAAGTTAACCCGATGCGGCACATAGCCACCGCCCTCTGCAAAGCGGGGCACCTTGCGCTGCATCTTCGCCAGTAGGGAGACCTGTAGAGCTACCTGTCGTCTCACCTCAGGCTCTAAGTCACTCCGCTCGAAGAGAATCCTGTCGGGCGACCTGTCAGCCCACTGCCTACTCAGTGCTACTACCTGCTCTATCTGTTGCTCTGATAACATACGGACATCGTTGTCTACAGCGCAAAGTTAGCAGATAAGCAGAAATCTACCAAGTCCCCTCCCCGACCAATTTATCAAGAGACAAGAGCTACGCCACCTCAGCTCTCTCTTACCAACTATCCAATGACAAGCGCGCGAGCAATATCTAGCAATGCCCTACCCCTCTCTTGTGCGCTCTATTCGCAACACTTACGAGTTTCCAGAAAATTCCTCCCTTGGGAGCAAATCGTCCCTCCCTAGGGATTTTTCAATTCCTCCCTTGGGATTTCTTCGTCCCTCCCTAGGGATCGAAAAATTTGTCCTCTCCTGAAATAGTACACAGTTGGGAAGCCAACCCCAACAACTATGAAAGAAGAAAAAAGTAACCGAGGACGAAAGGGATATCCCCTAGATTTCAAGTGGAGAGT
>UQBE01000051.1 GCA_900539155.1 uncultured Porphyromonas sp.
TCATTCTTCCCTCAACACCGAAATCAGCTTTTCATTTATAATGCGTCAGCCCTGTCAGCTCTGGTGTCGTCTGTCTAGGCGACGGGAAATATCCGTACCTTTGCACATTAGTTACGATAGGTGCTTTGGCACAAAGATGTATGAACCCATGACTGCAACACGAGATACGGCGACTTTACCTCACCTGAAGGTCATCTATACAGGCGGGACTATAGGGATGGTGCAAGATACAGAGACCGGCGCGCTCAAGGCTTTCCAGTTTGACTACCTCAGAGAGCATGTCCCTGAGCTGGATCAGCTCCACTGCACCTTCGACATAGCTCAGTGCGACCCGCCCATAGACTCCTCAGCGATTACCCCAGCTCTGTGGATTAAGCTGGGACGGATGATACAGGCTGAGATGAAGCAGTACGATGGTTTTGTCATCCTCCACGGAACCGACACGATGGCATACACCGCCTCTGCTCTGAGCTTTATGCTACGAGGACTCGATAGACCCGTCATCCTGACCGGGTCGCAGCTCCCTATCGGACGACTACGCACTGATGGCAAGGAAAATCTTATCACCGCCTTCGAGATTGCACTAGCAAGACGAACCGATGGGACGCCGATGATTCCCGAGGTGGCCGTTTACTTTGAAGATTATCTCTATCGAGGCAACCGCACGCTCAAGTATAGTGCAGAGCACTTTGAGGCGTTCGCATCGCCCAATTACCCACACCTCGCCTTTGCCGGAATTGATATAAAGTATAGTCCTAGCTCTATAGGCTTTGCAGAGCCTACGATTGCGCACGAGTGGGTTGCCGGCTTCGACCAGCAGGTGGTGGTGCTCAAGCTCTTCCCTGGACTATCAGCCTCACTCCTCGACCACATCTTGCACACTCCTGGGCTACGTGGTGTGGTCCTGGAGACCTTTGGCAGTGGTAATGCGCCTACCGATACGACCTTCCTCTCGACTATCCGCACAGCTGTGGAGCGTGGTATCACCATAGTCAATGTCACTCAGTGCTACTCTGGCTCGGTGGTGATGGCTCGCTATGAGACTGGTAATGTGCTGAGCCAGACGGGAGTCATCGGCGGTGGCGATATGACTACGGAGGCAGCCGTGACTAAGCTGATGTATCTCTTGGCGCAAGACTTGTCCCAAGAGATGGTGTCTCGTCTGATGCAGGTCTCCCTACGTGGTGAGCTGACGGTATGATACGATTTATGAGTCTGGCGAGTGGTAGCACGGGAAACTGCTACTACCTCGAGCACAACCAGCAGGGCATACTTATCGATGCGGGGATCACGCACTACGATATTAAGGAGGGACTGGCCCAGCAGGGTCTCTCGCTAGAGCGTGATGTGCAGGCAATCCTCCTAACACATAACCATGCAGACCACGCACGTACTGTCGGAACCCTGGCGAACCACTACGAGCTACCTGTCTATGCGACGCAGCCTGTGCAGGTAGAGCTGGATCGTATGAGAGGGGTGGAGCGCATCAAGCATCAGGAGCGCTTTGCGATAGAGGCTGAGCAACCCTTTGAGTTAATCGGACTGACGATTACCCCTTTCACCGTGCCACATGACAGTGCTGACAATGTGGGCTATCACATCTCGTCGGAGGAGGGCTTCTCCTTTACCCTAGCTACAGACATAGGTCACCTGACGCCTACGATAGAGCACTATGCTCGCATCGCACATCACCTCGTGCTAGAGTCAAACTATGACACGGAGATGCTACGGATCGGCAAGTATCCGCCCTTTCTTAAGAAGCGCATCAGCGGTCCGCTCGGGCATCTGAGCAATGCTGAGTCGGTGGACTTCCTCTGTCGTATCTGGAGACCCACGATGCGCAATGTCTTCCTCTGCCATCTGAGTAAGGAGAATAATCATCCGGAGCTGGTACGCAAGACTTTCGACATACGGCTCTTCTCCGAGGGAATCCGCGTCGGCAAGGATGTCTACATCACGCCTCTGCAACGCAATCACTGTAGCCCGATGTACCTACTAGAGACCTAGAGACGCTACTCGCTCTCTCCTTCCTACTCAGAGAGATGACCGAATGGTATGAATTTACAAAAGAATCTTCCAGCGATTAAACCTTTGCGATGAAGCACTCTCTAAAGAAACCGAAAGCCCCTGCCGTTGAGTGGGGCGAAGACTTATTGCGTGGTGACACGCGTTGTGCCTGCCTTTGGATTTAAGCTTTTTACGAAGGCGCTACAGGCACCAGAAAGAAGGCACAAATGTTTTTTATCGATATGGTTGTTCCCCTGTGCCTTCTTTCTTTTTTTTCGTATCTTTGAATCCATCAGTCGCTCGCAGAGATTTCTCAGAGGTGATGACTGATGGATTCACTTTTTTATCCCAAGTATCGTACAACTTATCTATAATACTGATATTAAGAACTATGACACAGAATGCAATGACTAGGCTACTAGCCCTACTCACTACACTTCTACTCGTCGGGGCTAGCCAGAGCTATGCCTGCACGGGTCTTCTCGTTGGCAAGGGAGCATCGACCGATGGCTCGGTGATGATCTCCTACAGTGCCGACTCACACACGCTCTACGGTGAGCTATACTACTGGGCTGCTGCCGACCACGCTCCAGGCTCTATGAGACAAATCACGGAGTGGGACTCAGGCAAGCCTCTCGGACAGATACCTGAGGTAGCACACACCTACTCGGTAATCGGCAATATGAATGAGCACGCTCTAGCTATCACAGAGTCTACATGGGGTGGTCGTGAGGAGCTGATGGACCCTAACGGTCTGATGGACTACGGTAGCCTCATCTATGTGACCTTGCAGCGCGCTAAGACGGCTCGTGAGGCTATCGAGGTGATGACTACTCTGGTCAAGGAGTATGGCTACGCTAGCTCTGGTGAGAGCATCTCCATAGCTGACAAAAACGAGGCATGGGTCCTTGAGCTAGTTAGCAAGGGTAAGTACGGCAAGGGCGCTGTATGGGTCGCTATGCGTATCCCTGACAATGCAATCTCAGCGCATGCTAACCAATCTCGCATCCAGCAAATTAAGTTCAATGACCCAGAGAACTGTCTCTACGCTCCCGACGTGATCGACTTCGCTCGTGAGAGAGGCTTCTTCAAGGGTTCGGACCGGGACTTTAGCTTCCAAAAGGCTTACAACCCCTACACACCAGGTGGTCTACGTGGTTGTGAGGCGCGCGTGTGGGCTTTCTTCAATAAGTTTAGCGATAATATGGAGCAGTACGAGCGCTTTGTCATGGGTGACGAGAAGGCCTCCAAGCCAATGCCTCTCTATGTCATCCCCAACCGTAAGCTCTCTGTCTCTGACGTACGAGACATGATGCGCGACCACTACGAGGGTACCCCAATGGATATGACCAAGGATGTGGGGGCTGGTCCTTACGCTGTCCCTTACCGCTGGCGTCCGATGACCTTCGAGGTAGATGGTCAGACCTACGTCAATGAGCGTGCCATCGCTACGCAACAGACGGGCTTCGTGCTAGTAGCTCAGCTTAGACCTAATCTGCCGGACGCTTTCAGCATCTTGTGGTTTGGTGTAGATGACGCCAATACGGCTGTCTTTACGCCTGTCTACTGCTCTTCACTCCGCACACCTGAGTGCTACCGCGTGGGAAATGGAGATATGATGCACTTCTCCTGGACGAGCGCATTCTGGATTCACAACTGGGTTGCCAACATGGCTTATGCGCGCTATGCGCCTATGATGAAGGATATTCGTCCTGTACAGCAGCAACTGGAGCAGAGCTTCGACAAGATTGTCTCGGAGATTGATCAGCAGGCTCTAGCCATCTACCAACAAGACCCGATGAAGGCTCGTGAAGTCCTTACGACTTTCTCCTGCGAGACCGCTGACTACGCCACCTATCGCTGGAAGAAGCTCGGTGAGTACCTTCTTGTCAAGTATATGGATGGCAATATGAAGAAGGAGGAGAACGGGCAGTTCAAGACCAACGGTTATGGGCTGAGCGAGATGCCTTACTTCCCTGGCTACGATAAGGCTTACTACGAGCGCATCGCCGAGACGACGGGTGATCTGCTCAAGATTGATGAATAAGCCGTAGGAACAAGTATGTAGTTTCATAGTGGGCAGTGCTAAGTACGCGAGACGACTCCGCCAGAGGAGCTGACGAGCTACGGAGCACTGCCCACTCCTTTATTATATAGAGCAACGATATGTCACTATACTTAGGCATAGACATAGGAGGTACCAATACAGAGCTGGGCATCGTCGACGATGAGGGGCGAATAGTCTCCTCGCAGACGCTCTCAACGAAGCAGCATGGAGGCGTCTTCGCTGACTACATAGATGCCTTGAGCCAGCAGATAGCTCTACTGATTGCTAACCCTGCCCTAACAGACCAGGTGGTCGGAATAGGCATCGGAGCTCCGAATGCTAACTATTTCTCAGGTTGTATCGAGGAGGCGGTCAACCTCCCCTGGGTTGGTTCCACTCCGATCGTCGCAGAGCTCTCGGCACGCACGGGGCTACCTGTCATCCTAGACAATGATGCTAATGCGAGTGCGCTCGGAGAGCATAGCTACGGTGTGGCTCGTGGGCTGGACCACTTTGTCGAGATAACGCTTGGCACTGGGGTGGGTAGTGGCATCTATGCCGACGGGCGTCTGATACGTGGCTACCAAGGCAAGGCGGGCGAGCTGGGACATATTGCCGTAGGGGAGCAGGAGGAGAAGTGTGGCTGCGGGCGATACGGCTGTCTCGAAGCCTCTGTTGCCGCACCGGCCGTGGCTCGGCGTGCTGTAAAGCTCAAGAAGCTCTGTATCGAACAAGGTATGTGGAGTGCACTTTGTGACATACCAGACGAGGAGCTGACGAGCAAGTGTGTCGCAGAGGTGGCTCTAACTACAGGCGACTCATTAGCTAGACAGGTCTTCGAGGAGACGGGCGAGATACTGGGCCGCGCCTTGGCTCAGTTCGCTTGCTTCTCAGCACCACAAGCTTTCGTCCTCTTTGGCGGGGTGGCGCAGTGTGGTGACCTACTCTTGGCTCCTGTACGCAGTGCTTTTGACAAGGCACTACTCCATATATATAGGGGGTCCATCGAGATACTTCTCAGCTCTCTACCGATGGGGCAAGCAGCGGTATTGGGTGCCGCTTCCTTGGCTCGTGAGAGATACAAGCAGGATGAGCAGTAGAGAGCACTTTGACTACTGTCCTCGCTGTGGCGCTGAGAGCTTGGTCGCACACGGTCTCAAGGCGCAGCACTGCCAGAGGTGTGGCTTCACCTACTATCACAACCCGAGTGCTGCCGTGGCCCTCCTCGTGCGGGATCTGCGGGGCCGGCTACTCGTGGCGACCCGAGGCAAGGAGCCTGCTCGTGGGACGCTAGACCTCCCAGGCGGCTTCGTCGACAAGGGCGAGACAGGCGAAGAGGCTGCGCAGCGAGAGCTGTGCGAAGAGAGCGGACTACGACTCCCTACGGAGCAGTTTAGCTATGCTTTCTCTTTGCCCAATAGTTACCTTTACAGCGACTTTCTCGTACCGACGCTTGACCTCTTCTATACGGTTCAGCTACCGAGCGAGATGCCCGCGGTACGAGCTATGGACGATGTAGCGCAGCTCAGCTGGCTGGCACCTGATGAGATAGACCCTTCACGCTTCGGACTAATATCTATCCGTCGAGGCATCGCTCGTTATCGATCTTCTTGTGAAGACAGCTTGCGCTCCTAGTGGTTGCGGAGGAGCTGCTGGAGCGCTAGACGGTCGAGCTTACCGTTGTCGTTGTGCGGTAGCTGCGCTACGCAGCGGATCTCTTTCGGGCGGTGATAGGGAGGTAGGAGCTGTTTGCACGTTTCGTCTAGCCTCTTAGCCAAAGCTTCGGGGAGGCTGTCGCCTTCCAGTACGAGTACGAGCTTTTGTCCTAGTGCCGCATCGGTTACCCAGCTGATGGCGAGCGGTATGCCGAGTGTCGCAGAGAGCTTGCGCTCGATTGGCTCGGGACTTATCTTGACGCCGCCACTATTGATGATGTTGTCGGCTCGACCAGATATGGTAAAGCCCCCATCGGGTTGCAGCTCGACGAGGTCATGGGTCTTGAGTGTAGGTCCTTCGGGATAGAGCAGGCGATCCTCGATGATGAGTTCGCCTTCGGAGCTTTGGGAGAGATGCACCCCCTCGAGGGGATAGAAGAGGGGAGAGGCGTGGGGACCGTTGAGTCGTCGCAGGGCGATGTGCGAGATGGTCTCGGTCATGCCGTAGGTGGCGTAAGCTGCTACGGGTAGCGTGCTGAGCTGCGCCTCCACAGCGGGATGAATGGCTCCGCCCCCGATGATCAGTTGCTCTGCTTGGCTGAGTAGTTTGCGCTCAGCAGGCACCTCCAGTGTGTGGTGTAGTTGGAGGGGTACAAGCGAGACGAAGTGCGGTGCTGCGTTGAGTGTCGCCAACGGATGGCTCGAGGGAGGTACCACGATCAGCTCGGCACCGGCGAGCAGTGCGCGTACCACCATCATCTTAGCACCTATGTAGCGCAGATCCATCGCTAGGAGGAGCCGTTTGCCAGCTTCGATCTGAAAGTAGCGGTTGCTCCTGAGTCCACTACGCCGCATAGCGCACTTCGTTAGTCTGATCCGCTTAGGGGTGCCCGTTGAGCCAGAGGTTTGAACGACCACATACTCCTCGCTGCCCCACCACTCTCTGAGAAAGGCGAGGAGCGGCTGTAGTACCGTTCTGCGCTCGGAGGTTAGCCCTCGAGCGAACGGCTCTAAGCTCTCCGCATCTACTCGTGCGCTATCTATATATAGGTGCTCGGACATGTTGGCTGTTGGCTGTTAGCTCTTGGCTGTTGGCTAGAGATACTAGTGCCACTAGTGCTTCTAGTGCCACTAGAAAAGCTAGTGCCTCTAATCTCTAACTTCTAACCTCTAATCTCTAACCTCTCTGAAAAACATCTGATCACCGACGAGTCGTAGCGTGGAGGGCTTGTTGTTGAGATAGAGTGCGCCTGTGCCGAGCCCTTGCGGGCGGACGATCGGGTATTGGCTGACCCACTGAGCGATGGCACTAAGCCCTACGTTCGACTCCAGCGCTGAGGTCGCCCACCAGCCGATGCCGCGCTCCTCGGCCAGCTCGATCCACTCATCGACTTCGCTATGGAGCGACGGCTTGAGGATGATATAGTGTGGCTTGCCTTCATCTAGTAGCTGCGCTTTGCGCTCTCGGGTGTGAATTCCGATGAGCTCCTCATCGAGTGCTATGGGGAGTGGCGATGCGGCCGTGAGCTTCGCTAGATTGTCCCACTGATTGCTCGCAGGTATCGGTTGCTCGATCGAGTGTAGGTGAAAGTCGCTCAGCCGCTTGAGTCGCTCTAGAGCCACCTCTGGGGCAAAAGCTCCGTTGGCATCCACCCGCAGCTCCATCTCCTCGGGCGAGAAGTGCTGCCGCACGTAGCGGAGTAGCTCTAGCTCTTCGGAAAAGTCTATTCCGCCGATCTTAAGCTTCAAGCATCGGAATCCTTGCGCTAGCTTAGCTTGGATCTGCTCGTACATATAGTCTTTGTTGCCCATCCAGATCAACCCATTGATCGGGATACCCATCTCACCACGCGTGAATGGGGTGTCGCAAAAGGGAGGCTCCGTCTCCCCCTCGCTACTACGACAAGCAGCGAGGAAGCTATTAATTGCCGTGGCTAAGCCAAAAGCGATGGAAGGGTAGGGGCGTAGCGAGGTTACGTCAAACTGATCGGGAGCCTGCGCCAGCTGCCCCACCAGTTGCTCCAGCACCGCTTGGTAGTTGGGCAGATCGTCGCAACTGAGCTGAGGCATCGGGGCGCACTCGCCATAACCCACATGAGTTGGCTGCTCAAGGCTCTGGATACGTAGGTAGTAGACCCGCTTCGTCTCATACTCGCCACGGGAGGTCTTGGCGGGGCGACGGAAGCGCAGGGTGTATGGCTCCACGCTTATGGTCACTCGCTCAGCTATCTGTGGCAGTAGCGTGGGGAGGTGGAGGATGCTCTCGTGTGATGACATCGACTATTAGGGGAACTTAGGGTACTGCTCGAAGTTGGGCTTGCGCTTCTCAAGGAAAGCGTTCTTGCCCTCCTGTGCTTCGTCCGTGAGGTAGTAGAGCAGCGTCGCATCGCCTGCCAGTTCTTGGATACCGGCCTGACCGTCCAGCTCAGCATTGAGTCCCGCCTTAATCATACGGAGTGCCAGCGGACTCAGCAGCATCATCTCCTCGGCCCACTGCACGTACTCATCTTCTAGTTGGTCTAGAGGCACCACTTTGTTGACCAGCCCCATGTCGAGAGCCTCCTGAGCAGAGTATTGGCGACAGAGGAACCATATCTCACGCGCCTTCTTCTGTCCCACGACACGAGCGAGGTAAGAGGACCCAAAGCCAGCATCGAAGCTGCCTACACGAGGCCCCGTCTGCCCGAAGATCGCATTCTCCGAGGCGATCGAGAGGTCGCACACCACGTGGAGGACATGTCCGCCACCGATAGCGTAGCCATTGACCGCAGCGATGACCGGCTTGGGGATGCTACGGATCTGCTTCTGCACGTCGAGGACGCTCAGACGAGGCACGCCGTCCTTGCCAATGTAGCCACCCCGCCCCTTGACGTTTTGATCTCCACCAGAGCAAAACGCCTTGTCGCCAGCACCCGTCAGGACCACCACATTGATGCTCTGATCCTCACGGCAGATGCGCAGAGCGTCGCTCATCTCGGCCGTTGTGGTCGGCGTAAAAGCGTTGCGGTAGCGCTCCCGATTGATTGTGATGCGCGCGATGCCGTTGTAGTAGTCGAAGAGGATGTCTTCGTACGCTTTGAGGGGCTTCCATACCCTTTGGTTCTTTTCACTCATAACTCTTCTCTTGGTTGTAATTGCTTGAAATAGGTCTGTAGTTCGGCGATCTCATCCTCTGAGGAGACGAAAGCCTCGAGGAGACGAGGACGCTCGGCGGGACCGACGAAGTAAGCCATCGTCTCCTCCAACTCGCTCGCCTCTTGCACCGACAGGTACTCCCAACCACAGCTCTCCGCCCAGCCCTGCGCTCGTAGCTGATGCTCGGCAGTGATGTAGCGTTGCGAGAGGAGATCCATCTCTAGGGTCGGCAGGCTCTGGAAGATGCTCCCCCGCTGGTTGTTGAGCAGTAGCACCCGCACATGGCTCCCCACCTCGGGCAGTCCCAGTGCATTGAGATCGTAAAAGAAGCTCAGGTCGCCGATGACGATGAAGTGCCGCTCCTCGGCTCTCTGGCGGGCGAAGCCTAAGGCGGTCGAGAGTGAACCCTCTATGCCACTGGTGCCTCGGTTGCAAAGCGTGAGGAGCCGACGAGGCTTGCGGAAAAGCTCCGCATAGCGCACCGACGAACTGTTAGCCAGGTGTAGCACGCAAGGCTCTTCGGGCAGATGGCTTAGGAGGCTCCCCACCACTGCCAGAGAACTGTAGCGTGGTGTCGGAGAGGGGAGTTGATCAATCCGCTCCCGCCAGTGACGTGCATAGGGCGAGCTAGCACAGTCCGCCAAGCTCTGCGCCATTGTCTCAAGAAATGGCTCTACAGGTGCGATGATTTGCTCGGTAAGACTGCAGAAGAGGTCTACCACCGTGGGGTCAGGCGACAGATGCCATGTCTCCCGTGGCGGGTAGCTGCGCAGGTACTGCTTCATCTTGTTGGAGACGATATGTCCGCCGAGGGTGATTAGCAGGTCGGGCTGTAGGGCTCGTCGATCCCCTTCGCTGAGTGACGCTAGGAGCGCATCGAGCGAACAGATCGACACGGGGCTATTCGATAGCGACTCGCCGATACAGAGGAACTGTTCCCGCAAGCTTTGTGGAAAGGTCTCCCCCGTGCTAGTCGCAGCAGACCAAGTCTCTTGTCCCACCAATATCATCTTGCGCTCAAACGTGGCGAGTCGACCTAGCAACGGCTCAACCGCCTGCGCATCCACACTATACGGGAAGTGCTGCCGGATACAACGCCCTGGCTGCATCCCAATGGGGCGTCTATCGCTGGACTCAGGGTCGTGCTTCGTTAGAGCTGGCGGTGTTGGCGGGAGCAAGGAGACGCCCGGATCGCTGATAGGTACGTTGATCTGCACGGGCCCAGGGAGCGGAGTCAGTGCTGCGAGGAGTGCTTCGTTGATCAGACGATTGCAGTACCACCGCTCCTCCTCGGTGTGAGGCTCTGGCAGATGCACCGCTTTGCGCACCAGTGAGCCGAAGAGTCCTGGCTGAGGCAGCGTTTGTCCAGCCCACTGTCCGATCCATCGCTCGGGTCTATCGGCCGACAGGACAATTAGCGGCACCCCTTGATAGTAAGCCTCCGCGACAGCTGGGTGCAGGTTTGCCACGGCCGTGCCAGAGGTACAGCATACCACGACCGCTCTATGCGTAGCGAGAGCCAAGCCAAGCGCGTAGAAGCCCGCGCTGCGCTCATCGATGATCGAGTGGCAGGTCGCTCCCGCAAGCTGGTGGCTGAGCGCATGCACGAGCGGCGCATTGCGACTACCCGGGCAGAGTACCACATCACGCACATCGTGTGCCTGAAGCAGAGCGACTAGTTCGCTGATCACAGGATCTTCCATCGGTATCATCATGCTCCTCCTTTACCTGATAAGACTATGTATTGCCGAGAACTTGTGTAGCACCTCCTGCCACTCGCTCTCTAGGCTTGACCCACGCACGATGCCGCCCCCCGCATAGAGTCGTAGTGCCTGCTCAGGGAGCAACTGCAGACAGCGTATCTGGACAAAAAGGTCGACGCACCGATCAGGCTCATACCACCCTAGGAAGCCTGAATAATAAGAACGTCCCGAGGATTCCTCCTCGAGGATCACGCGCTGCGCCACCCGCTGGGGCGTACCACAGATCGCTGGCGTAGGGTGAAGACGCTCCGCCAAGGTGATCGGCGCATAGCCCTCGGGAAGTTGCAAAGCAAAGCGCGCCTGCAGATGTAGTAATGCGCCGGTCGTTGTTGTCTCTACCGCAAGGGCACGGTAGGGGATTCCCTCCTGCTCTAGTAGCTCTCCGATGAAGCGCTGCACGTAGCGATGCTCCCGTCTATTCTTCTCACTCCAGAGGGGCGGCTCGCCATCTCGTTGCCGAGGCATCGTCCCAGCCAGTGCCACCGTCTGCCAGCGCGTGCCATCACCTCTGAGGAGCATCTCTGGTGTGGCACAGAGCCACAGCCCCGTCTGAGGCGTGTAGCAGAGCGACACGAAGGCATGCGGATAGTGTGTCAAGGCTTTGTCAAAGGCTGCAACCACTTGTGCCGTAGCGATGCTGGGTAGCTCGACACGATGCGCCAAGACCAACTTCTCCGCCGTCCCTTCCTCTAGATGCTCCATAAAGCGATCGAAGGTGGTGCGATAACTATCGGGCAATGCTTGCGGTATCGGAGCCACAGGCGGAAAGTCTTCGAGTGCCTTCTCGTCGCACTCCGTGAGCTGCAGCACCCTCGCCTCTTGCTCCTCTTCGATCCATAGCATCGGCGTCTCAGCCGTCACGGCAAAGGGTGCTATCAAGAAGCCTGCCAAATGTTCCCGACCCCTCAGGGCCTCAGCAGTAGTCTCCACGGCCCGAGCTGGGTGGTGAAGCCCGATCTCACGCACGGTGCGTCCCTCGTCCGGTAGGCGAAAGCAGGCAAAAGGGGAGCAACGATTCATTCGCTCCTCCACTAGTGTGATTAGTTCGCCACAACTAGTGGTACGACCACTTTGCTCCTTATGAGGTCTCCTGCTCTGCACCGCTCTTTCTGTTCTATCTCGCTTGTTTCGCAAATTTAGCGGTTTATGGGCTAATAGCCTAATCTGCGCTATGCTATCAATGCAATTCCTTGCGCCTTAAAGTTGGACGCACTGAACCATCGGGCGTAAATAGACAGAGTATAGGAATGCAACTAAAGAGCAAATGCTCCAAAGGCGACGCGGTGGCCTGCGCTATATTAGAACCAGTGGATGCGCTTGAAGAGCCAGAAAGCGATAGCCGAAAAAATCAAGCAGACCACCATAA
>UQBE01000052.1 GCA_900539155.1 uncultured Porphyromonas sp.
ATACTTTTTTAGTAGTACTCTCTGGCGGTGCTGCCAGAGTACTTAAAGCGGAGAGGGAGGGATTCGAACCCCCGGACCCGTGAAGGTCAACGGTTTTCAAGACCGCCGCGATCGACCACTCTGCCACCTCTCCTTGCTTGACGACTGACTGAGGAAGTACCCCTTCGCCGTTCGTGAGCATACATCTTAGCCGATGCGGTTGCAAAGGTAATACAATTTCCTCAATAAACAAACTCTTACGTACATTCCACCCGCTAACGCACATTCCACCCACTAATGCAATTTGGAGTAGAAAATACGTTCTCGCACATCTCCCGTGTCAAGTGTTATGCGAGAAGGTCGTAGGTCGAGTCCCGTGGGGTGAGGATAAGACGAAGCCCAGCGGACGACCTGAGTGTGTCTGCTGGGCTTCGCGTGTGTCTAGCTAGCTAGACGAGTGGCTCCTGTGAGCCCTCGGTCTTGACTAGTAGTTCTCAGCCATTGGCTCGAAGAACTCCTGTGGGTGATCGCATGCGGGGCACTTAGCAGGTGCCTTCTTAGCCTTAACAACGAAGCCACAGTTACGGCACTGCCAGTAGATTTCCTCGTCACGCTCGAAGTACTTGCCTGACTCGACACGCTCGAGGAGCTTGAGGTAGCGCATCTCGTGCTCGTGCTCGGCCTTGGAGACATTGCGATAGACGGCTGCAATGGTCTTGAAGCCCTCCTCCTCGGCGATGTCAGCAAACTCGGGGTACAGCTCCTCAGCCTCGCAGTGCTCACCGTCAGCGGCTGCCTTGAGGTTCTCAGCCGTAGTGCCGATGACACCTGCGGGGAAAGCTGCAGTAATCTCTAGCTCACCGCCCTCGAGGAACTTGAAGAAGCGCTTAGCGTGCTCCTTCTCCTGGTCAGCGGTCTCTAGAAAGACGGCCTCGATCTGGCGATAGCCCTCCTTGCGAGCGACTCCAGCGAAGTATGTATAGCGATTTCTAGCCTGAGACTCTCCTGCGAATGACTTGAGGAGGTTCTGTTCGGTACGTGTACCTTTGATTGATTTATTACTCATAAGTAGGTATTCTTAAAAGGTTGAATGGTTTCTTACCACCACAAAGATACCTATTTATTGTGACGTGTGCAAATAACTCTGACCGGGGCTCTGCGGAGGCTACTGGGTGGGGCGCTTTGGACCTCTAGTCGTGCGATGCGTAGTGGGTCTGCTCTGACGAGCGAAAGGAGGAATGGATGGGGAAGGTTTGCATCGCAACCTTTTAATGCTTAACTTTGTAGGAGTAATAGGGGGTGATGTCCTATATAAAGTGTCATCCTCGATGCATTATTCATTTGAACACACATTAAAAACAGTATAACAACTCTCATGACAAAAGTAGGTATCAATGGCTTTGGCCGTATTGGTCGGCTAGTCTTCCGCGCTTCTATGAAGCGTGATGATCTCGAGGTAGTAGCAATCAACGACCTCATCGACGTAGAGTATATGGCGTATATGCTCAAGTATGACTCTGTCCACGGACGCTTCGACGGGACCGTCGACGTGCAGGATGGTATGCTCGTAGTGAATGGTCGCAAGATTCGCGTGACCGCTGAGAAGGAGCCGCGCTTGATTAACTGGGGCGCTGCTGGCGTAGAGTACGTCGTCGAGAGCACCGGGCGCTTCCTCACCAAGGAGCTTTCGCAGGGGCATATCGAGGCTGGTGCTAAGTATGTCGTCATGTCAGCTCCCTCCAAGGACGACACGCCTATGTTTGTAACAGGGGTCAACCTTGAGAAGTATGAGCGTGGGACGCAGTTTGTCTCCAACGCATCCTGTACGACCAACTGCCTCGCTCCGCTGGTCAAGGTGCTCAACGACAACTTCGGCGTGGAGCAGGGTCTTATGACCACCGTGCATGCTGCTACGGCTACGCAGAAGACGGTCGACGGACCTTCACTCAAGGATTGGCGTGGCGGTCGCTCGGCTATCGGCAATATCATCCCATCCTCCACGGGTGCTGCCAAGGCTGTCGGCAAGGTTATTCCCGAGCTCAATGGTAAGCTCACGGGTATGTCCTTCCGCGTACCTACGATGGATGTTTCTGTCGTTGACCTGACGGTACAGCTCAAGCGTGGTGCTAGCTACGATGAGATCTGCGCTGCTATGAAGAAGGCTTCGGAGACCAACCTCAAGGGTATCATGGAGTATTGCGACGAGCTACTCGTAAGCCAGGACTTCGTAAGCGATCCACACACCTCTATCTTTGACGCTAAGGCTGGTATCGCTCTGACTGACACCTTCGTCAAGGTAGTCGCTTGGTATGACAATGAGTGGGGTTACTCTAACAAGGTACTCTGTCTCATCGCTCATATGGCTGAGGTCAATAAGTAATCACGGAGAGGACACACCTCTTCAGTCAAACGTTTCAGACGCAAGGCACAAGACGTAGGAGACGACGTCTCACGACTCAGTACTCTACGCTTGTGACTTGCGTCTCGCTTTTGTCGGGCTCTCGTCGTCCCCATTGCGGGGATGCTGATTCCGGCAATGGACTCTTATCACGGACACATTATATATAATAGGACAAGGCTGATGGACTTTTACGAGCTAGATCTAGAGGATGAAGTGCTAGATGGACTGGATGCGATGAACTTTGTGGAGACCTCTCCGATTCAGTCTGCTACAATCCCCCCACTCCTCGAGGGGCGCGACGTCATAGGCTGTGCGCAGACTGGCTCGGGCAAGACGGCTGCCTACCTGCTTCCCTTTCTCAACAAAGTGGCACGCCGTGAGCTCCCCGCCGACCAGCTCGGTGCTGTCGTGATGGCTCCGACCCGTGAGCTGGCGAAGCAGATTGACCAGCAGGTCGAGGGCTTCGGCTACTACCTCTCCGTCTCTACGCTGGCTATCTACGGTGGCACAGACGGCATCGCTTGGGAGCAGCAGCGGCGAGGGATGGCTATGGGTGCTGATATCGTCATCGCCACCCCTGGGAGACTTCTCTCGATGCTCCGACTAGGAGCCTGCGACCTCTCGCATGTGCGTTACTTCGTCCTCGACGAGGCGGATAGGATGCTTGATATGGGCTTTTACGAAGACATCCTAGAGATTTACAAGGCACTGCCCAAGGAGTGTCAGCACGTTATGTTCTCAGCGACGATGCCTAAGGAAATTCTCAAGCTGTCGGAGAACATCCTCGTCGACCCCGTTCTCGTCGAGCTGGCCGTGGCAAAGCCACCCAAGTCCATCATGCAGACCGCCTATATATGCTACGATGCGCAGAAGCTCCCGATTATCAAGTCACTCTTTGCAGACAAAGAGCCTGAGGAAGTCCCACGTACCATCATATTTGCTGGGACCAAGTCGACCGTTCACGCGCTCAGCCAGACGCTCTCTCGAGACAAGCTCTCCGTCGCTGCGATGCACTCCGACCTGACACAGGAGCGACGCGAGGAGGTGCTGAGAGACTTTCGTATGGGACGTATCAAGGTGCTCGTGGCTACCGACATCGTGGCGCGAGGTATCGACATCGACGACATCGCTGTAGTGGTCAACTACGAGGTGCCACACGACTTTGAGGACTATGTACACCGCATCGGACGTACGGCTCGTGGAGCCGACGGCAAGGGCTTAGCCATCACGCTCGTCTCGCCCAGTGACCAGCAGGACTTTGCGCTACTGGAGCGCTTCCTCGAGCAGGAAATCTACCGTATTCCGCTAGACCCCTCACTAGGCGAGGCGCCTACCTACGCTCCCAACGAGCGCACCAGCAGTCGTGGCTCCTCAAGAGGAAGTGGTGGCAAGGGGCGTGGTGGTCGTGGCACGCACAAGGGTGGCTCACGAGGTCGTGGCGGAGCGCGCAAAGGACGCTCGGGAGGGCGAAAAGGCGCAAAGCAGTAACCCCACCGCTATGAAAGCGCATCAGCGTATCGGCATCCTGAGCGATACGCACGGATATATCGACGACCGTATCTGCGAGGCTCTGGAGCCGTGTGACCTCATCTTGCATGCGGGAGATGTCGGTTCGCCACTGGTCCTAGAGCGACTGCAAGCGGTCGCACCCACACTAGCGGTCTATGGCAACATCGACGATGCGGCACTACAGGCACAGCTCCCAGAGGTCGTTCACACGGAGGTGGCCGGCGTGGAGTTGGTGATGACCCATATAGGCGGTTATCCAGGGCGTTACGAGCGAGTGCTGCGCGACTATCTCACGCCGTGGCGTGAGCACCCGATGATTACCATCTCAGGACATAGTCACATACTCAAGGTGATGCCCGACAAGTCTCGTCCAGGACTACTGCACATCAACCCAGGAGCCGTAGGACGAAGTGGGTGGCATCAGACCCGCACGCTCGTGCGACTAGAGATAACCTCCGGGCGACCACACGACCTACAGGTCCTCGAGTGGAATCGCTAGAGACAGCCGTGCATGCATCCCCGTCCCAGCGTGACGACTAACGATCTGTCGGAAAACACCGTCGGTGCATCCGCATTCAATTTGACGAGTAACGAGCTGCTTTCTAAGTTTATATGTAAGTAGAATGCGAAATTTTTTCTCGTTTCGGAAGCTCGGTCGACTTCTCTTCGGGTGAACTGCTCGGCGGGATGGGGGCTTCCACCGTAGGGGCGGACCTGTGTGTCCGCCCGTCCTCACCTGAGCGCAGTCTATTCTGCGGGCGGACACGTAGGTCCGCCCCTACACAAGCTACGTCAGCACGACAATTCCACTCATCAAACGCTGTAACCCCGAGCTGTAAGGACGCAGACCATGCGTCCTTACAGCTCGTTACTCGTTAGGGGAGGCGTGTGGGGGAGCTACGGGGTGTGCCGTGTGGCTGTGCGCCGGGAGTCGCGGAGCTTCTGCTGGTACATACGTAGCACGGTGCTGTCGGTGATAGCGGTGCTGATGGCTTCGACGAGGGAGGATTCACCCGTGAGCGTCATTTCCGCTAGGAGCCACGCCATAGCCATCTGGACATAATAAGCCTCATCGTGCTGTAGTGGGATGAGATGTTGCAGAGCTGTCGTGGGGGTGACCAGGTCGTAACGTAAGAGGTCAAGCCAAGCGACGACGGTGAGCCGGCGTGCGTAGGGGTTGGCGTCGTGCGCATGCTCAGCGAGCGAGCGGAGTACTATCTGGAGCTCTGCGTCGCCCTGCCTAGCCCACTGTGCGAGGATCTCCTTGTAGTAGTCAGGCACAGCCCAGCCGTCGCAGAGCGGGTAGAGGAGGGGAGTGCCTTCGGCAGCGGTGGCAAGACGACCGAGGACTCCTCCGAAGAGGATTTTGTACTCATACCATACGCAGGCTCGCGGGTGGAGTAGGTCGATGGCTTCGTCGAGGGTGAGTAAGCGACTGAGTTGTTTTGTGGCTTGTCGTAACCACTTCATACGAATGCCGAGTACGCTCTCGGGTCGTGAGGAGACTTTGGTGCGGAGTGCCATAAAGCGAGCATAGGATGGCTCGCGACGCTGCTCGAGCTGTGCGAGTAGTGCGGTGGCAGTCTCTAGGGGTGTGGTCGTGGGGTGCATAGGTTGGGTGCAATGGGGGTGGGCTCTGATGAGACTGTTGCATAAAGGCGAATCGCTGTGTTGCTTTCGGGATTCGGCTTCGGTCACATACGGAGGTATGCTCCCTTCAGACCTCACCCTCAGCGCCTTGCGCTTCATCCTTTCTGCAAAGTCTAGACAATCTTGCTTGCAAGATTGTGAGACTGTTGACTTTTGCAACAGTCTCCTGATATAGCGCAGTCCCCCATATGCGAGCCGTGCATACGGGGGACTGACTAGGGGATGCCTGTGTGACCGTGTGACGCGATAGTCACTGTCACAGGTGGCTGGGTCTGAAGACTACTCGTCCTCTTCTGGAGTGTAGAGAGGCTTATCGGCGAGTGCCTGCGTCATGTGGTCTACCCATACATCGACGATAGCGGGATAATCTGCCAGACCATTCATCGTGCAGCCGTCTAGGGTGCACTTGAATCCTGCCTTGTTCATCTCATAGCGCCAGCTCTCCTCCTCAGGGTTCTGCGGATCGACACCGCCCTTGAGGTCGTTGTTAGCGTGGTCACCAGCGATAGACATCAGCGGGTGCAGTAGCATCGTGCCCTCAGCCTTGCCAGAGTCCTTGATGCGCTTGATGAGGTCCTCGATGAGATTGCCCTCCATATCGACCGTAGCGACGAAGTAGTTGGGGCTGAGCTTCTGTAGCTCCTTCTCAATCATAGGGTAGCGCGAGTTACCGTTGCCGTAGTTCATGTCCTCGGGGTTACCGTGTCCCATGAAGCTGACGAGCTTGCCTGCCTCAACCTCCTTGCCATAGACCTTGTGTAGCTCAGCAGCGACACGCTTGCAGTCCGCCTCGGTCGCTAGTAGTGGACCAGCGAGGTAGACGGTCGTCTTGGCAAACTCGGGGTGCTCACCGTTGTTGCGGAAGTCCTTGATACAGTTCTTGACACGTAGGAACTCCTCACCGGGCACTATATGCAAGGACTGTACTGCTATATCCTTGTATCCAGCAGCTCCGAGAGCCTCTAGATAGAAGTTGGGGGCGTAGTAGTTCCATCCCTTCTGAGCACAGCGTGTCATACAGATTTCTGAGGTAAAAGCGAAGTACAAGTCCCTATCGGGGAACTGCTCCTTGAAGCGAGCCTGTACTTTCTTGAAGGTCTCCTGTGGCTTGTCCCAGGTACTACCGAAAGAGACGAGTAGGAGTGCCTTGTCTGTTGTCTTCTTTGCCTGCACTTCTTTTGTGACTGCCTGTAGCTTCTTGTCGTGATTTGAGAGAGCTAGGTTGTCGTCCTCCGTGCAGCCTACGCAGGTCAGGAGTGTCAGTCCGAGTGCGCAGAGTGATAGGCTTGTCAATAGCTTCTTCATAATTGCTTGGTTTATTAATTATAATGTATCGTGTGTGTTGGCTTGATAAAGTGTAGTGCGTTAGGGGTTGTCTAATCCTCCTCATCCTCTTGAGAGCGCGAGCGACGGGAGGAGCGCTTGGTCGGCGTAATCTGCTTGGCTCGCCCGAAGTGTAGACTCAGATTGAGGTAGAGGGTGCGCCCAGGCGTCGAGGTGCCGTAGTGCAACCCGTGATAGGTGGTCTCGTAATAGTTGAGCAGGTTGTCCACGCCGATGTTGAGGTCGATGGACCAGTTCTCATTGGGTATGATCGTCTGCTGGGTATTGAGACGCCATAGGTGGTAGGGCTTTCCGTTGCCATCATCCTGATAGTAACGGGTGCTCTGCATACGTCCATATAGTCCTACTGCCAGCTTGTAGCGCTGGTGGAGGAAGGCTTCGCTCCAGGATAGCCCCAGGGTGGCACGGTGGTGTGCCATACCGTCGATGGTCACTTGGCGCATCTCTTGCTTCTCGTCATCGTAGAGGAGTGCCTCGGTGTCGAGGTAGCTGTAGCTGGTGGTCAGCGTCCACTGCTTGTGAATGCGCCACTTGGCGGTGACATCGGCGCCGTAAGTCTTGGCACTGTCCATATTCTTGTACTGACGTACACGCGCTGGTCTGTAGGTAGCTATGAGGTCTCCTGGCGCCTCGCGGCTCGGGATGGTCACGAGGGTTATCATATGGTTGAGGAAGTTGCCATAGCCGGTGACGCTTACGTTGACCATTGGACTGTGATACTCGACGCTACCGGAGACATATCTGCTGGTCTGCGCCTTGAGGTTTGGATTGCCGAGATGCAATATAATGAGAGCCATCTGGCGAATGTAGCGGTAATGGAGCTCCTTGATTGTCGGGGTCTTAAAGCCTTCGGAGTAGGTCGCACGCAGATTGACGGGCCCTAGCTTGTAGAGGAGTGAGACCTTGGGTGTGAACTTGGCCCCAAAGGCTGGGTGGTAAGTCAGTCTGGCTCCTGCCGTCAGGTTGAAGCTCTTCGTGGGAGTCCACTCGTCCTGTAGGTAAAGACCCGCCTGAAAGTCGTCGACCCGGTCCTCGTCAAGTCGGTGTGGAGCTATGAGCCAGTTGTGATGTAAGTCTAGACCTGCGCTGAGTCGCTGGTCGAAGGGTAGTGAGAAGACCCCCTTGAGTTGTGTCGTGATGCGCTGCTGGTTGCTCTGTAGTCCTACATCTCCTGGGAAGTAGGGGAAGCTGAATTCCTTACCGTCTGGTTGGAACTCCTTCGCCCAGGTCTCACCCGTGTAGACGTAGTAGTAAGCGTGCATGTAGTACTGCATCTGAGCCGTCAAGACCGCTCCCTGTGGAGTCTGCCAGCGCATGCCAGCACCTGCGGAGGTATTGTGATAGCGGAAGTCATAAGTCTTGTAATCGGGGACACCCGTCGGGCGATGGATGTCCTTACGATAGTAGTTGCCCTCGACATAGGCCGAGAGGGGCTTGCCCTGTCGCCAGTAAAGATGTTGTCCGATCTGCCAGTCTAGGTAGGGATTGGAGGTGTTGTTGACCGAGTTCGTGATAGGATACTCATATCGATTCGGATCCTCGCAGGTTGTGTTTTGCCAGCCGTCCGAGTGCTTTAGATTAAAGTCGGTCAGCGTCGTCCAGTCGCCTGCTTTGTACTGAAAAGCGTTGGACTGGTTGACCACACCATAAGAGGCGACCCGTGTGCTATTGTCTATGGATAGGTTGTCACGACTCTTCTTGGTGATGATGTTGATGACACCTGCGATAGCGTCACTACCATAGAGAGCGGAGGCTGCACCCTTGACCACTTCGATGCGCTCGATGCGGGTCGGGTCAATCATATCTAGGTTCGTCTGCCCGCCTAGGTCACTCATAAGTCGCTTACCATTGAGCAAGATGAGAATATACTGACTGCTCAAACCACCCATTTGCATAGCGGTACCCATATCGCTGTGGCTAAAGTCTATCGACGGGATGAGCCCCGAGAGAATCTCCGTCAGGGAGGCTGACCCATAGCTCTCTAGCGTCTTCGCATTGATAATCTCCGTCTGTACGGGCGCATTCTTGAGGAGGTAGTTCGTTCCTGTGCCGGTCACGACCACTTCGTCTAGGTTAAAGACCGAGAGCGAGTCCACCGATGCCCAGATGAGCGAGTCGGTTTGGGCAGCTGCTGGGGTCGCTTCCTGTGCCATCAGCGTAGCGGGAAGCAATAGAATCAAGAGCTGTAAGGCGGTTGCTATGTGGCGAGTCATAAATCGATGATACTAATGAGATGAGCCTCAGTGGAAGACCTCCGATGTAGGTGGGGCTTTTACTATGTCACAAAGGTAGTGAAAAAAACGCTCATACGTGTATAGCCCGCGAAGGAGATGCGGACGAAAAAACTCATCGATGCGGGAGCTTGCCAGGGCTGACGCATTATAGTCGCTCTGTCAGGAACTACGCATAGCGACCAGCGAGGAGTAGATTAACTCATTATAATATAATGTGTCACCCCTGTACGACACCCTCTGATAGTTCCGATCCCTCCGATAGCTCCGATAGCTCCGATCTCTAATCCCTGCCCTCTAATCTCTAACTTCTAACCTCTAACCTCTAATTACCCTCTTTTCTCGAATATCCACGTGGAAAATCTCAAATCTCCACGTGGATATTTTTTATTTTCCACGTGGGCGTGATTCATTTCCTCCGAAGTTTCATTTGATTCCTCCGAAGAATTTTTTCTTCCCCACGTGGAAAATAAAAATTCTCCACGTGGGGATTTCGAAATATCCACGTGGAAATCGGTTTTTCCCGACATAGTGCTGTTTTGATATCTAGTCGGGTCTAAATTATTGTAGCAATCCAGCGTTGCATTTCTTCACCCCTGGGAAGCTTGCTTTTGTCCCTCTTTTTACCTACCTTTGTGATGCGCTTGTTTTGGAGCGCTCCTGCTCGATAAACTCTCGACGGAAGCTCCCGAGCGCACTCATCACACTTAATCCAATAAAAAAGTAATCTAGTATGACACACGAACTAATAAAGCTCCCCTACGCAAACGATGCACTCGAGCCTGTCATCAGCGCCGAGACAATCCAGTACCACCACGGCAAGCACCTCAAGGGCTATGTGGATACACTCAATAAGCTGCTCCCAGATAGCGACCTCAAGGACGCATCTCTCGAGGAGCTGGTCCGCAAGGCTGAGGGAAAGCTCTACAATCAGGCTGGTCAGGTTATGAATCACAATATGTACTTCCTGCAGTTTGCTCCCAATGCTGGTGGTCAGCCCGAGGGCAAGCTAGCCGAGGCTATCAAGCGTGATTTCGGTAGCTTTGAGGAGTTTCAAGCAGCTTTCAATGATGCTTGCACCTCACTCTTTGGCTCAGGATGGGCGTGGCTCGCTAGTGACAACCAGGGCAAGCTCTCTATCGAGAAGGAGCCAAACGCTGGCAATCCACTACGCAAGGGTCTGAAGCCGCTGATGTGCTTCGACGTTTGGGAGCACGCTTACTACCTATCCTACCAGAACCGCCGCGCAGACCACGTCAAGGACCTATGGTCTCTTGTCAACTGGAAGGAGATCGCTCACCGCTACGAGGCGTAAGCTGGTAGGCTAACCCTTAGCGCGACGGCGTAAGAGGAGAGATTGGGGCGTGAGTAGTGAGACCCACCGGGTCGAAGAGCTTACCCTCCAGTCTCTCTTGCTCTATATATTATATATGTAGAGTGGCGTGACAAAACAAGCAGACAAACTTTCAATACAGACTAGAATAAGACACTATGAACTTCGTAACGCAAGACAAGCTGGTTCTCATCGGCGCTGCCGGTATGATTGGATCCAATATGGCGCAGACCGCAGCCATGATGCACTTGACCCCCAACATCTGTCTCTACGACCCCTTTGCCAAGGGGCTCGAAGGCGTCTGGGAGGAGATGCGGCACTGTGGTTTCGACGGACTTAACCTCACCTTTACCTCGGACATTGCGGAGGCACTACAAGGAGCTAAGTATATAGTCTCCTCTGGCGGCGCACCCCGCAAGGAGGGTATGACGCGTGAGGACCTCCTCAAGGGCAACTCTGAGATAGCAGCTGAGCTGGGACGAAACATCAAGAAGTACTGCCCCGATGTGAACCATGTGGTCATCATCTTCAACCCCGCCGACATCACGGGTCTCGTCACGCTCATACACTCAGGACTGAAGCCCTCACAGGTGACCACCCTCGCTGCACTCGACAGCACACGTCTGCAGAGCGAGCTGGCTAAGCACTTTGGTCTCCAGCAGAGCCAGGTGACCAATACCCGCACCTATGGTGGTCACGGGGAGCAGATGGCAGTCTTCGCTAGTACGGCGCGCGTTGACGGGAAGCCTCTGACCGACCTCATTGGCACGGATAAACTGACGCACGACGACTGGGCAGCACTCCAGCAGCGTGTCATCAAGGGTGGTGCCAACATCATCGCCCTACGTGGACGCTCTAGCTTCCAGAGCCCTGCATACGTCTCCATCGAGATGATACGTGCTGCTATGGGCGGTGAGCCGTTTCGCTGGCCCGCTGGTTGCTTCGTCAGCGATGACCGCTACAAGAACGTGATGATGGCTCGTGAGACCACAATCACACGTGACGGCGTCGCCTACAAGGAGGTGCAGGGGCTCCCCGAGGAGGAGGCTGCTCTCGACAAGAGCTACGAGCACCTACAGGCGATGCGTGACCAGATTATACAGATGGGTATCATACCAGCTGTCGCTGACTGGCACACGGTCAATCCGAACCTATAGCCCCACGCCCCTAGGCGCAGCTCTCACACTAGAGCAGGGCGCTTCAGGAGTGACTCCTAATTATAGTAGCAGAGACGCACGATTCGTGCGTCTCTCTTTTTTATCGCGCTCTTCTCGTACTATAGTGTCCAGGGCTGACGCATTATAATTCTATTTCGAAGATTTCCTCTGGAGTCATACGTG
>UQBE01000053.1 GCA_900539155.1 uncultured Porphyromonas sp.
CTAGACAATCTTGCTAGCAAGATTGTGAGACTGTTGACTTTTGCAACAGTCTCATTAAAATGCGTTAGCCCCGGGTCTCGCCGTTTTAACAGTCTCATTACAGAATTATTAAGTACCTTTGTGGAGCGAACCAAAAAGGAGGGGAGAAAGATTGACTCCCTTTTCCACCTCCCCGCAGGGTCGTATCGCATAGGATCACAGCAGATGATGGGGTCCTGTGTATGGTATAGGAAGAAGAGGTGACTCATCCCCAAGGGTTGCCCCTAATGCTTGTACCATAAGATTATATATAGCTCAATCATCCAAAAAAGAAACGTGGTACACGTATTTCCCCTATTATGAATCAAAAAACTATAGTCACAGGTGTGATAGGTGCTGACGCTCACGCTGTCGGCAACAAGATCATCGCCTATGCCCTCAACAATGCAGGGTACAAAGTGGTCAACCTCGGTGTTATGGTCTCTCAAGAGGAGTACATAGAGGCAGCGCTGGAGACGAAAGCTGATGCGATCCTTGTCTCTTCTCTCTATGGACACGGTGAGATAGACTGTCAGGGACTTCGCGAGAAGTGCGATGAGGCTGGTCTTAAGGGCATCCCACTAGTTGCTGGAGGCAACCTAGTCGTGGGTAAGCAAGACTTTGCCGATGTAGAGTCTCGCTTTATGGCGATGGGCTTTACCAAGGTTTATCCTTCAGGCACACCAATCGAGACTACCATCGCTTATCTAGACTCAATCCTCGCAGATAAATAAGTAGTATGCACTATCTTACGGTAGACTTCGGTAGTACCTACACGAAGTTGACTCTGATAGATGTAGCCAATGCGCAAATAGTGGCGACAGCCTCTGCCTTTACCACCATCACGACCGACGTGCTGGAGGGCTTTAACAACGCCTGGCAGAAGATTCTTGCGCAGCAGCCTGATGCTCACTACGACCGATTGCTCTCTTGCAGTAGTGCGGCTGGAGGACTTAAGATGGTGGCTCTGGGGCTGGTCCCCTCGCTCACCTCTAAGGCGGCCAAGATGGCTGCCTCCTCAGCTGGTGCGAAGGTGGTCAAGACCTACGCCTATGAGATTTCTCACGCTGAGCAGGAGGAGATTTATGAAATAAATCCTGACTTAGTACTGCTCTGTGGAGGTACTGACGGCGGTAACAAGGAGGTAATCCTCGCTAATGCTCGTCGTCTGGCAGAGATCGATAGACCCTTCGCAATTGTTGCTGCGGGTAATAAGTCCGCCTCCTACGACCTAGAAGAGATATTTGCTCAGTGTGACAAGAAGTGTGTCGTCACAGAGAATGTGATGCCTGAGTTCGGACAGCTCAACATCCTGCCAGCTCGTCAGTGTATTATGGACCTTTTCATCAGTCGCATCATCGATGCCAAGGGACTGGGTGCCGTACAGCAGCGCGCTGAGCTGGAGATTATCCCGACCCCCTTTGCGGTTCTCAAGGCGTGCGAGCTACTGAGCAAGGGTATCGATGAGGAGCACCCAGGATGGGGCGACCTGATGGCGGTAGACCTTGGTGGAGCGACGACCGACATTTACTCGATGACTGACGGAGCTCCTTCGATGGACAATGTCCTAATCAAAGGCATCCCCGAGCCGTACAGCAAGCGTACCGTAGAGGGTGACCTCGGGATGCGCTACAGCTTGAAAGCACTGGAGGACGAGACCGATGTCAAGGCTCTAGCACGAGCTTACGGAGTCACGCCTGAAGCGATCGTCGATTGGGTAGAGCGTTGTGCCACTAATCCCGACACGGTTGCAGAGCCTGGCTCTCAGGAGCAGGTAATCGAGGAGGCACTAGCACATAGTGCCGTAGACATAGCCGTGGAGCGTCATGCTGGTGTCATTAGCAAGGTCTACACCCCGATAGGCGAGATGTTTACCCTCGTTGGCAAAGACTTGACCCAAGTGCCACGACTCATTGGCATCGGCGGTGCACTGATCAATAGCTCTGACCCGGCTCGTATCCTCACGGGGAGTCGCTTTAACCCTCAGAGATACGAGTATGCGAAGCCCAAGGAGCCGCAGTTTTACCTAGACAAGCGCTACATCATAGCGAGCATGGGGCTACTCAGTCAGGTAGCTCCCGAGGTAGCTCTCACAATCTTGCAGCGAGAGGTACTACCTATATAATATAGACATACAAAAGACTCAATCACTCATACAGATTCCCCTATCACATGGAACTTAGGAATAAGCGAATAGACAACGATACCTTCTACAAGGAGCGTAAGGAGGTTCTCGCCTCATGGCCTACGGGCAAAGATGTCAACTTTGAAGAGGCTGTCGAATTTCAAAAGTCAATCCCCGAGGAGAAGATCTTCGGACGCAAGCTCGCTCAGGCAGATGCTGAGGGGCGTACGCTCATACAGCCTCGTGCTGGTGTGGCACTATACACGGAGCATATCAAGCTCTTGCAGTTTCTAGAAGAGGAGGGCGGTGCTGATCTGCTCCCATCGACGGTCGATAGCTACACACGTCTCAACCGCTATCACGAGGCTGAGAATGGTATCATCAAGAGTAAAGAGTCGGGACGATCTATGCTCAACGGCTTTCCGATCGTCAACTACGGTACGAAGATTTGCCGTACGGTCACCTCTGCACTCAAGAACCCGGTACAGGTGCGCCACGGTACGCCTGATGCGCGTCTTCTTACCGAGATATCTATCGCTGGAGGCTTCACCTCTTATGAGGGTGGTGGTATCTCGTACAATATTCCTTACTCCAAGAACTTCTCCCTCGAGAAGACTATTATGTACTGGCAGTACACGGATCGCCTCGTAGGTATGTACGAGGAGGCTGGTGTGAGTATCAACCGCGAGCCATTCGGTCCTCTGACTGGTACGCTCATTCCTCCCTGTATCTCCAACGCTGTGGCCGTCATCGAGACGCTTCTCGCAGCTGAGCAGGGTGTCAAGGATATCACCGTCGGCTATGGTCAGTGCGGTAATGTCATCCAGGATGTCGCAGCTATTCGCTCGCTCCGTGAGTTGACCAATAGCTATCTCAAGGAGTACGGCTACGACGACGTACGCATTACGACCGTCTTCCACCAGTGGATGGGCGGCTTCCCTCAGGACGAGGCAAAGGCCTTTGGTGTCATCTCGTGGGGATCAGCTACGGCTGCTCTAGCGAAGGCTACCAAGGTTATTGTCAAGACTCCGCACGAGGCGATGGGTGTCCCCACCAAGGAGGCAAACGCAGCTGGACTACGTGCTACCAAGCAGGTTATCTCTATGCTTCGTGACCAGTCACTCATAGACATTCCTGTGGTAGAGAATGAGTCTGACGTGATCGTTCGGGAGACGAAGTGCATCCTCGACAAGGTCTTCGAGCTGGGCAAGGGCGATCTAGCTGTCGGTACGGTTGCTGCCTTTGAGGCAGGCGTGCTGGACATTCCCTTTGCGCCTAGTCGCTACAATGCGGGCAAGGTGCTACCTGCTCGTGATGATAATGGAGCGGTACGTATCCTCGACACGGGTCATCTGCCCTTTACGGAGGATCTCAAGGCATTCCACCGTGAAAGACTAGAGGAGCGTTCACGCTTCGAGAACCGTCCTGTGAGTTTCCAGATGGTTATCGATGATGTCTACGCCATCGGAAAGGGATTCCTCGTCGGTAGACCCTAAGACTTAATCTATAGCAGTGCTATCCCTGTGGGGGTAGCACTTCTTTCTAGCAATCAATTCTAACAAACCAATAAATCCAAGTAATATGAAGATCAAGAAGGTAGTCTGTGCCCCAGGCAAGACAGGATTCTTCTTTGACGACCAGAAGGCCATCAAGAAGGGCGCTAAAAACGATGGAGCCTTTTACTCTGGCGACCCCGTGACTCCAGGCTTTACGTCTGTACGTCAGGCAGGTGAGTCCATCTCTGTCCTCTTTATTCTAGAGGATGGCTCTATAGCTCACGGTGACTGTGCAGCTGTACAGTACTCAGGGGCCGGTGGTCGTGATCCACTGTTCCTAGCTGAGAACTTTATCCCAGTCATCATGAAGGAGATCGCTCCGCTCTATGAGGGCAAGGAGATCACCACCTTCCGCAAGATGGCCGACCTCGTTGACAAGCATGTCAATGCAGACGGCAAGAAGTACCACACGGCAATCCGCTACGGTGTCACACAGGCTTGTCTAGACGCTGTCGCTAAGAGCCAGCACAAGCTCATGGCGCAGGTTGTCGCTGACGAGTATGGTACGAAGATATCAGACACGATGGTTCCCATCTTCTCGCAGAGTGGCGATGACCGCTATCTCAACGTCGATAAGATGATCATGAAGGAGGTGGGCGTACTGCCACACGCTCTCTTTAATAATGTAGAGACAAAGGTAGGTCTCAAGGGTGAGAAGATCAAGGAGTACCTCCAGTGGCTCCGTGATCGTATCGTCACCATGCGTCAGAACCCCAACTACCAGCCCGCTATCCATATCGACGTGTATGGTACGCTGAGCATCGTCTTCAACAACGACTTCCAGCGCATCGCTGACTATCTGCATGAGCTCTCTGAGATCGTTGCTCCCTTCGAGCTTCGTGTCGAGGGCCCAGTAGATATGGATGGTCGTGAGCCACAGATCGAGGCTCTAGCTAAGATTCGTGAGCTACTTGATGCCAAGGGCTCTAAGTGCCAGATCGTCGCTGACGAGTGGTGCAACACGCTCGAGGATATCATCGCTTTCTCTGAGCGCAAGGCTGGACATATGGTTCAGATCAAGACGCCTGACCTCGGTGGTGTCAACAACGCTATCGAGGCTGTCCTCTACTGCAAGCAGCACAATATGCGCGCTTATCTGGGTGGTACTTGCAATGAGACCAACCGCTCAGCAGAGGTTTGTGCCAACATCGCTATGGCTACCTCTCCCTGCCAGTGCCTCGCTAAGCCTGGTATGGGTGTCGATGAGGGATACATGATCATCTTCAACGAGATGAGCCGTGTACTCGCTCTCAAGGATGTGCTGAAATAGATTTTAGAGATTAGAAGTTAGAGGTTAGAGCCTCTACCTAGGGTCACTAGTGCCACTAGAATCACTAGAGCCACTAGTGTCCCTAGCTAACAGTAAAACAGAATATCGAGATATGACTCCAATAACAGACGAAATAAGAGTACTCTCCACGACAGCGATCCTCGGATATGGATTTCCCGAGGCATCCTTTCGTGAGGGAATGAAGCGCAAGCCCCACGTCATCGCAGCAGATGCTGGTTCGACAGATCCAGGTCCTTACTATCTAGGGGCAGGCGTTAGCTTCACCGATCGCAACTCCGTGAAGCGTGACCTAGAGATCATGATTCAGGCCGGTGTCGAGAACAAGATCCCCGTAGTCGTCGGCTCTGCCGGTGGATCTGGTGCCAATGCTCATGTGGACTGGGTACTAGAGATAGTACGAGAGATCATTGCTGACAAGAAGCTATCGCTACGCCTAGCCGTCATCCGCTCTGAGTTTGACAAAGAGACCATCCTCCGTGAGTTTGACAAGGGACACATCACGCCCCTGGCACCAGCTCCCGAGGCTACAAAGAAGGACATCGAAGAGTCTGTCCGCATCGTCGCTCAGATGGGCGAGGAGCCTTTTGTAGAGGCTCTAGAGGGTGGCGCAGACGTCGTCATCGCAGGACGTTCTTATGACCCTAGCGTCTTCGCTAGCCTTGCTATCAAGGAGGGCTTTGACCGTGCGCTCGCACTGCACATGGGTAAGATCCTCGAGTGCGCTGCTATCTGCGCATTGCCCGGTAGTGGTAGTGACTGTATGTTTGGCTATCTGCGCAAGGATCACTTTGTACTTGAGCCACTTTCCAAGGATCGTAAGTGTACGACCCTCTCCGTAGCTGGTCACACGCTCTATGAGAAGACCGATCCTTACCATCTCCCTGGTCCTGGTGGTGCGCTTGACCTGCACGGATGTCACTTCGAGCAGATTGACGACAACAAGGTCAAGATCTCCGGTACCGTCTTCGAGCCCACCGATGGTTACTTCCTCAAGCTCGAGGGTACCCGTCTCGTAGGCTACCGCACCATCTCTGTTGCGGCTACGACAGACCCAATCATGATCAGCAAGATCGACTCCATCATCGAGAGTGTCAAGGCTCGTGTCAAGGACAACTTCGACAACTACGGCATCAAGGACTACTACCTTGACTTCAAGATCTACGGCAAGAACGGCGTCATGAGTATGTTCGATGGCATCGATGGCAATATGGGCTCAGAGCTTATGGTCGTCATCGAGGCTGTGGCTAAGACGCAGAAGGAGGCCGATACGATCTGTAGCTTCGCACGTAGTACGATGCTACACTTCGGCTACGAGGGACGTATCGCTACGGCGGGCAACCTCGCCTTCCCCTTCTCGCCCTCAGACTGCCACATGGGTGAGGTCTACGAGTTTAGCCTCTATCACCTGCTCAAGGTGGAGGACCCCAAGCAGTACTTCCCCGTTGAGTATATAGAGTATGCTGATGGTCAGCGTAAATAATGAACCTTTAGATCGTATCAAGCAATGACACAGCACAAGTTAATGGATATAGCCTCCGTCATCCGGAGCAAGAACTCGGGTCCCTATGAGATCACTTTCGATATCATCTTCAAGGACTTCGATATATACAATCAGGTGAAGGCAGCTAAAGCGATCACCGAGCAGACTTTCTGTGACCTCTATCACATCAAGCCTGACCACATCGTCAAGATTGTCTACTTCGACCCAGCCAAGGCAATCAAGTGTACCATCGTCCGCCCCATCCCTTCGGGCAACCTCGGTGAGCGCGACGTCTATGGTGCGCAGCAGCATGCACCTCTGATGGGTCTCTCCATCCAGTACTAAGCTCCACCAATCGCTTAGGACAGATTAAAACAGGGCTTTAATAGTTCCTAAATATAGTGTCGGCCCCCGCACGCTCTCCTCGTAGAGTCGTGCGGGGGCTTTCTCTGCATGGCTAGTCGCTTACTCTGCGACAAGTCACCCTAGGGTGTCGAGCTGGCGAGAGGCTCAATAGGGTGAAGTTTGCTACCTTTGCAGTCAAATCTTTGAGTTAATGATGATTTTATAGAGATGAAGTCTCTCGTACAATGCTTTTGGGTGCTCTTTTTCTTTGCCGTGGGTGAACTAATCGGCATGATGATAGGGCACTTTCTCCCGGGGAGTGTGATCGGGCTGATACTACTCTTTCTCGCTCTAGAGACCAAGCTGATCAAGCCGGACAAGGTGGATAGCGTCGCAAAGTTTCTCACGCTCAACATGGGTCTCTTCTTCGTCCCAGCTGGTGTGGGGCTCATCACCCAGGTGGAGCTTATCAAGCAATACTGGGCTGCTATCGTCATCTCTATGGTAGTCAGCACGGCACTGGTCTTGGTGGTCGTGGGACGTATGCAGCACCGCTTCGAGCGGCATCATAAAGAGGAAATACCTAACGATAACGCATGATGGACTTCGTCACACTACTCCTGAGCAAGCCTGTCTACTGCTTGCCACTCACCATAGGGATCTACTTCCTCAGCTTACTCCTATACCGCAAGGTGCGGATCGGACTCTTTCACCCTCTGATCGTTACGATAAGCTTGCTCATCTTAATGCTGTATCTCTCAGACACATCGTACGAGGAGTATAAGGAGGGAAGCCAGCTAATCGACTTTCTCCTAGGCCCCTCGGTCGTCTCACTGGGTTACATCCTCTACGAGCAGTCTAAGTACCTGCGTGGGCGCGTCGTCTCAATCATGGTCTCGCTCTTTGTAGGCTCACTGATCGGCATACTCAGTGCGGTCGGGCTAGCTTATGCGCTAGGAGCGGGCGACACGATCGCCTACTCGATGGAGTCACGCTCGGTCACGACACCTATCGCTATCGCGCTCTCTGAGCAGTCGGGTGGTATCCCTGCCTTGACCGCTGTGGTGGTCGTCATCTCAGGCATCATCGGGGGGGTGATAGGCCCCATACTCTTTAAGTGGCTACACATAGAGAGCCGCATCGCCAAGGGACTGGCACTAGGTGCAGCTGCGCATGGCGTGGGTACCTCGGTAGCCATCCAGATGGGAGCCCTAGAGGGCGCTATCGGGGGCTTGGCTATTGGTATCATGGGGGTCTTTACCTCTATCCTAATACCGATCGTCCACTACGTGGCTCAGCTATTCGTCTGAGGTCGTATGTGGTCGAAAAAGGGTACCTTTACAGCATCAAAACACTATCTCTCTATGAATAGATTTACTCGAAACATACTCTTAGCAACGCTTTGCTTGCTCTGCAGTATCCCCCTGGTGCAGGCGCAGATCTCCTTCGGTGGGGCACCTGTGATGACCTCTCAGTCTCATCGTCAGGTAGAGGTAATCCCTCCGTTCAATGCTCAGGACTTACGCTCGGCAGAGCAATGGCATCAGGTAGACGATGGGGCGCCGCTCATCGTCGGGCGGATGCTACCACTCTCAGAGGACTTCTACGGACAGGCAACTCATGAGGTGGTCCAGGGGCGAAGCGTCTATCACCTTGAGCTTACAGCACCTGACGCACGGGGCCTGTCACTCTCATTTGACAAGCTAGCTCTGCAACCAGGCGATCGGCTCTACCTCTTTGACCCTGCTAGAAAGCAGATCTTAGGAGCCTTCACCAGTGAGAGCAATCCCGATGGCGGAGTCTTTGGCACTAACCCCATTGCGGGTAATTCGCTGGTCATACAGTACGAGCCTGCGGGAGCTTTGGCCGATATACGCCTGAAGCAGCTCGGCTACTTCTTTGAGTCAGTTGCCGCTCCTCAGAATTTCTCTGGCGAGGGCGCCTCTGGCGTCTGCAATGTCAACGTCAACTGCTCCGAGGGTGCCGATATGCAGGATGTCAAGAATGGTATCGTGCAGATAGTTGTTGTAGTCAATGGTCTGATAGGTTCTTGTAGTGGCACGCTGGTCAATAACACCAGCGAGGATTGGCGTCCGCTCATCATGACCGCTTACCACTGTACCTTCGCCAAGAGGCCTCTGACGGGTAAGGTTATGAATGCGACTGAAGAGGACTTTCGTCAGTGGGTCTTCAACTTCCACTATGAGCGCCCCGGGTGTGCCAATAATCAGTGGGTAGGGGAGAAGGCTTACTCCATCAGCGGTGCAAAGCGTCTAGCAGCTGTGCCGATGGACCACGGGAGCGATGCATTACTTGTGGAGGCACTAACGCCGATACCCGATTCCTACGGCGTTTACTACAACGGATGGGATCGCTCGGGTACCCTAGAGCCTACTGCTAAGGGACTCCACCACCCTAGTGGCGATGTGATGAAGATATCTACTATCACCGAGCCTCTCACAAATGGCACTTGGTTAACGGATGACAATGCTGGTGCACGTGATGCACACTTTGCGGTACGCTATGCGAAGACTGAGAATGGGCACTGCGTGACCGAAGGCGGAAGCTCAGGCTCGGGGCTCTTTAATAATAAGGGGCTACTCATCGGAACCCTCTCCGGAGGAGCTGCTGAGTGTAATAAGGGGATCAATGCTAAGAATATGTATGGCAAGCTGAGTGAGCACTGGGCTCGCTCCAAGCAAGATGACTCACTGCAGCTACAACCGCTCGCACAGATACTAGACCCCAAGGGTCATGGCACAGCGATGACTCTGTCTGGTGCCTACAAGCCAGGTGCCACACTGATCGCTCCCGTGGCGCAGCTACAGGGCGTCTACCAGAATGGTCAGGTAGCTCTATCGTGGCAACCTATGACCGCCTTGTCCACAGGCATCACAGCTGAGGTGCAAATCTTGCGCAATGGCAAGGAGCTCAAGAGCCTGCCCATTAATACGGGACACTATACAGATAGTCAGGTAGGAGACGAGAGCGGTATCGTGACCTACACGCTACGCTACCAATATACTATCGGGCAGGAAGGTACAAAGCACTACACAGCTCCTCGTCATATCTCTTTCTTCACATCAGACCTAGCGGGCGTCTCGCAGTTTGAAGAGAAGAAGGAGGGAAGCCAAGTGACCCTCACCTGGCATAAGCCTGTCAATCGTCAGCTGATCTCTCAGCTCACACTCTCTAGCGACAGCGAAGCTCAGGCGGTTGCGCCTCTAAGGTACCCAGACTTAAATCCTGAATACAAGGAGGTCTACCTAGGCCTACGCTACGATGGTCATGACTTTGCCCCCCTAGGACAGACCCGCCTAGCAGCAATGCGCTTTATACCAGCACGCAAACCTGGTATGCACACCCACACACTTTTTGTACGCAATGGTCAAAACATAAATGTGATCTCCGCTGGTCCAGATAGGGATTGCTACAAAGTGCTAGACGATGATGCCACCACGACCATAAGCTATCCTGTCGGAGATAAGTTTGAGCAGAAGAAGTGGCTTTGGGTACAAGGCTTTACGCCAAAGGTGATACGCCCCGAGGAGATGCTCGTCGTAGGCTATAAGCTTCAAACAAGAGGGTACTTCGATAAGGATGTGGCTATGATTGACCCAACGCCCGCTACGGAGTGGAGCAACCGTCACAACGTCCTCTCCTTCGACACGCACTACTGGATGCCCGCAGACATCCAGGGGTCCCTACCAATTAATGGTGGTGCCCTTGCCATCGAGTTTATGATAGATGATGCAGAGCCTGGCGCACCTGTTGATGTGACGGGACCAATAGCTCGAGGCTTCCACCCAGCGCAGTGGCCCGTGGTCAAAGAGTATATCATCTATGCCGATGGCACCGAGATAGGGCGTACGCCAGACCTTAGCTATACAGTCACTAATGCTACGGGAAAGGAGTACAGCGTCAAGCCACTCTACGAGAGTGGTCTCATATCGGCCACCAGTCCAGTGCTGACAGCGAGCGACGCTGTACGTGTCTACCCGACGGTCTGCACGGATCATCTGACGATTCAGACGAATGGGTTGACAGGTAGCTACCAGCTCTACACGCTCGACGGCACGCGCCTCTCCGACGGCGTACTTGCAGACCGCACCATCGACACCTCCTCGTGGGCAGTCGGCAGTTACCTCCTACAGGTGACGCTTGCAGACGGCACGACGACGCTCCACCGCATCGTCAAGAGATAGCCTCCGGGCCATAATCAACTAACAAACGCAAGGGCACACCTCCGCAGAGAGGGGTGCCCTTGTTCCTATAATGCGATGAAGGTAGGAGCACAGGGCTGACGCATTATATAGACTATTGCAAAAGTCAAGAGTCTCACAATAATGTAGACCCGACTACATATCAACACGGCACTATGTCGGGGAAAACGGATTCTCCACGTGGATATTTCGA
>UQBE01000054.1 GCA_900539155.1 uncultured Porphyromonas sp.
GAAGTCGACCGAGCTTGCAAAACGAGAAAAAACTTCGCATTTTACTTGCATATGAACTTAAAAAGCAGGATTCGTTTTGCTTTGACGGAAACGGACGCCCTCCGACTAGACACTAGCCGTGACTGAATCCTGTAGGGACGCTCGGTCTGAGCGTCCGTCCCCGTTAATACCACGACGCTGTAACCTTTGACACAACGGACGCACAGACCGTGCGTCCCTACAGGATTCGTTTTGCTTTGACGGGAATGGACGCCCTCCTGCTAGACACATCCGTGCGTCCCTACAGGATTCGTTTTGCTTTGACGGGGACGGACGCCCTCCGACTAGACACTCTAGTCGTGCGTCCGTGCAAATCGTTACACGTCCGATTGCTCCAATCGCTCCGAACGCTCCGATCTCTAATCTCTAAATTCTAATCTCTATTCTCTAATTTCCCTCCTTTCTCGAATATCCACGTGGGGAATCTCAAATCTCCACGTGGATATTTCGAAATATCCACGTGGAAATCCGTTTTTCCCGACATAGTGCCGTGTTGATATATAGTCGGGGTCTAAATTATTGTAGCAATCCAGCGTTGCATTTCTTCAGCCCTGTGCTTGTTGCTGAGTCTCCGTGAAGAGTGCGAGACATCTGCCTATGGGTCATGACAAAGCGACGAGGGAGACCTCCGCCTGTGCGAAGAGCTCCCTCGTGAAGTGTGCAGTGCTTCCTCCTATTTGTGGGGCACTGTGCGGTCCTGGTGCTGGACCGTCGTCGTAGAGTTACTTGACGATACGCGTCGTGTAGTCGCCGACGAGGACGATGTAGCTACCAGCGGGTAGTGCGCTGATGTCGAGCGCCTGCTCCGTGCTAGCGAGGAGTAGCTGACCCGTGTAGTCGTAGAGACGTACTTCAGTACCCTCAGTTGCACCAACTATCTCGAGACGCGTGCCGCCATTCGTTACGAAGACAGCGACACCGCTCTGGGCGAGCTGCTCGATGGAGTTGCTCAGCTTGAAGGTAGCCTGTACCTTGGTTGCTGCTGTAACCGTAAAGGTGTACTTGACACCACCGCCAGCTATGTTGACGAGCTTCTCGTCGCCAGCAGGGAGCTTCGTCTCACCTACCTGTAGCATCTCCAGTTCGTACTTGTCAGCGGGCGTCACCTCGACACGAAGCTTGGTGTTGGCATCGACCATCGACTCACTCTTGATTTCTGTGCCATTCTCCTCGAATAGCTTCACAGTGCCCCCCTCACTAGGCTGGGCGGAGCAAGAGACTTTGTATCTCTCTGTACGCTGCTTTTCAGCAAATGTGATCCGAACAGTCGCATCCCTAGAGACGGTAAAGGTGTAGACCGTGCCATCCTCTGAGAGTGTCTCTGCGGGGGCTAGCTGATTACTATTTATATAGGTGACCTCGTACCCATCATTGACAGTTGCAGTGAGCGTCACAACGGTGCCGATAGGGAGCATCTTTGCCTCCTTTTCAGAGAGTGTGAGCTCCTGCTCACTACCAGGGGTCTTGTACTTCCCAGAGACCGAACCTCCGGTGCCCTTTGTGGCAAAGAGGACTTTAGCTTCACACTCCTTGTAGTCCTTGTAAGTCCAATATCTGTCGGTAGCAATCTTGATGTCGGCAGCGTTCACCTGATTCTTCTCGTCACCATCGATAGAGTTGACGGCATAGAGCGTGCCTGGCTCCGCAGACGTTCGCTTGGGGAGGCTCTCGAAGAGACGCTTCATCGCTTGCTCTGTGATTGCATTCTTATGGCAACGGAGCTCATTCAGTGCAGTGCAAGGTGTGAGATCGAGGGCTGTAAGCTCATTGTCGCTACAGTCTAGCTTTTTTAGTCTTGTCAAGCCCTTCAAGGAGAGTGAGGCGAAGTTGTTTTCAGCCACATCGAGCTGAGTCAGCTTGGTGCAGGTCGAGATATCCTCTAGCTCTGTCAATTGATTGCCTCTTGCGGAGAACGTCGTGATTGACTTAGGCAGATAGACCTCTTCTAGGGCACAAGCATCAGCCTCTATCTCGGTAAGTTTAGTAAGATTCGCGACATCTATCATCGTTAGTGTGGGATTCCCTGAGATGTATAGCTTCTTAAGCATCCTCAAGTTCGCAAGGGTGAGGGACTCAAGGTTGTTGCGTCTCACATTAAGTGTGGTGAGACGGTTCAGCCCGTCTACCTTCAGGTTCGTCAGCTTGTTGTCTGGTGCAGAGATTCTCTCTAAGCCAGGAGCGTTCGAGAGGTCAAGAGTGGTGAGCTCATTGTCTGCTAAAATTAGATAGGCGAGCGACAAAGATTGGATTTGTATGGAGGTAATCCCAGCTCCAGCTGCACTAAAGGATAGAAAGTCGCCGTAGATTTTAATCTCTTCTCCCGCTTTCTTGCCTTTGACCTCAGCTTCCTGCGAAGATACCAGCCGACCATCGCCCCAGTCTATCCGGATGGATTGGCGGGGTGGTAGTATGACAGTGAATGAACAGTCAGCACCAATCTCTGTCGAGGTGGTGAAGATAATCGCCGGCTCGCTAGAGGCGCGTAAGCCTTTCTCTAGAGCACGTGGGTGCTCGGTGGCATAGACTACTGAAGAGAGTCCGAGGACCAAGAGCAGTAGAAGTAAAGAAGAAATCCTTTTTCTCATAAGAGTATCTGTTGGGGGTTGAACGTATTAGGAGTAGCTATTCATAATGACACGGAGTACGCATCCGCTACTGGTGACAGGGGCATCAGCCAACTGTCAGATGATATTCAAAGTATGTAGGGGCGAATACTCAGATCCGCCCCTACACATATCAGTTACCGCCTAAAGATTGGCGAGTAATACAAATTCATCGCTGTGCAGTCCTTGTGGACCGTCGTCGTAGAGTTACTTGACGATACGCGTCGTGTAGTCGCCGACGAGGACGATGTAGCTACCAGCGGGTAGTGCGCTGATGTCGAGCGCCTGCTCCGTGCTAGCGAGGAGTAGCTGACCCGTGTAGTCGTAGAGACGTACTTCAGTACCCTCAGTTGCACCAACTATCTCGAGACGCGTGCCGCCATTCGTTACGAAGACAGCGACACCGCTCTGGGCGAGCTGCTCGATGGAGTTGCTCAGCTTGAAGGTAGCCTGTACCTTGGTTGCTGCTGTAACCGTAAAGGTGTACTTGACACCACCGCCAGCTATGTTGACGAGCTTCTCGTCGCCAGCAGGGAGCTTCGTCTCACCTACCTGTAGCATCTCCAGTTCGTACTTGTCCGCGGGCGTCACCTCGACGTACATCTCGGTGCCCGTAACGACACTCTTGCCACTCTCGAAGGGAGTACCGTTCTTCTGGAAGAGCTGTACCTTACCAGCCTCTGCGCTTGGTAGGATAGGCTCTACAGTGACAGCGTACTCAGGAGGAGGCAGTGTAGACTTGAAGGTTACTCGAATCGTGACATCCTCGGCTAGAAGGAAGGTGAAAGAGCTGTAGCCCTTCTTATGTTTGAGCTCCTTGTCATTTACAAACCACTGGTCAACCTCAAAGTTCTCCTCGGGCGTTGCCTTGATCGTGATGAACTCACCTGCAGCGACCTTGGCGCCGTTAGTGATAGGACCTTCGGCTGTTGAAGCGGAGACCTTACCACCCTCCTCGGGATCGGCGATGCAGGTTACAGTAAACTCGCCTGTGACTTGCTTCTCCGTAACCTTAGCGACCACAGTCACATCGCCCTGCACGATAAAGGTGTAGACCTTACCCTCCTCGGAGAGTGCCTCTGCAGGAGCTGGGTTACCATTGTTCATATAGGTTACCTCGAAGCCCGCAGTAAGGTCTGCCGTTAGCGTCACCTTTGAGCCGAGGGGTACTTGCTTCGTGTTCCCTTCCCAGATAGAGAAATTCATCTCATCGGGCGTCACATACTTACCCGATATAGTGGCACCCGTGCCCTCTCTCTTGATGGTCAGCGTAGCTTCCGTCGGATTGACAGGAGCCTTTGCCTTGAGTACGGGCTCGACCTTGGTGTTGTCATTGACGAGGAGTGTGAGCTGATTAGGATCAGCACTCTCTAGCTCCTTGGTCTCGTCATTGACCTTCCAAGAAGCCATCTCGTAGCCCTCCTTAGGTGCTACGACAAAGGTAACCTTGACTCCCTTCTCTACGGACATCCCATCTGTCACAGCCTGCGTGGCATCATCCGTGTAGTGAGCCGTCATCGAGCCTTGGCTCTCCTTAGGTTGGATCATCTGCACCGTGTACATCGTGGGCTGTGGAGCAGCCTTTGCCTTCATAACAGGGCGAACCTTGACGTCCTTAGAGAGCGTGATGATGAGCGGAATGCTCATGTCGTCGGACTTCTTCTCATCAACCTCCCAGTAGTCTAGCTCATAGCCCTCTGCGGGGGTTACAAAGAAGCTCACCTTCGTTCCTTCGGGTAGGGACGCTCCACTCTCGATAGTCGTCTCATCCTCGCCGTAGTATGCGAAGAAGTGCCCCTCAGATGCAGGGATGCTGACTAGAGTTACCGTGTACATCGTGGGCTGGGGAGCAGCCTTTGCCTTCATGACAGGGCGAACCTTGACATCCTTAGAGAGCGTGATGACGAGCGTATTGCTCATGTCGTCGGACTTCTTATCATCAACCTCCCAGTAGTCTAGCTCATAGCCCTCTGCGGGGGTTACAAAGAAGCTCACCTTCGTTCCTTCGGGTAGGGACGCTCCACTCTCGATAGTCGTCTCATCCTCGCCGTAGTATGCGAAGAAGTTCCCCTCAGATGCAGGGATGCTGACTAGAGTTACCGTGTACATTGTGGGCTGTGGAGCAGCCTTTGCCTTGAGGACAGGCTCGACCTTGATGTCACCCTCGACGGGGAGTGTGAGCTGATTAGGATCAGCGCTCTCTAGCTCCTTGGTCTCGTCATTGACCTTCCAAGAAGCCATCTCGTAGCCCTCCTTAGGTGTTACGACGAAGGTAACTGGAGTCTCTAGAGCCACCCATGTGCTGTCTTGTAGATTTTTCTGCTGACCATCATCCGTGTAGTGAGCCGTCATCACGCCTTGCGTAGCATCAGGCTGAACCATGACAATCAGTCCGTGCGTCTTCTTGGCAACGGCTGAGAGCTTCAGAGGCGTATCGCCTACAGTCAGTAGGATGTAATCAGACTCTGCATCGTCAGAGGGCTTAGACACTCCGTTGACGAGGAAGTGATCAAGACCATATCCATCGTCAAAGATTGCATCGACACTTATCTTCACACCCTGAGGTACAGCGTCGCCACTCTTCACTTCGACTGAATTAGGATACATTCCATACTTAACTACTAGCTCACCATGCTCGAAGGGATCGATGGTAATCACCGTCGACGGCTTCTCGACTGCCACGACAGCAATGGTCACAGGTCCCGTCGCCGTGTAGTTACAGCTATAGGTCTTAAAGAAATCACTGTAGTAAGTATGAGGAGTCTCCACACCATTGATAAGGAAGTGCTTGAACTCGTAAGCTGGATCCACTTTAGCTTCAATGGCTAGACGCGAGTTCATTGGTACCTCCTCCCCATCTTTGATAACGGCAGAGCTGCTAGAATTCTTCACCGTCAGCGTGCCGTGCTCTGGCTGTGTGATGGTGACGATACAGGGCTTGACCTTCTCGATGACCGCAGCAATGGTCATATCTTCGGTCGCTGTTTCGTATAGATATGGGCGTGTTGGATAGGTAACTGTCTTCACCTTTCCGTTGATGAGGAAGTGCTTAAACTGGTACCCCGCCTCTACCGTTGCTTCAATCGTAAGCGATGCTCGCTCCTCGACACGAGAGCCTGAGGGAACCGTCTGAGCAGTAGAACCGTAGCCTGCCTTTACCGAGAGGGTACCACCCTCTGCAGGCTGCTCGTAAGTAATCTTGTAGCCAGCCTCCTTGAGTACAGGCTCGATGGTTGATGTCTCTGTAATCTTAAAGGTTTGCTGGTTGGGTCTGTACGTAGCCTTCTCAACTCGCTGACCGTTGAAGAGCCAATAATCTACGCCGTAGCCAGCCTCAGGCGTGGCCACTACCAAGATTTCACTACCAGCCTCTACCTGCTCTCCTGCTGCTAGCTCGGGAGAAGAAGAGGCGTACTTACCTTTGTAAGCCTTGACTGTAGCATGCTCAGGCTTGACAAGCGTCACTGAGACCATCGTCTTAGTTCCAGCCACCTTCAGTTGAGCTGTGACGGTCACATCTCCTCGAACATTTAGAGTAGCCTTGTTTGCTGCGCCTGCCTTCGTGCTAGGCATGTTCTTCTTACCATTGACGATCCAGTACTCGATTTCATAGCCAGTCTCGGGCGTTAACTCGACCGAGAGTCTAGTACCAAAGTACTTCTGCTCGCCAGAGGTGACCTCCTTGCCTCCGTCAGTCACCTTAAGCGTGCCATGCTCTGGCTGTGTGATTGTGACGGTGTGTAGCGTAGCGGGTGCCACCCGTGCAGAGATGGTTAGGTCTTCCGAGACTGATAGGCGAACACCACCTCCGTTGCTCTCCCTCTCCTCTCCATTGATGATGTAGTGGGTAACCATGTAGCCCTGCTCAGGCGTCGCCATAATGGTGAGGCCTGCCATACGAGGAACCTGGTCACCGCTCTTCACATCAACGAAAGAACCGCTGAGTGAGTCAAAGTAATAAGCCGTGATGGTGGCGTGCTCTACCTGATTGAAGGTTACTGTGTACTTCTGCGCTTGCGCCATAAGTGGCAGGAGCAAGAAGGTACCCAATAACGCTAAGATAGATAACATTCGTTTCATAAGCGTATTTGTTTTTTGAGTGTAAGTGATTGATCTATTTTTCTGTCTAGGAGAGAGAGGAGCGGAGGCGGTGTCGCTGTGAGGCTTCACACTACCCACATCTCTTCAAAGGGCTAAGATAATAAAAAAAAGCAATAGGGTGCTGCTCCTTTGCGTGGCTCTCATTTTATTAGTAGCTTTGTGACGACAAACCAACACATAGCAGATATTTAGATGGAGCATTACTATTGTGTCATCATGGGCGGTGGTGTAGGCAGTCGCTTCTGGCCTATCTCGCGCCAGTCACGCCCCAAGCAGTTTCTCGACTTCTTCGGTACGGGCAGTTCGCTACTACAGGACACTTACCGGCGCTTCGTGCGTATCGTCCCCGAGGACCATATCTACATCGTCACACATGCCGACTATGTCGACCTCACACTGGAGCAGCTCCCCGCCCTCTCTCGGGAGCAGATATTGACCGAGCCCATCAGGCGCAATACGGCTCCCTGCATCGCTTACGCCTGCTATCATATCTATCAGCGCGACCCTAAGGCGACCATCGTCGTCGCAGCCTCGGATCACATCATCATGAACGAGGACAACTTCGTCCAGACAGTCAGTCAGTCGCTCCACTTCGCCTCGCTCCATCCTTATCTCCTGACACTGGGCATCCAGCCCACAGCACCCGAGACAGGCTACGGCTACATACAGGTGGACTCGAGCGAAGCTCCCCTCGACGGGCAGTATCACAAGGTCAAGGTCTTCACCGAAAAGCCCAACCGCGAGATGGCTGAAATCTTCGTCTCCTGCGGGGAGTTCCTCTGGAATAGCGGGATGTTCGTCTGGCAGGTCAAGACAATCCTCGACGCCTTTGCCAAGTATATGCCCGAGGTGAGCCGGCTCTTCACAGAGCACGTCCAGGAGTTTGGCACCAGTCGTGAGCAAGAAGCGATAGAGGAGATCTACCCTTACTGTCCGAGTATCTCCATCGACTACGGAGTCCTGGAGAAGGCGGACAACGTCCTAGTCACTCCGGCGACCTTCGGCTGGGCAGACCTAGGCACCTGGGGCGCGCTCTATGACCAGAGCTCTAAGGATGAGGCTGGCAATGTGACCAATCATCAGCGGACACGCTTCTACGAGTCGATGAATAACATTCTCTATATTGACGACCCAGACCTTATGGCGGTCGTGCAGGGGGTCGACGACTGTATCATTGCCAAGCATGACAACGTCCTCCTCATCTGCAAGCGGGAGGCGGAGCAGAGCATCAAGAACTATGTCGCCGATGTGGAGATAGACTCCGGGCAAGACTACATATAGGTTGAAGAATCCGCCAACAGTGTTCCGCCTTCTATGCAGGAGATGTGGCTACATCAGATCTGGGGCAATAGGCTCTACGAGGGACTGACCTTCGAGCCTCACCCGTGCATCCCCGAGGGGGTCACCCCGGTCGTCCTGGACCCTGGGCGGTACAATACGAATGGGGGACCAGACTTTAGCAATCTCAAGCTACGTATCGGACCGCTCGTGTGGGCGGGCAATGGGGAGATTCACCAGAATGCTACCGACTGGTTGCGACACGGCCATCAGCTCGACCCGACCTACAATAATGTCATCCTTCACATTGTCCTCAAGGACGACGGTCCCATCACCCTACAGGCTGGCACCCCGCCCATCACCTGTCGGATGCAAATCAATCCCGACCTCCTAGCTATCGCACAGCAACTGACCGAGGCGCCTCACATTCCCGCCTGTGGCACGGCCTGCAGTGAGCTCCCAGCGGCGGAGCAGTCGGCATGGTTGACACAGCTAGCTGGAGAGCGTCTCGAGCGTAAGTGCAGGCAGATAGAGACGGCGATGAACTTTTCCCAAGGCGACCTAGCAGCCGTCACCCATCTCTTTCTGATGCGTTATCTAGGCAGTAAGGTCAATAATGATGCTTTCGAGCAAATAGCCCGGCGCCTTTCCCCAGCCATACTACTCAAGCACAAGGGCTCTCTCCAAGCTCTCGAAGCTCTCCTGCTCGGTGTGGGCGGACTGCTTGAGGAGCACACGACTAGCAGTCCCACGGAGCCCGAGGAGGAGCTCTATCGTGAGCGACTAAGGGAGGAGTACACTTTTCTCGCACACAAGTACCAGCTCTCATCAATCCCGCCTGGGACTATGCGGATGCTACGCCTACGCCCCACCGCCTTCCCGCATAGACGACTGGCATACGTAGCCGCGCTATACAACCGAAGTGACAACCTCCCGGGGCAACTGCTGCGCGTCGCCTCCCTAGGTGAGCTCGAGCAGCTCCTCACCGTTGAGCTGTCGGACTACTGGCAGAGACACTACCATTGGGGAGCAGCGTCCGACAATTCCCTAGGTTCGCTCGGGCGGAGTACAATCGAGAGTATTGCTATCAACGTCGTTCTCCCACTCCAGTACTACCTCTCGCAAGTAAGACTAGGAGGGCTCTCGGTGGCACCGACGGGTCACGGAGCTATGAGTGCACACGACCTGCCACCCGAACGCAATAGCGTCATCCGCCGCTTCACCGCGCAGGGGCTGCAGCCGCGAGACACCAGTGAGAGTCAAGCACTCCTCGAGCTATACGAATGCTACTGCGAGCCTCGTCGCTGCTGGCTATGTCCCGTGGGGCGCACGCTCCTGCAGAGCTACAGTGCCAGGACCTTGCCACCTTCCGTCGGGGAGCAGCCCGACGCCTAGCCCCGCGCATCTCACCATGCTTGCGCAAAAGCCGTTGCCTCCTTGCGCAAATGTCGTTTCGTCCTTGCGCAAATGTCGTTTGACTTATCGGGAAAAGTGATTTGACATCTGCGGAGGAGCCATTTAACTTATCGGGAAGGCTGACGCATTATATATAATGAATTCATCTATTCCTCGCTGGTCGCTATCTGTAGCTCCTGACAGAGCAATTAGAGAGACTATTGCATCAAGGCGAATCGCTGTGTTGCTTTCGGGATTCGGCTTCGGTCACATACGGAGGTAT
>UQBE01000055.1 GCA_900539155.1 uncultured Porphyromonas sp.
CTGACCTAATCTCGGGCCGATTTCTTTTCACTCTGCAAACTTAAAGTAGGGACGCACGGTCTGTGCATCCGTTGTGTCCCAGCAAGACGTCCGTTGTGTCCCAGCGATACTTGTCCTTGTACCAATTTAAGTTACCGAGTTACACGTTTCATCGTTCGACAACGGACGTCCAGACCGTCAAGTTCCTACAAAGGGCTATACATCGGGACGGATGGCTACTCGCTGGGCTACTGACGGGGACGGTGGGGAGGCTTGACAACGAGCGACCCCTGCAGGTGCGCCTACGGGCGCATACCTACAGGGGTCGCTTAGTCTATATGTGCGGAGCCTACAACTGTCTGTCAGTGGGCTCGCAACTGAGTCTAGGACTCTCTCCGATGCTTAGCGGACGATGACGGGACGTAGTATGGTCTCGCCATCACTTGCGGTGATGCGCGCGAGGTAACGTCCTGCGGGGAGTTGTGCTACACTGATTGTAGTCTCAGCACTGGTCGCCTGAGCCGTAGCTGCGAGCGTGCCATCGCTGGCGAAGAGCTCGATGGTGCTACCCACTGCCGTGCGGATGGTGATATGGTCGCTAGCAGGGTTCGGGTAGAGCGACGTCTGGAGACTGAGTGTAGGCGTCTCGACATCGGTCGTGCCATCCATCGTGACACGGAGCTGGTCTACAGCGATACCACTCTCTCCGTTGACAACAGGGATCAGTGAGAGGTAGACGGTCTTGCCCTTGTAGGCAGAGAGGTCCGCCTGGATGAGCTTCCAGTCCTCAGTGGAGGTTTGAGGAGCTAGTAGCTCTTGGGGTGTTCCTCCTGGCTCTGCAACCATCACCTTCAGCTGGTCTGGCTTGGAGTCCTGGACATAGTGCTGTATGTAGCAGGAGAAGGTGGGCTTCGCTGCATTGGCGTCAATGACCATAGGGGCAGAGCGTAGCTCATTCTTAGCAGCTATCTCGTATCCCTGTATACGTCCCTTTTCGTCCATCTGGATAGGGAAGAAGCCTCCCCACGAGATGAGAGCGTCTTTACTATTCTCGGCACCAGCATTGTACCCCTCCTGGACATTGACCTTAAGGCGTCCGTAGAGTCCTCGTCCTAGGATGGAGTCAAAGCCATATCCATCTCCATCATAGTCGATAGAGCGCCAGCCCTCGTCCATCTGCTCCTGATCGTCCATCGTAGCGACAAAGGGGAAGCTGGAGATAGGTGCTGAGACGGTCATAGAGACAGAGCCTCTCGCCTCACCATTCTTGTTAGCTACCGTTGCGGTTATCTCGAAGGTCCCGACTTCCTTCGGCTCGACCTGGAACTCTGTGTCGCTAATCTTGGTGATGGTGACCCCATCAGGAGCAGCACTACACTCGAGGGAAGTGATGGGAGCAGCACTCGTATAGAGGACGTTGAGTGTAGGCTTCTCTCCGAGATATACCTTAGTCATTCCGACGAACTCGACATCCTCTGGCTTGTCGTCCTGTGTGAGGAAGAGCGTGAGCGTTTGCTTGAGCTTCTTAAAGTCCGGATCAAATGTGCGTCGTCCTTTGGCATCTGTACTGTAGATTGCGTCATCACATCTTACCCAGCGTCTGTCTGGGCCCATCAGTATGAAAGTGGGGAAGGAGGGGATGGCGTGACCGAGGGTCGTAACAGCTAGCTGATAGTCGGAGATGATAGGATAGGGTACGGGCTTTCCGGTCTTGTCTTTTCTCCAGTCTCCCTTAGTCGCCTGATCTCTATACTTGCTGACGTCTCCATAGATAGCTTCTAGAGGCTCCCTCGAAGCTTCTACCCATAGGACTTCTATCTGATTGGTCCCCTCGGGGCCGAACATCTCATGAACCTTCTCTAAGACACCTAGCTGATGAAGTACCCAGCAAGGGTCACACCAAGTGGCAGAGAAGTCTAAGAGGATGGCCTTGCCTGAGCTGAGGATTGCATCAATGTCGTGCTCCTTGCCGTTGATGTCCTTGGCGACATACTTAGAGGTTAGGAGACGGGTGGGCTCTTCCTGTGCCTGTGCCCTGGGGGTGGCTAGTAGTGTAGTCACGAGGGTGCAGAGGAGGAGTAGTTTTGTTGTAACCTTATTCATAAGTGGATGTTTGATTCTTTATAATCGGTGTGTGCGTATTAGTAGACAATTACTTTGCGCATATAGGAGCCGAAGGAGGTCTCGACCATAGCGACGTAGATACCAGGGAGCAGAGCCTCGTTGGGCATGAGCTCTCCTGACATATTATACACAGCTGCAATAGTGGCGCCCTCACCAGCGACGTAGATACGTCCGTCCTGTACGTAGAGCTGTACCTGCATCTCCTGATCGGGTGTTGGGGCTATGCTACGATAGGCAGCTATCTTGGTCTCATTGCTGTTGAGGACCTGAGCATTTCTAGCTCCGCCCTGTAGACCCTTGGATACGAAAGCAACGATACGCATATTGGCAGCGCTCCAATCTTTTGGGATCTCCAAAGAGGTGCTGTGCGTGTACTCGTCCTTGTCATCGAGGGTAATCTTCTCGCCCTTGCCCCCGAGGGTAATCTGACGGATTACACCGTGGAGGTAGTATGGCTTGCGACCACCATCGGCAGCCGTGCCGGCACCAGCCTGTCTGCGTGTGTAAATGTCGTCCTCGACGAGGAAGAGGTTGAGGTAAAGGTTGTTCACGTCTAGAGACTCCTTGTAGGCTCGACCAGAGATGGTCAGGTCAAGCTTGCGGGTCTTGGGGTCGCACTCCTCCTTGATGTCTACTGAGATGAAGGCTGGACGTGCCATAGCCTCATCGAGTAGCTGGCGATTGAAAGCATCTTGACTGGGGTAGACTGGGAGCATCGTGTAGTCGTACCCATCGAATGAGTGCTTGAGCTCCGTGTGGGTGCGGTCTAAGAGCATAGCTGGAGCACTCTCAGAGTAGGTGCCATTATCCTCTTGCTTCTCGTAGAAGAAGAGTAGTGCCTCGCTCTCTGGTAGAGAGAAGGTGTCTCGCTCATAGCCTATGTGGTGTGTGACCCAGACGAACTGGTCTGCATAGGTCTCCTCAGCGAGGACCTTGTCAAGATAGCGGTGTGCTCCAGGGCAGCTAGAACAGTTTTCGGTGGAGAATTGCTCCAAGAGCACCTTACGGGCAAAGCTCTTATCTGCGACACCCTCTATCTTGATCTGAAAGCCTGGTAGATTGGTCTCACGTCCGTTAATCTTAGTGACACGAGCTGTGAGGGTCTCGCCATTAGCCACGGAGATGCCCTTCGTTTTAAGCTGCAGCTCCTTGATATGCTTGATGGTCTCAGTCCGAGAGTCTGTGAGTACGACCTTTCCTCCGACGGAATAAGTAATCTCCATCTGGTTGATATCGTTGGCACCCTCGTTGCGTACAACGTAAGATACGCCTAGCTTGCCAGAAGCATCCAGCGCCTTGTCGTAGCGCGTGACTGTTAGGCTCGCTCTATCATTAATCTTGTCAGCAGGACCAGATATCATAAGCTGACAGAGTAGTGCTCCGTTGTCTCTAGAGCGTGAGTCTAGAGCTCCTCCCGATACGTTGACGTAGAAAGCCTCACTGGGAGCACCTACTCCATTGTCACAAGCGACGAAGTATGGCGCTGTCTGGTCGGAGATGTTCTTCTCCAAGACTTGGTATCCATAGATGAGTTCGTTGAGGTCTCCGGTGATATCTACGGGCTTGTCAAAGCGTACCTCATTCCATCCGAATACGAGGTCGGCCTTTTTGGAGACAATCTTCTTGCGCTCTGAGATGTTGTTGAGTAGTGAGACCTCTGCATCCTTGACGCCCTTGGACACAGCGATACGCACGCCGACTACTTGGCAGCCCTCGTAGGGCTTGAGCATAGAGCGACTAGCGCGGGCCCATACGCCGAGAGGTCTCTCGCCGAAGGTGCCGATGGGCCATCCGATTCCCTTGTCGGTTGGGTCGGTGTACTTACAGTGGCCTAGGGGAAGGTAAGGGTCTCCTGCACGGAGCGTCTGCTGTGCCGTCAGAGGAGTACTCGTAAGTCCGAGGAGCGTCACGAGTAAAACTGATGTGAATAGTAGTATCCGTTTCATTTATCTGTTGCTTGATTGTGGTGTGTTTGTGTGAAGGACCCGTAGCTTAGAGCGCACGTAGGGCACCATAGGGTGTCTTTATGATGTAGAGTCCTTGTGGAAGTGGGTAGGAAGCGGTCTCCACTGCTGGGGTGTCCTCTAGTAATAGCTGACCCGTGGTGTCATAGATGGCAATGGTTAGCCCAGCGGCGTGCTCTATGTATAGATGACCGTCCTGCCAATATGCTGTCGGCGTAGCCACTCCGTGGGGTGCCTCAACAGACAGTGGAATAGGCTTGCCATCTAGGTCGTGGATGGTCTTGAAGAGACTCCAGACTGGTGAGTCTAGGTAGCTCGTGATCGCATCAGCGGGGATGCGAAGCTCGATCTGGTCGAACTGCTCGGGGTAGAAGCTCCTTGGAGAAGCATCGGGAGCTTTCGTGGCAAGCGAGGTGATGACTTTCATCGCTGGGCAGTCTCTGAGGATCTGTATCCCTACTTGCTTACAAGCAGCGGGGATGGTCAGCTCGGTGAGGAGGACGCAACCCTTGAAGCTCTGCCCACCGATGCTCTCGATCGTGCTGGGTAGATCAACCTTGCGAAGGCTCTTGCAGTCGTTGAACATATCACCGCCGAGCATCGTCATACCCTCACCTAGGGTGACCTCCTCGAGCGCAACGCATCCGAGGAATGCGTAGTTTTCGATCATCTTGACAGTGCCGGGGACGGTAGCCTTCTTGAGCCCCTTGCAAAAAGCAAAGGCGTATCCACCCAGATGTGTGACTCCCTCGGGGATTTCTACCTCGGTAAGCGCTACATCATTGTGGAAGGCTTTCATCCCGATTGCCTTGATGCTCTTAGATATCTTCACACTCTGTAGCGTAGGCATCTCTTCTAGGGAGTAGTCAAAGAGCGTGTCGGCGGGATAGAATGTGTCAGAGCCTGCAGCGCGCTCTACACGCTGGATGTGAGTCTCGGTGAAGTCGAGATTCTGTAGTCCCTTGAGCTTCTTCCGTATGAAGACAAGGTCGTGATAGTTGATGTCGCCTTTGAGCGTAAGGCTCTGGAGCGTTGCCTGCTCGCTTTCTGGGATCTGCTTTGAAAGCGTGCCAGCCTCTGCTAGCGTTACCTCGCGCTTGTTGCTTTCCTCCTGAGAGAAAGCTGAGGTCGCACATAGGAGTGTCAGAAGAAGTGTGATGAATAGGTAGCTTTGTTTCATAGAAATGTGGTTTTATGGAATAGCGTTGCTAAGGTAGTGAAAATAAATAAACCCACCAAGGAATGAGGAGGTGTTTGCAAGCGAATACGCACCAATTTGGTACGTAAAAGCGTCTCAGCAGGAGCGGTGTGGCAAGCGTTGACTAGAGGACGACGAGACCTGCTAGGAGGAGCTGCGTGGTCGTAGCGAGGAGGATGAGGATAGGCAGGAGGTAGTGCCAGGCATAGCGTGAGAGCTGACTCGCCCAGGGGGTGATCGGTATGACGACCAGCGGTGCGGCGAGTAGGAGCGTGGCGCGCATCGTGTCTGCTCGAACGAGTGCCAGCACGAGCAGGAGCATCGTCATCAGTAGCAGAGCTCTCTGTCGGTACCAGGTGACCACGTGCGTACCACCGCGGATGCTCTCCAGACCGACACGTGAGATGATGAGTAGCAGTGCCACAATGCCCCACCCAATCCAGTCAAAGGGTGTGGCGGGGCTGAGCAGTGTCTCTAGACTGAGCTCTAGCTGCGTGTAGAGACTTCGTAGAGCTGTCTCTCCTTGCCACAGGAATAGCGTAGGCAATACGAGCCAGAGTATTGCGACGAAACCACAGAGATAAGCTAGATAGGCGCGAAGCTGACGCACCTTCATCAGGGCGAGGAGTGACCAGCTCAGCGGTACTATTAATAGTAAGGGAGGGTAGAGTAGTACCGCGATGCCCATCATCAGTCCAGCGAGTGTGAGCACCTGAAGCCTGTCGGGGCGACTGTAGCAGAGCATCTGTAGGTAGAGCGATACGAGTAGGGCAGGGAGTGCCCAGATAGACCAACTGAGCGTAAAGAATTCCGTGAGCGGTACCAAGAGCAATGCCTGCAGGAGCAGTAAGAGTGCTCGCTGACGGGGCGTGATGAGGAGGAGCTGTATGGCTATGCGGTCTGATAGTCCGAGGGTAGCTACCAGTGCTAGATCGTTTGCCACTAGAGGGACTAGAGCCATCGTCTTGTTTACTTGGAAGCTTATAGAATCACCTAGATACCACTGTATGGCGGTACATAGTTGACACACGACTATCGAGACTAGGAGAGCCAGTGGTGCTGGGAGCGAACTTCTAGAGCGTTGCATCATTTATTGTCTATAACGCTCAGCGATCAAACTATCCAGATAGTCGTCTAGCTGCGACATATATTGGTCGAAAGTGAAGGGGAGTAACGACCGTCTGGACTCTCCCCCGCGGCGCTCTCTTATTACTTTATAAAGATGGCGCAAAGCTCGTGCTATATCCTCAGTGTCTAGCGGATTCAGTCGGCAGCCCTCCTCATCAGAGCGGACGAGTGTGCAGGAACCCGCCACCTCGCTCACCGCTACTGGGAGACCAAGGGCCAGTGCCTCGGCAACCGTCGCGCCAAAAGGCTCATAAGTGCTCGGTAGTATCAGCGCATCTCCGAGAGCGTAGTGCGCATAGAGGTCGTTTCCTTGCCGTTTGCCTGCAAAGGTAACTCGCTCCTCTAGCTTGAGCATCGTAGTTTGCTGGCGTAGCTCCGCAGCTAGCGGTCCATCCCCGACCATCAGTAGCTGGAGGTCTAGCCCCTCAGCGACAGCTAGTCTGAGAGCCTCTAGGAGGCGAGGTAGATTCTTCACCTTGTCAAGTCGCCCCACATAGAGGACTACGGCTCGCCCGTCAGGTATAGCGTAGTAAGAGCGTAGTGCTGTGGCCTGCTCCTCTGCCAGAGCGACTTGTCGCTGGAGGTATTGCTCATCCTGGACGATTGGTAGGTAGTGCCACTTCGACAGCTCTCCACGGCAGAGGTCTCGGTATCGATCTCGCGCCTGCTCGTTGCAGAGTATCACCCCATCCAGACGATCTAGTAGCCACCGCTTTGCCCAGAAAGAAGAGTCTCGTAGCGTCGCTTCCGCCATGACCAGGTTGTCATCACACATAGATACGAGACGGGGGAGGGGACGTGCGGAGCGTCCTCGTAATAGGTAGAGCATTCCCGTCAGGAGGTTAAACTCACTACAGAGGATTAAGTCATACGGCTTGCGTAGGATGCGTAGTAGCTCGGGGCGCAGGTTCGGTAGGAGACGTACTCCCGGAGCTAATAGCTTATAGTCAAACTGGATGCGGTCTCCCTGCAGAGATAGATTAAAGTCTTGCTCCAGCGGCTGACCGTACTCTAGAAAGAGCTCGACCTCGTACCGCTTCGTCAGATGAGAGAAGAGGTCTATCCGGTAGGGAGCTAATGCTCGGTGGATGATTAGTATGCGGGGTGTGTACTGCATCTCGTCCTCGGGTCGCCTACCAGTTGTCCCAGTCGAGGAGGTCAGGTGAGGGGCCGTCCGGCTCCTCTGGCTCATACTCTAGTGGTGCCTCGCTCCAGTCTGCTTGCGACACTTCGCTCCAATCCTCTAGTGGCTCCGGCTCCACGACAGGAGCTTGGAGGAACTGCTCTAGATCCCGTCGCTCACGCTTGGTCGGTCTCCCCAGCCCCTGAGCACGATCCACGTAGCCCGACATCCGCTTCAGCTCCAGTATCTCGTACTGCTCTGGAGGAGTCACATTGAGGATATACTCAGGAACCAGCTTGGCACCCATGCGATTGGCGGTGGTTTGTAGCACTTTAAAGGAGAGCGTCACCGGAGGCTTGCGTACCGAGATGACGTCTCCCGCCATCACCATCTTAGCAGGCTTGGCCGTTACATCATTAATCGCCACACGCCCCTTGCGACAGGCGTCCTGCGCTATCGAGCGCGTCTTGAAGAGACGCACCGCCCAGAGGAAGCTATCGATCCGCACTGGTCTGCTCATAGCGAGGTTAGTTAAAGTTATTCATCGTCCGCTCCACACCCACCAGGCAGAAGCCCTCAATCATCTCATCGACACGCTCCAGGAGACGAGGCATCTCCGCCAGTTCCCCCTCTGGGAATTGCGCCAAGACGTACTCTATCTGTCTCCCCCGAGGGAAGTCGTGCCCTATGCCAAAGCGTAGGCGTGGATAGCGGTCCGTGCCGAGTAGCTCAGTAATATGCTTGAGCCCATTGTGTCCGCCGGCACTGCCTCCAGGCTTCATCCTAAGCGTGCCAAAGGGGAGTGCTAGGTCATCGAGACATATGAGTATGTGCTCTACTGGGACCTTCAGCTCCTGCATCCAGTAGCGCACCGCGGTACCGCTGAGGTTCATATAGGTAGAGGGCTTGAGGAGCGTCAGCTGCGCATTCTTGATACGTCCCGAGGTAATCTCCCCGTGACGCGCCGTAGACCAGGTCCAGCCCTGCTGGTCAGCAAGGTGGCTCACCATACGGAAGCCTATGTTGTGTCTCGTGCCGCGGTACTCCTCCGTAGGATTACCGAGCCCGACGATTAGATATTGATTCATATTGCGATAGAAGTCAATGACAGAGAGACCACAGCGCTCCGTCTCATAGAGAGTCTATCTGCGCCACTGTCTAGGGGTAGCTATCGGAATCTCTGGTAGGAGGTTCTCTTGGTCTAGCTCTATCGGACTAATCTTGTGCTCAGGAGCGATAGGCGTCAGCTTAGGCTCGGGGACCATTAGGGATCCCTCCTCAATTAGGTCACTCATCTCTGGCACGCGCCCCGCACTCAGATAGCGACTGGAGAAGTAAGCGCTACGACTGAGTCGCTCGATTATAATGCCACGACTGTTGGTACTGTGCATCATAACTGGGTCGCCGTCGACGACATCGATGACCATCGCCACGTGTCCTACGCGACCGCTGCTACGGTTACGCCCTGTGAAGAAAAGCAAATCCCCAGGTAGCACCTCGGCTCGCTTGATGGGCTTGACATACCTCGCCTGCGTTGCGGAGCCACGAGGCACGGTGATGCCATACTGTGAGTAAATGTATGATACGAAGCCCGAGCAGTCCATGCGCCAGGGCAGGTTACCTCTATATCCGTAAGGCTTGCCGAGTAGGGTCTTGCCTGTGTCGATTAGGTCTGCCACCAGCTCATCGTGCGCCGACTGGGCGCGCGAGTCGCCCACCACACGCTGTATGGGGGGATGCTTTAGTGCAGGACGCTTGTGGGGCATACTGTTGGGACCCTTGGCTGCACATTGGCTCATAAGCAATGTCAGTAGTAGGGTGCTAAGGAGAAGTCTGGCAGATTTATGTTGATAACTCATCTGTTGCAGCAATGTATTCGGGGCAAAGGTAATAAATTATCCCGCTAATCACAAACCACCCCACTGGAAAATACGCGGTGCTGACGCATTATAATGAGTCACCCCTGTACGACACCCACTGATAGTTCCGATCCCTCTGATGGCTCCGATCTCTAATCCCTGCCCTCTAATCTCTAACTTCTAATCTCTAATTACCCTCCTTTTTCGAATATCCACGTGGGAAATCTCAAATCT
>UQBE01000056.1 GCA_900539155.1 uncultured Porphyromonas sp.
AATAAAAATTCTCCACGTGGAGATTTCGAAATATCCACGTGGAAATCCGTTTTCCTCGACACAGCACCGTGTCGATATGTAGTCGGCTCTAAATTATAATGCGTCAGCCCTGCTCCGCAAGGCACCCCTCCCCTACCCCCTAACCGCTACCCCCTATCCGCTCTAGCCATCTCGTGCAACCTTCGTACTATATGAGACTGTTGCAAAAGTCTCACAATGCGTCAGCCTTGAAAATTTTCCCTCCCCGCCTCTGGGGTCTCTCGAGATTTGACTATATTTGTATCGAAGAATAGAATCAAGCTCCTAGCACAGATGCGCTCCAGGAGACCTCTAACAGAAATGATATGATGGACAAACAACAGAAACGACTCACACCACACGTAACCAACGAAACGAACCAGCTCCGCAAGGTAGTCCTCGGTCTACCTCATGCGCTCGGCACACCGCCGACTCTCGAGGAGACCTACGATGCGAAGAGCTATCAGGCGGTCTTGCGAGGGGACTACCCCACGGAGCAGTCGGTGGTGCGTGAGATGGAAGGCTTCCTCGCTATCTTGCAGCGCCACGGTGTGGAGGTATATCGTCCTGAGCCTCTAGAGGGATGCAATCAGATTTTCGCACGAGATGTCTCCTTCGTAATCGACGAAAACCTCTTTGTGGCGCATATGATACCCGATAGGAGACGAGAAGTGGATGCATTCGCCCCCATCTACGACCTCTTCGAGCCGAGCAGCGTGGTGCATCTACCCGCTGATGTACGCGTGGAGGGGGGCGATGTAATCCTCTATGACGACATTCTCTTCGTCGGCTGCTGCGAGCCAGGAGCCTTCGGACAGTTCAAGACCACAAGGACCAATGAGCGGGCGGTGGACTTCTTCCGTGAGTTCTTCCCGCACAAGCGGGTCGTCCCCGTACCGCTATACAAGCATGACCAGGACCCTCTGCGTGGTGTGCTACACCTTGACTGCGCCTTCCAGCCCGTGGGGCGTGGCTTCGCTGTCTTTTATCCCGAGGGAGTCGCCTCCAGAGAGGCACGCGGCATCATTGGCGAAGTCTTTGGCCAGGACAAACTGCTGACCATAACGGCCGAGGAGGCGGTCGAGATGCATACGAACTTCTTCTCCCTCTCTCCCGAAGTGGTCTGTGTCGAGGCGGGCGCTGATCGTCTACAGCACTACCTTCGCAAGGTGGCTGGCATGACCGTCGAGGAGGTGCCTTACAGTGAGATATCCAAGCAGGGTGGCTTGCTGCGCTGCTCTACATGTCCTCTAGAGCGCGCATAGCAGATGGCAAAGGTCAAGACTATCTATAAGTGTAGTGCCTGCGGGGCTACCTACAGTCGCTGGCAAGGACAGTGCAACGAGTGCCAGGAGTGGAACACCATCGAGGAGCAACTGGTCCAGCCGACGACCGCATCGGGGCGGACGACCCCAGCACAGGATATACAGCGCAAGTTGACACAAATCCAAGAAAAAGCGGGGTGGGACGGTCTTCACTCCGAGGAGGTACGCCCCATACAGCAGATTGTGGGGAGCGAGGAGAGCAGAATAGACCTACACGATGAGGAGCTCAATCGTCTCCTCGGTGGCGGACTGGTGCAGGGCTCCTTTACCTTGCTGGGTGGCGAGCCAGGCATCGGTAAGTCGACGCTAATCTTTCAGACAGTCCTGCGCTGCCCAGAGCTCAAGACGCTCTACGTATCGGGCGAGGAGAGTGCCCAGCAGCTCAAGCTACGTGCCGACCGCATCGGCATACACTCGGAGCAGTGCCTCATCTACTGCGACACCGACCTGGACAACATCCTTCTGAAAGCACTGCAGATAGCACCCGACCTACTCGTCATCGACAGTATCCAGACGGTTACGACTGCGCGCTCGGAATCTTCGCCAGGCTCCATCAGTCAGATTAAGGAGTGCGCCAACTTGCTCCTGCACTTTGCCAAGAGCAGTGGCATCCCTGTGATTGTCATTGGGCACATCAACAAGGAGGGCTCCATCGCGGGTCCGAAGATTCTAGAGCATACGGTGGACACGGTCCTGCAGTTTGAGGGTGACAAGCAGCATCTCTATCGTATCTTGCGCAGTCACAAGAACCGCTTTGGCTCTACCGACGACCTAGGCATCTACGAGATGAATAGCTCGGGACTGGTCGCCGTGAGCAACCCCTCGGAGCATCTCATCTCGGGCAATACAGAAGGACTCAGTGGGGTCGTCGTCGCCTGCGCTGTGGAGGGCATTCGCCCTATTATGATTGAGACGCAAGCTTTGGTCAGCTCCGCTATTTACAACAATCCGCAGCGGTCCACCACGGGCTTCGACTTGAGGCGACTGAACATGCTACTAGCGGTTTTGGAAAAGCGGGCTGGCTTTAAGCTAATTCAGAAAGATGTCTTCCTCAATATCACAGGCGGCATCAAAATCAACGACACCGCCGTAGACCTCGCTGTACTCTGCGCCGTCCTCTCCTCCAATCTGGACATAGCCGTCCCCTCGAAGACCTGCATGACGGGTGAGGTGGGGCTCGCGGGCGAGATACGTGCCGTGAGCCGCATCGAGCGACGCATCGCGGAGGCGCATCGTCTGGGCTTCACGCGGATACTGATCCCCAAGGCGAATGCTAAGAGCCTACAGCGACAGAGTTACGACATAGAGATTGTGCCGTGTGACCGAGTAGATCACGCCTTCAGGACACTCTTCTCACAAAGACAATAGACTGACTATATATAATAATGAGTAGGATGAATTGGGATCAGCTGATCTCTAATCGACGCTTCGGAGCTTCACTGCCTGAGAAGTCAGGCGCACTCGGTGGGGGGATGGAGATGCGTACGGAGTTTGACCGGGATTACGACCGGCTAATCTTCTCGGCACCCTTTCGCCGGTTGCAAAACAAGGCGCAGATTTTTCCCTTGCCCAAGAGTATCTTCGTACATAACCGCCTGACGCATAGCCTAGAGGTGAGCTGTGTGGGGCGCAGTCTAGGTAACTACATAGCGTGCCGTCTGACAGACAATCAGGACACACCCCATCGGGGTAGCATAGCTACGGTTGTCTCGGCGGCCTGCCTGGCCCACGATATGGGCAATCCTCCTTTCGGGCATAGTGGCGAGCGGGCTATCCGCGCCTACTTTACCGAGGGGAATGGTCGCCAGTGGTATGACGCCGTCGTAGGAGAGGGTCACCCGTGGGAGGACTTCGCCTACTTCGAGGGCAACGCTAACGGCTTTCGCCTGCTGACACATCAATTTGAGGGGCGCAGGCCAGGGGGCTTTGCATTGACCTACACCACCCTGGCTGCTATCGTGAAGTACCCGTGGTCCTCCGCAAGAGCACCTGAGAGCGGGAAGTTCGGCTATTTCCAGTCGGAGCAGGCCGCCTATCTCAATGTAGCGGACTACCTAGGCATCCTGCCCGTAGACTCCGCCACGGGGCACTACGTGCGTCACCCGCTAGTTTACCTCGTAGAGGCGGCCGATGACATATGCTATCAAGTCATGGATGTGGAGGATGCTTACAAGCTACGCATCTTGAGCTACGAGCGTACTGTGGGGCTACTCCTACGCTACTTCCCAGCAGATAGTCACGACCATGTGCTGGCTACGATGGAGGCTATCGGAGACCGCAATGAGCGGATAGCCTACCTGAGAGCTAAGGCTATCAATATCCTCGTGGAGGCGTGCGCCGAGGTCTTCATCGAGCATGAGGAGGAGATACTGCGTGGCTCTTTTGCAGGGACCCTAGTTAGCAGGATGCCCGAAGTGCTCTATGCAGCTTATCGAGCTAATAGTGCTGTAGCGCAGAGTGAAATCTACACGGCGCGGGCGGTCATTGACGTGGAACTTGCGGGGCATAGAATCTTCTCAGAGCTAATCGACAAGGTGATGCATTCGCTCCTCCATCCAGACGACGCTTACAGTCGCACACTCCTCTCGCTCGTGAGCAGCCAGTACAACCTGCACGAAGAGTCTATATACGGTAAGCTCCAATGCACACTCGACTACATCTCTGGGATGACCGATCCCTACGCGCTAGACATCTACCGGCGCATCACTGGTATGAGCCTTCCGGCAATCTAGAGATTAGAAGTTAGAGGTTGAAAGGCAAAGTTCGTCCGGATTATTTGACAGAGACCCCGTCGGCGAGCAGTCGTTCTTTTTGAGACTGTTGCAAAAGTCAACAGTCTCACAATCTTGCTTGCAAGATTGTCTAGACTTTGCAGAAAGGATGAAGCGCAAGGCGCTGAGGGTGAGGTCTGAAGGGAGCATACCTCCGTATGTGACCGAAGCCGAATCCCGAAAGCAACACAGCGATTCGCCTTTATGCAACAGTCGTTCTTTTTGTACATTTGCACCGTATGTCAGTAGAGCAGATACCGCTCGCGGAGCGGATGCGTCCTAAGACGCTTGAAGAGTATGTCGGACAGTCACACCTGGTCGGTGCGAATGCCCCGCTGCGTGTCATGCTCGAGCGGGGACATATCCCCTCGATGATTCTATGGGGTCCTCCGGGTGTAGGCAAGACTACACTGGCACGTCTCCTCTCACAGATGATGCAGTGTCGCTGCTTCAGTCTGTCGGCAGTCGGCTCTGGCGTAGCTGATGTGCGCAAGACCCTCCAAGAGGCCAAGGAGGCGCAGACTGGTCTCTTCTCACAGCATCAGGGGAGGCCGATTCTCTTCATCGACGAGATACACTGCTTCTCCAAGTCCCAGCAGGACTCCCTACTAGCAGCTGTCGAGCAGGGAGTCGTAACGCTAATTGGAGCCACGACGGAGAATCCCTCCTTTCAAGTAATTCGTCCGCTCCTCTCTCGCTGTCAAGTCTTCGTCCTCAAGCCCCTAGAGCATAGCGACCTCTCCCAGCTTATTGACCGCGTCTTCGCCACCGATTCGCTCTTCTCTCGCTATCAGGTAACCCTAGAAGGCACGGACCGCGAACTACTCATCCATCTGGCTGGTGGAGATGCCCGCAAGCTACTCAACCTCCTCGAGATGACGCTATCGATGGCTCTAGAGCAGCACCCAGACGACACCACGATTCAGTTGACCGGAGAGACAATTGCCAGTGTGGCACGGCAGCAACCCGCTGCTTTCGACCGTGATGGGGAGCTGCATTACGATATCGCCTCCGCTTTTATCAAGAGCATCCGTGGTAGCGACCCTAACGCAGCACTCTACTGGATGGCACGACTAATCGAGGGAGGTGAGGAACCACGCTTCATAGCGCGCCGTGTGGTCATATCAGCAGCCGAGGATATAGGCTTGGCAAATCCGCAAGCGCTGGTCGTAGCGCAGGCAGCCGCCGATGCGGTCGACTTCATCGGATGGCCCGAGGGGCGCATACCACTCGCCGAGGCTGTAGTCTACCTTGCAGGCTCTCCTAAGAGCAACTCCGCCTACCTCGCCATTGATGCTGCCCTTGCCAAGGTGCGTGAGACAGGCAATCTGCCAGTGCCTCTACATCTACGCAATGCGCCTACACAGCTGATGGCCGACCTGGGCTACGGCGTCGACTACCACTACCCACACGACTACCCTAAGCACTACACACAGCAACAGTACCTACCAGACGAACTGCGCGATACGCAGTTCTACACACCGCAAGATGTAGGGCAGGCTGAGCGCACCATCAGCAGTTACCTGGACTTTATCAACCGGGAGGACGGGGAGTAGTTAGCTATTGTTGCGACACCCTTTGCCGACCCTCTCATCACTCGCTATGGAGACAGTTGCAAAAGTCAATAGTCTCACAAGGAAAATCGCTTTCGACAACTACTCCACTGAGAAGGTCCGAAGAGTGCAAAAGCTCCTTAATAACAGACCTCGCAAGAAACTAAACGTCCTAACTCCTGGACAGCTTTTTTATCAAAAGCTCGATGAAACCAATTCAGTTGCATTTGATAGTTGAATCTACAGTGCTTTAGTACGCTTCGTGTTGCACTTACTCCTGGAAATTGCGTACTGTGAGGAAAGGAACAACTCAATAGACAGCCCAGCGACTCAACAATAAAGGGGACTCAATCGCCAATATCGCGATCGAGTCCCCTCGTTTTATTCAGTTGCTGACACATTCGTCAGCACCAACATAGTCTACATAACGCTCACTGCATAGTCCACCATCGCCATAATGAGCGGACTGTCCTCGACTGTGGAGACTGACGTCTAAACTCCTAATTAGTTTCAAAGAGACGAATCGTCAACTTAAACTCCGGTTTGCTCATTGCGACGAACGAAGACATCTGATTGAAGAAACACCCCCACGAATTATTCGAATCGTATGAGTCGGAAGCCCAAAAATAGCCCATGACATCACGCTCTAATACACTTTCTGATCCAGGCTTTATTAGCCCAGAAGCTGGAAAGTACCTAACGACGTCATGCTCCGTAGAACTCGTCCAAAAGCTAGGCTTTACCACATCGTCAATGATCGTCGAGGCGCTTGCACCCTTGAGAGGTCGTGCTGTCACTTTCATCACCAGATGATTGTCTAGCCGTGTACATTCGTACTTCCAGGCAGAGACAAAGTCTGTTCCTTTGAATCGTACGGCATAGGCTACTCCCGAGATTCCTCCTCTGTAGTCATTCTTTGAGGAAACCGTTCTTCCCTTAATGGTGACGGTCTCTAACGCATCTTTGACAATGGTTGGGGTCATAAAGTTACTACCTAGATTCATGCTGAATGAAGGAACAATTGACATCAACTCTTCATGACTAGGCAGATGATACTTCTTGCCTGCAATAGTTATATCGCTAAACTTAGCGACAGCGTCTTCAAATGTAAAGTAGCCACTTTCACTCGTCGCATGAGTTTTGACAAATCCCGTCCCGCTAGGGTCGATATTATACTCTGCTACATATTCTAGTGGCAACCTATTGGTCGGAGCAGGGGTTGCTTTGGATTCTCTATGGATTTTAATTTCTTGTGGAGTAGCATCTTTGTGTAATGCTTTTGCTTCCAGTATAAAGTCAGCTTCTTTTTCTCCAGCCTTTACCAGAAAGCTCTTCTCTGCTTGATCAATTACAATCTCATCCTTGTTCCCAGATTTGAGCGAGATAGTAAAGTCTTCAGAGGCTAGCGATGTGCTAACCTGTGGACTACCAGCTTGATCTACAGCAGTACAGATACCTGCAACAAAGCCCTTTCCACCCGCAGCATCAAAAGTTCTCGGCTCAGCCTTGAACTTGTAAGTCAATCTACCTTTGCGACTGATAGTTAAAACTTGAGACTCTTCGCCAGCACAGGAGGCAATTAGCTCAAATGTCGCATCATTGCCCATAGCCACATTAAAAGATTTAGTGGCATCATCCACTGTAATCTCTTTGTTTTCTGCCTTGAGAGAAAGGGTGAAGTCACTTGGCTCAAGAGCTTTCTCTGAAACTATCTCGCCCGATGCATTTGTGATTTTACAGAGTCCAGAGACTGTCCCAATTCCGCCCATTGCAGTAAAGACAGCTGGTGTAGCGACAAATGAGTAGCTGACTTCCCCCCCACGTACTATAGTTAATACCTGAGAGTTTTTCGTCACTTTTTCGACCGTCGCTATAGCCTCTAGCTCAAAAGTTGCTGTTGATCCCTTAACTACGACAAACTTCTTAGTATCGTTGTCAATTGAGATTTGGCTATCATCGCCAGACTTGAGCCTTAGTGTGAATTCGCTCTTGGTAAGAGGCCTTTCTGAGACTTCTATGCCCTCTGCGTTGATCTCCTTTAAGACACCTGTTACAAGTCCATCTCCACCTTGAGCTGAGAATGCATCTGGAGTCGCTTTGAACTCCGCCTTAAAGGTGTTTTCAGTGGGGGCAGGTAAGTCTGGACAAGAGTTGGGATTTTGACACGAAGCTATGGCTAGCATAGATAGAAGCAGTGTCACGACCACTTTCACATTACAAAGTGCTTTCATATTATAAATCTTTTGTTTAGTAGGTTTCGATATTTCCACAAGGTAGCGTATAGACGACGCAACCAGATGACTTCAAAGTGGACTGCGTTGTAGATACAGAGACGAGTGTAAAGCTTAACACACGACTCTTCCAAACAGAAGAATAAGTAGAATTCGTTTCATACCTTATAGGATAAGAGTCCATAGTTCTAGATAGGAGCTGGCTCCTGCTGTTTTCAATCGCTAATATAGAGACATTATTCGAACTAGCCAACTCTTGTTCAAGGGCATCCGGAGCAGGGCGAGCTCCACTCCAAATTGCATTTTTGGAGTGGAAAATACGAGCTACACACCCCCCTGGCTGAAGAAACTCAACGCTGGATCGCTACAATAAGACTGTTGCAAAAGTCAATAGTCTCACAAGCGTACCGACGAGCAAATCCTACCCTCCTCGCAGACTCAACCTTTACGCTCTATCTCGATGAGATAAGGTTGTCCAAAACCTGTGTAAGCCTGTAGTTCGAAGGTCGCCGGGCCACCCGCTGCGACTGTGAAAGTTTTCTCAATTTCATCAACGGTGATGCCCTCTGGATTGCCAAATGCTTTGAGTCCGAAGTTGCAATAACCGAGGTCGCGCTCATCAACAACGTTGCCATCAAAGTCTGTAACATACATCGTCCCTATCACTTTACCAGTCCCGCCCTTAGAGGTAAACTGACTTGGCTCTGCTTTAAAAGAGAATCTCCATCCACCACGCATTATGAGCATGGTCTGCTTACAGCCCTTACCCTTGCCACTGGTGACCTCGGCTTCAATCTTAAAGGTCTTAGCATCTATACCCTCTCGGACAAAAAACTCATTGGGTCGATACACACAAGGCTCTATCTCACGAGAATACTTCTCAAAGTGCAGCGTAAACTCTGAGTCCTCCAGCGGGGTCTCATGGAGGAGCTCTCCGCTGGGAGACAGCTCTTGCAGCACTCCGTGAACCTTCCCATAGCCACCAAAACCAGAGAAGGTATTGGGAGTGGCGGTAAACTTAGCATTAAAGGTGTTCTCTTGTCGCTTCTCAGGGGTCGGTCGCTTCTGAGGAGTCGGTTGCTCACAGTTACAACAAGAAGTGACTAGTATCAGAAGTGCAAGAAGGGAAGCAGCGTTTCTTATGAAGGCAATAGTTCTCATCATTACTATAGGGTTGTATCTTGTTAAGTTTCCAGTGCTAAGCGCAACACACCCACAAATATAGAAAAACTTCATAAGACTCCAAGTCAAGAGCTACACAACTCCTGCTGAAGAAGTGCAACGCTGGATCGCTACAATAAGACAGTTGCAAAAGTCAATAGTCTCACAATAATTTACCCGACTACATATTGATACGATGCTATGTCGGGGGGGGAAAACGGATTCTCCACGTGGATATTTCGAAATATCCACGTGGAGAATTTTTATTT
>UQBE01000057.1 GCA_900539155.1 uncultured Porphyromonas sp.
TAAAAAATATCCACGTGGAGATTTGAGATTCCCCACGTGGATATTCGAGAAAGGAAGGTAATTAGAGGTTAGAAGTTAGAGATTAGAGGACTGGATATTTGTCTGACATTTAGAGACTGTTGCAAAAGTCAACAGTCTCATTTTGACTGTTATCCCATTTTGGGGTAAATAAGAAACGGATTAGTCGTCTTCTCGAGGAAGACGACTAATCCGTTTCTTCTGTTTTGTCGGGGTATTATGCCCTAGATATGAGGCATAGCTTGCCCTAAAACTAGAGACTTTAAGTCGAAGGCAAGCCTAGAGCTGGGGCCTTAGAACTGGAGCATCCGCTCGATGGAGCGCCACGCCTTCTGACGTAGCTCCTCGTCGACATGCACCTCGTACTGCTCGTAGAGGAGTGCGTCGCGGAGTCCCTCGAGGGTGATCATCTTCATATATTCGCAGACCTGATCGGGGAGGATGGGGATGAGCTCCTTGTCGGGATAGCGTCTCGTCATCTCAGCCAGCACCTCAGGCTCGGTGGCGATGATGTACTGCTTCAGGTCAGAGACCCCAGGACGATTGATAATCGTGGTGGTAGAGCCGATGATGCAGCGAGGATTGTCGACGATGGACTGGTCGCTAGCAGCTACCGACTCAGGGTGTATCAGGATCTCCGCCTCGGGATACTGATTTAGCATTGTGTGCACCAGCTCGGAGGTGATGTCAGCATGCACGTAGCAGGCTCCCTGCCATAGATCCATCTCTCGTCCCGTTACATTCATGATGTACTGACCGAGGTTCTTGTCAGGGCCAAAGAGTATCGGCTTGCCAGTGGGGAGGGCGCGTACGATCTTCAGCGCATTGGCACTGGTCACGCAGTAGTCGGTGACTGCCTTGACAGCCGCTGTCGTATTGACATAGCTGACGACAATTCCGTCGGGATGCTTGACGCGCCAAGTGTTGATGCCCTCAGCCGTGGCACCCTCAGCGAGGGTACAGCCAGCGTGTGGTACGGGGCAGAGGACCTTCTTATTGGGGGAAATAATCTTGGCAGTCTCACCCATAAAGCTGACCCCGCAGAAAACGATCATCTCTGCTTCCGTCTGGCCTGCTATCTGTGAGAGAGCGAGCGAGTCGCCTAGGTGGTCTGCTATGCGCTGTATCTCGGGGCGAGCGTAGTAGTGCGCTAGGATGACCGCATTCTTCTGCTCCTTGAGCGTGCGGATCTCTTTGTAGAGAGCCTCTATCTGTTGTTGTGTCATAAGTAGTCAGTTAGTGTGTAGTGTGTGGTGGGGTGGTGCGATGTCGCTGTTACTCTAGGGGCTGAATCTTCATGCTAATGTCAAAGGCGCGCACAGAGTGGGTCAGCGCCCCAATGCTAATGTAGTCAACGCCAAGCGCTGCGACGGCAGCGAGACGCTCGGCGGTCATATTGCCCGAAGCCTCTACCTCGGCTTGTCCATCGATAAGCTCGACAGCACGGCGCATCGTCTCTAGATTCATATTGTCTAGCATGATGATGTCGGCCCCAGCGTCTAGGGCTTCCTGTACCTCCTCTAGTGTAGAGGTCTCGACCTCAATGCGTATAGAGATGGGGAGGTGTGGTCGTACCTCCTCGACGGCTGGCATAATGCCACCCGCCATTGCGATGTGATTGTCCTTGAGCATGACCATATCGGAGAGCGAGGCTCGGTGGTTGGTGCCACCGCCGTGACGCACTGCCATCTTGTCCGTGAGACGATGTCCGGGGGCTGTCTTGCGGGTGTCTAGGATTTGCGTCTTAGTGCCTGCGACGCATTGCACACATTGGTTGGTATAGGTTGCGATGCCACTCATCCGCTGTAGAAAGTTGAGCATAATGCGCTCCGCACGTAGCAGGTCGGCATAGGGTGCCTCGATGGTGGCTATTATGTCGCCTTTGCGCACCTCGTCGCCATCCTCGTACTCTGGGGTGAAGACTATTTCCTCTTCAGGTGTGCACCAGTTGAGTACCATATAAGCGACCTCCAGACCAGAGACGATGCCGTCGTCCTTGGCTATGAGCGTAGCTAGGGCGCGGTCGCTCTCGCTCAGTAGGTAGCGTGTCGACAAGTCGCCCGTAGGTGCATCCTCGTGGAAGGCTAGCTCTATGAGCGTGGCGAAGTCTTCGCTGTTGTATATATCAGTCATAGCTCTTGTGTGCTTGTTGGTTGATTGGTTGGTGTGTAATCTGTCCGTCCAAGAGTCTCGTCCGGTAGGCCTCGCTCTCGGGCAGTGTCTCTGTGTAGTCGCTTCGGTAGTGTCCCCCACGGCTCTCCTCCCGCAGGAGGGCGGCGTGTGCCATCATGTGCGCAATCTCTACACGGCGACGGGTCATATAGGCGTGGATGCTGTGACGAGCATCCTCTGCTAGTTCGTCTGAGAGATGCTGTAGCTCGTGGAGTGCGGTGACGAGCCCTTCCTTAGAACGGATGATTCCCACCCGGCTCATAAGTATGTCGCCCATCGTTCGGCTGAACTTCGTCTGTCGCTCTAGCGCATAGATCTGCTCCTCCTCCAGACTCCAGGAGAGGTCTGGTAGATGCGTAGGTGCAGGCAGAGGCTCTGGCGTATGAGACGTAATGGGATGTGCTAGGGCATACTCGGCTATACGCTTGCCAAAGACGATGCACTCGATGAGCGAGTTTGATGCCAAACGGTTGGCTCCCATAACGCCCGTTGAGGAAACTTCTCCGACAGCATACAGACCCGGCAGGCGAGTGCAGCCATTTAGGTCGACGCCGATGCCCCCGACTGTGTAGTGCGCTGCAGGAGCTACTGGTATCTCGTCGGTAATGTCTAGTCCCAGCTGGCGACAGTGCTCCGAGATGGTCGGAAAGCGCTGTAGCAGTCTCTTCGGATCAATGTGTCTTAGTCGCAGACGTACGTGGTCGCTGCCCTCCTCCTGCATCTTGAGGAAGATGCTCCGCGCGACGACATCTCTCGGTGCGAGCTCTGCCAGGGGGTGCAATGCGGGCATAAAGCGCTCACCGTTTTTATCTACAAGGTGAGCACCCTCGCCACGTACAGCCTCACTAATGAGAAAAGATGCCTGACCTGGCAGATAAAGAGCGGTCGGGTGAAACTGGATAAACTCCAAGTCCATAAGCTCGGCTCCGGCTTCGCTAGCCAACCAAAGCCCATCGCCCAGAGCCGTGGGCGGATTGGTCGTCGGATAGTAGAGAGCAGCCGCCCCACCTGTGGCGAGTACGACCGCAGATGCGAGGATTGTGTCGTAGAGATGTGCGCGCTCGTCGTAGGTTACTAGTCCCTGGCAGTGAGACCCGTCCGCAGAGCGTAAGAGCTGCACCGCGCTGTGGTGGTCGAAGATTGTGATATGCTGAGCCTTCCTAACCTGCTCAATCATGAAGGTAGTGACCAACCGTCCCGTAGCGTCTCCGCCTGCGTGCAGGATACGTCGGTGATGGTGTCCTCCTTCCAGCCCAAGGGCTAGGTGACCGTCCTCGCTGTCGAAAGTCATCCCCATCTGAATCAGTTCGTTGATTCTGTCGGGAGCTTCGTCTGTTAGCACTTTGACCGCCTCGGGGATGCAGAGCCCCCGACCAGCGATGAGCGTATCTTCGTAGTGATTTGTGGGAGAGTCCTTCTGGTCTGTGACAGCAGCCATCCCTCCCTGCGCATAGTAGGAGTTGCTCTCCTCGATTGTACGTCGAGCGATGAGAGCGACCGTCCCGTGCTGCGCTAGAAAGTAAGCGCAGTAAAGCCCCGCCAGACCACCACCTATGATGATGTAATCATATCGCTGAGGAGAATGCTGCAGTTTCATATGCCTAAATGCCCGTTTATCGTACTACACCGAGCGAGTAATCTCTCTCGAGGAGGTACTATTGCGTTGGCAAATGTAGTGAAATAATCTGTACCAACGAGCGATTACGCCCCTGCAAACGTAGATTTCACCATCCGACGAGTTCGCTTTGCAAAGCGGAGTGGTCAAATGGTGTCTCGCTCTCGCTGTTCTGGTAGGTGGTTAAGGCATTTCTCATCGCCACCCAGTCTGGTAAGCTTCATTGCTGGGAGCTCCTAGGGGCTACTCTCGGCTACCAACCAAACCAAGCAGAGACTATTAATCATCTATGCAGTAGTCTCAAGTGTAGCTTGATGAGGAGGCTCGCCAGAATGAAGCGTGCGCTTCCCGCTCCTTGTGGAGTGCGGGGGGAAATGGGTGGGCGACTAGTCGCTACTGCGCCACTCTTTTCGCCTGTCTCCTGTGGTGCCAAGCGAGGTAAGCTCCGATTAGGACGAAAGTGACGAGGATAGCAATCATCTCGCCGATGTGCTCAAGCGGAGCAATCCAAATCTCGTTAAAAAGGTTGTTGCGCCCCAGTATCTCGACAGGCGTCCAGAGGACGATGACTGCTGGGATCGCCATACGTATGTTGGCTCCCCACTGTCTGCGGTTGAGTTGCTTGCGAAAGATGAAAAAGAAGCCAACGAAGCAGCCGACCCCGACGGCAATCGTCACGGGATGACTCTGACCGAGGAAGCGAGGATCGTAGCAAAACATCAGTAGTAGATAACAAGTCCACAGGAGCATCATCGTCTCCATAAAGGTGACCATAGCAGGATGTCGTGTCATCCCCGAGCGGACGATAAGGTCTCGCTTCTTGCCTAGGAGCATACGCTGGCACCAGAGGATGAAGTTGCACCCAGTCCGCACATTAAATATATAGAGTAGCATGACCGACACCCAGAAGCCAAACGTCGCCGGCATCAGAAGATACTCCGGACGGGTCACCACGATATCCTTGATGTCGTGCATGTGGTGTACCGGGACGCCATCGATGGCTAGGACGGGATTCGCCGCAATCCCCTGCACGTAAGTGGATGTCGTCGTTACGACTCCATTGACAATCTCCGGGTGTGCGCCGAAGCGCTGAGCGTAGTACATAAAGAGAAATTCGACCCATCCCGTCCAGAGGAGTAGCCCTCCGATGAGTCCGCAGAGCGTCTGTGGGGTATCTCTCTTTGCGAAGACACCGCACACAGCGATAATCAGTCCCAGTAGTCCCAGCCCGAAAGCGCTGTACGGTAGCACAGATGGCGCAATCAGGAGTTCCATTATGATCATAAAAGCGTGCCCCAATGGCATCAGACACAAGACGAGTAGGAAGGAAAGCAGTGACTGCCACCACGCGAGCTTAGGCTGCAAGCTCACCGAATGTTTAGAGGTATCCATAGGTTTGTAATAGCTTTGTTCCGATTTAACGACGCAAATGTACAAAAACAATTCGACGTAAGTATGTTTTCGTACTAAGGCTCATCAACTATCTCGGGACTTCTCGTCTTATCTGGCTAAATATTAGTTGCTTATAGCCGAATGTAAGCACTGCTCAAGTTGAGAAGTAGTACACTTCTGGCGCTTGGAATCGGCATAGGACTCCTTTGGGCTCGTCTATGTCTCGCTTGGCTCTACTGAGGAAAAATAAAGGGCTTCTGGACTCATCATATGACATTTGCGGGGACGTGAAACGGCGTTTGCGGAGGGGACGCCTGGGTTGTCTCTCTACTTCGCACGCTTGTCCGCTCCGACGTGTCCCTTCTGCTAGAGTTGTCGCGTGGGGCGGGTGTTGTAGGATTCAAAAAGTTTGCGTACCTTTGCGCCAACAAACGCAAGTAGTGGCACTCTGCTACTAGGTGGCGCCGAGAGAATTGCCACCCGCAGAATGTAGAGACTGCGAAGCGTCTGCACGATGGTGATCATAGCTCAGCTGGTTAGAGCATCAGATTGTGGTTCTGAGGGTCGTGGGTTCGAATCCCACTGGTCACCCTAGTCGCTAGGATTTCTCACTCCCTATTGCCTAGTGGCTCTCTTTTATTCAATTCTTTTCTCTTCAAAGACTTTGATTTTTTTTTGGGGTTGCTAGGATTTTTTCTTAGCAACCTTTTTTTTGCCTGGGGAGAGGTGTGCGTCCTCTAGTGCAGAGCCCTCCGTCGCGATGCGGTGGGGCTGGTGTCGTAGGCAAGGAGATTTTTATTATCTTTGCACCGTATTATCGTCTAGCAGAGCGAGAGGGGTCAGATGAGTCTGACGACTCTACGCTACGATATCGGGAGGCGCTACCTCGCAGATGGTGCTAGATGTGGATACGGGAGTAGCTGTCGCCACAGGTTCTGACGGATAGCTCCGCTCAATCACTCACTTATTACGAATAGAACATCAAATATACTTTTCCCCAATGAAGAACAAGAAGAGAATCTACACGTTCGGCAACGGAAGTGCCGAAGGCAATGCCCAGATGAGAGACTTGCTCGGAGGTAAGGGTGCCAACCTAGCGGAGATGAACCGCATCGGCGTACCAGTCCCTCCAGGGTTCACCATCTCGACTGAGGTATGTACAGAATATTATGAGCGTGGCCGTGAGGCTGTTGTCGCTGACCTCAAGGATGACTTGATGGCTGCCGTCAAGCATATCGAGACCATCATGGGCTTTAAGTTTGGCGATGTAGAGAATCCTCTTCTCGTCTCAGTCCGCTCGGGCAGTAGAGCCTCCATGCCGGGTATGATGGACACCATCCTCAATCTCGGCCTTAACGACACGGTCGTAGACGGCTTGGCACGTAAGAGTGGCAACGAGCGCTTCGCTTGGGACTCTTACCGTCGCTTCGTACAGATGTATGGTGATGTCGTGCTCGGCATGAAGCCAGTCAATAAGGACGACATCGACCCCTTTGAGGCAATCATCGAGGAGGTCAAGAAGGAGGCTGGCGTGAAGCTCGACAACGAGCTCACCACAGACCACCTCAAGGATCTTGTCAAGCGCTTCAAGGCAGCCGTCATGAAGGCTACGGGACACGACTTCCCCACTGACCCATACGAGCAGCTATGGGGCGCTATTATGGCCGTTTTTGGCTCATGGATGAATGACCGCGCAATCCTCTACCGCAAGATGGAGGGTATACCCGATGATTGGGGTACAGCCGTAAACGTCCAGGCGATGGTCTTCGGTAATATGGGTGATACCTCCGCTACGGGTGTGGCTTTCACTCGTGATGCGGCTACAGGCGAAAACCTCTTCAACGGTGAGTACCTAGTCAATGCGCAGGGCGAGGATGTCGTCGCTGGTATCCGTACGCCTCAAGAAATTACAATAGAAGGCTCTCGTCGCTGGGCTGAGCGTGCTGGTATTGATGAGGCAACTCGTAAGGCTCAGTACCCCTCTATGGAGGAGACCTTCCCCGATATTTATGCTGAGTTGAATGGGATACAGCATAAGCTGGAGCAGCACTATCACGATATGCAGGATCTAGAGTTTACCGTTCAGGAAGGCAAGCTATGGCTCCTTCAGACACGTAATGGTAAGCGTACAGGTCAAGCGATGGTCAAGATCGCAATGGATCAGCTTCGTGACAACCTAATCTCTGAGGAGGAGGCGCTGCTTCGTGTCGAGCCGGCTAAGCTCGATGAACTACTGCACCCAGTCTTTGACAAGAAAGCCTTAAAGTCTGCAAAGGTATTGACCAAGGGACTGCCCGCCTCTCCAGGGGCCGCTACGGGACAGATCGTCTTCTTTGCTGATGACGCTGCTAACTGGCATGAGCAGGGTAAGAATGTGATCATGGTCCGTATCGAGACCTCGCCTGAGGATCTGGCTGGTATGAGTGTAGCACAGGGTATCCTTACGGCACGTGGCGGTATGACCTCACACGCAGCCGTCGTGGCTCGTGGTATGGGCAAGTGCTGTATCACAGGTGCTGGCGGTATTATCGTTGACTACAAGTCTCGCACTGTAACCATCGATGATAAGATACTCCACGAGGGAGACTTCATCTCAATCAATGGCTCTACGGGTGAGATCTACGAGGGTCAAGTAGAGACCAAGGCTGCAGAGATGGATGCTGACTTCCGCCAGCTGATGGAGCTAGCTGACAAGCACTCTAAGCTTGCTGTACGTACCAATGCTGATACGCCTCACGATGCTGCTACGGCACGCGAATTTGGTGCTGTCGGTATCGGTCTCTGCCGTACAGAGCACATGTTCTTTGAGGACAATAAGATCAAGGCGATGCGTGAGATGATTCTGGCTACAGACACAGAGGGTCGTCGCAAGGCTTTGGCAAAGCTCCTACCAATTCAGACGGAGGACTTTAAGGGTATCTTCCGTGCTATGAAGGGGCTTCCCGTTACCGTACGTCTACTAGATCCACCTCTTCACGAGTTTGTACCTCAGACAGAGGCTGGTCAGGTAGAGCTAGCGAAGGCTATGGGCGTCGAGCCTAAGGTCGTCCACGACCGTGTCGAGCAGCTTCACGAGCTGAACCCAATGCTCGGACATCGTGGCTGCCGTCTGGGCAACACTTATCCCGAGATTACTGAGATGCAGACGCGAGCCATCCTAGGTGCTTGTCTCGAGCTCAAGAAGGAGGGTGTCGAGACGCATCCTGAGATTATGGTACCGCTCGTCGGAGTTGTCGAGGAGTTCAAGCAGCAGGCTCGTGTGATTCGTGAGACCGCTGAGGCACTTTTCAAGGAGCAAGGCGACCGTGTCGACTTCCTTGTTGGAACAATGATTGAGGTGCCACGTGCAGCGCTGACGGCTGACGAGATTGCTAAGGAGGCTGACTTCTTCTCCTTCGGTACGAATGACCTCACACAGATGACCTTCGGTTACTCACGTGACGACGTCAATACCTTCCTCCCAATCTACTTGGACAAGAAGATTATCAAGGTCGACCCCTTCCAGCAGATAGATCAGTCAGGTGTAGGTCTTCTCGTGGAGATGGGCGCACAGAAAGGTCGCTCGGCTAAGCCTACGATCAAGCTCGGCATCTGCGGTGAGCACGGAGGTGATCCCTCATCTGTGGCGTTCTGCCATCGCGTAGGGCTCAACTACGTCAGCTGCTCACCCTTCCGTGTGCCTATCGCACGCCTCGCAGCTGCTCGTGCTGCCGTTGAGGACAAGAAGTAAGTCGTCGCTGACGACGTTAAGGAGCTTAGCAGGCTAAGCTTCATCACTCTAGTAAAGCAACTCTCTGGAGAGGCTCCCATCGTGGAGGCTCTGGAGAGTTGCTTCTTCTTTTGTAAGCTTCGAAGTGTCTTGTGATGCGCACTAGTCGAGGGAGTCTCCTTGCAGGGCTGACGAATTATATATAGACTATTGCAAAAGTCAACAGTCTCACAATAATTTAGACCCCGACTACCTATCAAAACGGTACTATGTCGGGAAAAATGGATTCTCCACGTGGATATTTCGAAATCCCCACGTGGAGAATTTTTATTTTCCACGTGGGG
>UQBE01000058.1 GCA_900539155.1 uncultured Porphyromonas sp.
AAAAATATCCACGTGGAGATTTGAGATTCTCCACGTGGATATTCGAGAAAAGAGGTTAATTAGAGATTAGAGGGCAGGGATTAGAGATCGGAGCTATCGGAGGTGTCAGAGTGGATCGGAGACCTAACGGACACAACGGACGCCCTCCCGCTAGACACGCTCGCGCGTCCCTATACGGCACAGTGAGGATCGCCCTTCGACTCGACACTTGCCAACAGCCAAGAGCTAACTAGGCAATGTCTGTCGTCAAGAAGGTACTGAGAGCCGCTCAAAACTGAGCGACAAAAGAACAGCCCCTACTGAAGAGTAGAGGCTGTGTGCTTTTTGAGACTTCGGACTGAAACCGCTATCGTCTCGGGTGAAGAAGACCGCCATGGCGATGAACTCCACTGCAAAGATACAGACCAACGAGCTACTGAGCAAGCGACCGCACACTTGCGAACTAGCCATCAGTTGACTGCTGTATCTTTATTGTAGGTTAGAGATCAGAGAGGAACTGAAGCCTTTGTAGTATCGACTTTGCTTGATCAGCTCGTCTCGTGTCATAGAATCATTTGGCGGAAGGTGTCGACGACCTGGCGCATATCCTCGGGGAGATAAGCGAGGGCGCGCTGCTCTATCTCGGCGGGTATCCCGAAGTGTGCCTCGGCGAGGCTCCCCGCGATAGCTCCTATGGTGTCGCTGTCGCCACCGATGGAGATGGCGAGGCGGATAACCTCCTCGAAGGTGCGCCCGGCTAAGAAGCAGACTATCGCTTGCGGCACGGTCACCTGGCAAGTCTCGTCAAAGCTGTTGTGCTCCCGGATGTAGTCGACCTGCTGTGTGAGGTCATAGTGATAAGTCTCCTCGATATGCTTCTTGAGGTCGGCTTTGCTCGCCCCACCTCTGAGCTGGTAGATGGCGTCTGCGATAGTGACCGCCCCTTTTATCCCCTCGGGGTGATTGTGGGTGCACTCGGCGCTTGCCTTAGCTTGCGATAGAACGGCATCGCGAGTGGGTAGCCAGCCACACGGAGAGACGCGCATGGCACTGCCATTGCCAAAGCTGCGATACGGCACGGGCGGGGTCGTGTAAATCCACTGATGAAAGCGTCCGCCGTAGGCCCCTTTAGGATGGGGATAGCGTCTGCACCAGGTCTGCAGGGTGTCGGCAAAGTTCGCTCCTCTCAGTAGCGCATCGGCAACGGCGATGGTGCAGATGGTGTCGTCCGTATAGTTGCACCCATCGGCAAAGAGCTCGAAGTCTGTGCGGTGGGTGTTTGCGAACTCAAATCGTGACCCGACGATGTCTCCTATTATTGCTCCTAACATAACTTGCTTGTTGTTTGGCACAAAGATAATGCTTCTCTGCGAGTCGGGGCTCAGACCATCTGTCCGCAAGCCGACAGTAAAGCTTCTCAGCGCAATCCGCTCGTGGGGGATTTTTCGTCTCCACACCTCACAGAGAGTTCTTCTGAACTGTGAAATAGGTCTCTGGAGCAGTCAAACCATCCCTCCGCAAAAGAAAAGTACTTTTCTAGAGAAGTAAAACGGCCATTCCGCAAGGACGATATGCTCCTTCTGCAGGGTTTTGCGATTTCTCCCGTGAAGGAAGGTGGCTATTCGTAGGGTCTGAGATAGCCACAATCTCGGAGAATTAGTTATCTTTGCATTCAGAGCGATAATCCGACCGTGTGTGGCGACCCGCACATTCGTCATAGAGCTGTCGCTCGACCCTACGCGTGTGGCATCCTACGAGCTGAGGCGTAGTTGCCTACAGCCGACTGTGCCATATAGACGAGGGCTAGAGCAGACGAGGGGGTGCGCTATCATTGCCACAAACCTCGATATTAGTAATACATAGAATCATCTCGAAAATGAATCTTATCCCACAAGAAGAGAACCTAGAGCAGAGCAATGCTCTCGACCAGACGACTACAACACCATCGGCGCCAGAAGCGACGACAACTCCTGAGATACCCGCTGAGACGACACCTGAGTTGGAGACGGCTCCTGTGACCTCCCCTCAAGCGTCTACATCAGAGACTGACGCGGCGCCTTCAGCTACCGAGGAGACGACGGATGCTCCCGTAGCGACACAGGATTCTGTCGAGGAGGAGACTATGTCTAGCGATCCTGCTACTGATCTTCCCTCTGAGGAGGAGCTACAGTATCAGGCACTACTCAACAAGAGTGATGCTGATATTGCTAAGATGAGTTGTGCGCAGATTACGGACGATGTGGTACTCCTACTGCAGAGTGGTGAGCTGCCTCCACGCTCTATCATAGACCGCTACAAGAGCGTCTTCTACAGCAAGATGAATAGTTATCTCAACACGGTTTCGGAGGAGAACGCAAAGCTCCGTGCCGATGCCGAAGCTCAGGAGATACGGCTCAAGGAGCTTCTCAATGACTTCAAGGAGCGCAATCGCAAGCGTCAGGAGGAGATTGCTGAGGAGCAGAGAGCTAATCTAGAGATTAAGCGAGACCTCGTGGAGCGCCTGCGCAAGTTGCTCTCATCAAGTGAGAACTTTAGCGTGATAAGCAAGGAGTATCGAGAGATTACCGAGAATTGGCGCAGCACGGGTGCCGTACCTCCTGGTGATATGCGCCAAATACAGGGGGAGTTCGAGCACTTGAGGGAGCAGTTTTACGACTTACAGCAGATAAACCATGAGTTCCGCGACTACGACTTCAAGAAGAACCTTGAGGCTAAGCAGGCAATCATACAACGAGCTAAGGAGCTAGCTGAGTCTACCGATGTGACCCAAGCAGCTCGCGAGCTACAAGACCTACACCACCGCTGGCGTGACGTGGGTCCCGTGGCTAAGGAGCTTCGCAAGGATCTGTGGAAGCAATTTCAGGAGCTCTCGGCTCAGATTAACTTCAACAATCAGGAATATCGCAACCAGCAGCGCACACAGGAGGGCGAAAACGAGACAATTAAGCGTGGTATCATCACACAGATTGAAGCAATCAACCCGAATGAGATCCACACCTTTAAGGATTGGCGCACGTTTACAGACCAAATTAAGGAGCTACAGGCGCAGTGGCGCCGGACTGGGCGTGTGCCTCGTGCCGTGAGCGAGGAGCTATACCTCCACTTTCGGACAGCATGCGACATTTTCTTTGACAAGCGCAAGGAGTTCATGCGTGACCGTAATAAGCTAATTAGTGAGCAGGGAGACCGCAAGCGCGCTATCATCGAGGAGATAGAGCAGATCGTAGCTGAGGAGCGCTGGCCCGAGGGACACAGTCGCATCCAAGAGCTACAGACTGAGTGGAACGAGCTCATTCATACGAATAAGCACCAAGCTCTCTTCAAGCGCTTCCGAACAGCTTGCGACACCTACTACACACATCATAAAGCTCTCTACCAGGCTCAGCGTGAGGAGAGCAAGGAGCATATAGCTGCCGCCAAGCAACTACTAGCCCGGGCTCATGAGCTAGCTGCTATCGAAACGCCAAGCGACGCAGATCGGGAGGAGGCTGTGACTCTACAGAGGGACTTCCATCAGCTGGGTTATATGCCTCGGAAGACGCGTCGCAAGCTACAGGATGAGCTGAAGGAGCAGATGGATGCTTTCTTCAATAAGCTGAGATCGAGCGACAGACCACGAGGTGACAGACGTGATAACCGCAACAATAGGCGCAACTTTGCACCCACTAGTCCCTACGGTGAAGAGTATGACAAGATACAGCGCAAGAAGGAGCAGCTCGAGAGTGACCTGCAGACCTATAGCAACAACAAGGAGCGTCTGAGTGTCACCAGCAGTGCTGGCGAGAACTTACTCAAGATGCTTGAGGAGCGTTGCGAGGCTATGCAGCAGGAGATTGAGACGCTCGACCTCAAGCTACGCGACATCCGCAAGGAGCAGAGAGCGCAGCAAGAGAGCGACACGACCGCTCCTGAGAGTGAGCAGCCAGAGGAGAAGTAATCCCGCTCTTGGTATAGCCACTCAAGCTTAGGCATACAGCAATGAGGAGAGCTGGCTCCCCTACGCTATGATCGAACAGAGAAGTACCCACAAGAGTCCTGCCCCACGCTTTTATGCGTGAGCGCGCGCTCTCTTGTGGGTACAGCTTTACCAGCTTGTGTGTACCCAATAGCCTAGACATCTATGTCACGACGTCGCAGATCTCGGTCCAATCAGTGGAGACCCTCGTACTTCAATGACACCTCACGTAGGAGACATCGCAGGAGGTCGCCTAGACGTGTACGCCGTCTTGTCCTCACGACCCTACTCGTCCTCATACTCCTCCTACTCTCGTGGTGTGCATTCCTATTAGTTCGTCCCGCAGGAGCCGCTACGCAGGAGTGCTATGCCTACGTCACAGATACGACAAGTAGCGAGGGCCTGATGGCAAGTATAACTCAAAAGCTCCAGGTGAAGAACCCAGTCCTCCTGCGTAGCGTAGCTCACCTCGTGCGACTAGAGGATAGGCTTCGCCCAGGACGCTACCGACTGACGCCCAGCATGAGCATCCTCGCTATCTGCAAAAAGGTAGCTTATGGGGCACAAGATCCCGTCAGACTCGCCTTCTCCTCCGTGCGCACTCAGGAAGAGCTGATTGACAAACTCACGGCACCGCTAGCTATGCAGCGCGAAGAGCTAGCACACCTCCTGCAGGACTCGACCTACTGCGCCACACAAGGCTTTACGACAGAGACGATACGCTGCATGTTTCTCCCTGACACGCACGAAGTTTATTGGAACGTATCGCCCGAAGAGCTCCTGAAACGCTACGAGCAGAGCTACCATAAGTTTTGGAACAAAGAGCGAAGCGCGCTAGCTCAGGAGATGGGACTCACACCCGTAGAAGTCACTATCATAGCGTCAATTGTAGAGGAGGAGTCGAGCAAGTCCGACGAATATGGAGACATCGCAGGACTCTACATCAACCGCCTACGCAAGGGGATGGCACTGCAGGCGGATCCAACGCTCAAGTTTGCTTCAGGCAACTTCACAGCCCAGCGCATCGGCGGAGACTTACTCAAGACAGATTCACCCTACAATACCTATAAGTATAAGGGTCTTCCCCCAGGTCCTATCCGCTACCCGCAGCAGACGACGATAGACGCCGTACTGCATCACACCCCACACGACTATCTGTATATGTGTGCTCGGGCAGACTTCTCGGGCTATCATGCCTTTGCCACCAGCTATGCAGAGCATCTACGGAACGCTAGAGCCTATCAGACAGCTCTGGATCAGCGCGGCATCACTGAGTAACTAGTGCTGATGACAAGTCCCATGGATAGAGTCCCCCACTGGTTGGAGCGCACCGAGCTACTCCTCGGGGGCGACAGTCTACTCCGTCTTGCTGACAAGCATATCCTCGTCGTGGGGCTAGGCGGTGTGGGGAGCAAGGCGTGCGAACTGCTCGCTCGCGCTGGGGTCCGTCACTTCACTCTCGTAGACCACGATATGGTCGATGAGACAAATATCAACCGTCAGGTAATCGCCTTTAGAGATACCGTAGGGCTCCCTAAGGTAAAGGTCGTCGAGGAGCTGTTACTTCGGATTAATCCAGAAATAGTTGTCAAGAGTCACGCCACTTATCTCTCGGGTGACAATATCCCCGCGCTACTCTCGGTGCATCATTACGACTATATCCTAGACTGCATTGACACGCTCACCCCTAAGTGTGAGCTAATCCTCACGGCTCATCGGCTCGGCATCCCCATCATCAGTGCTATGGGTGCTGGTGCTAAGCTCGACCCGCAGCAGGTCACTGTAGCCCCGATGAATAAGACGCGCATCTGCGCCTTAGCACGCTTCGTCCGCAAGCGTCTGCGCCAACTAGAAGCACCTCGGAGCATCTTCACAACGCCCTGTGTCTACAGCAGCGAGCCTTCACGTGAGGAAGCCATACGTCCCCTACCCCACGGGGATCAAAACAAGCGAAGTGTCGTCGGGACCGTCTCCTATATGCCACAACTCTTCGGTATTCACATGGCAGCCTACGTGCTACGTGCACTCACCACGCCACAGTAATCCCCGAATAGCTATGTCTTCACCACTTGTACTCCTTGACTCCATCAGCAAGTCGTTTGGTTCACTGCAGATACTCAACGACATCTCTCTATCCATCCGTCCTAGCGAGATAACAGCCATCGTCGGGCCCAGTGGCGCAGGCAAGACGACCCTCCTGCAAATCATCGGCACCCTCCTCAAGCCAGACCGAGGGCAACTGCTGATCGACGGTGTCAACCCCTTTGCACTCTCAGCGCAGAGGCAGGCACACTTCCGCAATCGGCAGATAGGCTTCGTCTTCCAGTTTCACCAGCTGCTACCAGAATTCACCGCCACAGAGAATGTAGCCATCCCAGCCATGATTGCAGGGATGAGCAAGAAGCAAGCAATACAAGAAGCGGAGCAGATGCTCAGTCAGCTAGGACTGGCAGACCGTCTGAAGCATCGTCCAGCCCAGCTTTCTGGAGGAGAGAAGCAGCGCACAGCCGTAGCGCGTGCCCTCATCAACCGCCCCTCACTCATCCTCGCCGACGAACCGTCAGGTAGCCTAGACTCACAGCGCAAGGAGGAGCTCATCGAGCTATTCCTCGAGCTGAGAGACCAGCTCGGACAGACTTTCCTGATTGTAACGCATGATGCCGACTTTGCGCAGCGTGCCGACAGAACAGTCTCGCTACAAGATGGGCGCATCATCGCTGACACCACAGTATGAATAGCTTCAAGAGAGGGCGCATAGAAACCTGGGTGCTGCTAGCCATTAGCCTCATCATACTCGCAGCCATCGGCAAGGTCCTCTGGGACAATAACTACAAGGCTCAGACACTCGCCCCTCTGGCGGGGCAGACGATAAGCGAACAAATGGGTGCTCTCGCCATAGACTCCATACAAAAACAGGCCAACAGAGGTACTTACGCACCACCTGTACAGCCTGACAAGTCTCGTAAAGATGTAAGTAACGCCTCTCAAGGGGTCGAGCTATCGGCAGACTACGTCGGTGCGCCTGAGCAGACGAAGTACAGCTCCCAACCGAAACTACAAGCGGGACAACGCATAGACCTTAATGGTGCCGACACGCTCACACTGCAGCAGGTCCCCGGCATCGGTCCCAGCTTTGCTAGACGCATTGTGAAGTATCGTGACCAGCTAGGCGGGTATTACACGGTACTGCAGCTGCAAGAGATCTACGGCATGGAGCCTGATCGGTACCAGCGCATCAAGCCCTTCTTCTATATTGGCGTAAAGAATTACAGTACCCCCTTTGATGCTCTACGTAGCGATAGCATCCCCTCACACCCCTACCTCAACTACCGGCAGCAGGCAGCTCTAGCAAGGAGCATTCGTAAGAACGGCACCCTTGATTCGTGGCACCGCATTATGAGCCTTGAGGAGTTCAACCGAGATGACAGCGTACGCCTCTCCCACTACTTTCACTTCGAGTGAGTAGGCAGACGGCAGCCCTACCAGCCCGCTTGCCCTTGCATCACGCCCATTAGCTCACCGGCAAAAGCAAAGAGGAAGAGAATGAAAACGCAGAGGAAGAGGGTCAAGTAGCTAATTGTCGAGGCATAGAGACGACTCTGAGGCTCCGAGGGATGTACATTGTAGAGCTTGACACGTAGCCAGCGATAGAGCAGATAGACCAGATAGCCCAGCAGAAGTCCCAGACAGGCACCCGGCACCACATCCGTTATGAAGTGAACGCCTAGATAGATGCGACTATAGGCAGTGGTCAGCGCAAGCGCAAAGACGACAGCCGTGTACCATCGATTGCGAAATGCCAATGAAGTAAACATCGCCAGAGCCATAAAGTTCGTCGCATGACCTGAGATAAAGCCATAGCCCCACGCCTTGTAGCCATAGACCGAGTGCACATAATCAGCCGTGAGCGGATGATAGGAGGGACGCAGTCGCTCGAAGTAAGGCTTAATCAAGCCACTAGAGAGCTGATCAGCTACAGTAATCAAGAGAGCCAGCATGAGCACTAGGAGGATAGACTCACGAAGAGGCTTCTTTGCAAACAGAAAGACCACTAGTCCGAAGGCGACCGCAATCCAGGGCCAGCGCGAAGAGATAAGATACATAAAGGCATCCCAGTAGGGCGTGTGGGTAGCGTTGAGCGTTAGAAAGAGCGACCGCTCCCAGAGAGCTAGCTGTTCGACCATAACCTTCGTTACATTTATTCAGAGTGAGACGACTGATTGATAGCCACCGGCTCCACACCAGTGCGGAGGAGTAGCCCCTCCGTACCGTCAGGAAGCTCGACATGCAGGTAGGAGCCACCCGATGCAGGAGACAAGACACGCACCTCGGCACCCTCGTACAGCTCCGTCATAGGAGACGCCACAGCGGGGTCATCCTCGGGCGCATAGAGCGGTGCTTTGACACCACACACCACTGCTACATCCGTCTGCCTATCGTAGTAGCGACGGTGTAGTACAGTCAGGAGCGCACAGACCCACAAGATAATTAGAAGTAGCATACCATAAAAAGCGCCTCGCCTCATCCTCCTCGAGCCACCTAGGAGGAAAGCTAGACAAGCCACCACAGCTCCAGCAAATAGCACCAGAGCCACCACCAGCCAACTACTCATAGAGAGCGTATAAGCCCATGCGTCCGCCCAGCGACGTACTATCGGGTACTCCATCGCAGGCATATTCATCCTCGCCTCCTCGGCAAGGCGCAGATTGTGTCTCGCCTCCTTATAGTCTGGCGTCAGAAGTAGCGCCTTGCGATAGCTCACGATAGACCACCCCCTCAGCTCCGCCTCACTATAGGCGACACCAGCCCGATAGTAGCAGAGGCTCTGTAAGCTCTCCTCTTCGTGGCACTCCGTAGCAGCACGGTCATACATCTTGGCAGCCTGCTCATAGCGACCCGACTTGTAGAGCGAGTCCGCCACAATAAAGGTGTGCGGGAGCTGCTCCGTCTCTGAAATCTCAGCACGACTGCAAGAGCCTAGCAGGAGACACCACATCAGTAGCGTCATCACCACACCACACAGGCATCTACCATCTTTATCTAGTATCATCATACGTATCCTATCTTATTGGTAGAGGAGAGATTCGCCTCCACCCCGTGAGACTGTGGTCTCCCCTGCTAGTGGCCATCGAAATTAGCGCAATAAAGGGGCAATACCCGCCTTACGTCCCCAAAAGTACGAAAAAAGAGCCACCCCAGCCTCCCCGCTCAGGGCTGACGCATTATAATTGCTCTGTCAGGAGCTACAGATAGCGACCAGCGGAGACTGTTGCATAAAGGCGAATCGCTGTGTTGCTTTCGGGATTCGGCTTCGG
>UQBE01000059.1 GCA_900539155.1 uncultured Porphyromonas sp.
CCCTTGGAACTAAAAAGTTCCAAAAGGGGAACTGCTTTTGGAACTCGTATATATAACGATTTCAGCACGATACGACTGGTGCGTACGACCGCTTCCGCTCGGAGGTAACCCACAGATAGAGACTGTTGACTTTTGCGACAGTCTCATAAAACAAAAACGCCACGTAGGAATTTGGATTTTCCTGCGTGGCGGTTATTTGGGGGTGTCTGCCTTATTTGCGAGAGCCTCGAAGGGGACTATTCGTTGCTGAGCTGCTCGCGAAGGAGCTGCTGGCGGCTTTTGCTACGGGTTACCATAAAGACACCGAGCAAGATGAGGATCGCAGAGGCAACTTTGGTGAGTGTGAGTTGGTCTTGCCCCATCATGACGGCCAGCATAGAGGCGATGACGGGGATGCCGTAGTTGTAGATGCTGACGACGGTGGGGCGCAAGCCTCTCTGTGCGAAGAGCAACAAGAGGTAGGCGACGAAGGTGGCACCCACGACGACGAAGGCTAGTTGCCCGTAGAAGGTGGCGTCGAAGCTGCTCCACTCGGTGCGCATCGCGTCAAGCAGACCCATCGGAGTGGAGATGTAGAGGGAGATGACAAAGAGCCACTTCATCAAGGTAACCGGGTGGTACTTCTGTATGAGTGTCTTGAAGGAGGTAAGATAGATGGCATAAGATACAGTTGCTGTGGCGCAGATTAGGTCGCCGAGCGTAGAGCCCGCAGTAGAGGAGCCGTTGGTGGAGACGAGGAGCAGGGCACCCGAGGCTCCGACGAGTACGCCGATTCCCTTGAGCCGTGTGATCGGCTCCTTGAGCACGACAGCAGCGAGGAGCATGGTGACGATGGGCCCTAGCGTGGCAACGAGCGACTGATTGACAGGTGAGGTCATCGACATGCCAATGGCAAAGAGCCCTTGGTTGAAGAAGATACCAGTCAGGGAGGCTAAGGTCATTTTCCCCCAATCCTTGCGGTCGATGCGCTCTCGTGGCACCCAGATCGAAGCGATCCAGAAGAGTATCGTGGCACCTAGGAAGCGACAAAACATGTGCGTATATGGAGTGAGCCCCCCACCAAGGAGTGCCTTGGTGAAGGGCCCATTGATTCCAAAGATAATGGTGACGCAGAGCATCACGAGGTGTAGTCTCCAGCGAGATCTCATTACAATCGTATAGCGCGTGTTAGAAGATCAGCTTACCACACTGGCTACAGTGCGTCGGCTCTTTGCCTAGGAGACGATTGCGTACGATGCTCTCGATGCGGTCCTGTAGTTCCTCTAGAGGCATGAGGTCGATGACATCTCTGACGAAAGCAACGCTCAGCATGACCCGCGCCTCGTGCTCGGGGATGCCTCGCTGCATCATGTAGAAGAGCGCCTGCTCGTCGAGGTGTCCCGTAGCCATACCGTGCGAACACTGGACATCGTCGGCGTAAATCTCTAGCTGTGGCTTGCTGTACATACGAGCCTCGGGCGAGAGGAGCATATTGCGATTGCTCTGGTAAGCTTCGGTCTGCTGTGCCGACTGCGCCACGAAGATGCGCCCTGAGAAGGCTCCCGTGGATTGCTCCTCGAGGAGGTTCTTAAAGAGCTGCGTACTATGACACTTGGGCTTGATATGCTCGACACGTGTGAAGGTGTCTACATGCTGTGTGCCATTGGTCACAGCGACTCCGCCTAGTATCTGCTCGGCATGCTCCCCGAGGAAGCGTGTCCGGAAGCTATTGCGCGTTACTCCATTATTGAGCGTATAGGCAGCGAGGGTTACTTGGCTCTCTGCTCCCTGGCGTAGGAAGTAGGCGCAGGTGCGGTGCGTCTGGTGGCTATTCTCCTCCATGTCGAAGAGCTTGAGCTGAGCGCCATCTCCGACGTAGATCTCGGCCACTTGGTTGACGAGGAAGCTGGTCCTATCTATCGTATGGTCGCAGACAAGAACAGAGGCTTTGGCACGCTCCCCGATGATGATGAGCCAGCGACGAATGCAGAGGAGTGGCTCCTGAGCGTGGAGTAGCTGTACGAGTTGCACGGGCTGCTCGAGCTGCATGCCATCGGGTACGTAGAGGACGAAGGCGTCCTGCACGAAGAGCGTATTGAGCGCAATGGTGCCGTCGGTGTCTACCTCGGCTATCTGCCCGTAGTAACGCTCTGCCAGGTCGGGGTACTCCTTGACAAATTCCTTGATGGAACCGACGAAGACCCCCTCGGGGAGCTTGCGCTTCTGGTTGGCGTAGTGGGTGTAGAGGTAGTTGCTGTTGAGTGCACTCGCCTTGATGGTGAGTTCATTGACCGAAAGGTCACAGCTATATTGCGGAAGTTGCTTATGCCCTGCGGGAGCTAGGTCTAGCTCCTGAAGGTTGATCCCGTAGTCGGGCGCGTAGAGCGCCTCGACATCCGTGCGCTGCCAATCCTCCATGCCGAGCTGGGGTAGGGCGTACTCGCTCAGAGCCTCCTGAGCGGTGGCACGCTGCGCTTGTAGCACAGGCACGCTGTGCTGCTCTATGTATGCCTGCTGAGACTGATAAAGGTCTAGATACTGCAGGTGTGCGGTGGGTGGTTGCTTACGTGGACTCATTGCTTCTCCTCTTTAGCTACCTCTTCCTTAATCCAGTCGTATCCCTCGTCCTCTAGTCTGAGGGCTAGCTCGGGTCCACCGGATGTGACGATCCGTCCCTTGTACAGGATGTGGACAAACTGCGGCTTGATGTAGTCTAGCAGTCGCTGATAGTGGGTGATGACGACGCAAGCGCTGTCAGGACGCTGGAGCGTGTTGACTCCGTGAGCGACGGCTCGCAGAGCGTCAATGTCTAGTCCGCTATCGGTCTCATCGAGTATCGAGAGACGTGGCTCGAGGACTGCCATCTGGAAGATTTCGTTGCGCTTCTTCTCGCCACCAGAGAAGCCCTCGTTGACCGAACGCTTGAGGAGACGGTCGTCGAGACCGACCACCTCACGCTTTTCTTTTAGCATCTTGAGGAATTCGCCTGCGGGCATTGGCTTTTCGCCCTGAGTCTTGCGACGCTCGTTGAGCGCTGAGCGCATGAAGTTGACCATGCTCACGCCCGGTATCTCTACGGGGTACTGGAAGCTGAGGAAGAGTCCAGCGTGTGCTCGCTCTACTGCGTCCATAGCCAGCAAGTCCTGACCGAGATAAGTGACTTCGCCAGAGGTTACGGTAAAGGTGGGGTGCCCTACGAGGACGGACGAGAGGGTACTCTTGCCACTTCCGTTGGGACCCATGATAGCGTGTGTCTCACCCTCACGGATGGTGAGGTTGATACCTTTGAGTATTTCTTTGTCGCCTATGTTGGCGTGAAGATTCTTTATGTCGAGTATTACGTTGCTCATAGTAGTGTGTAATCTGTATCTATATAATGTGTAGCGGGGTGGTGCTAGCCGACACTTCCCTCGAGGGTTACGGAGAGGAGCTTCTGCGCCTCAACGGCAAACTCCATCGGGAGCTTGCTCATCACCTCACGGGCGTAGCCGTTGACAATCAGACCGACCGCCTCCTCGGTAGTGATGCCGCGCTGGTTGCAGTAGAAGAGCTGATCCTCATTAATCTTAGAGGTGGTCGCCTCATGCTCCACAACGGCCGAGTCATTGCGTATGTCTGCATAAGGATAGGTGTGCGCCCCGCAGTGGTCGCTCAGGAGGAGGCTGTCGCACTGTGAGTGGTTACGTGCATTCTCTGCAGAGGCAGCGATGGAGACCAGTCCGCGGTAGCTATTTTGGCTACTACCAGCGGAGATACCCTTGGAGACGATGGTGCTGCGGGTGTTGCGCCCGAGATGGATCATCTTCGTGCCGGTGTCTGCCTGCTGGTAGTTGTTGGTCACAGCGACAGAGTAAAACTCTCCCACCGAGTCGTCACCTCGCAGGATGCAGCTAGGATACTTCCAGGTGATAGCCGAGCCCGTCTCAACTTGTGTCCAAGATATCTTGCTACGGTCACCACGGCACAGTCCACGCTTGGTGACGAAGTTGTAGATACCGCCTCGCCCGTCCTTGTCGCCTGGGTACCAGTTCTGGACGGTCGAGTACTTGACCTCGGCATCGGTCTCAGCGATAATCTCGACGATGGCAGCGTGAAGCTGGTTCTCGTCACGCATCGGAGCCGTGCAACCCTCTAGGTAACTCACGTAAGCACCTTCGTCTGCCACGATGAGTGTACGCTCAAACTGACCCGTATTGGCAGCATTGATGCGAAAGTAGGTCGAGAGCTCCATCGGACAGCGCACGCCTTTAGGAATGTAGACAAAAGAGCCATCGCTAAAGACTGCCGAGTTCAGCGCTGCAAAGTAGTTGTCGTGTGAGGAGACCACCTTGCCGAGGTACTTGCGTACCAGGTCTGGGTGCTCACGCACCGCTTCGTTGAAAGAGCAGAAGATGATGCCCAACTCCTTGAGCTTGGTGCGGAAGGTGGTCTTCACCGAGACGCTATCCATGACCGCATCGACCGCCATATTGCCCGAGAGCATAGCTCGCTCGTGAAGCGGTATGCCGAGTTTGTCAAAGGTCTTCTCTATCTCAGGGTCTATCTTGCCGTCTCCAGGAGCCTTGTGACGAGGAGCCGCATAGTATATAATGTCTTGATAGTCTATATCGGGAATCGAGAGATGCGCCCAGTCGGGTCGCTCGAGTGTGAGCCAGTGATGGTAAGCCTTGAGGCGGAACTCAAGGAGCCACTCGGGCTCTTCTTTCTTCTCCGAGATGAGACGTACCACCTCTTCGTTGAGACCCTTGGGGATGGTCTCCGTATGGACGTCGGTCACGAAGCCATACTTATAGTCCCCCTGGGTGATGTCGTCGAGGATATCCTCACCTGTCGGAGTCACCGCACGCGCCTCTGTGTCCGTAGGTGTGGGGATTATTTTCTTAGGATTATGATCGTTATTCACTTGATTGTTGCTTTAATTGTTTATCCTGCCAAGAGGTCAGGTCGCCCAGTGCAGCCCAAGGTATCAGGCCTCGTACAGGGTCGTATAGTCTAGACTTGTCACGCTGATCTCGTCTGGGCTCAGCAGGCTCACCCTCTTTTCTTGTGATGTCGGGCAGCTGTTCCAGCACCCCACGAGGCAGTATGAAATCGGTTAGATTAAATATAAGGCTAAAGAATAATATGACAAAGGCTCCCGCGAAGAGAGCTCCCATAAGTTTATTGACAACTGAGAGTGACGAACGCTTAATCGCTCTCACCGTAGGACGTGCTAGGAAAGCGATGCCCCAACAAGAGAGCGAGAAAGTCGCTACATAGGCACCTACCACCGCCACTCCGTGGGGTAGTCCGAAGGTTTGGGATATCCAGAGTGCTACGGGGACTCCTATCCAGCGCACCAGTACATAGCCAACGGCAATCCCTAGCACGCCAATCAGAGCCGACACGACTCCCTGCTTGAATCCCTTGAATAGTGCCCAAGCTGTACAGCCCATGACCATATAGTCAATCCAATTGAGCGTATCACCTCCCATAATTCTTGCTAGCTACCTTTGTCGCTCTCCTAGTAATGTGATAAACTGCTCCAACGTCTCCCTTGTGTCACTGGGTGCGAAGCTCCTCAGTAGGTCAATTGCCTCCTGAAGGATGCTCTCGATTTGCGTTTCGGTGTAGTCGATGCCACCACGCTCTCGGGCTATACGGAGGAGGTATTCGATATCATCTGGTTCGATAGGTTGCCGTAGATGTGAGATCATCTCGTCACGCTCCGTCGGGGATGCTTGGCTCAGGACATAAAGTAGTGGTAGAGAGACCTTGCCCTCGATGAGATCATGCCCCGTAGGTTTGCCTACGTCTCGTGCTTTGTCGTAGTCGAAGAGGTCATCCTGTAGTTGGAAAGCTCGCCCCATCAGTTGCCCCAGACGGGCACAGTGCTCCACCTCATCGTCGGTAGCGTTCACGCTTAGGGCACCTAGTCTAGCGCTAGCCTCAAAGAGTGCCCCCGTCTTACGATCCACTACCTCGTAGTAGTCTTCCTCACGATAGGTGTGAGCCTTCGAGAGGGATAATTGCATCAGTTCACCTATAGATAGATTGCGCCCAGCCTGTGCGACGACACGTAGCATCTCTGGATTGTGCTCCCGAGAGACTAACTCTAGAAAAGCGGTCGAGAGGACATAGTCACCCATCAGGACGGCCTGGTGATTGCTGTAAAGGGCGTTGAGCGTAGGCTGTCCACGCCGTGTGTCGGACCAGTCGATGACGTCGTCGTGAATGAGCGAGGCGGTGTGGAGTAGCTCTATGACCAGTGCTGCGGAGATCGTCTGTGCATTGGTCACCCCAGCGCATAGCTGAGCGCATAGTCCTACGATGATGGGGCGGACGTGCTTACCCGAGGAGTGCTGCAGATGCTCCAAGGCGTGCGCTAGCACAGGCGCATCACTCTGCAGTGACAGCTTGAAGTGCTCCTCGAACTCCTTGACAAAGCCTGCTATCGGCACCAACAGTTGCGCTCGCTCCTCTTGACTCATCATCGCTCTTATCCTCTCTATACCTCTAGGCTCTCCACCTCTTGGAGCCACATACTACTCACCGCATCGCTCGGCATACGCCACTCCCCGCGAGAGGAGAGCGAGACACTCAGCACCTTCGGTCCGTCGGGCATCGCATTGCGCTTGAACTGCTGCGAGAAGAATCGCTTGAAGAAGACGCCCATCCAGTGCTTAATCTCCTGGGGCGTGTAAGCTCCCTCGAAAGCGACCTTAGCTAGATAGAAAATCTTCCTAGGCTCGAAGCCATCGAGTAGGAAGTGATATATGAAGAAATCGTGTAGCTCGTACGGCCCTACGAGGCTCTGTGTCTGCTGCTCGCTACCCGCTTTCGTGTCCTTGATTGGGAGTAGCTCTGGGCTAATGGGTGTAGCGACGATGTCTTGTAGCGTCGTGGCTAGTGGTGTGTCGCCAGCTTTGTGCGTAGCATACCACCCGACGATGAGCTGTACGCTCGTCTTCGTGATACCACTATTGACCGCATACATAGACATATGGTCTCCGTTGAAGGTGCACCACCCCAAGGCAATCTCAGACAGGTCTCCCGTCCCGATGACAGGTGCGTGGTACATATTGGCTATATCCATCAATATCTGCGTCCGCTCACGTGCCTGCGCATTCTCAAAGGTCGCATCCTCTCGGTTGCCCTTATAGTCGATGGCTGAGAGATGCTGCTCGGTCGCCTCCTTGATGTCTATCTCACGGATGGTCACGCCCAGCTCGCGCATCATCGCATAGCCGTTGCGATAGGTGCGGTCTGAAGTGCCGAAGCCGGGCATCGTCACCGCAATAATCTGCTTGCGATCCAAGCCTAGGAGGTCAAAAGCCTCTGCCGTCACCAGGAGAGCTAGTGCCGAGTCTAGTCCGCCCGAGATACCGATTACCGCATGTTCCGTACGCATATGCTTGAGGCGCTGTATCAGCCCGCATACTTGTATCTGAAACATCTCGTGACAACGCTCCTCGGGGTTTGACCCCTCGGGCATAAATGGGTTGCGCTCGATAACCCTATCCATAGGCTGCGACTCCTCCTCGGAGCGTAGTGTAAAGGGGATGCTCACCAGTTCCTCCTCGTCGGTAAAGTGGTTCACCGCACTCTTGAAACTGCTATTGATTAGTCGCTCACCGTGAACTCGAGACACGTCGATGTCGCTCACGATCATCCGCTCTTTGTATTCGAAGCGGCGCATCTCCTTGACAATCTTGCCGACCTCGGCGATAAAGGCTTTGCCCGTATAGACTAGGTCTGTCGAGCTCTCGCCATAGCCACTGGAGGCATAGACGTATCCACAGATAGACTGCGAGGTAGCACCACTAATCAGCGAGCGGAGGTAGTCATGCTTGCCCGCATTCTCATTGCTCGCAGAGAGGTTGAAGATGATGTGTGCTCCGTAGAGACTAAGCCGGGTACCAGGAGTGAAAGGCGTCCACATATCCTCGCAAATCTCGATGCCGATGCCCACCTGTCCACATTTGAAGATGATATTTCGTCCGATAGGTACCGTGTGAGGACCCATCTGTACGGTCTTATATTGTAGCGAATCACTAGGGGAGAACCAGCGCTTCTCCTGAAACTCTCGGTAGTTTGGCAGATAAGTCTTAGGGATTGCTCCTAGGATTTTACCGTGTTGGAAGGCGACCGCTCCGTTGAAGAGCTTCTCCTCCACCTTGACCGGCATACCGACGATGACCATCACGTCAGTCTCGGCCGTCTCCTCGACCAACTGGCAGAGCGCCTTCTGCGCTTGGTCCAAAAGAAAAGACTGGTGAAAGAGGTCGCCACACGTGTACCCCGTGATGGACAGTTCGGGAGTCGTGAGTATTTCTACCCCTTGCTCCTCCGCTTGGAAGACCATCTCTCTGATGCGGCTCGTATTGTAGTAGCAGTCAGCTACTCTGACGTAAGGCACTGCGGCCGCTACTTTGACATATCCGTAGTTCATAGCTTCGACTATAGTCTCTGATAAAGCATTACGCCACAAAGATACAAAATCATTACGTCTACTGACACCTCGTCAGACTTCATCACAGGGCTGACGCATTATATATAGACTATTGCAACAGTCTCACAATAATTTAGACCCGACTACATATCGATACGGTGCTATGTCGG
>UQBE01000060.1 GCA_900539155.1 uncultured Porphyromonas sp.
CTACACAAGCTACGTCAGCACGACAATTCCACTCATCAAACGCTGTAACCCCGATATGTAGGGACGCACGGCTCGTGCGTCCGTTGTGTCAAAGGTTACAGCGTCGCAGTATCTTAACGGGGATGGACGCACGAGCCGTGCGTCCCTACACATCGTTACTCGTGAGACTTGCGGAGGCTTCGTAGTGTGATGAATCTTTGCGACAGTCTTCTTTTTCCTTACCTTTGTGACACTTAACTATGACGACAGTAGAGAGATATCACGATATAAGTATGGGACACCGTGTCGTGGGACACGAGTCGAAGTGTCGCCACCTACACGGACACAACTACCGAATACACTTCACCTGCTCCGCAGCACAGCTCGATGAGCTGGGACGGGTGATAGACTTTGGCGTAATCAAGGAGCTACTCTGCATGTGGCTGGAGGAGCATTGGGACCACAAGATGATGATCTATGATGAGGACCCACTACTCCCCTCGCTGCGGGAGCTGGTGCCTGAGGATCTGGTCGTGGTGCCCTTTAATCCGACGGCCGAAGCCATGGCGCAATACCTCGTCGAGACGGTTGCTCCCGCACAACTTGCCGGCACGGGCGTGACGCTCGTCAGTTGCCGTGTCGAGGAGACGGCACGATGCAGCGCTACCTACTCACTACCTATATAGTATGCAGCCGCTACCGGTCAACGAGATTTTCTACAGTCTCCAGGGCGAGGGAGGACAGATGGGACGCGCGATGCTCTTCGTGCGTCTCTCGGGGTGCAATCTCTCCTGCGACTACTGCGACACAGACTTTGCGGGGCATCGGCTCATGACCGCTTCGGAGATTTTGGCCAAACTGGAGAGCTATCCCTGCCGTGACATTCTTTGGACTGGTGGCGAACCGACCTTAGCACTGCGGGAGGAGCATATAGCATTCTTTCACGAGCAGGGCTATCGTCAGTCTATCGAGACAAATGGCACACGCTCCGTGCCTCGGGGACTGGACTACGTCACTTGTTCGCCCAAGCCAGAAGCAATAAGTGGCCTGCGGGAGCGTTTTGTAGATAATTACCCTGACGGCATTGATGAGGTGCGCTGGCCACTACAACTAGGCGCTCCACTACCGCCACCCATTGAGCAGTTGGTGCGGGCACGTCGTTACTACGTCAGCCCCGTAGAGGAGACGGGCGTGGAGATGTCGGCCGTTGTGGCACGCTGTATGGACTTCGTCTTAGCCCACCCCGAGTGGCGGCTCAGCGTACAGCTACACAAGTTGCTAGGGTTTCGCTAAGTAAACGGTTTAACCATGAAAGTCTCGTCGTCACATATTCGCTGGTTGCTCGTGCTACTCCCGTGCGCTATGGTGCTCTGTAGCTTGATGAGCTGCAAGAGTGTGACGCTGAGCAAGGCGGAGCTGTACGACCATACGGGACGCTATGCCCTCGCAGCCGATAGCTACTACACGCTCTACCGCAAGACCTCTCGCAAGAAGCCGGAGCGACGGGCTTACCTAGCTTTCAAAGCAGCAGAGAATTACCGACGACTGGGCAACACGCCCCGCGCGCTCAACTGCTACAACCTAGCTCTCTCGGGCGACTATCCCGACTCGATCCTCCATCTACGCATTGCTCAGGAGCTACAACAGCTAGCGCGCTGGCGGGAGGCGGGCAAAGCTTACGAGCAGTTCCTGGAGTACTACCCGCACGACTACTTCGGACGTATAGGCCTGGAGAGCGTGCGTCAGGCCGATTCGCTCCTCGCCAATCCAACAGGGCACACGGTCGAGACGGATCGACTCTTGATTTCTCCCTATGCGGAGTTTGCCCCTTGCTATGCTCCCGATGGCACGGCACTCTACTTCACCAGTAGCCGTGTGCCTCTCCGTGACATGCTGCAGGAGAGCGAGGTGACGGGGCTGGGGACGAACAATCTCTATATGATTAAGCAGGACGCTGCGGGCAAGTGGTCCCGTCCCGACAGCGTGCCGGGCAGTGTCAATACGCCCGAAGATGAGGGTACCCCCTCCATCACATCAGACGGCAACACGCTCTACTACTCCTACGCTGAGCAAAGCTCCACCTACGACCGCACCGTGCAGATCTACAAAGCCTCCAAGTCTAGCCAAGGGGGCTGGGGCAAAGGCGAGCGCGTACCCATCTGGGAGGACTCGCTACGTATGGCGGCGCACCCTGCCATCGACGCTTCGGGACGATACCTTTACTTCGTGAGTGAGGGGGCTGGTCTGGGTGGCAAAGACCTTTACCGCATAGCCCTCAGCGAGCACGGATGGGGCAAGCCAGAGAACCTCGGCAACGATATCAATACGCCTGGCGACGAACTCTTCCCCACGATGGTGGGCGACAGTACCCTGTACTTCTCCTCCAATGGACGTGTGGGGCTGGGCGGACTAGACCTATACAAAGCGCAGATGGACTCGCTCGGCGGGTGGCAGGTGACGCATCTGGGCGCTCCGATGAACTCCCCCGCCGATGACTACGCACTCACCTTCGCACCGAAGCCACAGTCGGGCTTAGCGGAGGAGGGCTACCTCTCCTCGACTCGTGGCGACCAGCGCGGACGACCACATCTCTACCGCTTCTCATTGCCCGCCACCATCATCCGTATCGATGGCTTCGTGATGGACCGTGAGGGGTACGGCATCCCGCAGGCGACGGTACGCATTGCCGATGAGCAGGGCTTGCTCGCCACGCCCATTGTCTCGACACGTGATGACGGCTCTTTCGTCCTTGAGATTGCCGGGTCCAACCGCTACGTGCTACACGCCTCGCACCCGGACTACCTCAACCAATACATGCCGCTCGTGACCGACAGCGCCACCGAGAGCACCGACTACTTAGTCGACTTTTACCTAGCTTCGCGCCTGCACTCGGAGCAGATCCACGACATCTACTACGACTTTGACCGAGCTTCGCTACGCCCCGAGGGCAAGAAGAGCCTCGACTACCTCGTCACGCTCCTAGAGCAAAACCCCGACGTGCGCCTCGAGCTGAGCAGTAACACCGACCGCAAGGGTTCGCAGGCATACAATCAGAAGCTCTCGCAGCGTCGTGCGCAGAGTGTCGTCGACTACCTCATCGCCAAGGGCATTGCCGCCGACCGCCTAGAGGCTCGTGGCTACGGCAAGGAGCGTCCCTACGTAGTGACCAAAGGGATGGCGGCGCGATTCGATTGGCTGCCCGAGGGGCAGGAGCTAACGGCTGAATGGGTCGGCACGCTGACCGAAGAGCAGCAGGTCGTCTGCGACCAGCTCAACCGTCGCACTGAGTTTACCGTCATACAATAATATATAGAGTGACCTAAGCAATGATACATTACCAAGCGGACCCAGACCTAGCGGGCGTCTACCTCATCGAGCCAGACTGCTACGGCGATGCGCGTGGCTACTTCGCCGAGACTTACCGCACGGCAGACTTTGCAGCGACCGTCTCGCCTAGACCATGGGTGCAGGAAAACGAATCCTCCTCCGTCCGTGGCGTCTTGCGGGGTCTGCACCTCCAGCGAGGCGAAGCTAGTCAGGCGAAGCTGGTGCGTTGCGTGGTGGGCGATATTATTGACCTAATCGTTGACCTACGACGAGGCAGTAGCACTTACGGGCAGTGGCGCAGCTATCATCTCTCGGAGACAAACCATCGGCAGCTCTACATCCCGAGAGAGTTTGCGCACGGCTTCCTCGTGCTCTCGGAGCAAGCGAAGTTTCTCTACAAAGTGGACAACGGCTACGCCCCCGAGAGCGAGCTCTGCATACGCTATGACGACCCACAGCTGGCGATACCCTGGGAGTCGTGGGGCATCGCACCCGAAGAGCTAATCCTTTCGGATAAAGACCTACGGGGCATCTCCCTAGCCGACTACACCGCATCACGCTTTTGATACCTTACGCTATGACCTCATACCGACATACATACGCCGTGACTGGAGCTGCTGGCTTCATCGGCACTAACCTCGCTTACTACCTGAGCGAAGCCCTTGCCCCCGACGAGCGGATCGTCCTGATTGACAAACTAACCTATGCGGGCAACTACCGCTCCATCGAGCCGCTCATTGACAACGAACGGATCATCTTCGTGCAGGCAGACATCTGCGATTCCGAAGCGATGGACGACCTCTTCACCCGCTATGCGCCACACTACTTGATTAATCTTGCGGCAGAGAGCCACGTCGATCGGAGCATCGAGGACCCTGCCATCTTCGTACGCACCAATATCCTCGGCGTGCAGACCTTGCTAGACACCATTCGCAACCATTGGTCTACGACCAGTGGGCGAGGCTCTTATCCCGTATGGCAGGAAGGACGCATGATGTTGCAGGTCTCTACGGACGAGGTGTACGGTTCACTTGGCAAGGAAGGATTCTTTGTGGAGAGCACACCCCTTGACCCGCGCAGTCCATACAGTGCTGCGAAAGCTTCGGCCGACCTTCTCTGCCAAGCAGCCGTTCACACGCACCATGCACCAGTCGTCTGGACCAGATGCTCGAACAACTACGGGCCCTACCAATTCCCCGAGAAGCTCATACCGCTCGTCATCCGTCAGTGTCTCCTCGGTAAGGAGATACCGATCTACGGCACGGGCGAGAATGTGCGTGACTGGCTTTACGTGACCGACCATTGTCGTGCGCTGCACCTCGTGGTGACCCAGGGGAAAGCGGGTACGGCATACAATATCGGTGGGCACAACGAACATACCAATCTAGAGATAGTCCGCATCATCATCGACCAGCTACACGACCGTCTGAGCAAAGAGCCGGCACGCGCCGAGCGTATCTCTGAAATCTTAGGTTCTCAGGTTCAGCCCGAGCTAATCAACGAGCAACTGATCACCTTCGTTCGTGATCGTCTCGGTCACGACGCTCGCTACGGCATCGACCCCACCTTCATTCATCAGGAGCTAGGGTGGCTCCCCTCGATCCCCTTTGCTGAGGGCATCGGCTACACGATCGACTGGTACCTCGACCACTTCGACTGGGTCAAGGGCATCACCGACGAAGACTACCAGCACTACTACCAGCAGATGTACAGCGGACGATGAAGGTCTACGGCATAGATGACCAGACGTGGCTCTTTTACAAAGGCGAAGCACTCCTTCGCCCGGGCTACCCTTTCTTCGTTCCACACCTCGAAGCGGAGTGGTGTGCCATCCCTTCGCTCGCCATCAAGATAGGACGGACGGGCAAGTGCGTGGCACCGCCCTTTGCCGAGCGATACATCGAGGCGTGCGCCGCTGGCTGGGACATCACCTGTCGCTCGCTACTCGCTGAGCTACGCGAGACGGGCGCTCCTTGGGAGCGCGCTAAGGTGTACGACGGCAGTGCCGTAGCCCTCGACTGGCAACCCCTTGACACAGCGCTCGCAGAGCACTTCACGCTAACCCTCTCCGAGCAGAGCTGGACGCTCTCCCACACAGCGGTCAGCCAAGCGCTCTCGCTCCTCTCCGAGTGCCTCACCATTCACACAGGCGACGTACTCCTACTCAACGCTATCCCCATAGCAGCGGCTCCCGCCATTGCTCCCGAGCAACAGCTCTCCCTCACGCTACAAGCAGGCGAAAAGCTTCGCACTACCACACTCCTACGCATCAAGTAAAGCATCAATATCGAATCGTCTTAAAACCCCTTCACTATGGCTATTGTATCTCCCTCCCTCCTCAGTGCTGACTTCCTACATCTCGCCGACGAGATTACGATGATCAACGAGAGTCAGTGCGACTGGCTCCACATTGACGTGATGGATGGTGTATTTGTCCCGAATCTCTCCTTTGGCTTTCCCATCATTGAGGCGATACGCCCCATCTGTCAGAAGCCTCTCGACGTGCATCTGATGATCGTCGAGCCGTGGAAGTTCATCGACCAGTTTGCCAAGCTCGGCATCCACATTATGAACGTACACTACGAGGTGTGCCCTCACCTGCACCGCACGCTACGGGCTATCCGTGAGGCGGGTATGCGTCCAGCTGTCACGCTCAATCCGCATACCCCCGTGGAGCTTCTCACCGACATCCTCTGCGAAGCCGACATGGTGCTCCTTATGAGTGTCAACCCCGGCTACGGCGGGCAAAAGTTTATCGAGCACTCTGTTCGCAAGGTCGAGCGTCTGCGCAAAATGATCCAAGAGCAGGGTCTCTCCACCCTCATACAGGTCGATGGCGGGGTCAACCTCGAGACGGGTCGCCAGCTCATCGAGGCGGGTGCCGACTCGCTCGTGGCGGGCAGTGCCGTCTTTAAGGCTCCCAGTCCTCAAGAGATGATTGCACAGCTACACGCCTTGTAAGTCACCTTGCACTACCTCGTCCGAGGGCTACACGCCACAATCATGCGCCCAGCATTGGTGACACTCCTGTCGCTAGTGCTGGGCATTTATCTAGGTAGTCTCGGGCTAGTGGCAGCGCAGTGGTACTTCCTCGGCATTGCTGTGGCGACGCTCCTCCTCGTCCTCTCTAGACTTTGGCGCAAAGCGCTCCTCGCTGGCTCCGCTTGGTACCTACTCCTCCTCTGCACAGGAGCTTGTCTAGCCACCATACCACGAGAGCGAGTAGCGCAACTACCACAGCCCAGCAAAGAAACGACTTACCTCGTCACCATCTCCCGTCCGCCCACTGCGCGCGAACAGGGCTATCGTGCCGAGGCTATCATCGAGCAGGCAACAGACCCGAGCGGTGCTCTCCTAGCTCGCTGGTCTGGCCAGCGCATCATGCTATACCTATATAATGACTCGCTACAGCTCACGCCTCACACCAGTTACCTCGTTCGTGGACGGCTCACACCACTAGACCAAGTCTCCTCGCCAAGCTATCAGCACTACCTCCTCTCACGAAAGGTCTCGGGCGTGCTATCCGCTTCCACAGCAGAACCTTGCAATGAGCCAACGACCACTCATTGGTCACGATGGGATCAACTACGCTACTGCGCCTATACCCTCCAGCAGCGCATCGGTGGCACGCTAGACGAGATCGACCGGCTCACCCCGCTACAGCGAGAGACGCTCCGTGCTATCTGCCTAGGCGATCGCTCCGAAGGTAGCGTTGCGGAGGCACAGTTTCGCTCTGTAGGCGTCGCGCATCTGCTGTCGGTCAGTGGCTTTCACGTTGGGGTCGTCCTACTGCTCATCTACTGGCTCATACGCTATCCGCTACGGCTCATACGCAACGTCCATACCGCTTACCTTCTGCGCTGGAGCCTCACCCTCGTAGCGGTATGGATCTACGCTTTCGTCTGCGGACTCTCCATTCCGACACTCCGTGCCTCGCTTATGTTCTCCATCTTTGCTGTGGCACGTCTCCTGGGGCGCTCCACCGATCGGCTGAACGTCTGGGCGCAGGCGGCTGTCCTCCTGCTTATTGTCTCACCCTACGCACTCTTTGACGTAGGCATGCAGCTCAGCTTCGGAGCGGTGCTAGCCATCTTCGTCACCTGGGGCGCACTCAACCAACGCATCACACCGAGCCGTTCCCGTATCGTCAGCTACCTTTACTACCTCATCGTCACGACCATAGCCGTACAACTCTTCGTCTGGCCTATCCTCGCACGCAGCTTCGGCACCACAGCCGTCTGGCTACTCCTCGCCAACCTCCTCCTGTCGCCTCTCGCCACGCTGCTCATCATCACGGGGCTTGTCACCATGGGACTGCTCGCCCTCGGGCTCCCCACGAAGCTCCTACCGCTGCTCCTCGTCGGCGTGAGCGACCTCACCAGCGATGCGATGACACTCCTCGAGCAGCACTTCACCGCTCAGCTCAGCATCGCCATGCCGCTCTGGCTCTGCATCGCCTACTACCTCCTCCTCTACGCCTGGGTGCAGTACCTCCTAGCCCGTCCCCGCCCCATACGCGTCTAGCAAGTTCCCCCCCCAGGGCTGACGCATTATAATAGCTCTTTCAGGAGTACACATGAGCGACAAGCGAGGAATAGATGAGGTCACTATATATAATGTGTCAGCCATAGATTGGCTGTTGGCTGTTAGCTATTGGCTGTTAGCCTATCGGAACCATCGGAGCT
>UQBE01000061.1 GCA_900539155.1 uncultured Porphyromonas sp.
TTTTGTAAACACAATTGAGGACTGCAACTAAAGCACAACAATGGCATCAATAAGATGACTACTATGCTTATATAACTACTTTTCATTTCGCGCATCCAGTTTGAAGCATAACCAAAACTTATTCCTTTCTTTATTAACAGTGATGTTTGAATTTGACCAAAACAGAAAAGACAAAACAAACAGTAAGATAGCCACATATAATCCCCTTTCAATACCCGAATTACGACAAAACACTCTGTCAAGCAACTCGTCATAATAGAAGGTAGTAGTATTATATCCAATTTGCAATCTTTCTCCGTTGGTTATATTAGTAGTATATTTCCGATTTCGATAAATAACCTCGACTGTAGGATGTTGCCTTGAGCTATGTCTCATATCGATATTAACTATATTACAAGCTATATTGTATTGAGTAGTAGAGATGTTTCTCTCTCTTATATAAAGCAGAAACATATACGCCACAAAGAGGCCTAAGCCAATGTTTATTATACAAACAACGCTTCTTCTTTTCATTATTGGCTGTTATTTAGGGTTGCTTTTTGAGTCTTACTACCAGCTGTTTTGGGAATGGTCTGTCTGGAGCCATAGGTACTCCCATTCAGGATGGTAGATATGCCCTTTACTGGAAATGCTACCTTGTTGACAACAGAAAGTACGTTGCTCACTGCATTATAGCTGTAGAGATTGTCCATGATGCCACAAAACATCAGAACGTCAGAATGTGTGATTGAGTTCATAGTGCTTTCCTACTTATTTCGTCCATCCAGTTCGGAGCATTTTTTGTTATTTACCACAGCAAACAACCAAACACATGAACATAGATAAAGAATAAAGTACCAAACGACATATCTTACTGTCACATCGTGTTGTTCAAATACTTTATCGCATTCTTTGTCGTAAAACAGTCTTATATTTTGGGGTGTGAAAGATTTACATTGACTCGTAGTAACTCCCACATAATATTGCTTTGCATTGAATTCTATCAGAAGGTTTGAGCCACCCCGATAACCACCACTACAATTAATTTCCAGTACTGAGAAATTAGTTATCTCCTTCTCGCGATTTACAATAGCCTTTCTATGATTATACGAGAGCCAAGCATATAGAAAGATGGCTAATAAGCCAATATTTATTAGACAAACAACGCTTCTTCTTTTCATTATTGGTTGTTGTTTTGGGTTGCTCTTTGAGTCTTACTATCGGCTGTTTTTGAAATGGTCTGTCTGGAGGCATAGGTACTACCATTCAGGACGGTAGATATGCCCTTTACTGGAAATATCACCTTGCTGACAACAGGAAGTCCATTGCTCACTGCATCATAGCTGTAGAGATTGTCCATGATACCACAATGCCTTAGAACGTTAGAGTGTGTGATTGAGTTCATAATGCTTTCCTATTTAAGGATTAAGAGCTCTGAAATGGTGTGGTCGTTTTTCTTGATTCTGTATATGTAGACTTTATCCGTTTCTGCTTTATTCCTAGTTGGGATTAAAGGAGTTCGCTTACGCACATCAGTGTCAAGTGCCACATGTGTACAAATGTAGGGAAAAAACGTCTTGAGGAGTTTTATAGCCTAGTTTTTGGCTAGAAGTGATGCATTACAATAATTTAGAGTCGACTACATATCAATACGGAGCTGTGTCGGTGAAAAAGTGATTTCCACGTGGATATTTCGAAATTCCCACGTGGATATTTTTTATTTTCCACGTGGGGAAGAAAAAATTCTTCGGAGGAATCAAATAAAACTTCGGAGGAAATGAATGACGCCCACGTGGAAAATAAAAAATATCCACGTGGAGATTTGAGATTTTCCACGTGGATATTCGAGAAAGGAGGGAATCGGACGAATTTCCTCGTAAAGATATGTAAATAGAGGTTAGAGGTTAGAAGTTAGAAGCGTCGCACTGGCGTCTGGTCAAGTGGTTTGGCACAGCGTACTGGTTGCGATGATCGCTTCCAGAGGGTAGAGAGAGACCTCAGGGCTTACTAAGCGAGACCCTTCTTGAGACTGTTGCATAAAGGCGAATCGCTGTGTTGCTTTCGGGATTCGGCTTCGGTCACATACGGAGGTATGCTCCCTTCAGACCTCACCCTCAGCGCCTTGCGCTTCATCCTTTCTGCAAAGTCTAGACAATCTTGCTTGCAAGATTGTGAGACTGTTGACTTTTGCAACAGTCTCTTCTTGCTGAACTATTCGGGATTCCCGAATAGTTCCCTCTTCCGATAACTCTCCAGTGTCAAAGACACTCCTCAAATGCTCATTAATATACTTACATTTACATTAAAGAGCTCCGACATGCGTCTCTGTGTCAGCCAAAAGGTTCCATCCTCATATTGTACCTGCACGCTGACATCACCAGAGTTACTGGTGTATAGTATTAGTTTGCTATCCATCTATATGAATTTCGTATATCACATCTCACTAACTCAAAGGTGAGAAATTAACGCTTAGAGAGGAGAGGGGTACGATGATGTAGGACCGCAGAGGTGTCGAAGCAAGTCGGAAGACGAGGTGAGTCCTTGTCTAGAGGGTGCGCCTAGCTAGAGCACGTGGGGCACGCCTTTTGGGGCGGGGACGCCGTCGTGTAGCTCGACGGGGGCGTGCTCGACGTTGAGCTCGTCGTAGAGGCCGGCATCGAGGAAGCGCTGCAAGACCTGTGCGCCTCCCTCGACAAGGAGCGACTCGATGCCATGACTATGCAGGAGCGTGAGGAGCTCGTGCAAGTCGTCCGTGGTAGCGAGACAGGAGACGTGTGGCGGGTAGTGCCCATCGGTCACTTGCTCTAGGAGAGCCGGCGGGAGCAGGATAATCGTTGGTGCAGAGGTATCTTGTAGCATACGTAGTTCGGGACGAGGTAGCCGACTGTGACACCAGAGGATACGTGTCGGCTGACCGCCACCCCCTGAGCGATTGGTCAGAAGCGGGTCGTCCATCTCGGCGGTGTGATGCCCCACCAAGATGGCATCGTGGAGCGCACGCATACGATGCACCGCGCGCTGGCGAAGTGGCGTGCTAAAGCGATAAGGAGCCTCACTCGCATCGTGACGCAGGCGGTCTATGTAGTGGTCGGCACTCTCCGCCCACTTGAGCGTGACGTAGGGTCGCCCTAAGGTCTGCGCGACGAGGAAGTGGCGGTTGAGGGCGATTGCTTCACGCTCCAGACAGCCGACCGCCACGTCGATGCCCGCTTCGCGCAGTCGTGCCACGCCTCGTCCGTCTACCTTGGCAAAAGGGTCCCGCATAGCAATCACCACTCGGGCAGGTCGGAGTCCCGCAATGAGCTCCGCGCAGGGCGGTGTCTTGCCGTAGTGAGCGCAGGGCTCTAGGCTCACGTACCAGGTTGCCTCCCCGATGACACTGCGTAGCTCCTCGGGGACGCTACGCCACGCCATCACCTCGGCATGTGGTGCTCCGGCGTAATGGTGGTAACCTTCGCCAATAATCTTACCTTTGTAGACAATTACCGAGCCGACCATCGGATTAGGACTGGTGCGCCCCTGCGCTAAGGCAGCCAGCTGCAAGCAGCGCTGCATATAGACTTGGTCTGAAGCGGAGGTCGATTGTGCTGTATCTTTCATCTAAATAAAGGTCGCTAGAATATGAGTGAGGCTATGATAGTTGCTGGTATGACGCTGAGTGAGGCAGCACTGGCTGTGGAGGCGCAGTTGCCCGCTTACTACGCTGAGGCGCGAGAGCGTCGGACGATGAGCGAGATGCTCCTGCAGCATATCACCGAGCTCAGCCAGACGAACTATCTGCTTGACCGCAAAGTTAGGCAATTGTCTGACACGGAAGCTACTTGGCTCAGGGCAGCTGTCGAGCGACTGGCGCACGATGAGCCGATACAGTATCTCCTAGGGGTGGTCCCCTTCGGCGCATTTGACCTAGCAGTCGGCAAGGGGGTTCTCATCCCGCGTCCCGAGACAGCTGAGCTGTGCGAGCTAATCCTAGCGCATCACCCCGCCACGGGAGCACCGCTGCGCCTACTCGACGTGGGGTGTGGCTCTGCCTGCATACCTATATATATAGGTAGCGAGCGTCCTACGTGGGAGCTCTACGCGATGGACCTGTCGGAGCAGGCGCTACACTATGCGCGGGAAAACGTGCGCACGACAGGCGTAGCCGTCGAGCTCCTGCGTGGAGACCTCTTCGCCTGGAGCTTAGGGGGTAGCCTCCCCGCCTCGCTTCCCCCGATAGACCTTTTGGTGAGCAATCCGCCCTACATCCCCGAATGCGACCAAGCGACGATGCGCCCCAACGTCCTCGTGGGAGAGCCTTGGGAGGCGCTCTTCGTGCCAGACAGCGACCCACTCCGCTACTACCGTGCTCTCGTGGCGCTCGTGCCACAGATTCGCTCTCCCCAGGCACCATGTACGCTCTACTGCGAGACGCATCACAAGCTAGCGCACGAGGTGGCTGCACTATGCAAGCAGGCGGGAGCCACTTCGCCAGAGGTGCTCAAGGACTTGACCGGTCGAGAGCGATTGGTACGAGCCACCTTTCAGTAACAACAAGCAACTATGGATACCGAGATACTAAATAAAGCCAAGTACTACTGCGCACGCGCCGAGCGGTCTCCCCGCAATCTGCGCCTATTCCTCATGCGTCGGGAGGTGCCCTATGAGGAGATTGACGCATACCTCTCTCTACTCGAAGAGGGTCGCTACTATAGCCCGCAGCGGTACGCTGAGAGCTATGCCCGCACGCGCTACCGAGATATGAGCCATGGGCCCCGCAAGATACGTCAGGCACTGCGTATGCAAGAGGTGCCGACTGAAATCATTGACGCGGTACTGCCGGAGATCATCGAGGAGGAGCCGAACTACTCCCTCGCGGAGCTACTCGAGAGCAAGCTGCGTCGCACTTCGGCACGGACGCCTCGCGCGCTCTTTGACAAGATGATGCGCTACGGCGTGGGACGTGGCTACCAAGCGAGCGAAGTGTACGAAGCACTACAGACGGTACTCCAGAAGCTACGCGAGGAGGAGGACGATGAGGAGTAAAGCGTAAAAGCAACCGTACCCTGATGAGCCACAAACCAATGAAAAGCCCCTCTGCAGGACGCATCGCACCGCCCCCACGACACGGGTCGCGGACGACGCTCCGTGAGTCGCTCCTCCAGCTCATCTACCCGCGCTGGTGCCCTGTCTGTCATACGCTCCTTCCTTCCAATGCGCCACCGCTCTGCCTTAGCTGCCAGAGTGCTCTAGGACGCTACCACGAGCATACGGTCAGGGCGCTCGACCGCTTGCGCGGTGCTCATCCGATGCCTCGCAGGCTCTTAGCACCCTATCTCTATGCCCGTGACAGCGCGATGGCAATGATCGTTCACGATATGAAGTACCATGGCAATAAGCCTCTCGCCAAATATATGGGCCGTCTCATGGGTACCCTCCTGCCACTGGCGAAGGAACAGATAGACTATATCATCCCCGTCCCGCTATCTCCCGAGCGAGCTATGCAGCGTGGCTACAATCAGGCTACGCTTCTCGCCGAGGGAATCTCCTCGGTTACTGGTATCCCTTACATCGCTGGCGCATTGCGTCGTCTGCACTTCCAGACGAGCCAGACACACCTAGACCGTACGCATCGCCTCGAGTCTATGCTGGGCAACTTCACGCTGGGCAGTGAACCAATCCCCGCCGACACGCACATCTTGCTTCTTGACGATGTGCTCACCACGGGGGCGACCCTCACTGCTGCGCTCGATGCGCTCAGCGAATTACCCCTAGCACAGGTCTCCGTCGGGGTTTTGGCGGTCGGCACACCCACCTCTTAGGCATATCGCATCAGACTCAACACAACTATGATAAGCTTTCTATACAAAGAGCTCGTGACCCTCTTGCGAGGATTCAGCCAAGTCTTCCTCGTAAAGAATGCTCTCTCGGGAGCCCTCATCCTGGCGGGGCTCTGCTGCAACTCGTGGCAGCAGGCACTGCTAGCCCTCCTAGGCTGTCTCGTCTCTCGATCCGTCGCCTCTCTCTGGCGCGACACGGCAGAGGAAATCGAGGAGGGGCTCTACGGATTCAACGGCACCCTCGTAGGCATCGCCATCGGGGTCTTCTGGGAGATCTCGTGGGTTGCGGTGCTACTGCTCATAGTCGGAGCAGCTCTCTCGACATGGTTGGAGTGCAGCTTCCTACGTCGTGGGCACATCCCTGGACTTACAGCCCCATTTATCCTAGCCGTATGGCTACTCCTCCTGGCTAGCTTGCTAGACCCTCAGGGCTTGGGTCGCCTCGTGGGTGCTCCTGCGCTCCTAGAGCCACAAGCGTGGTGGAAGATGCTAGGAGTCGCCTTTGGCGAAAGCTTAGGGCAGGTGATGCTACAACCCAGTCTACTCACAGGCATCCTCTTCCTGCTAGCTCTCCTCTATGACTCAAGGCGCAAGGCACTCTACGCGCTACTGGGAGCACTCCTGCCTATGCTGGTGGTCCCGCTCGTGCCAGAGGTTGTGTGGCGGGAGGGCTTGCTCGGCTACAATGCCGTACTGTGCGCCATCTACTGGTCTGGTAGCCGTGAGCAACCGCTACTGAGAGCCGTCATAGCGGTCGCCCTCTCCGTCGCCTTGGAGCTCCTCGCCCTCCGTCTAGGCATCGTGCCACTTACAGCACCCTTCGTCCTGGCTGTCTGGATAGTCTGGCTAGCGACTAGACGATTAGAGAGGAGACGCTAGAGACGAGAGATGAGGGCCGTGCGTCCCGCCTGCGACTTAGTCGTCCCCAATTTCCCCGCCAGCTCTGGCGCTCCCACTAGCTCCAGCTGCACTGACCGTCCCATTCCCCCCCCACCGCAAAAGTCGCTTGACTTCTCGGGAATAGTCAAATGACATTTCCGCAAAAGTCAAATCACTTCTCCGCAGGAATGGGACGAAGAGTACAAAAGCTCCTTAATAACAGACCTCGCAAGAAACTAAACTTACTAACTCCTGGACAGCTTTTTTTATCAAAAGCTCGATGAAAGCAATTCAGTTACACTGGATAGTTGAATCTACGGTCTATAAAACAAAAAAAAAGCATCGTAACTCGTTAGAATTACGATGCTTTGATTCTTTTAGTAGTGCTCTCTGGCGGTGCTGCCAAAGTACTTAAAGCGGAGAGGGAGGGTTGTAAACCAAGCCTTCTAACTCCTTATATCGTAGTTATTT
>UQBE01000062.1 GCA_900539155.1 uncultured Porphyromonas sp.
AAAATGAAGAGTTTTTGTGACTATATTGAGTCCCCTTTTTAGGCTCTTCATTCTTTCCTCAACACCGAAATCAGCTTTTCATTTATAATGCGTCAGCCCTGCTATAGTGTCTCTATTTCGAATAGAATTACTATCTTTGAGCGATAAACACGAATGTTCTTCTAAAAACTATCCATAATATGAAAGCAACTTATCTATCTCTTACGCTAGCACTCCTGACGCTAGCATTCATGACCTCTTGTGGTCCCGATGCACTGAACCCAAAGGTCGAAGTAACAGACTTAACCTTCAAAAAGACCACTGCTACCTTGCAGCCTGGAGAGACGTTCCAGCTCACCGCTACAGTCACTCCTCAAGATGCTAAGGTGACCTTTACATCTGACAACGCCGGCGTAGCTACTGTCTCAGAGACAGGACTTGTCAAGGCTGTCGCTCCAGGCACAGCTACCATCACGGCTCAGGCGGGCGACAAGAAGGCTACTTGCGTTATTACGGTCGCTGAGGTGAAGAATGTAACCATCTTTAACAAACTAGACGGACGAAAGTATCCCTCGGGGAGCACCATTGACTATGTTGCTACCATATCTGAGGAAGATGCACGGAGCTATGACCCTGAGCTCTTCTTTAGTGTCCTCCAGACTATGCAGTACGATGGACGGATGACCTTCGATACTCCTATCAATGGTGGGGTATGCCTAGGAGAGCAATGCAAGCAGGCTAAGAATTTGACCCTCTTTACCGCTAAAGTTACGCTGACCGCCGACGACGAGGCTATAGAATTCGGTAAGGAGAAGGGTGAGATGACTCCCCTAAACACGCACATCAAGCTAAACACAAAAGCGGGTGAGACCTATAAGAACCGCATGACTATCGAGTTCGCCCCCTTGACGGGAGAGGGCGAGACGCTCAAGTGGACAATCAATCTAGCTATCACCGTCAAGTAATACATACACATAATTAAACAGACACAAATATGAAGCACGTACTAACTATCCTACTATCTCTCATAGTAGTCACCGTAGCTGAGGCACAGCTACCACAGGTCGAGCTCAAGGACCTGCAGAACAATGTAGTCAACACAAGCGAACTAAGTAACGATGGTAAGCCCTTTATCATCTCATTCTTCGCCACCTGGTGCAAGCCTTGTCTCCGTGAGCTCAAGGCAATTCACGAGGACTATGTAGATTGGCAGGAAGAGACCGGCGTCAAGCTCATCGCCGTCTCTATCGATGAGGGGCAAAACGCGGACCGCGTCAAGCCTCTAGTCGATGCCCTAGGCTTCGAGTACGAGGTGCTCCTAGACCCCAACGGGGACTTCAAGCGGGCGATGAACGTCAACATGATCCCCCATGTCTTCGTCATCGATGGCAAGGGGCGTGTCGCATTCTCTCATAGCGGGTACACCGACGGCGGAGAGCAGGAGCTGATCGCTAAGGTGCGTGAGCTACTAGAAGCCACTGAGGAGTAACTTACTTCCCACGAGCCATAAAAAGAGGAGAGGACCTAGTCACCACCGCTGGTGGTGCGCTAGGCGCTCTCCTCTGAGATGCTTTCGCATGCTGACGGCTCTAATCTACGACCCTTCTATTTCACCTCTTCTTTTCTTAGACACAAGACACTGACTATATGAGACAGACGCTACATCTCGTACGACACCTTTGCCTCCTTACCTCTATCTGCCTCGCTGGACTATCTGCGCTCACGGCGCAAAGTGATAGCGAGTGGAAGCCCTGGGACCAGTTCAAGCCCACCTTTAGCGTGCAGAGCGATATGCTCTTCTCCCTAGACAGCAAGGCTAACGGCTACAAAGCGTGGATGGGAAATAGCTACGTAACTGGTACACTACGCAACAACTATCTCGAGCTGGGACTGCGCTACGAAGAGCTACTCCGCCCGATGCCCGGTCATGAGCCCGAGCAGGGTCGCGGCATCCCACACCTACACCTCAAGGGCTTCATCGGTAAGTACGGAGAGGTCACGCTGGGAGACTTCTACGACCAGTTCGGCTCTGGCATCCTCTTCCGTAGCTACGAGGAGCGAACCCTCGGCATCGACAATGCCGTGCGAGGCATCCACGTATCACTCACTCCCTATGACGGTGTACGCCTCAAGGGATTCACGGGACAGCAACGCAACTACTTCGATCGCACCTTCCGCCTCTTCAACAAGGAGCGTGGCTTCATATCGGGTGCTGATGGCGAGCTAGCTATTCACCAGTGGGCACCCGCCCTCAGAGACAACCAGATGACGCTCACACTGGGTGGCTCCTACGTGAACAAAGTTGAGGACGATGAAGTCATCCCTGTAGAGACACCCGCAGGTATGACGCAACCGATGCGCCTTAACCTGCCTCGTCAGGTACACGCCTTCGGGGGCCGTGCTAAGTTTACGCTAGGCGGATGGGTCCTCAATGGCGAGTACGCCTACAAGAGTAGCGACCCTACTGCGACGAACCACTACATCTACTCCCCAGGCTCTGTGGCTATGCTCTCGACCTCCTACTCACAGCGTGGTCTGAGTCTCTTGCTACAAGCTAAGCGAAGCGAGAACTTTAACTTCCTCTCAGCTCGCTCCTCGGTGGGTACGCCTCTACATATTAACCATCTGCCCGCATTTACGGCCAATCACACCTACACCCTCGCGGCACTTTATCCCTACGCTACACAGCCGGATGGCGAGTGGGCGCTACAGGGTGACGTACGCTATACCATTCCACGGGGGACTCTCCTCGGAGGTAAGTACGGCACCGGTCTACGGGTCAACTATGCTCATGTGAGGGGGCTGAAGAGCGTCGCTACCGACCGCCTACCACTGGGCGCTGATGAGGGCAAGCTCTACGGCACGGATGGCTATGAGCACCCCTTCTTCGGTATGGGCGAGCTCTACTACTCGGACTTCAACTTCGAGCTAAGTAAGAAGTTCTCTCGTACCGTCTCGATGACCTTCGAGTACTACCACCAGATTTATAACCAGCAGGTGGTAGAGGGACACGCCATCAATAACCCGCTCGTCTATAGCAACATCTTCGTCCTCGATGGCAAGTTTAAACTAGCACCACGCTACACGCTACGCACCGAGCTACAGTACCTCTACAGCCGTCAGGCAGAGGGTAGCTGGCTCTTCGGGCTGGCTGAGCTATCGATCGCTCCTCACTGGATGTTCACCCTATCTGATCAGTACAACATCGATGTAACCAAGGAGCACTACTACATGGGCTCACTCACCTACGCCAAGGGCAATCACCGCCTACAGCTCGGCTACGGTCGCACGAGAGCAGGTATAAACTGCTCGGGTGGTGTATGCCGCTATATGCCTGAGACGAAGGGTATCTACCTAAGCTACAACGGCTCTTTCTAGAGTCCCGTCACTTCATTCACCCATTTGACTATATATTTAGATGAAACTATCTACACGCTATACCATACTCACGGCACTTGCCCTGACCATCCTCGTCTCCTGCAAGCCGATGCCAGAGAGTGAGCGACTCATACCTAATGAGATGGAGACCACCAAGGGACGCGCCGTACTCATCGAGGACTACAGCGGGGTGCTCTGTATCAACTGCCCGAAAGCGGCCAACGGTATCACCAAGGCTGCCGAGGCGTATGGAGACAAAGTCGTCATCGTAGCACTACACGGGAGCACCACTGATGTCGGCACTCCGCCCGAGGAAGACCCCAAGGGACTATATAGCCCCGAGGCAGCGACCTACTTCGAGCGCCTCCAGGCGGGTGGTTCGCTACCTGTCGCTACATTCAATCGCCGTTCACTCGCCAGCAGCGGGGGCAAGACCTATAGCGACAGCTATACCCAGTGGCCAGCCGTGATGCAGTCCGTCCGCGAGCTCCCGCAGCTCTACAAGATAGATCTGCAGGTCTCTGAGAGTGACCGTAAGGTGACTACCCGCTGCACCGCTACTGCTCTCGAGCAGACCGAGGCTGCTACAGCTCCAGAGCTATACCTACAGCTCTGGCTCATTGAGGACAATATCGTAGCTCCTCAGCACATCAGTACGAAAGTCATAAATGACTTCCAGCACAACCACATCTTCCGTCAGACGCTCAACGGCATCGATGGCGAGGCATACCAGCTCGGTCAGAACTACGACAAGACCAGTGCCATCGAGCGTGAGGTCGTCAATCCTGACCACTGCGCCGTCGTAGCTATCCTCTACGATCACAAGACGGGTGAGGTGTACGAAGTTGCCAAGGCAGAGCTACACCCAGCTCCTGCTACGAAGTAACAAGCTAATATCACTAACAATCCAAAGAAATAACTAGAATGAACAAACTATTCACACGCTTATCCCTAAGCATCGCACTCGTTGGAGGTATGCTCCTCCCAACGACTGAGGCTACGGCACAGCAGGAGGTCTCTATGCAGGAGCTCCAGCTCGCCCAGACTTCCTCCCTGCGAGCTGTCAAGCCTCTTGTCAACGATAAAAAGAATCTTCTGATTAAACTCAAGACCTCTGAGTACAAAGCCAAGGACATCAACGGAAAGGAGTATGACATCGATGCCATCCTCAAGTCTGGCAAGCTCATCCTCTTCGACTTCTCTGCTACTTGGTGTGGCCCCTGCTGGTCACTACACGCTGCAGGCATCTTAGACAAGCTCTATGAGAAGTTCGGTCCCAAGGGGACTAACCAGATCGTAGTCCTTTGGGTCGAAGCGAGTGGAGAGCCCCTCGAGGCTATCAAGGGTGACGAGACAAAGTTCAACGACCGCAAGACGCAAGGTGACTGGACCAAGGGTTCCGATGGCAAGCCCGTCCCTTATCCCATCATTTCTGACAAAAGGATGGACGACATCCTCGGCATTGACGTGTCAGGATACCCCACGCTAGCCCTAGTTGGCCCAGGCAATAAGTGGATTCGCCTCTTCAATGAGGTAATTACGAAAGACCCTGAGTTCCCAGACTTCGTAGAGCTTATGAACCTCTTTATAGGTGAGGAGTCTGAGCCCAAGACAGTGACCTTCCAGGGTCCGAGAGAGTTCTATCAGGGAGAGACGCTCACGATGCGCCTTTTCTATAGATCTGTCGCCCCAGTCACCAGTGTAGTCTGGGAGGCTCCCGAGGGTGTCACCCTGAAGAAAGTCAACGATGAGGAGTACACCGTCTCCGCCGATAAGGTCGGCACCTACGAGCTCAAAGCTACGGTAACGAACAAGAACGGTAGCGCCACCACCAAGACGACGATCACCGTCTCTAAGCCTATTGAGACATTCCCCTTTGAAGCTCGCATGGATACCAAAGATAAGCTCGACAAGGGCTGGCGCTCCATTGACAACGATGGCGACGGCACTGGCTTCGAGTCTTTCACTGGTCAGGGGTTCCTCGAGCGTCTTGGACTCACGTTCAAGAAGAAGATTGGTGCTGAGAATAGCGATGACTGCCTAATCTCCTTTGGCACCTTCTATCCCAATAAGGCACAATTTGACCCTATGACTGGACAGCTTAAAGGCTTTGATGGTCTGAATATTACACCAGACAATGAGCTTCTCTCGGCGCCACTCGTCATCCCAGCTGACGCCGTAAAGCCAACTATCTCTTGCTACATCTCGAGCTTCTTCAGTGCCAAGAAGGCAGACCAGCTCAAGGTGATGGTCTCTGAGCTTAATGGTAAGCCCGTAGAGCTAATAGCTCCACAAGATGCAAACTCAGAAGACTGGACGCTCATCTCAGCAGACCTCTCTGCTTACAAGGGCAAGACCATCCAGCTCTCTCTTGTCCCTGTGGTCCATGGCTCTAGTGCTATCCTCGTAGACCAGATACGTGTCACTATGGATGGCAGGACTGATGTAGAGGCTCCTACGCTCAGCGTACAGACGACCCTCTACCCGAACCCCGCTAGTGACTACGTCACCGTCCGCACGCGTGTCGGCAGCACCATCGAGCTCTTTGCTACTGACGGAGCACTGCTCTCGACGACGCAGGCTGAGGGCGAGGAGACAACGATCGCCCTAGCTCAGCTACTAGCAGGTCGCTACCTAGCACGCATCACCTCACTAGAGGGTGAGGTCGTCCTCCGTCCGCTCATCATCGAGTAAGAGACTGACCACAAGAGGTCGCGACACGCTCGAGCGCGTCGCCCAGCCTCCTACAAATAAGACAGACCGTCGGGGTGCCTAACGCAGGCATCTCGGCGGTCTGTCATCGTAAAGGGGGGTATGGCGAAAACGATTCAGTCACGAGTAATCCGTCGTCAATCCAACGTGTAGCGACCCTACAGATCGGGGGTACAGCGTTTGATGAGTGGAATTGTCGTGCTGACGTAGCTTGTGTAGGGGCGGAC
>UQBE01000063.1 GCA_900539155.1 uncultured Porphyromonas sp.
TAAAAATTCTCCACGTGGAGATTTCGAAATATCCACGTGGAAAACCGTTTTTCCCCGACACGGGACCATTTTGTATGTAGTCGGGTCTAAATTATTGTAGCGATCCAGCGTTGCATTTCTTAATTGAATATACGCGCCCTGCAAGTCAGCCCGTGCGTGCTGTCCGCTTACGTCAAAAATGAGTACCTTAGCACTCCAATAGTGTGACCCTTCAGTTTATCCTATGTCCTCTACCGACAACTCCTCCTCTACAATTGACGTGATGAAGCGTCTCCGCACGCATCAGCAGGCGCCTCGCTCTCAGCAACACCAGCACCATGAGCCCATGGCTGACGAGCTGACGAGCTGCCCGACGACACCCATGTACCATAAAGTGACCCACGAGGAGCCAGCCGATAGACTAGCACCCAGCAAGAAAGAGCTCCCGACGACACCCATGTACCATAAAGTGACCCACGAGGAGCCAGTCGATAGACCAGCACCCAGCAAGAAGGAGCTCCCCACGACACCAAAAGCGTCCGTCGCTAGCACAGCTCCCCAAGCACCCTCCCCAAGCGGTGCACCCGCTACGACCAGAAAGGAGACGACCGTCCCAACGAAAAAGGTCGCAGCCCCCAAGGAGTCTACGACCAAGGCTGAGGAGCCAGAGGAAAAAATCTGGTGGATGAGTGCCTGGCGGTGGCTACGTCGGCTACTAGACTTCCGCGATGACAAGGCGGGCGATGTGGCGACCATTGAGTCGCTCAAGGGGGATGTAGAGTTTCGCGGTACCAAGCTCTGGATCCTCATCTGCGCCATCCTCGTCGCTTCTATCGGACTTAATGTCAATTCGACGGCAGTTATCATCGGCGCCATGCTCATCTCTCCGCTGATGGGTCCAATCATCGGCTTCGGTCTAGGCTTTGGCATTGCCGACCTCGATCTCGTCCGTAAGTCGCTGCGTAACCTCGCCTTGACGACACTCTTCAGTATCCTGACAGCTACGATCTACTTCCTCTTGACTCCTCTGGACCAGCCTGGTAGTGAGCTACTGGGACGTACGGAGCCGTCGCTGTATGATGTGCTGATTGCATTCTTCGGAGGTGCGGCGGGTCTGATCGCAGGGAGTAGCAAGAGCAAGGGGCAGGTGCTCCCCGGCGTCGCTATTGCTACGGCTCTGATGCCCCCGCTCTGTACGGCGGGCTTTGGCATTGCTACGGGCAACTGGCCTTTTTTCTTCGGTGCTATCTACCTATATATTATTAACTCGGTCTTCATCGCTTTTGCCACCTTTGTGATGGTGCGCATCATGCGCTTTCCTATGAAGCCTGTCTCCTCGGGAGAAACGCGCAAGCGGAGCTACCGCTGGATAACCATCATTGCGGTTTGCACGCTCATCCCGAGCATCTATCTGAGCGTTCGCATCGTGCGCGACTCCTATCAGGAGCAGCGCGCTAGGCAGTTTGTTGCGGACCACTTTGCGCCACCTGCCCATCAGGTGATTCGGCAGTCGTTCGTCCGCGCTGAGGGAGACCAGCCAGCCTATATAGACCTGGTCCTGATTGGCAAGCCACTCTCCGCGCAGACGATAGACAGCATCGCTACACTACTGCCTAGCTACGGGCTGTCCAACTTCTCCCTACAGGTGCATCAGGGGATTGACAACGAGACTCCTACGGACTACGAGCAGCTGGGCGGTGTCCTGCTACGTGACCTATACGAGCGGTCCGAGCGCACCGCCTCGGAGCAGCGCGCTGAGATTGACTCGCTCCGGCGTACGCTCCTACGCTACGACTACTACAAGTCTCTAACGCACGATGTAAGCGATGAGGCGAGAGCGGTATTTACCGATATTAGCAAGGTGCGGCTGATGCCCTCGATGGAGTTTATCCAAGGACAGGACTCTGTCCTCCACATCCTCGTGACGACACCGACACACCGCCTCGCGCCTGCTGAGCGCAAAAAACTCGAAGAGTGGCTACAAAAGCGTACCAAAGCGGATGCGCTGGAGCTAATCCTAACGAACTAACTAAGCAGAAATAGAATACTAACTTTAATAGATAAGCGTCTTATGAACAAACTACAGACCTTGCTCCTGACCCTCTGTGCACTCCTCGTGTGCAGTGCCACAGCACGTGCCGACAAGGGCATGTGGGTACTCAGTGAGCTCAATGAGCAAAACGAAGCTCGTATGCGTGAGCTAGGCTTTAACCTCTCCCTAGACGAGCTATACAGTCTAGACAAGCCCTCGATAGCACGTGGCGTCGTCATCTTCGGCGGTGGTTGCACCGGTATCACGGTCTCCAACCAAGGACTACTCTTTACGAACCACCACTGCGGGTACGATGCCATACAGAGCCAGAGTACCGTAGAGCACGACTACCTACGTGACGGCTTCGCCTCACAGTCTCTCCGTGAGGAGCTCCCCATCCCAGGACTCTCTGTCAAGTATCTCCGTGCGCAGATCGATGTGACGGCTCGCATCGAGCAGGCTGTCGCTGGTATCACCGATGAGGCTAAGCGTCAGGAGACGATCGACAAAGTCTCTGAGGAGATCGTCAAGGAGTACACGAAGTCACCCTTTGACGCTGTCGAGGTAACCCCCTTCTACGCTGGAAACAAGTACTATGTCGTCATCTACGACGAGTTTAAGGATGTACGTCTCGTGATGACCCCACCGAGCAGCGTCGGTAAGTTTGGCGGTGACACGGACAACTGGATGTGGCCTCGCCACACGGGCGACTTCAGCGTCTTCCGCGTTTATGCTGATGCCAACAACCAGCCCGCTGAGTACGCAGCTAGCAACAAGCCCTACCGTCCTGTATACTACACAAAGGTTTCTCTAAAGGGTTACCAGGAGCAGGACTACGCGATGACCATTGGCTTCCCAGGCTCTACTGACCGTTACCTCACCTCTTACGGTGTCATCGACCGTATCGAGAATGAGAACGCTCCTCGCATCGAGGCACGAGGCGTCAAGCAGGAGATCTGGAAGCGCGCTATGGAGGCTGACCAGGCAACCCGCATCAAGTACGCTAGCAAGTATGCTCAGAGCTCTAACTACTGGAAGAACTCTATCGGTATGAACCGTGGTCTGGAGAAGCTCCATGTCGTAGACCGCAAGCGCGCCGAGGAGGAGGCATTCACTCAGTGGGTCGCTCAGACAGGCAAGCCTTACGGCAACATCCTACCCGACCTGAAGCGTGCTTATGAGGAGGCTGCTCCCTACAATCGTCAGCTCAACTATATGATCGAGACGATGCTGAGCGGTAGCGAGATCGTATGGCTCGGTTATCAAGTTATGGTAGCTGCAGGCTCTGGCGACAAGAAGGAGCTGAAAGACCTCTACAAGGATTACCTCCCCAACCTAGACCGTGAGGTACTCCCCGCTATGCTCTCTCTACTCCGTACGAAGCTACCTGCTGACAACCTCCCCTTCATCTATCAGATCATCGATGAGCGCTTTGGCGGTGACTACAAGGCTTATGCTGAGGAACTTTTTGCCAATAGTGTCGTACCCTATGAAGATAAGATGATGGCGGTGCTAGCTATGGATCCAAACAAAATCAAGGAGACCCTAGCTAATGATCCTGTACAGGAGCTCGTCCAGAGCGTACTGATGTACTACTCAACCCTGATCGATAAGTATATGGAGTACAACCATGCTATTGAGAAGGGCAAGCGAGAGCTCTTTGCCGCTATGAGTGAGTTCCAACCCACGGCTCTGCGTCCATCTGATGCAAACTTCACGATGCGTATGAGCTATGGTCGCATCCTCGGCTACGAGCCAGGAGATGGTGCGTGGTACTACTACTTCACGACGGAGCGTGGGGTCTTCCAGAAGCAGAACCCCAACAGCAGCGAGTTTGCCGTACAGCCTGAGATTCTCGAGCTACTAAGCAATCCTGCTAACTTCGCACCCTACGGTGTGGGGAACCACCTCTGGACTTGCTTCCTTTCGGACAACGACATCACGGGTGGTAACTCCGGTAGCCCCGTCTTCGACAAGAACGGTAACCTCATCGGTCTTGCTTTCGACGGTAACTGGGAGGCTATGAGTGGCGACATCGAGTTTGAGCCTGACCTACAGCGCACCATCTCGGTAGACATTCGCTACGTCCTCTTCATGATTGACAAGTGGGCTAAGTGCCCCCGCCTGATTCAGGAGCTGACCTTCGCATAAGCGTTGCGTCAAAACGAGACGAGTAACCCTTTGTAGGGGCGGACCTGCGTGTCCGCCCGTCCTCGTCGGAGCGCTGTACGCCTTGAGGGCGGACACGCAGGTCCGCCCCTACAAAGGGTTACACATTTTCCACCACACGCCTATATGCGCATAGACATTATCACCGTACTGCCTGAGATGATCGAGCCTTTTGTCTCGACCTCTATCGTGGGGCGGGCACAGCGAGAAGGCTTTGCCGAGGTACATATACATCAGCTCCGCGACTATGCGACCAACCGCTGGGGGCGTATCGACGACTACCCTTACGGTGGTGCTGCAGGGATGCTCATATCCATCGAGCCAGTCGACCGCATCATCACCGAGCTGCGTAGCCAGCGGCCCTATGACGAGGTTATCTTCACGGCGCCCGATGCGCCAGTGCTTACGCAGGCGGTCGCCAATGAGCTGAGTCTCATGGAGAATATCATCATCCTCTGCGGTCACTACAAAGGCGTGGACCATCGTATCCGTGAGCATCTCATCACACGGGAGATATCCATCGGCGACTACGTCCTGACCGGTGGCGAGCTGGCGGCGGCGATCATTGCCGATGCGACCATCCGGCTCATACCAGGCGTCCTTGGCGATGCGGATAGTGCGCTGAGCGACTCCTTTCAGGATGGTCTGCTCACACCGCCTATGTACACCCGCCCGGCTGAGTACAAAGGGTGGCGCGTGCCTGATATCTTGCTCAGTGGCCACGAAGCGCGCATAGCGCAGTGGGAGCATGAGCAGGCTATAGCCCGCACGCAAGCACTCCGTCCCGACCTCCTCGAGACGGACTCTTAACTCCATCGTCGCGCATTCCTGACAGAGGTCCTCGAAGGTGTCTTCCCACGCTTTTGAGGACCTTTTTGCATACTGCACGAGCTTATCTGACACGCTCCTAGGGAGAGACTGTTGCAAAAGTCAACAGTCTCACAATCTTGCTTATAAGATTGTCTAGACTTTGCAGAAAGGATGACAACCGCTCCGCAAGTAATTCCTGCCCGCTCTAGGAGGATGTGCGAAGCTCTCCAGAGAGCTTGTCGTCTGATTTGCGAAATCTAGCTCCTCCACAGGGCTGACGCATTATAATTCTATTTCGAAGATTTCCTCTGGAGTCATACGTGC
>UQBE01000064.1 GCA_900539155.1 uncultured Porphyromonas sp.
CTGGATATTTCGAAATATCCACGTGGAGAATCCGTTTTCCCCGACATAGTGCCGTTTTGACTTGTACGGAAAAAAGAGTCGCAAACCCCTCCAGAAGAAACTCTCGGAAGTGTCGGAGCGGTCGAAGCTGTCCGCGGGCTATTTGCCGTCTCGATTCTCTAAACCTTATAGTCTCAGTAGTCTGGCAAGGCATAGTCCCAGCCAGAGAGCGAGTAGCCCAGCCACCACGCTACCTCCTACGTAGAGGAGGGCAGCCCCGTAGGACCCCTCACGGAGCATCGTGTAGCTCTCTGCCGTAAAGGTCGAGAAGGTTGTGTACCCACCGCAGAAGCCTGTTACAAAGAGCAATCGTAGCTGGGAGCCACCTCCACAGATGCCGATGAGAAGACCGATAAGGAAGCATCCGACGACGTTGACACCGAGGGTCGCGAGAGGTACGGACCCTGAGTAGTAGTGCGCGACCAGTATGGCAGTGAGGTAGCGCAAGGCTGAGCCGGCACCACCTCCGAGGGCGACTAATAGTATCTCTCTTAGCATACGATTGCTATGGACTGATTCATTTGGAGACTGTTGCATAAAGGCGCATCGCCGTGTTGCTTTCGGGATTCGGCTTCGGTCACATACGGAGGTATGTGAGCTTCAGGCCTCATCCTCAGCACCTTGTGCTTCATCCTTTCTGCAAAGTCTAGACAATCTTGCTAGCAAGATTGTGAGACTGTTGACTTTTGCAACAATCTCACTTGGCGAAGTTAACAAAAGTCTTGCTAAGAGCCCCCTTTACACCAGTCTCTACAGAAAGAAATTAGGTAGTGCCTCTCTCCCTAGAGTGAGTGGCACTACCTAACGGTATCGTTACGACAGAGTCTGGTGACTAGTCGCTCAGCTTAGCCCCGATGAACTGGCGGTTGAGACGTGCTATGTGGCTGATGGAGACGCTCTTGGGGCACTCCAACTCGCAGGCACGTGTATTCGTACAGTTACCGAAGCCCAGCTCGTCCATCTTGGCAATCATCGCTTTAGCACGCTTGTGCGCCTCAGCACGTCCCTGTGGTAGGAGAGCTAGCTGGCTCACCTTGGCAGAAACGAAAAGCATAGCGGAGCCATTCTTGCAGGCAGCAGCACAAGCGCCACAGCCGATGCAAGAGGCTGCGTCCATAGCTTCGTCAGCCTTGTGCTTGGGGATGGGGATAGAGTTGGCGTCGGGTACGCCTCCCGTATTGACCGATACGTAACCACCAGCCTGTATTATCTTGTCGTAGGCAGAGCGGTCGACCATCAAGTCGCGGATGATGGGGAAGCCCGCAGATCTCCATGGCTCGACAGTAATCGTGTCTCCGTCATTGAAGGTGCGCATATGGAGTTGACATGTGGTGATGGCACTGATAGGACCATGGGGGTGTCCATTGACATACATAGAGCACATACCACAGATACCCTCACGACAGTCGTGGTCGTAGATGACGGGCTCCTTATCCTCGGCAATGAGCTGCTCGTTGAGTATGTCAATCATCTCAAGAAAAGAGGCACTCTGTGGTACATCGTTGAGTGCATAGGTCTCAAAGTGTCCCTTCTCGCGTGGACCTCTCTGACGCCATACCTTGACTTTGATATTTATATTGTGATCCATTGCTGTGTTTGTCTACGGGGTTACTTTAGTTCTTATAGTTACGCTGGAGACGCTCTGTAAACTCATATACGAGTGGCTCCTTGTGCATGACGGGCTCCTTGTCTTCGCCCTGGTACTCCCAGCAGGAGACGTAAGCAAAGTTTTCGTCGTCACGCTTCGCCTCGCCCTCCTCGGTCTGATGCTCTACGCGGAAGTGTCCGCCACAGCTCTCCTCGCGGTCGAGAGCATCGTGTGCCATCAGCTCACCGATCTCGAGGAAGTCTGCTAAACGCAGAGCTTTCTCGAGCTCTATGTTGAGGTCATCGGCCTTGCCAGGTAGGTGCAGGTCGCTCCAGAAGACCTTACGCAGAGCCCTTATCTTCTCGATGCCAGTCTGCAGTCCTTCCTTAGAGCGCGCCATACCGACGTATTCCCACATGATGTGACCTAGCTCCTTATGGATGCTATCGACCGAGCGCTTGCCGTGCATCGATACGATGCGCTGGATGCGCTCCTGAAGTGCTTTCTCCGCCTCGTCAAACTCCTTGTGGTCGACGCTAAAGTGCGGTACCTGAATCTGATCTGACAGATAGTTCTGTATCGTGTAGGGGAGGATGAAGTAACCGTCTGCAAGACCCTGCATCAGAGCGGAAGCACCGAGACGGTTGGCACCGTGGTCGGAGAAGTTTGCCTCACCGATAGCGAAGAGCCCCGGGATAGTGGTCTGTAGCTCATAGTCGACCCATAGACCACCCATCGTGTAGTGGATAGCTGGGTAGATCATCATCGGGGTCTCGTAAGGATTGTCAGCAGTAATCTGCTCGTACATCTGGAAGAGGTTGCCGTACTTGTCCTCGACGACATTACGACCCATACGCTCTATAGCGTACTTGAAGTCGAGGAAAACGGCAAGGCCTGTATTATTAACTCCAAAGCCTGCGTCACAGCGCTCCTTGGCAGCGCGACTAGCGACGTCACGAGGTACTAGGTTACCGAAAGCGGGGTAGCGACGCTCGAGATAGAAGTCGCGATCCTCCTCGGGGATATCGTTTGCTTTCTTGGTGCCAGCCTGCAGAGCCTTTGCGTCCTCCAGCTTTTTGGGTACCCAAATACGTCCGTCATTACGGAGAGACTCCGACATAAGCGTTAGCTTGGACTGGAAGTCACCGTGCTCAGGGATACAGGTCGGGTGGATCTGCGCCATACAGGGATTGCCGAAGTAAGCACCCTTCTTGTAGCACTGCCATGCGGCTGAACCATTGGATGCGATAGCGTTGGTGGTGAGGTAGAAGGCGTTGCCATAACCACCCGTGGCGATGACTACGGCGTGAGCTGCAAAGCGCTCGATAGCACCAGTGATCAGGTTGCGGGCGATGATACCTCTGGCACGACCATCGATGATGACTAGGTCTAGCATCTCGTGGCGGGTGTAGAGCTTGACGCTACCCTTGTGTACCTGACGGCTGAGCGCTGAGTAGGCACCGAGGAGTAGTTGCTGTCCCGTCTGACCTCGAGCGTAGAATGTACGCGAGACCTGAGCTCCACCGAAAGAGCGGTTGTCTAGTAGACCACCGTACTCACGTGCGAAGGGGACGCCCTGAGCGACACACTGGTCGATGATTGCGTTAGACACCTCTGCGAGGCGGTAGACGTTTGCCTCACGAGCACGGTAGTCGCCACCCTTGATGGTATCGTAGTAGAGACGGTAGATGGAGTCACCGTCGTTCTGATAGTTCTTTGCAGCGTTGATACCGCCCTGTGCTGCGATGGAGTGTGCACGGCGAGGTGAGTCCTGGATGCAGAAGTTTAGCACGTTGAAGCCGAGCTCTCCGAGAGAGGCTGCTGCAGATGCGCCAGCCAGTCCAGTACCTACGACGATGACGTCTAGGAGACGCTTGTTGGCGGGGTTAACAAGCTTCTGATGATTCTTATAGTTAGTCCACTTCTCAGCTAAGGCACCTGCTGGGATTTTGGCATTTAGTTCGCTCATATCTCTGTTGGTTAAGATAGTTCGTAGATTAGATGATAGGAAGAGTCGCTACAGGAGACCCCGCATAGGGAACGGCCTCTACAAGGCTCTCAGGCCCTGAGTAGATGAAGCCAAAGTAAACGACCACAACGGCAAAGATGAGTACCAAGAGTGTGGCGACGATGTAGCTGATGACATGTAGACGGTTGAACCACTTCTTATTGTTCCATCCGAGTGTCTGGAAAGCGCTCCAGAAGCCGTGCGTGAGGTGGAACCATATAGCTGCGAGCCAAACGAGGTATAGGATAGAGACCCAGACATTACTGAAGGTCTGCACGACGAGCTGATACCCCTCAGCGCTTTGACCACCGGTCCACTCTTGTAGCTGCATCTTGCTCCAGAAGTGTGTTAGGTGGAAAACCAATACACCTAGAACAATGACACCTAGGACAAACATATTCTTGCTTGCCCAGTCTATCTTAGCACGAGTGAAGATAGCGTAGCGATCGTTGCCACGCGCCTTACGATTGAGTAGCGTGAGCCAAGCTGCATAGATGATGTGTACGATGAAGCCCAGCGCAAGAATGGGCACCATAATCTGTACCAAGATATTGGTACCCATGAAGTGGCAAGCTTGATTGTACAGGTCCGTGGGGAACTCGCTATTCACGTTGATAGCATCGTAGACGGCCAGTAAGTTGATGCTGCCATGGAGCAATAGGAAGATAATCAAGAAGAGTCCTGATATACTCATGATGAACTTTCTCCCGATCGATGATTTAAAGATCCACATATATATTCGTTCGTTTGGTTTACTTGAGTGACGTTATCAGTTTTTTTTAATGTGTGGTTGTCTAGACACGACAAAAGGGCAATGTAGGGCGGACATCTCCGAGCGTACTACCGACCTTTTACGATGCAAGACTTATCCTTTGCCCCACAAAGATACCAAAATACCTACAATTAACTACTATAATGTCGCTTTAACTCGTATCCGTATATTTCACTCATCCAGAGATACAATAAGAAAAGAGACTATCACCTAGAGCGATAGTCTCTTTATTAGTTGGGATGATGTATATCTCGTGAGTCTTGGCGGATTCGAACCGCCGACCCCCACCCTGTCAAGGTGATGCTCTAAACCAGCTGAGCTAAAGACTCTATAAATGATTTTATTACAATAGACTCTAGGACCCTCTGTGAGACCCTGTCCTCAATTGCCCTGCAAAGGTACAATAATATTTTGATCCCACCAAAGGTCTGGGGCATAAACTCAGGGCTGACGCATTATAAATGAAAAGCTGATTTCGGTGTTGAGGGAAGAATG
>UQBE01000065.1 GCA_900539155.1 uncultured Porphyromonas sp.
GTGGGCAGTGATGGATTCGAACCACCGTAGGCTTACGCCAGCTGAGTTACAGTCAGCCCCATTTGGCCACTCTGGTAACTGCCCATTTAGAGTCGTTTGTTCGTATCGCCAGCACCCTTTGGACGCTTCTGAAAGATGGATGGCATCACAAACTGGGTGCAAATATACGAACTATTTTGGAAACACCAAAACTTTCGGGCGACTTCTTTCGCAAAGAATGCTCTATCGATGGGGAGGAATTGTATCGTGGCGGGTGGTCCGTAGTCGGTAGTCAGTGGATGGAGTCCCCACAGCTCCGACGAGTTTTGATTGCTACACACAGACTACAGACCACTCACCACTGCTTGTTTAGTTATTTATTTGCCTTAGCGCGATCTATCTGACGCTTGAGAGCGTCGATTACCTCGTCGATAGCCTCCTCAAAGGAAGCAGCTCCCTTCTCAGCGTAGTGGTCATATCCTGGCACTATCAGGCGGATGGCAGCTATCTTGCCTTGGGTAGCGTTGGACTTATCTAGGCGCAGGGTGACCTCAGCCTTGCTAATGGAGTCATCAAAGCGAGCGAGACGGTCTATCTTCTTCTTAGCAAACTCTTGAAGTGCCTCGCTGGCATCAAACTGTAGAGACTGGATGTGTACGTTGATCATTGTTGATACTTGACTTTGTGCTCTAGGGTGAGCGTGATACAATTGTTTAAGCTGCTCGAAGGAGGTGTGCGTGTATCGTGTGGTGGTCTCTAGATTGCTATGCCCTAGTAGCTCTTTGATGGAGGTGATTGGGGCTCCAGCGTTGAGCATCTCTGTGGCAAAAGAGTGCCTCAGCGTGTGAGCTCCTCGGCGGGGCAAGCCCGGCACTACTTCGAGTGCTTTGTGCACCACTTGATAGACGTCAGCTCCTGAGAGCGGTCCGCACTTCAAAGTAACAAAAAAATATTGAGATGAGCCAACCTTTCGGTCCCGAAGCGTGACATATTCTCTCATTTTCTCTCTCAGGTCCGTGCCGAAGGGGACAATTCGCTCCTTTCGTCCCTTACCTACGACACGTAGCGTCATCGCTCCGAGGTCGACCTGCTGCGACTCGAGACTAGCCACTTCAGCCCGGCGCAAGCCCGTTTGGTAGATTGTCTCTATGATGAGCCGATTGCGTACAGAGAGGAAGTCCTCTGGGTCTTCGGGTATAGTCGCCAGAGCATCCTCGACCTGCGCCTGCGTGAGAAATGAGGGGAGCGTGTGCTCGCGTTTGGGACCACGCAGATAATGCGTGGGATTGCTACTCACCTCGCCCCGCAGCTGGAGATATTTGTACAGGGAGCGCACGGCACTTAGATTCTTATTCACCGTCGTACTTGTCAGATCTTCGTCCATCTGCTTCATGATCCAGTTTCGCACGAGGTCTCGGTCGTTACTCGATGGGAGCCACTCATCACTAGCTATCTCTAGAGCGCACTCCATATAGGACTCGATAGCAGGGCGATAAGTCGTCAGCGTCAGTGGCGAGGCGTTGCGCTCCAGACGCAGGTACTCCATAAAGGCATCCAGTGTCTTCTCCAGAGGTTCGGTCAGCATGATAGATTTAGCTCCTATATTATATAGGTAATGTGAAGGCTCCGCCACGAGGTTACAAAGTCGATACGGCTAAGCATCCGCGCCGGCTAAAGGAAGGGTTGTGGACGGCTTCTGTCGTCACGCAGGAAGTAAACCTCGACATTGCGCTCCTTACCCCGTATCTCTTTAATGCCCTTTGTGAAGTGGTCATACTCTATCTTTATATCGCCCACCTCGGAGATGCGGTTGGTAAAGAAGTCGTACTCGACATCATAATCGCCAATCTTGGTAACACGGTTGGAGAGCAGGTCATACTCGAGCTCGTACTTCCCGACCTGCTCTAGCTGTCCTGAGCTCCAGTGGTACTTAAAAGCGTGAGGGCCCACTTGACGCACCCGCTCGGAGCCCAGCTCATACTGCACGCGCCACCCGTAGGGGAGCTGATAGACGCCCTCACGATAGGAGTAAGCGAGCCGTCCGCGCGTGTCGTAAATGTATAGGTCCTCCAGCTGTCCGTCATTAAGGACGAAGAGCAACTGGCGGTGTATCAAGATGCCGACGCACCGTCCCGAAGCACCTCTCTCGATAGTAACTGGCTCATCCCCCCCGATGCTTGGCTGGGGGTAAGGTGCTGGCTGCCCCTGTGCATAAGCCCACGTGCCGTTAGGGTAGAGGATGACCTCGTAGCCATCGCTGGTGATAGCACGTGTCTGCGCCTGTGCGAGAGCGACAGAGGTTAGGAGTAAGAGCAAGCCTATCAGGCTGGTCGTGAGATGTCGCATAGTTCTGGGTCTCTATATCTAGACTGTATGACGAGTGATGAGCAAAGGTAGCAAAAATAGCAGTTAGCGATTAGAGGAGACTCCCCGCAAAGCAGGGCTGAAGAAATACAACGCTGGTTCGCTACAATGAGACTATTGCAAAAGTCAACAGACTCATTATAATTTAGACTCGACTACATACAAAACGGTGCTATGTCGGGGGAAACGGATTCTCCACGTGGATATTTCGAAATCCCCACGTGGAGAATTTTTATTTT